>CAWJNP010000077.1:0-73791 GCA_963844255.1 uncultured beta proteobacterium
GGTCAAGCGCTGTCAGGCCTCGCCGTTCACCGATCGGGCCATCCTCGTACCGCATCGAGAACGGCTTCGACCATTTCAAGGCGTCCCTGTCGGTGGCGGTGATGCAGATGGTGCGCAGCGACCGCGTCCTCGCCGGCGTCATGTTCACCATCCACCTGAGTTCGGTCATCCCGGACGCGGTGTTCATCACCGGGGCCGGGGCCTGGGCGAAACCGCGCAACCCTCTACTACCCGCACGTCGTCGGCGCCGCGCATTTCCCGCATCGGACAAAGCCTTTCGTGGTGATCGACGAGCCGGTGCCGATCGGCATCGACAACCGCCCCAAGGTGGGCATCGACAACCGGCCCAAGGTCGGGATCGACAGCCGCCCGCCGGTGGGCGCGCCGCCGCGCAGCCGTACTTCGGTGAGCACCCGCTAGTTCTTTACGCCCAGGCCGACACCTCGAGCCAGGTGCTCTGGTAGGTCGCGCCTTCGCCGATGTCGGTATAGCGGTCCGAGCACAGCATGTTGATCGTGCCCTCCACCGCCTCCTCGTCCGGGCGTTGCCCCGGCACCAGCACGACGCCGGGCTGGATTTCATCGGCGATACGCAGCACCAGGCCGATGCGGCCGCGATCATTCGCCAGGCTCACCGTCTGCCCCTCGGTCAACCCACGCACAGCGGCGTCCTCGGGATGCAACACGCAGTACGGCACGCCTTCCCTCGCACGCAGGAAATCGACCGCCGCGTATGCCGTGTGCGGCTGGAAATACGACGGCGCCGTGAGCAGGCGCAACGGCCAGCGCGTAGCCTCGGCCGCATCGACCGGATCGGGCGACCAGTCCGGCAGCGGCGGCAGGCCCTGCGCTTCAAGCTGCCCGGAGCGGATTTCCAGTTTGCCGGAGGGCGTGGCGAAGCTCTGTCCCTGTGTCTTGATATTCACGGGCCGGACGTTGATCGGTCCGGCAGCGGCAACAAAATCGGCCTCCAGCGCCGCAGGGCCCGTGGCGCCGCGCAGCAGCTCGGAGAGCAATTCGCGCGGACCCATGCGGAATACCGGATCGGTGAGCCCCATGCGCGCAGCCAGCGCCTGCGCGACGGCGACATTCGATCTGGCCTCGCCCTGCGGTGCAACGGCGGCCTCGGCATACTGCATCCAGTAGCTTCCGTACGAGCGGAACAGGTCTTCGGTTTCCAGATAAGTGGTCGCGGGCAGCACGATGTCGGCGTAGCGCGCGGTTGCACTCATGAACGGATCGTGCACGACGGTGAAGAGGTCCTCGCGGGCAAGGCCGCGCCGCACCTTGTGAACCTCCGGGCAGGTGATCGCCGGATTGTTTGCCGCCACCAGCAGCGCGCGGACCGGCGGATCGCGCAGCTCGAGCAGCGCCTCGCCCAGTCGCAGATGGTTCACGCTGCGCGTGGCGACCGGCCCCGAGGGCTTGCGAAGCGCGTTGTAGTTGAGTGCGACCGACGCCGCCGTCACCAACAGGGCGCCCCCGCCATAGCGGCCGTAGGCGCCGGTCAGCGCCGGCAGGACCGCCACCGCACGAAGCGCCTGGCCGCCCTGCGCGAAACGCGTCATGCCTTCGCCCATGCGGATGAAGGATTTCTTTGCGCGGCCGTACAGATCCGCGAATCGCTCGATGTCGGCCACCGGCACACCGGTGATGCCGGCGACCGCCTGCGTTGTGAAACGCGGCAGCACTTCTTTTTCGAGCTCCGCAAATCCAATCGTGTTCGCATCGAGATAGGCGCGGTCGCATTTTCCGTCGCGCACGAGGATGTGCATCACGCCCAGCGCAAACGCTGCATCGGTGCCGATGCGGATCGGGATATGCCAGTCTGCGGCTTCGGCGGTTCGGCTGCGGCGCGGATCGATCACGATGACCTGCGCGCCTTTCTTGCGTGCCTCGGCGGCCTTCGCCCAGAGGTGCACGTTGACCGCCATGAGGTCTGCGCCCCACGCAACGATCAGGTCGGACTCGGCCACCGACTCCGGATCTGCGCCGCCTGTCGGTCCGACAGTGAGGTCCCACGCGGTCTCGCAGCAACTGTCGCAGACCGTGCCGGCCGCGAGGCGGCTCGCACCCAGCGCATGGATGAGCCCGTTGATGAGGTTGCGGTTCATGAGCCCCTGGTGCGCGCTGTAGGCGTAGCCGAGCAGCGCAAGCGGACCCGATTCGGCGATCACCGCCTTCCAGCGCGCGGCGATCTCGTCGAGCGCCTCGTCCCAGTCGATCGGCGCGAATGTCCCTTCGCCTTTCGCGCCCGCACGCCGCAGCGGCGTCTTCAGGCGTGCAGACGAATGCACGAGGTCCATGTCGCGATTGACCTTCGCGCAGGCAAAGCCTGCGGTGTAAGGCTGCGCCGGGTCGCCCTCGATCTTGACCACGCGCCCCTTTTCCACATGCGCGAGCAGCGAACACATGTCCGGGCAGTCGTGCCCGCAGACCACCCGTACCGTATTGGAACTCATCCGACGACTCCGGCTGCGAAAAGTAAAGAGCCTACCCTTAATTTCGGAAACGCTGCGTGAGTGCGCAAGAACCGGGAGGCGCACCCCGCTCTCGCTCAATAGACTTGCCGCCATTCGAGCCATCGCGCCTGGCAAACCATGCATACCGCATCTCCGCTCCCACCCGCATTCAACCGGCTTGCCTGGTCGAACCTTGCCGCGCAATCCGCCGAGCAGGTGGGGCTCGCGGCCGCGCCACTGGTTGCGGTGCTCGCGTTCGGCGCGAGCATGGCCGAAACCGGACTGCTGCAGACAGCCCAGACGCTGCCTTTCCTGCTGTTCGCGATTCCCGCGGGTCTGCTGGCTGATCGTCTGCCTCGCCGGACCCTGATGGCCGGAGCGGAGGCGCTACGCGCGCTGTCACTGGCTGCTGTCGTGCTTCTCGCGCAGTGCGAACTGCTCACCCTGCCCCTGCTCGGACTGCTCGGCTTCGCCGGCGCCTGCGGCACGGTCGCCTACAGCGTCGCGGCGCCAGCACTGATGCCCGCTTTGGTGGGCCGTGCCGCGCTGGCGCAGGCCAACGCCCGGATCGAACTTGCGCGCACGCTCGCAATTGCCGCCGGACCGGCGCTCGGCGGCCTGCTGGTGGGCTGGGCCGGCGCACAGCCCGCCTACGGCTTCGCCACGGCACTGTCGATCTGTGCGGCTTGCCTGCTCGCAGCAATACGCGAACCGCCGCACCCGGTGCCGCCGAAGCGGCATCCGCTGGCCGAACTGCGCGAAGGCGCCGGTTTCGTATTCCGCCACCCGCTGCTGATGCCCGTATTCATCACGCAGTTCATCTTCGGCACGGCGTTCTACATGCTGCACGCCATGTATGTGCCCTACGCGGTCCACAATCTCGGCCTCGGCGCGACAGGCGTGGGGGCAACCCTGGCCGCTTATGGCATCGGCACCATAGCCGGCGCACTGTGCGCTCCGTGGGTCACCCGGCAGATACGCTTCGGTGTACTGGTGGCGATTGGCCCGGTCGCCGGATTCTGTGCGGCCCTGCTCATGGCAGGCACTCTCTGGATCCCGCACCCGCTGCTCGCCGGTCTGTCGTTCTTCATCATGGGTGCAGGCCCGATTCTCTGGGTCATCAGCACGACCACCCTGCGCCAGTCAGTCACGCCGGCCGCACTGCTGGGCAGGGTGTCGGCGATCAACGTCCTCGCCTACGGGTCGCGCCCGCTCGGCGCCCTGCTGGGTGCGGCTACCGGCAGCGCCTTCGGCCCGCAGGCTTGCCTCGCCGCGATCGCCTGCATTTATCTGCTGCAGATGGTGGTGATACTTGCATCGCCGCTGACTGCGCTCGCGCAACAGCCGGGACTCACCGGGGACGCCATCCGAAGTCCGGCCTGACTCAGCCGCCGCGACCGTCGAGTTCCGGATAGTGGCGAAAAATTCCCTGCTCGTTGAACGGGATGCGCCGCCTGGATTTCAGATAGGCCGCGACCTGCGGCCGTGCAGCGACCGCGTCGTGCAGTGCAACCAGGCGCGGATGCCCGGGCTCCAGCGAGCGCATGGCGCGCGGGAACGCGTAACGCAGTCCGGCAATGATCTGAAATGCTGACAGGTCCGCGTACGACAACCGCCTTCCCACCAGCCGCCCGCCGTTCGCCTCGAGCACCCGCTCGAAATAGCCGAGGAACCTGGGCATGCGCTGTTCGCGGAAATCGGCGGCACGCCGCTTTGCCTCCCGCTTCTGGTCTTCGTAATAGAGGCCGACGCCAACCGGATGATGGGTGTCATGCGCCTCGAGGACGAAATCCATCAGGGTGAGCTGCAGCTGATGTGCCCACAGGCGGTCGGCGGCGTTTCTCGGGACGAGCCCGAGGCGGGGTCCGAGAAACAGCAGGATATTCGCGGTCTGGGCAATGACCTGGCCTTCGCACTTCAGGAACGGCGGCGCAAAGGGAACGCGCCCTGCCGCGGTCTCGCGCATGAAACCGAACATCGCCTTCATGCCACCCTTGGCGCGGCGCGCCACGTCCACGTAGTCCGCCCCTGCGGCCTCGAGGGCCAGCCGGACGAACTCCCCGCGCCCCTGGATCGAGGGCCAGTAATACAGTTCATAGCGCATGCCCGATTCTCGCAGCACTCAGGATTCGAGGCGAGCAGGGTTCTAGGACCTCCGGGCTAGTGACCCGGCCCGGCTGCTGCGGTATAAGATAGTGATCTGCCGGGAAGATGCCAGGGGGGTATCGGCCATGCTCGATCTGAAGGATCTGCGCTGCTTCGTGGCGGTCTACGAACTGAGAGGGTTCGCGCGCGCCGCCGTGGACCTCAACACGGTCCAGTCGAACGTATCGACCCGCATCCGCAAGCTGGAAGAAGAGATCGGCGCGCCGCTGTTCGAGCGGCTGCATCGCAGCATCCGGCCCACGCCCAGGGGCGAGATCATGTACCGCTACGCCACGCGGGTGCTGGCCGAGGTGCTGGAACTCGAAGCCGCGGTGCGCACGCGCGAGGTCGCCTAGACCGCTGCCGGTAGCGCTGCGCGCAGTTGCGCAAGCGCATGTTTCTGCCGGCCGTCGGGGCCGAAGTTCTCTTCAGCCAGCCAGGATTCGAACGCCCGGCGCACCCGCGGCCATTCGCCGTCGATGATCGAGAACCACGCGGTGTCCCGGCTGCGTCCCTTGGTCACGATCGCCTGCCGGAAAATACCTTCATACTGGAATCCATAGCGCGCAGCCGCTGCACGCGAGGGCGCGTTGTGCGAATCGCATTTCCATTCGTAGCGCCGGTAGCCGAGGTCGTCGAAGGCGTAGCGCATCAGCAGATACATCGCTTCGGTGCCTGCGCGCGTTCGCTTGAGCGCCGGCGAATAGGTGATGCTGCCGACCTCGATCACTCCGTGCACGGGTTCAATGCGCATCAGTGCCGCCGTACCGACCGCCTTGCCCGTGTCAGCGGCGACGATGCAGTAATGCAGCGGATCGTTGCTCGCGGCGTGCTTGACGAGATAGGCACGGAACGCATCAGCACCCTCGGGACGTTCGGAAAACAGGTAGGTCCAGTCGCGGCCGTCCGGCGCCTCCATGTACGCCGCGTAAAGTTCGTCGGCGTGGCGTTCCACATTCAGCGGTTCCAGGCGGCAATACTGACCGCCAATCGGCGCGCGTGACGGGCGCGGACGCTCGCTCCAGCCCTCGAGCGCCGGCCCCACCGGCTGCCCGAACTTGTTTTTTCCTGCGGTGCCTGCCGACTCAGCCATGCCTGCTCCCTGGTTTCCGTGCCGATTGAAGTAGAGTAACGAACGTACCGGTATTCTATTGGAGGACAGGCACATGAAATCAGCCGCCGAACACAAGCGCGCCTCCGCCATTCGCTCGGCCAAATTTCCTGCCGTTCCCGGCCTGCAGGATGAGGAACTGGCATCACTGTCCGAGAACGGCCGGTTGCAGCGCTTTGCACGCAACACGGTCATCATCCGGGAGGGCGACCGCACCGACTCGGTCTATTTTGTCCGCTCTGGACGGGTCAAGGTCTTTCTGTACGGCGAAACCGGCCGGGAGGTCTACATCAACGTGCTCGGCCCGGGAGAGTATTTCGGCGAGATGGTGCTCGACACGGGACCGCGTTCCGCCTCGGTCATCTGCCTCGAGGAGACCGAGTGCCTGATCATCCCGCTCACCGTGTTCCGGGCCTTCGTCATCAAGCACCCCGAATTCGCTCTGCGCCTGATCCAGACACTGATCCATCGCACGCGCGGCCTGCTCAACAACGTGCGCAGCCTGGCGCTGCTGGACGTCTACGGACGCGTCGCGCGCCTGCTGCTCGACCTCGCCGAGGACGAGGACGGCAGGCAGGTCGTCCGTGGCAAGCTGACCAAGCAGGACATCGCAAACCGTGTCGGCGCCTCGCGCGAAATGATCAGCCGCGTGTTCAAGGATCTGCAGACGGGCGGCTATATCGAACTGGAAAAAAACCGGATCACCATCGCACGAAGCCTGCCCGAGCGCTGGTAGTCCGCCAGGCCGGGACTAGGCAGCCTGCAGGGTTCCCGCACGCTCGGCGGCAACCCGCGCCGAAGGCCGCATGTTCATCGTCATCTGGAACAGACCCGCGACGAGGCCAATCGCCACGGCGCCCTGCCAGGCGCGGTCGTAGTTTCCAAGCGCGCTGTAGATCAGTCCACCGCCCCATGCACCGATGAACGAACCGATCTGGTGACTGAAGAAAGCAATGCCCGAGATCGTCGCCATGTAGCGCAGGCCGAACAGATGCACCACCAGCCCGCTCACCAGTGGCACCACCCCCAGCCAGAGCATGCCCATCGCCGCGGCGAATACCAGGGTCGTGGTCGGCGTGGGCGGCATGACGAAATACGCAGTGATGCAGCACGATCGCAGCATGTAGATTCCGCCCAGAAGCATGCGCTTGGAGTAGCGCCCGCCCAACCAGCCAAACAGGTAGGAGCCGACGACGTTGAACAGCCCGATCAGGGCAAGCGCATTCGCGCCCACCGTCGGGTCCATGCCGCAGATCGCGAGATAGGTCGGCAGGTGGGTGGTGAGGAACACCAGTTGCAGGCCGCAGACAAAAAATGCCGTCGCGAGCACCAGATAGCCCGGATGCAAAAGTGCTTCCCGCACCGCCTGCCCGATCGACTGGGGCGCGCCAGTCGGTGCCTCGACTCTCGATGCGATCCGCGCCGCCGGCCAGGAATGCCGCCGGCAGCATCACTGCGGCGAGACCCAGAAAACCGACCAGCGCCACCTGCCAGCCGTGGTTGGTGATCAGCGATTGCGCGAGCGGCGAGGCGAGCGTCAGGCCGAGCGAACCGAGCGCGGAAACCGAACCCATTGCCACCATGCGTTTGGCCGGAGAACTCGTGCGCGCGGTCACGTTCATCGCGATGTTCGAGGCAGTGCAGGAAAGCGCAAGTCCGATGCACAGACCCGCGCCCAGCGTGAACACCGGCGCCGAATGCGCGAAGAGGGAAAACAGCAGCCCCGCCGCGTAGACCAGCACGCCGCCAACCGCCACCGGCCGAACCCCGAAGCGGTCGACCACCATGCCCGCGAAAGGCTGGGTCAGACCCCACACGATGTTCTGGATCGCGATCGCGAGGGAAAAATCCGCGGCCGTGATCCCGACGTCGCGGATCAGGTGCGGCTGGAACAATCCCCAGCTCTGGCGCATGCCCATGGCCAGGCTGAGCATCACGGCCGCGCCACCCAGGATGGCCCAGCGCTGGGCGGCCGACAGTTCGGATTGCTTCATGGTCTGGACCTGCCGATTGCCGAAGAAAATGTAGTAGTACGAAATATACCGATAGGTGGATTTATTTTCCACTTTTCCCTTTTGTTTCAACATATCGAAACTTGACACGAACATATACCGATTGGTATACGTTCTGCATGGACAACCAGACCACGCCGGATACCCGTACCCGCATCCTGCAGGCCGCCAGCCGCCTGTTCTACTCGCGCGGGATCCGTCCGGTGAGCATGGACGAAGTGGCTGGCGCCGCCGGCCTCACGAAGCGCAGCGTCTACTATCACTTCGCCTCCAAGGACGATCTGGTGGTGGCCTACCTGCGCTATCGCGATCGCGGCGAACTGCGCGCCGCCGCCACGCGCCGGGGCGCGGGTCCGCGAGAGCAGATTCTGGCCGTATTCAGCGAACTGCAAGGCGCATTCGCCAATACAAAATTTCGCGGCTGCGCCTTCGTCAATGCGGCCGCCGAATTCGGCGATTCCGAATCGGTCCGCGCCGTGGCCACGGCAATGAAGGAAACCACCCGGGAATGGCTCGAAGGCCTCGGGCGCGAACTCGGCGCGCGCGATCCGCGCGCCCTGTCCGAGCAGCTCAGCCTGCTGATCGAGGGCTCGCTCGCGACCTGGCTGGTGCGGCGCGACCCGGCCGCCGCCGCGCGCGCTCGGGAAGCCGCGACGGTATTGCTCGACAGCGCCTGCGCGCCAGCAGCGTAAGCGCGTTGGGCAGAACCGCGGCGCGCGCCTGGCGCGGCCTGGCGCGCCTCAACAATATAGCCATAGACGATCGATTTAATAAGAACAATAAACTTCCACAATTGCACTACCGATGGAATGATGGGTCACACAACATTCGCAACCATCGGAGAAATCCATGTCGACAGAAGCAAAGTGCCCGTTCTCAGGCGGTGCCCGAACCCAGGCCGCCGGAGCCCCGACGAACGCCAACTGGTGGCCCCACCAACTGAACCTGAAGGTGCTCCACCAGCATTCCGCACTGTCCAACCCCATGGACGAAGGGTTCAACTACGCCGAGGCTTTCAAGACCCTTGACCTCGGGGCGGTAAAGAAGGACCTCCTTGCGCTGATGACCGATTCGCAGGATTGGTGGCCGGCGGACTTCGGCCACTACGGGCCGCTGTTCATCCGCATGGCCTGGCACAGCGCCGGCACCTACCGTACCGGCGACGGCCGCGGCGGCGCGGGCAACGGCACCCAGCGCTTCGCGCCGCTCAACAGCTGGCCGGATAACGTGAACCTCGACAAGGCGCGTCGCCTGATCTGGCCGATCAAGCAGAAATACGGCCGCAAACTCTCCTGGGCCGACCTCATGATCCTGGCCGGCAACGTCGCGCTGGAATCCATGGGTTTCAAGACTTTCGGCTTCGCCGGCGGCCGAACGGACGTCTGGGAACCGGAAGAAGACATCTACTGGGGTGCCGAGGGCAAGTGGCTGGACGATAAGCGCCACGCCGGCGAGCGCGAACCTCGAAAACCCGCTCGCGGCCGTGCAGATGGGCCTGATCTACGTGAATCCGGAAGGTCCGAACGGGAATCCGGACCCGATCGCTGCGGCACGCGATATCCGCGAGACCTTCGCGCGCATGGCGATGAACGACGAAGAGACCGTTGCGCTGATCGCCGGCGGCCATACCTTCGGCAAGACCCACGGCGCGGGCGACGCAGCCTTGATCGGGCCCGAGCCCGAAGCGGCTGGCATCGAGGAGCAGGGTCTGGGCTGGAAGAGCCGCCACGGCAGCGGCAAGGGCGGCGATGCGATCGGCAGCGGTCTCGAGGTCACCTGGACCACCACGCCGACGAAATGGAGCAACAACTTTTTCGACAATCTGTTCGGCTACGAATGGGAGCTGACGAAGAGCCCGGCCGGCGCGCACCAGTGGAAACCCGGGGGCGGCGCGGGCGCCGGGTCCGTGCCCGATGCGCACGACGCGGCGAAACGTCATGCGCCAGCCATGCTGACGACCGACCTCTCCCTGCGCTTCGACCCCGCCTACGAAAAAATCTCGCGGCGTTTCCACGCGCATCCGGACGAGTTCGCCGAGGCGTTCGCGCGGGCCTGGTTCAAACTGACCCACCGTGACATGGGACCACGGGCGCGGTATCTCGGCGCGGAGGTGCCGACCGAGACGCTGCTCTGGCAGGATCCGATTCCAGCCGTGGATCACGTCCTGATCGACCCGCGTGACATCCGCGCGCTGAAGAGCAAAATCCTGAAATCCAGGCTGTCGGTCTCCCAGCTGGTGGCCACCGCCTGGGCTTCGGCCGCCACGTTCCGCGGCAGCGACAAGCGTGGCGGCGCCAATGGCGCGCGCATCCGCCTCGCGCCGCAGAAGGACTGGGCAGTCAACCAGCCGACCGAACTTGCGAAGGTCCTGCAAAAACTTAAGGCGATACAGCAGGAATTCAACGCTGCGCAGACCGGCGGCAAGAAGGTCTCGCTGGCCGACCTGATCGTGCTGGGCGGCTGCGCAGCCGTCGAGAAAGCCGCCAAGAAAGCCGGCATCAAAGTAAAGGTGCCGTTCGTGCCGGGGCGCATGGACGCGTCGCAGGAACAGACAGACGTGGATTCATTTGCCGTGCTCGAACCGGCCGCGGACGGATTCCGCAACTACCTGCGCAAGGGGCTCGAAGGATCCGCGGCGGAGTTGCTCGTGGACCGCGCCAATCTGCTCACGCTGACCGCCCCGGAGATGACGGTGCTGATCGGCGGCCTGCGCGCTTTGGATGCAAACGTCGGGCAGTCGGCGCACGGTGTGTTCACCACGCGGCCCGGCACCTTGAGCAACGATTTCTTCGTCAACCTGCTCGACATGCGAACGCAGTGGCGGAAGTCCGCCGCGTCCGACACCGTGCTCGAAGGGCGCGATCGTGCGAGCGGCGACCTCAGATGGACGGGCACCGTGGTCGACCTCGTCTTCGGTTCGAACTCGCAGCTGCGCGCGCTCGCGGAAGTCTATGCGTCGAGCGACGCGCAGGACTTGTTCGTGCGCGACTTCGTGGCGGCCTGGGACAAGATGATGAATCTCGACCGTTACGATCTGGCGTGATCCCGAAGATAGTCGGCTGAACACCCCGGTTCGCGCCTTCGCGAGCCGGACCTGGAGAGATAAACGCGACCGGTTTGATCTGGGCCAAGAACCCGTCGACTGGCGGCGCCCAGAATGGGCTGTCGCCATTTCCGGCCTGACGGCCGGGTGTTCACATGCTCAAGGAAAGCGCTGTTGCCTCGTTTGGCCAGCACAGCCTGCTGGTTCCAGCCTGGATCAAGACCGCGCTCGCGGCCAACGACCGGCTGAAGCTCTACCTGACCACGCTCCAGGCCGCCGTGCAGCACGCCGACAGTCCCGCCGGCGCGCAGATCGACCTGTCCCGGGAGCGCGCTGCCGCCGGCGTGCACGCCGCTTGGCTGGATGAACTCGTGCTGTCGGCGGAGCGGAGGCGCGAAGCTTACTTCGCCCCCCAGTTTGCAAAGCTTTGCGATACGCTGGCGGCCGACCTGCAGGTCATGGCGCGCCCGCTGTCAGAAGCGGCACCCGCCACGCCTGCGCTGAAACGCCTGCCCGGGTGGACGGAGTGGCTGCACGCCCACAACGACGGCGTGCTGTCGTCCGCGGACATCGGCCGCCTGGAAAGCGGCAGCCGCGGCAAGGGCGACAGCGTGCATCTGCTGATCATGGACATGCACAAGGCGATCAACCAGCTGGCCATCCAGTTTGCCGGCGAAACGATCGACGGCGCACACGCGTGGAACCTCGCCGACGACGACCGGTTGCGGGTGATGGCTTTCATGCGCGGCCTGAACCGGACTGCCTACCTCAAGTTCGAGCATCCGGGTCTCGATACCGCGGCGACCCGCGACGGCGAGCGGCTGGTGCTGCAGAACGACATCGGTACCAACGATGCGCACGTTCTGGTGATCCAGGTGGAAGGGCTGCGGATATCGCTGACCTACTCCGACCTGCACGCGGCGCGCTTCGAGTTCTTCCGCAGCCTGTTGGCGGGTATCGGCGCCACCTGGTCGGTGATCGAGCCGCGCGTGTCTCCGGGGCTCAATGCGGGAGTCGCGTATTTCGTAGGCACCGCAACCTTCGAATGCGCCGGCGAACCGGCACTCGACACTGCGCTCGACGGCATCGGTTCGCGCATCGTGTTCCTGATCGACTGGAACCGGGCGAGAAAACGCCTGCGGCAGTTTGTATCCAAGACCGCGGCGGTGGCCATCCTGACCGAAGCGGCGCGACGCGAGACCGGACACATGGGCTGGCTGAAATCCGGCGGCGCACGACTGGTATTCGGCGCGATGCGCGCGGTCGGCGACACCGTCTTTCAGCTGGGTGACCGGCTCGATCGCGTGCTGGGTGCGGAGGTCGCCACCGAATTCCTGCTCGATCTGATGGGACTGTGCATGCGCGCACAGTCCGCGCGCCAGCCGCTGGCACTGATCGAGGACGAGGCGCGCGTGATGCTCGCCAGAAAGAGCAAGGCAGGCACCGGTGGCTTCGACCTGCTCGCCGAACACGCGGCATGGTGCCATTCGCTCGCGCAGGCGGTGCGCGACGCGCTGGCGCACGGCGGCACCGGTGAGGACCGTCAGGGCGACAGCTTGTCGACCCGTGCCAAGCGCTGGGAGCGGCGCGCGGACCAGCTCGTGAACGACGCCCGCCGCGAGGCCGAGCGGCATCCGCACTGGGCCCCGTTTGCAAGGCTCGCGAACCTCGCCGACGACGTGGCCGATGCGCTGGAGGAATCGGCGTTTCTCGTCGACCTGATCGCCGAATTCAAGGGTTCGGCTTACCGGCACGGCGTGCTCAAGTGCCTGCAGCCGCTGGCTGAAACCGTATTCACCGCAACCCAGGATTACGTCAAGGCGGTGGAAATCGCGCGGACGCTCGGCCAGTCGCATGACCTGGAAGATTCGAACGCATTTCTGGACGCGACCTGGCGGGTCGTGCTTGCGGAAACGCGCTGCGATGAGCAACTGCGTACTGCGCGCCGCGCGATCATGAAATCCTCGGGCAGCGCCGCCGACCTGATGCTGGCCGGTGACCTGGCGGCGAACCTCGAGGCGGCGTCCGACCGGCTGCTCGTTGCCAGCCACGCCCTGCGCGGCATCGTGCTCGGCGAACCGGGGGCCAAGCGGTGAACACTCCGCAGGCCGGACTGCCCGAAGGATTTCATTTCGTCGCCTGCGGGCAGTTGTCGGCAGATCCGCGCAAGGTGTCGGCCGCCGCCATGGGCGCGAAGGCGCACAACCTGTCGCGCATGGCGGGGCTTGGACTCGCGGTCCCGCCGGCATTCGTGATCGACACGCGGTATTGCCGGCGGTTCGAAACCGACCCCGCGGAAACCGCGGACGACCTGCGCCCCGCCTACTCTGCTGCGCTCGCGATCCTGGAAGGCGCCGTGGGTCGGCGCTTTGGCGATCATCACCGCCCGCTGCTGCTGTCGATCCGCTCCGGCGCGCCGGTCTCCATGCCGGGCATGATGGAGACGCTTCTCAATGTCGGCCTGTGCGAGACAACGCTGCCCGGCCTCATTCGCCTGACCGGCAACCCGCGCCTGGCATGGGACGCCTACCGGCGGCTGATCGCAGGGTTCGGAACCATCGTTGCCGGTGTACCGACAGAAGCATTCGAGGAAGAGCTTCAACGCGCGTCGGCCGGGGGCGACGAGCGCGCCCTCGACTTCGATCAACTCAGAACCCTCGCCCGCCGCTTTCTCGAGGTTTACGCCGCGGCGACAGGCTCGGCATTTCCACAGGATCCGCGCGTGCAGTTCGAGCGGGCGGTCGGCGCGGTATTTTCATCCTGGCATTCGGCCAGGGCACACGAATACCGCCGCCTGAACCATATCCCCGCCGACATCGGCATGGCCGTCGCCGCGCAGACAATGGTGTTCGGCAATGCCGGTGGCAGGTCTGGCGCCGGGGTCGGGTTCTCGCGCGACCCCATGACCGGCGACAAGCGGCTATGGGTCGATTTCCTGTTCAACGCACAGGGCGAGGATGTGGTGTCCGGCCGGCGCAGCGCACACGGGCACATGCAGTTGTCGGCCGCCCTGCCGGAGGCCTGGGCTGCCCTCGAGGGCGCGGTCGGCCGGCTGGAGCGGGAATTCGGCGACATGCAGGACTTCGAATTTACCGTCCAGGAAGGCACCCTGTACCTCCTGCAGACCCGCGCCGGAAAGCGCTCTCCGGCCGCCCATGCAAGGATCACCCTCGATCTTCACGACGAAGGCGTCATCCGGTCCGAGGACGCGAGGCGCCGCCTGAAGGATATCGACGAGGCGGCGCTGCGCTTGACGCGCATCGTCTCTGCGGCAGGCGATGAACTCGAGCCCTTGTCACGGGCCGCTGCAGCCGGAAACGGCGTGGCCTGCGGCGAAATCGCACTCGACGAAACACGCGCCCGCGCCCGTCGAGCCGCGGGCACCCCGGTGATCCTGGTGCGCCGCGACGCCGAAACCGACGACATTTCAGCGCTGGAGGTCGCCGAAGGGTTGTTGACCGAGCGCGGCGCGCGCACTTCGCACGCAGCCGTGGTCGCCCGGCAGCTTGGCAAGGTGTGTCTGGTCGGTTGCGAGGAACTGCATATCGACGCGGCAACGCGCAGCATCCGCCTTGGCGAGCAGACACTCGCCGAAGGTGCCCTGATCACGCTCGATGGCAATACCGGATGCATCTACGCCGGTCGCATGCAGACCACGGAGCAGCGGCAGGTGGAGCTTGAAGCGCGTCTCGCGACCTTCCGGGCATCGCGGCCGGTACGAAAAGCGCGGGCGGCGCAGTCCCTGGGGCCGCAGTCCTAGTGCTTCGGTACCGAAAACACGAGGAAGTACTGGTTCGGCAGGAAGTCGTGCGCTTCGACGAACGCGTATCCTGCCTTGCGCATTTCTTCCTTAACGCGATCGGGCGACAGGCGCTCGCTGCGCGGTGGTCCGACCGCCGAGGCGTCGTTGAAATCGACCACCGCGACGCGGCCGCCCGGCTTGAGCGAGCCACGCAGCCTTGAAAAGTATTTTTCGCGCGCGTCGATGTGGTGATACACGTCCACCAGCAGAACGAGGTCGACCTTCGCGGGCAATCTCGCATCGTCCGGTGCGCCCTGCACCGCAGTCACGTTCGACAATCCCATGCCCTTCGCACGGTCGGCCAGATGTTTCACCATCGCAGGCTCGAGGTCGACCGCGTAGACACGCCCTCCGGACACGAAGTGCGCCAGGCGCATCGAGAAATATCCCGTCCCCGCGCCCAGGTCCGCGACCACGGCATCCGGCTTGAGCGCCAGGGCGGTGAGCACTTCGTGCGGCTTTTGCCAGGCATCGCGCGCCGGATCGTCGAACACTGCCTGCCACTTGTCCGCATCGGAAAAACTGTGTTGATGGGTGTGCGGCGCCTGCGCAAACGCGCCGGCGATCCCGAAGGCCAGTCCTGCCGCCAGCAGAGCGGACCGCATCGCAATGTGTTTCATGTTCATCGCTTCATTTCCAGTTGGTATCGCTGGAATCGCCGTTTGAATCCCATTCGCGCCAGCCGCGCAGCATGGGGAAATACAGTCCCTGACTCGCCCCGCCCAGCGCAGCCGCATAGCGTGCGAGCTGCGCCGCATAGCGCGCCTGCTCGCGTTCGAGGAACGCTTCGAGCCCGGCGCCTTCGTGCCGACTGGTCTTGTAGTCCACTACCCATCGCCGCCCCTTCTCGATGAACGTCCGGTCGACGATCAGCGTTTGCAGGCGGCCATCCTGCAACGCGCGCAGGCGCAGTTCGCTGGCTGCGTGCTCGTGTGCACCGAGCAACCATCGACCACGCGGGTCTGCAAGTGTATTGACCAGCGCCGAGACGATGCGTTCAACCGCAGATTCTATTTCCGCAGTGGCGACGCCACACCCGGCCAGCCCGCGGGCGAATTGCGGGCGCAGTGCCTCGATTCGCGTGTTGTCCCAGCCCTGCAGCTGCTCAGTGGCGATGCGCTGCAACCAGCGGTGCACCACGCTGCCTACGTGGCGCGCGGTTTCACCCGCCCAGGAAAATTCGACGTGGTCCTGCAGATTCGAATCGAGTGCGGGGGCAGACCACACCACACCAGCGGGCGGTTCCGGACGCAGCCAGGTGGCAGCCAGCCTGACCAGCGACTGATCGGGGATGGCGCCCGGGCCGGTGTCATCGGGCGCCGTCACGGCGGGCGCAGTCCGCGCGGCGGCGGCGGCCTCGAACTGCCCGGCGACCACAGGCCACAGTCTGGCGAGCAGCGATCTCACAGCCGGCGGCCGCACGATGCCTTGCCGGATTGCCGTCTCACCGAGCAGATGCAGGCGTTGCTTCGCGCGCGTAGCCGCGACATACAGGAGGCGCGCGGACTCGAGACCATCGCGCACCGCATCCAGACCCTGCAGCCAGGCGTAGATCGGATCGCCGTCCGCGCCGGTCTCCTGAATCGGCGCGAGCAGAAGCCGGGGGCGCTCCGTGTCGGCGACCTCGGTCCAGAGGAACAGCCTGCGTTCGTCATTGCGCGGCGCTCGCCCGAGACCCGGAACGATGACGTGCTCGAATTCCAGTCCTTTGGCTTTGTGTATGGTCATGACCTGCAGGCGCTCGTCGGCCAGCACGTCGGGCAGCGCGTACAGATCCTGCAGGCTGTCTTCGAACGCCCCGGCCGCGTCGATCTGGCCGGCAACCTCGCGGGCTTCGAGATGATCCATATAGACGTCGGCGTCCTCTAGGTCGGTCGGGTCCTCGACACAGGCCGGCCCGCCGAGCGCCAGCCACGCGCCTTCCACGGCATCGCGAAGCGTGCATCGCAACCGGTTCGACAGGCAGGCATCGAACACGGCGCGCAGGCGCTCGACTCGAACGCGTCCCTCCGCAGAAAGCAGTGCCACCTGCGCTGCATCGTGCAGAAGTTGATGGATGCAGGCGTCCGCGCCCTCCGCCAGTCTCGACAGGTCCTCGAGCGTGAGTCCGCACCATGGCGCGCGCAGGACGGCAAGCCATGCGAGCCGGTCGGCGGGATGCGCAAGTGCACGCGTGAGCGCGAGCAGATCCTGCACCACGGGCCGATGCATGAGCGCTTCGATTTCGATCGCCCGAAAGCGCAGGCCCGCGGCCCTGAGCTGCGGAACGATCTCCGCAAGATGGCTGCGCGTGCGCACCAGGACCGCCAAGCTCGCCTGCGGGTCTCCCGCCTGCGCCTGCGCCACGATCCGTGCAACGCATGCGGCTTCGCCCTTGCGGTCGCGATCGAAAAAGGCATGCACGCTGACCGCCTCGCCCGGAAGCGCCGGATGCACCGGCGCGCGAAGGCGCGTAGCGCACGGCGCCGGACGCAATGCTGTCGACGGCCGGCATGACGCGCGAGAATGCAGCGTTCACCCAGTCGACGATGCCCGCCTGTGAGCGGAAGTTGGTGCTGAGTTCGACGCTTTCCAGCGCTATCGTGCCGATCCCTTGCGCGCGGGCCCGCAGGAACAGGCCGACCTCGGCTTCGCGAAAGCGGTAGATCGACTGCATCGGGTCACCGACCGCAAATAGGGTGCGCCCGTCGCCCGGCTCCCAGCCTTCGGTGAGCCGCGCCACCAGTTGCGACTGGCTGATCGAAGTGTCCTGGAACTCGTCGATCAGCAGGTGGCGGATGCGGTAGTCGAGCGCCAGCGCAAGGTCCGTGGGCGCGCCCTCCTCGCCCAGCGCGAGCAGCGCGCCCTGCGCCACCTCGGTGAAATCGACCTGGCCGCGCGACTGGAACACGAGTTTCAGGCGCGCGATTGCCTGCGGCAGCAGGCCGGCAATCGCTTCGAGCACTGCCCACTGGGCGTCGCTGTAGCGCGCCGGTGGCAGTGCACGCAGTTGCAGCAGTGCGGCGCGCAAGGGTTCGCGTGCCTCGCCCTCTTCGAAATACGCCTTTGCTTCCGGCGTACGCTTGCGCCAGCCGCCGTCCTTGGTCAGCAACGTCTCTGCAAGCGCCCGCCAGTGGTCCACGCTGTCCGGCGCCGCGCCCGGGTAGAGCAAGGCCGCGCGCGCGGCAATCCGCGCGCGCTCCGCCGCCAACCCGGCCTCGAGTTCGTCACGGTCCATGCGTGAGAGGTGCCGGATCCAATGGTCGCGACGCGCAAGCATTCCGGCCAGCAGCGCCTCGACGCGGGCGCGGTCGTTATCCAGATGTTCGAGCAGGCGTTCGACATGTCCAGCCATCACCACGGGGCCACTGTGTCCTTGTTGATCTGCGTTCGCTTCCACCTGGGCTACGGTTTCGCGCGCGGCATCGGCATACAGTTCACGCGCGTCGTCAATGCTCTCGGGTTGCGCGCCGAACCGGGAGAGCATCGGCATCTGCCGGGTGAGCGAGGCGCAGAACGAATCGATGGTCTGGATGCGCAGCCTGGCCGGATTCTGCGCGAGCGCATCCCCTCGCGCTTCGAGCGCCTTCAACACCCGCGCGCGCATCTCGGCCGCAGCCTTGCGCGTAAAGGTAATGGCCACGATTTCCTCAGCTGAGGCGACGGTATCGAGCAGCGCCAGATAACGGCGAATCAGCAGCTCGGTCTTGCCCGAGCCGGCGGGTGCCTGGACGATGAACGAGCGCCCGGGGTCGAGCGCACGCTCCCGCACGGCGGCATCCGGTGGCAGTGGCAGGCTCAAAGTGCACCCTCCCCGCGTTCGCAGATTCCGGACTCGCGCTCATGGATGCGGCACAGCGGCTTGAGATCGCAGTAATCGCAGGCCCCGGGCTTGGGATCGACTGTGGCCACCCCTTGCGCAAACCCGCGTGCAAGGCGCTCCAGTTCGCTGCGCCATGCGAGGAGTTGCGCATCCCAGGTGTCGGCCGCGCTCGTGAGGCGGCCGTCCGGCAAGGTGCGCGCGCCCGGCAAGATGCCTTCGCCCGCGGCGAGCGCAACGAACTTCATGTCTCCGGTCCGGACCTGCGCAAACGCGATCGCCTTTGCCGCCGGTTCCGCAGCAAGCAGATAAAGAGGCAATTGCGGCTCATCGGGCCGCGTGCCCAGCCACGCGGCCGCGCCGGAAGCGCCGGTCTTGTAGTCGATGATCACGCGCCGACCGTCCGCCGTTTCATCGACCCTGTCCAGGCGCCCGTTGAACTCGAGCCCGCCGATGGCGATCGCGCGTTTGGATTCGATCGCACGCACGCTGAAGTCGCCGCGTCCGCGCTCGAGCGCCAGCCAGTCTCGCGCCAGCCGCGCAAGGCGGCGCTTTTCGATTTCCGAAAAACGTCCCGAAAGCGTCCCGGGGCGAACCCGCCGATGGTGCTGCACTGCTGCCTCCGCGGCCGACTCAAGGAGCGCATCCAGCACCGTGTCGCTTGCACTGTCCAGCCCATGCTTGGTTTCCAGTTTCGCCCACGCAGAGGCCAGCACGTGGTGCACCAGGGCACCGCGCTCCAGCGCATCCAGTCCGGTGTGCGGCGCCTCCAGCGATTCGGCACCGAGGCGGTGACGCGCAAACGCACGAAACGGACAGGCGGCCTGGTCGCGAATCAAGGCGGTGCCGCCGTGCAGCGCGACGGTCCCCGGCGACCGGGCCACTGCATCTTCAAACCGTTCCAGGTTGCGACTCGCGTGCACCAGCTCGCGGTATCCCTGTGTGTCGGCAGGCACGGCGGCCGCCGCTTCCAATCCGGTGATCAGCGGGCTTGCCGCGAGGTCGCGGTCGGCTTCTCGAACAGGGTGCGAGAACACGACTTCCGGCGCAGCCTCCATCCAGCCCTGCGTGATACGCCGGTCGAGATCCAGCGAAAATTCGGCTGAAGACTCGGGAATTCCGGCCTCGCGCTGAAGCGCCAGCGGCAGGAAGGGATTCGGTCGCGCGGCCAGAGGCCAGGCCTCGATGCTCAGGCCCATGACCCAGAGATGATCGAATTCACAACCTGCCGATTCGAGCACGCCGAGTATCTGCACAGGCACTTCAGGTGACTCCGGCTGGAACGCCGTATCGGCGGCGATCCGCCGCAATCGCGCGAGTGCCTGCGCGTAACCCATCCTTGGCACCACCAGATCCAGGCGCGCAAACTGCGCCAGCGCTGCATGCCATTTCTGCAGCGTCTGATATTCGCTCGAGTCGAGCGTACGTTCGCCGGGAAATCCGACGAGCGAAAGCGCTTCGGAAAACGCGCGCCCCCAGACCGCCGGCGAGTGCGCGCCGAACAGCCGCGCCTTGCGGAACTCCGCCAGCTGCCCCAGCTTCTGCGCAAGCACCGGGGCGAAAGACGCCGGCGTATCGGCGTGCATGGTAGCGATCAGACGTTCCAGCCCGAGAGTCGATTCCGCGCGACGGCGCAGGGACGCGTCCACTTGGGCACGGCGCGCCATTTCGGTTTCCCCGGCGGCGATGAAGGGCGACCGGATCAGGCGACTGGCTCGCTCGAATGCGATCTCGCGCCCTGCAAGCTCGAGCACCATGAATGCCGCGTCAACAAGAGGCCGGTCGGTGAGCGCCTCACCCAATGAAATATTGAACGGCAGCACGCCCGCCTGCACGCCGGCGATCCGCGCTGCGGGCTGCATCACCTGGGTAAAGATGCGCCGCAGCGCGTGGCGGTGCTTCGCAAGGTCCGGCACGACTATGCCGATGTGCGCCTGCGCATTCGCCTCGAGACGGACGCGTGCCCAGCGCGCGGCGCGCTTGATCTCGTCCATGGCGTCGGCGCAAGGCAGGCGGCGCACCGTGCTCTGAACCCCCTGCGGGCCGCTGACGACAATTTCGCACCCCTGGTCGGCCAGCGCGGAAAACAGCGCCGTCTGCTGTGGCGTGAGTATGTCGAATCCATAGGGCACCAGCAGCGCAGGCCGCGCAACGCTCGCATGGCTGATCAGCTCCGCCGCGCGATCCGCGAGCCGTGCTGCCTCGCTCAGGTTGCGTGATCGTGTCTCACTCTCGTAGCGCAGCGCCCAGCGCTCGAACGCGTCGGAATCCTCGTTGTGCACGGCGTGCCTGAGTTTCTGGGTGAGCCGCCAGGCATGTGCCGTCTGCCACGCCTCGCGCGCGGCGGAGGCCGCCTGCGGCAGCGCGAGCAGCCCCGCGCCTTCATCGGAGCGCTCTATGATGCTTTCCCACAGCGCCTGCTCCTGGGCGGGCGTGAGCAGCAAAGGCATGTCCGCCCCCAGTTCGGAATGCAATGCCTGGTCGCAAGCCCGCTCGACGAACGCGCTGAACGGCAGGATGTCGGGCGCATCCCACAGTGTGCGGCCCTGCGCCACCTGGTATGCGTCGAACTGCTGCGCCAGGGATTGCCCAAGGCGCCGGTTGGGTGTGACCACGCTCGCCCGCCCGACACCGCCGCTGGCGAGTCGATCGAACAGTGCTGCCTTGCTCAATGTGTTGACGGTCGGCTCGATCAAATTGGCTACCGGCGCAATCGTCAGGCTAGGCGCGACGGTGGTGTAAGACCCGGATTCTAGGGCTTGGGTACGAATCGCAGGCCGATCGCCAACCGGTTCCATGCGTTGATCGTGGCGATTGCAAGCGAGAGTTCCGCGATCTCCCCCTCGCTGAACTGTGCTCGCACTTCGGCAAAAACCGGATCGGGCGCGTGGCCCTCGGTAATCCGCGTCAGCGCCTCTGTCCAGGCAAGGGCGGCGCGTTCGCGCGGCGTGTAGTGGGGTGCCTCGCGCCAGCCCGGCAGCATCAGCAGCCGCTCCTCGGTTTCGCCGAGCTTGCGCGCCTCCCCCGCGTGCATCTGGATGCAGAAGGCGCAACCGTTGATCTGTGAGGCGCGCGTCTTCACGAGTTCGAGCAACGCCGGTGCCAGACCGCAAGTCTTCGTGTAATTCGACAGCGCAAGCATTGCCTTGTAAGCCTCGGGGGCTGCCTTGTGAAATTCGAACCGCGGGCGCATGGCCTCGCTGCCACCCGGCACGCTCATTCCTCCACCTTCACGCCACGCCAGAAAGCCACATGGTCCTTGATGTGACTGGCTTCCGGCTTGGGATCCGGGTAGTACCAGGCGGCGTCCTTGTTCACCTTCCCGTCGACGATCACGTCGTAATAGCTCGCGATCCCCTTCCACGCGCAGGTCGTGCGCGTGTCGCTCGGCCCGAGATGCGCCTTGCGGATCGCGCCCGGGGGGAAATAGGTATTGCCCTCGACGGACACCACCTCCTCGCTCTCGGCAATCAGCTTGTCATTCCAAAGTGCTTTCGGCATGTTGAATTCTCCGTGGCCTAGTAATGAAACTCGGCAAATACGATGTGACCCTCACGCGCAGGCCAGTTCTGCACGGTAATTGATTCGTCGTTGAATCGCGCGGGAACGGCGCGCAAGGGACCGGCCGGCAGGAGCAGCTTGCCGGCAGACACGGCGGGCACGCCCTCGCTGATGCCAGCCGGCACCTTCCCGTCGAGGGTGAAAACATCCCGTCCGTGGCCGAAGTAGCCACGGGGCCGCGTAATCGAAACCACGCTCCCCGCGGAAGCGTCCGCCTTCGCAAGGTCGGCAGGACGCAGATGCACGAGTACGCTGGAACGCGGAAACGGCGAGCGATAGATGTGCGTAACCGCGTGCCCGGGAGTCGTGACGACGAATTCGTAGTACGCACCCGACTGCGCGGTGAACGGCCCCCAAAGCCCATCGGTGGCTGTGGTCTTTACGTGCACCGGCCCGCCACGCCGGCTGCCCGAGCCGCGGTTCACTTCGTACACCTCTACCTTTGCGCCCGCAACCGGTAGGTTGGTCGGCACACTGCCCTCCATGCCGTTGACCTTGCCGTTCAACACGACGGGGTTTTCGATCAGGATCTCTCTGTGCTTCGGCGCGTGCCCGGTAACGAAGCGATACATCTCGGCGAACGCGGACGCGCTGAACGAGGTCTCGCGATGGTCGATTTTCGCAATGATCACGTTCTCGGCACCCTTGAGTTCCGGCCCGTCGAATCCCACGCCGGTCGGTCGCCCGGGCTTGCCGAGAAACCGTCCGTCCGGCTGCGCATACTTGTCATTGTTGTCACTGCGGATGGTCATGAAACGTACACCCTCTACGATTTCGTTGGGCCCGGCGTTAAGCTGGCTCAGGAAGGGCCCTTTACCGTTGAACTCGTTGACGCGCGTCTCCTCCCAGTCGGACACGCCGTGGTTGGGCACGCCGCCCAGAATGGCGTGCGAGACGCTCGCCGCTCCGCCGCCGTTCCTGATGTAGTTGCGAATCGCGTTGCCGCCGCGGGAATTGCCGACCAGTACGACCTTGCTTTGGCCGGTCAGGCGCTTTACGTCCTCGACCTTCTCGGCGAGTTCCTGCATGGCCTCGGCCGTGGACGAGCGCAGCGCTTGCGGCTTCGCATCGACACTGCGAGCCAGCGGATAGCGGAAATCGATCGCGTACAGTCTGGCGCGATCGTAGCCGTTCGACTCGAACCGCCACAGCGTCGTGGTCCAGAGGGCTGCAGTATCGCCATTTCCATGCACGAAAATGATCGGCAGCTGATTCGCCGGACCCGACGGAATCAGGGCGCATCCGCCCACCGCCAGCAGCAGCAAAAGAAGGGAACGGCGCGCGATTCGAATCATGGCTGAACCTCTGACGGGGCAATTGTGGGAACCCTGTCGAGATATAGCAGATTTGGCCCGGAACTTCACCCCATGATGGGTCCGCGTAAGGAATCGGCCATCGCCATCGACTGACAGGCATCACACCTGCAACGGCCCGCCTACAATCATGCCTCTGGTCTGCCCAGTGCCCCTGCCCGTCAGATGAACGAACTCACGCTGCGCTCCGACCCGCCCCCCCCGCAAGAGGCGCCCGGGGTGTGGACGCGCGCGCGCCGCTGGCTCACCGGCGCCGAGCTGGCAGACCTGCCCAGCCACGTCCAGCGCGAGCTGGATTCGCAGCGTCAGCGCAATGAAATCCTCGCCGGCTGGATCCAGGCGAGCCTGGTGCTCGTTTTCGCGGTGTTCTACGCGCTCTCGCGCAAGACATTTTCCGAGGACACCATCTTCCGGCCGGTCCCATGGGCTCTCGGTATTTATGCGGCGTTCACTGCCTGGCGGCTGTATCTGGCGTACCGAAACAAGCTCGGCCACGCGATGCTGATGCTTTCGGTCGCTGTCGACGTCACCGTGCTGATGGTCACGATCTGGAGCTTTCACATCCAGTACGGGCAGCCTGCAGCGTTCTACCTCAAGGCGCCGACCGTTCTTTATGTATTCATCTTCATCGCGCTGCGCGCCCTGAGCCTCGCGCCGATCTACGTTCTTTTCGCGGGTATCTCCGCCGCCGCGGGCTGGCTGATCCTGCTCGGGATTGCAATCAACGCACCGGGCGGACGCGACCTGATCACGCGGGACTACGTGGCCTACATGACCTCGTTGCAGATACTGATCGGAGGCGAGGTCGACAAGATCATTTCCATCCTCATGGTGTCGGCCCTGCTGGCGATTGCGGCCGCGCGGGCACGATCGCTGTTGCACCGTGCGGTTGCGGAGCAGGCGGCCGCGGCCCAGCTGGCGCGTTTCTTTTCCCCGGAGATTGCCGCGACCATCGTCAACTCGGACGAGATCCTGCAACCCGGCCATGGCCGGCAGACGCAGGCCGCGGCGATGTTCGTCGACATGCGCGGTTTCACCAAGCTCGCCTCGACGCTCGACCCGCGCGCGCTGATCGCACTGCTTGGCGAATACCAGAAGATCGCCGTGCCGATCATTCAGAGGAACGCCGGCAGCATCACGACCTATCTGGGCGACGGCATCATGGTCACGTTCGGCGCGACCCGACCGAGCGAGGAGTATGCGGCGCAGGCCATGCGCGCGGCGGAACAACTGCTGGATGCGCTGTGCGCTTGGGCCGACACGCGCCGTGCGGCCGGGCAGCCGGCGCCTGGCGTGGGCATCGGCATCGCCGTCGGGACGGTGACCTGCGGTGCAATCGGCGATGAAGGACGGCTCGAGTATGCGGTCATCGGCGATCCGGTCAACCGTGCCGCCAAGCTTCAGAATCACACCAAGGCTGAAAACGTCCTCGCTCTTACCACGCCGGATGCGGTGGAACGCGCCGTCTCGCAGGGCTACGACGCCGCCCGTGCGCACGAGATCCGCAGCGGGTGCGGAGTCGCCGGGATTTCGGAGCCACTCGATCTCGTGGTGATCGCTTGATCCCGGAATCCAAATGCCCGCGAGCCGCAGTGGCTTGCAATTCAAGGCACAACACCATAGATTGCTGCGACCGAAACAGCAGTCGCAGAACATCCCCATGGCGCAGGCGGTCCCCGGAAAAATCGATGCACAGGACCTGGAAAAGCACCGGCCGCATCTGCTGAAGTACGCCATGCTGCAGCTCCGCAATCTGGCCCAGGCCGAGGATGCGGTGCAGGAAACGTTGATTGCCGCGCTGCGCGGCATCGACAGTTACGCCGGAGGTTCCGCGGTGCGCACCTGGCTGATCGGGATCCTCAAGCACAAGATCATCGACTCGATCCGCAAATCCAGCCGCGAGCAGAGCCTCGACCAGTACGAGAGCTCACCGGACGACCTGGATGCGCTGTTCGGCGCCGACGGCCACTACGCCGACAAGCCAGCCGACTGGGGCAACCCCGAGGAAACCCTTTCCCGGCAGCGTTTCTTCGAAGTGCTGCGCGTCTGCATGGACAGCCTGCCGAAAACCACCGCGCAGGCGTTTGCCATGCGTGAAGTCATGGGAATGGAGACGCAGGAGATCTGCGCCACGCTGCGCATCACCTCCTCCAATTGCTGGGTGCTCCTGTTTCGCGCAAGGATGCGGCTGCGCGAATGCCTGGAGAAAAACTGGATCGGCGCGGGGGGCAGATGATCATGATGAGCTGCAAGGAAGCCGGCCGGCTGATTTCCGAGGGACTGGACCGTGAACTCGATCTGACCCAGCGGGCCGGACTTCGCTTTCACCTGCTGATCTGCACCGCCTGCTCGCGGGTGAAATCTCAGCTTGCATTCCTGCATGTCATGGCACCCGAGTACCCGGGTCCGGACGACGACAGTCCGCCGAAGTCCTGAAGACGGGCATTGCGGAAGGCTAGGGTTTGCGCAAGACCGCAAGCGCGGCATCCGCGAAGGCGCGCACATTTGAGGACAGCAGGCGCGCGTGCGGGTAGACGAGCTGGACCGGCACCGGCGGCGGTTCGAAATCCTCCAGCAGACGCCTGAGTTTTCCGGACGCTATCAGATGGTCCACCTGATAGCTCAGGAACTGCGCACAACCCAGCCCGCGCAGGCAGCAGTCGAGCGCCGCGTCGAACTGGTTGGTGCGAAAGAAAGGCCGGATCGGAATGCGCGTCACGGGCTTTGCACCGAATGACCACTCCGCGGCAGCCGTCAGGCCGGAGAACAGTATCGTCCGATGTGCAGCCAGGTCTTGCGGCACCTGAGGCAATCCCCGGCGTCTGAGGTAGTCCGGCGCGGCACAGATCACTCGCGTGGTTTCTTCCAGACGCACGGCAACCAGGGACGAATGCGCAAGGTGTCCGATGCGCACGCCGGCGTCCATGCCTTCTTCGACCAGGTCAACCACCCGGTCCACCAGCAGCAGCTCGATTTCCAGTCCTGGATGACGGGCGGTGAGCCCGGCAAGCAGCGGGGCAACATGCATGCGCCCATAAGTAACCGGGGCGGTCAGGCGCAAGAGCCCCCGCGGCTCCACGCGCCGGGCTGAAAGCACCGCATCGGCTGCCTCGACCTCGGTCAGCACGCATTTGCAGCGCTCGAGGTATTCGCGCCCCTCGTCAGTCAGGGAAGAGCGGCGCGTCGTTCGGTTCAGCAGCCGTACACCCACCCCCCGCTCGAGCGCGGCCAGCGAACGAACGACGGCCGGCGCCGACATGCCCAAGGCGTCGGCCGCCGCCGTCAGACTGCCCGAGTCCGCGATCCGCACAAAGACCTGCATGGCGCGCAATTTGTCCATGGCTGGAGTATTAGTGCATTTATTGCATTAATCAAGTCAGTCGCAGTCTATTTATTTCCTTCATTACATCAATCAATATGGACCACGTCCGCCGGATCAACCGACGGGACCACAAGACTCCGAAGGAGAAAGCGCATGTCACACCAGCAGATCGTTCACTCAAAATGAAAACCTTTGCCGAAATCGCGTTTACCCCAGCCGTGCAGGCGCAGCAGGCGGAACACGGCTCGCGCGCCGCTTATGCACGCATGCAGTCGGACGGGGTGCACGGCGAAGGGCTGGCCGCGCGCGAGGTCGAATTCATCTCCGCAGCCGACAGCTTCTATCTCGGAAGTGTTGGCGAGACTGGTTGGCCGTACGTGCAGCATCGCGGCGGCCCGGCCGGGTTTCTCAAGGTCATCTCGCCCACCCGCCTGGCGTACACGGACTTCCGCGGCAACCGGCAGTACGTCAGCGCCGGAAACGTCTCCGTCGACAATCGCGTGTCTCTGTTCATCATGGACTACGCAAACCAGCGTCGGCTGAAATTGCTCGGACGCCTGCGCTTCGAACAACCGGGTACGGTCGATCCAGCGCTTGTCGCCGCAGTCGTACAACCGGACTACCGTGGCCGGGTCGAACAAATCGCCGTGATCGACCTAGAGGCTTTCGACTGGAATTGTCCGCAGCACATCCGGCAGCGCTTCACACTGGAACAGGTGTCGGAGGCAACCCGGCCTCTGCACGAGCGGATAGCGCGGCTCGAGGAAGAAT
Source organism: uncultured beta proteobacterium (assembly GCA_963844255.1). GTDB lineage: Bacteria > Pseudomonadota > Gammaproteobacteria > Burkholderiales > SG8-39 > SZAS-79. The sequence continues at coordinate 27,341 of CAWJNP010000077.1, forward strand.
TGAAGGCGCTACGCGGTGCAGCAGGTTAGGTACGCAGCGGGCCCGCAAAAACAAAGCGCCGGCAAGGTGCCGGCGCTTTGTGCATTTCCGCTTCCTCGGACGCGGGCTTACTTCTTCATTTCGTCCTTCTTCATTTCGTCTTTTTTCATGCCGTCCTTCTTCATCGCATCTTTCTTCGTCATGGCGTCCTTCTTCATTTCATCTTTCTTCGCCATGCCGTCCTTCTTCATGTCGTCGGCGTGCACGCCGCCCATCGCAACCATCATGCAACCGGCAAACACCATCGTCAGCAGCTTCTTCATTTGATTCTCCTCAGTGGTTTGAAAGTACAACAGCGATAAATACGGTTTCACGAACCGCCGAACCAGTTGTAGCCCTGGTCTTCCCAGTAACCGCCCGGGTTCGTGTTTGAAACGGTGATGGCCATGATGTGTTTCGGATTCTTGTATCCGAGCTTGGTCGGCATCCTGAGCTTCATCGGAAAGCCGTACTTCGGCGGAAGGATCTGGTCGCCATAGCGCAGTGAAAGCTGTGTCTGCGGGTGCAGCGCGGTCGCCATGTCGATGCTCGTGTGGTAGTCGTCACCGCACTTGAAACCGACGTACTTTGCCGCGGTATCTGCGCCGATTCTCGCGAGGAAATCGGAGAACCGAACCCCGCTCCACTTGCCGATTGCGCTCCAGCCCTCGACACAGATGTGGCGCGTAACCTGCGAAACCTGCGGCAATTCGTAGAGTTCGGGCAATGTCCAGGGTTTCTTGTCGCGGATCAGGCCGGCCAGTTCGAGTTTGTAGCCGCTGCCGTCGATCATTCGGATCTCGTCCTCGCCGTAGTAGGCGTTGAACGGGAAGGGGTTGGTGATTGCACTCTCCGGATATTCCCGTGCGAGGCGACCCGGATCAAACAACCAGGCCTGCGCCCCGTCATTCCATGCGGACATGCGGTTGAGCACCTTCTGCACCGACTCGTCGTCGGTAAGTTCGCAGCCAGACAGCAAGGCAAGTGCGCCTACCGACAGTGACTGGCGCAGGAACAATCTGCGCTCGAGCCGCTGGATCGCAGGCGTGCGGTGAGCGAGGAAGCTCGCGCCCATGGAAGTGAACTTTTTCATACTGCCCTCCGGGCCCGTCCAGTGAACATGGTCGGCAGCGTGCGCGGCACCAGCACCACCATCACGACATGCACCATGACGATCAACGCCGCCACCGCCATGGCAAGGAAGTGCACTACGCGCGCGTTGTCGAATCCACCCATGGCCGCCGCCAGCCAGCTGAGCTGCACGGGCTTCCAGATCGCCAGGCCCGAGAACACGAGTACCGCCAGTGCCACGATCACCCCCACATAGGCCGCGCGTTGCGCGGCGTTGTAGACCGAGAGGTCGGCGTGCGCCAGCCGACCGCGCAGCGCCTCCAACACGTCGTGCAGCACTTCGCGCGGGGTGATGGGCAGCAGCTTGCGGCGGAAATGCCCGGAAAGCACGCCGTAAGTCAGATAGACGAGCCCATTGGCCGCAAACAGCCACATCGCCGCGAAATGCCACTGGATGGCCCCACCGAGCCAACCGCCCAGTGTGATGTCCCCGGGGAATTTGAAATCGAAGATCGGCGACGCGTTGTAGATTCGCCAGCCGCTCAACAGCATGACCAAAAAGGCGAGCACGTTGAGCCAATGGCTTATCCTCACCATCAGGGGGTGGATTCTGATCCACTCGTCGGACTGTACGACCGGTCGCGTTGGCATGGCTGGCCCCTCCTCAGGGCCGGGAATCACGAATTTCCCGTTCGTCGCGATGCGGCGCGGAACCTTACACTGGCAATTCGCTCCAACCGATGTAGCCATGGACAGTCCCGATCCCCTCCTGCTCGCCCGTGCCCAGTTCGGGCTGAACATCGCGTTCCACATCCTCTTTCCCACGCTGACGATCGCGCTGGCCTGGTTCCTGGTCTACTTTCGCGTCCGCTTTCACCACTCCGGCGAGGCGCACTGGCTTACCGTCTACAAGCTCTGGGTGAAAGTCTTTGCACTGACTTTCGCGATGGGGGTGGTCTCTGGGATCACGATGTCGTTCCAGTTCGGCACCAACTGGCCGGGGTACATGGCCAAGGTGGGCAATATCGCGGGGCCGCTTCTCGCCTACGAAGTGCTGTTCGCGTTCTTTCTCGAGGCGACCTTCCTCGGCGTGATGCTGTTTGGGATGGGTCGGGTGTCGCCCCGGGTGCATCTGTTCGCCACCATCATGGTTGCGGTCGGCACCTCGCTTTCGGCCTTCTGGATCCTCGCCCTCAACTCGTGGATGCAGACCCCGGCGGGGCACGTCATGGCGGACGGACAGCTGATCGCCGGTGACTGGCTGGCCGTCATCTTCAATCCGTCGTTCCCTTACCGCATCACGCACATGCTGCTGGCCTCGGGCCTCACGGCGGCATTCGTGATCTCGGGCTTGTCGGCTTGGCGCCTGCTTCGCGAGGCCGGCGATGCGGCCGCCACGCGCAGCCTGCGCACCGGCGTTCTGGTGGCCGCTGTTCTCGCACCGCTGCAGATCTTCGTCGGCGACCTGCACGGCCTGAACACGCTCGAGCATCAGCCGGCCAAGATTGCGGCGATTGAGGCGCTGTGGGAAACCGAAAAGGGAGCGCCGCTGGTTCTGTTTGCGGTTCCCAACGAAGAAAAGCGCCGCAATGACTATGCAATCGAAATACCGAAGATCGCCAGTCTGATCCTGAAACACGATCCGGAAGGCGAACTGAAGGGACTCGCCGCCTTCGCCCCCGACACACCGCCGGTCGCTCCGGTGTTCTTTGCCTTTCGCGCCATGGTCGGCATCGGGACGCTGATGGTTCTGGTCGCCTGGGTCGGTGCCTGGTACCTGCGGCGGCAGTCGTCGCCACCCCGCTGGCTGCTCTGGACGTTTGCCGCCTGCACGTTCGCGGGATGGCTCGCCACGCTTTCCGGATGGCTGGTCACCGAGATCGGCCGCCAGCCCTGGCTGGTCACTGGCGTGCTGCGCACTGCCGACGCGGTCGGCCGGATTCCGGAGGCACAGCTCGGCGCAAGCCTGACCGGCTATGTGATCACCTATGCGGCAATGCTCGTTGCCTATATGGTCGTGATCACCCATATGGCCGGCAAGGGTGCACAGTGACGGTGAACGCATGAGCCTCGACATGCCTCTGGTGTTCGCCGGACTGATGGGCTTCGCGATCCTGATGTATGTCGTCCTTGACGGCTACGATCTCGGGGTCGGGATGCTGATGCCGGCGGCGTCCGAAACCGAGCAGGGCCTGATGGTGGCTTCAATCGGTCCGTTCTGGGATGCCAACGAGACCTGGCTCGTACTGGGCGTCGGGATACTTCTCGCGGCGTTTCCGGTCGCGCACGGCATGATCCTCGGGGCGCTCTACCTGCCTGTCGCTGCAATGCTCATCGGCCTCATGCTGCGTGGCGTGGCCTTCGAATTCCGCGTCAAGGCTGACGGCTGGCACCGCGAATTGTGGAACTGGTTGTTCTGGTTCGGCTCGTTTCTCGCCGCGTTCGCGCAAGGCTTCATGCTCGGGCGTTATGTGACCGGCTTCGGGTCCGGTTTCGGCTACCTGCTTTTTTCCATTCTGACCGGCGCCTCGCTTTGCGGCGGCTATGTCTTGCTGGGCGCCACCTGGCTCACACTGCGCACCGAAGGCGGATTGCAGAGCAAATCGCTCGCGTGGGCGCGCTGGGGCCTGTTGTGGGTGGCGCTCGGCGTGGCGCTGGTCAGCCTCGCCACACCGCTCGCGAGTGAGACGGTACGCGACAAATGGTTCGCGCACTTCTTCGACCGACCGTCTACGCTCGCCTTGATGCTGCTGCCTGCAGCCAGTGCACTCTGTGGATTCCTGGTCTGGCGAAGCACGGGGCGTCTGCGTCGAGGCGAACCTGCGGCCGAATGGACGCCATTCGCCGGCAGCGTGGCGATCTTCGTTCTCGCCTTCCTGGGACTTGCGTACAGCCTGTTCCCCTATGTGGTGATGGACCGGCTGACCATATGGGAAGCCGCAGCACACCCGTCGGCGTTAAAGGTGATTTTCTACGGAGCCGCGCTGGTCATTCCGTTCCTTGCCGGATACACGGTGTTCGCATATCGCGTGTTCCGCGGCAAGGTCCGGGAACTGACCTATTACTAGCAGTCCCGGCCCAGATTCCGGTCACGGCGGCGGCGCCGGCGGGGCGCCTGACAGGGGTCAGCGTTCGAGCAACCCTTTCTTGTCCGCGACTTTCGCCCAGTCGTCCGCATCAAGCGGCGCGTCCTTGCGCTCGATGATTGGCTTCCACAGCTTCGCCAGGTCCGCGTTCAAGGCGATGAACGCCTGCTGCGTATCGGGCACGTCATCCTCGGCAAAGATCGCTTCGACAGGACATTCCGGGACGCACAGGGTGCAATCGATGCACTCTTCCGGGTCGATGATCAGCATGTTCGGCCCCTCCCTGAAGCAGTCCACCGGGCATACATCGACGCAATCGGTGTATTTGCACTTGATGCAGGATTCGGTAACGACGAAGGTCATGGGCGGGTTTTTGAACGTGTTGATGCGGGAATTGTTTTAAAAAACGTCTTTGAATCCGTAGTTTAGCATGAGAGCTTGCATTTCCCCGACGAACCCCCAACTATGTGTACGGGGCATGGTGTACGCCCCTGACGCTTTGTCTAGCACGGAACTTGCGTATCATCCGTTATTACAATCCGGGCCTGCGGCGGGCCAGCCAGAAATGCCGACCTTCCAAAACGACACCCGAGGAGCCATGAGCAGTTCATCCATACATCACGTCACCGACGACAGTTTCGAACCCGATGTCCTGAAGTCGGATGTTCCCGTATTGCTGGACTACTGGGCGGAGTGGTGCGGCCCCTGCAAGTCGATCGCCCCGATCCTGGAAGAAGTGGCAAAGGATTACGAAGGGCGCATCAAGATCGCCAAGATCAACGTCGACGAAAACCAGGCCGTGCCCGCGAAATTCGGCATCCGCGGGATTCCGACGCTGATGCTCTTCAAGAACGGCAACGTCGAGGCAACGAAGGTCGGGGCACTCTCGAAATCGCAGCTCACTGCATTCCTTGACAGCAATATCTAAACGCCTTACGCTTTAACACTGAATCGCCGCGCCGCTGGGAACAGAAGACAAGATCGACGGCGACAAGAACCATCCCGGCGCGGCCGCAAGCGTGCAAATCAGCGCAGGCGAGCGGTGGAGTCAGGCAGAATCAGGCAGTTCTCGGCACCCGGTTCAGGTGCCCTTCCCTTAGAAGATCTCCGCGTAGTTCACGTTTCGTCCACGTTCCTTCCTTTCGGCGTTCGCCATGCATTTATCAGACTTGAAATCCCTCCACGTCACGCAACTCGTCGACATGGCGGTCACCAGCGAGATCGAAGGCGCAAACCGCCTGCGCAAGCAAGATCTCATCTTCGCCATGCTGAAGAACCGCGCCAAGAAAGGCGAGGCAATTTTTGGCGACGGGACCCTTGAAGTGCTGCCCGACGGCTTCGGCTTCCTGCGCTCGCCGGATACCTCGTATCTGGCCAGTACGGACGACATTTACGTCTCGCCTTCGCAGATCCGCCGCTTCAACCTGCATACCGGCGACACGATCGACGGGGAGATCCGCACGCCGAAGGACGGCGAGCGCTACTTCGCACTGGTCAAGGTCGACAAGGTCAACGGTGAGACCCCGGAAGCATCGAAAGGCAAGATCCTTTTCGAGAACCTCACGCCTCTGCACCCGACCGAGCACCTCAAGCTCGAGCGCGAGATCAAGGCCGAGGAAAACATCACCGGCCGGATCATCGACATCGTCGCTCCGATCGGCAAGGGCCAGCGCGGCCTGATCGTGAGCCCGCCGAAGGCCGGCAAGACCGTTCTGATGCAGCACATCGCGCACGCAATCACATCAAACCATCCTGAAGCAGTGATGATGGTCCTGCTGATCGACGAGCGTCCCGAAGAAGTGACCGAGATGACGCGAACCGTAAAGGGCGAAGTCGTTGCCTCGACGTTCGACGAGCCGGCACAGCGCCACGTGCAGGTGGCCGAGATGGTGATCGAAAAGGCCAAGCGCCTGGTCGAACACAAGAAAGACGTGATCATTCTGCTGGATTCGATCACCCGTCTTGCGCGTGCCTACAACACCGTGCAGCCGGCCTCTGGCAAGGTGCTCACCGGCGGGGTGGACGCCAACGCCCTGCAGAAACCGAAGCGTTTCTTCGGTGCGGCACGGAACATCGAGGAAGGCGGCAGCCTGACCATCATCGCAACGGCGCTCGTCGAGACGGGCAGCCGGATGGACGATGTGATCTACGAGGAATTCAAGGGCACCGGCAACCTGGAAATCCATCTGGACCGTCGCATGGCGGAAAAGCGCATTTACCCCGCGATCAACGTCAACCGTTCCGGGACCCGCCGCGAGGAGCTTCTGATTGAGAAAGACATCCTGCAGAAGATCTGGGTGCTCAGAAAGCTTCTCTACCCCATGGACGAGCTGGAAGCGGCCGAATTCCTGATCGACAAGGTGCGCGCGACCAAGACGAATGCGGACTTTTTCGATTCGATGCGGCGGGGCTAGCAGGTATTCCGCACCGGCTTGCGATAAGCCACTGATTTACGTATAATTCGCGGCTCAATTTTTACACCGCTGCGGCACCCGAAGGTGGAAACGGGTGGGTCCGCCGCGGCAATCAGAGGATTCCGAATGAAAACCGCCGGCCACCCCGAATATCAAGACGTCATCTTCCTGGATACGAGCTGCGACTTCTCGTTCCTGACCCGTTCCTGCATCGAGACCAAGGGTCGCGAGACCCGCAAGTGGACCGACGGCAAGGAATACCCGCTGGTGAAGATCGAGATCTCGTCCGAGTCTCATCCGTTCTACACGGGGAAACAGAAAATCGTCGACACGGCGGGCCGCATCGAGAAATTCAAGCGGCGCTACGCGACGAAGTCCAAGCCGGCCTGACTTTCCGCCGGAAGATCCGGAAAAGCCCCTGCGGCGTAAGCGCGGGGGCTTTTTCTTTTGAAAAACAAATTGTTATGATGACTCAGGTCGACGCACCCCACTCGTGGAATCCTTGAACACGCGTCGTCCGCTGCTATCGCTCCCGCCCTCGCCGGTGCTGCTCACCGTTCTCGCGCTGGCCTTCGTGTTGCCCGGCCTCTTCGGCCACGATCCATGGAAGTCATTCGACGCCATCGGCGTTGAAATTGTCCACCAGATGCAACTCTCCGGCGACTGGCTGATCCCCCGGATCGCAGGCGAACCATGGCTGGAAGATCCCCCCCTCTTTCATTGGATCTCCCTGCTGCTCGCCAAGTTTGCCTCACTGGCGCTGCCCTTCCACGACGCAGTGCGCGTCGCGAGCGGCCTTTCGGTACTTGCGGCGTGTTCCCTGCTGTACAGAGCGATTCCCGGGACGATCCAAGAGGAAACGCGAAGCCAATCTTCAGCGGCAGTGCTGCTGCTGATCGGCACGATCGGTCTGATGGTGCATGCGCATGAGGCCATCACCGACCTTGCGACCCTTGCGGCCTGCAGTGCTGCGCTTGCCACACTCCCCCGCGCGAATGCGCGTCCCGTTTCGATGGGACTGCTGTTCGGGCTGGCACTCGGGCTGGCTTTCCTTTCTACCGGATTCGTGACGCCGGTGGCAATGTTGTGTGCCGCCCTGCTCGTCACGGTCGTATGTGTCGAAATGCGCAATCGACGTGGGGCGCTGTTCCTGGCAATCGGAGCGACCGTCATGACCGCAGTCGCCGCGACCTGGCCCTTGGCGCTGCGCGCCCATTCGCCGGCATTGTTCTCCCTCTGGCTTTCTCAGGCTACGAGTTCGCATGGCGGGTTCGCGGCCAATCTGAACTATTTCCTCGGGATCTCGGTCTGGTTCCTGTGGCCGGTCTGGCCGCTGGCATTGTGGACATTGTGGGCACGGCGAACGACGCTGCTGTCGCCGGAACTTTTTTTCCCGCTTGGCGCCTTCGTTTTACTCTTCGCCGGAGTCGCATATCTGGGCCCAAGACAGGACATCAACCTGCTGGCGGCGCTGCCCCCGCTCGTCGTGTTCGCGGCGCATGGCCTGCCGACTCTGCGCAGGGGAGCCGCAGCGGCATTCGACTGGTTCGGGGTAATGACCTTTGCCTTCTTCTCAGGTCTCATCATCTGGGTCGGATACATTGCGATGATGACCGGCTGGCCGCCGAAGATCGCGAACAACTTCGCGAAACTCGCACCTGGCTTCGTGCCGCAGTTTGCCTGGCTGCCGTTTCTCACAGCCCTTGCCCTCACCGTCTTCTGGCTGCTCCTTGTACTTCGGCTGCCGCCCGCACCTTCGCGAAGCGCAACGCGCTGGGCGGCCGGGGTCATACTGCTGTGGGGCACGTTCGCCACACTGTGGATGCCCTGGGCCGATCACCTCAAAACCTACCGCAGCGTGGCGCTTCAATTGGCGGCAAAACTGCCGCCGGGCCGGCACTGCGTGGCCGGCAGGAATTTGGGCGTGCCCCAGCGGGCGGCTCTCAGCTACCATGCCGGTATGCACATTCAGCCGCCCGACTCCGAGTCGCGTTGTCGCTATCTGCTTGTGCAGGGCAGCCCGAAGCACGAACGTGATTCGCCCGGGCGTGGCTGGACAAAGATCGCGGAATTCGGGCGAGCTGGCGACAAGTCCGAGCGCTACCGCCTCTACCACAAGGAAAGATAGCGACCGCATGAGCACACTCTCGCAGACCACGGCCTGGCGCGCATTGCAATCGCACGCGCTTGCCATGCGCGAGACTACGCTTGCGCAACTCCTGGCCGAAGACCCGGGACGCGCCGAGCGATGCGTCGTTCGCGGCGCAGGCGTCGCCTTCAACTGGTCGCGGCAAAAGGCAAGCAGCGAAACCATCGCACTCCTTGGCAGGCTCGCGGTCCAACAGGACTGGACGGGGTGGCGCGCGAAGATGTTCGCGGGCGAGAAGATCAACGTGACCGAGGACCGGGCCGTCTTGCACGTGGCGTTGCGCCGCGGGGCGCTTGCGCCCGCCGAGGTGCGCGAAGCGCTGGAAGCAGCGCGGAACATTGCCGTGTCCCTCCGTCGCGGGCTGCGCACCGGGTCAACGGGGAAGGCGATTGCCCATGTCGTCAATATCGGCATCGGCGGATCGGATCTCGGTCCGCGGATGGCACTCGACGCACTCGACGAATACCGCGATTCGGCGCTCCGCTTTGATTGCGTGGCCAACATCGACCCGTCCGACCTGGAACGCGTGCTCGCACGTTGCGACCCGGAGCGCACGCTGTTCGTGGTTGCGTCGAAGACCTTCACCACCCAGGAAACCCTGAGCAATGCGACCGCGGCACGGCGATGGCTGCGCGCGAAGCTGCCAGCTGAGGCGGACCCAGGCCGCCATTTCATCGCGGTGAGTTCCAACGTCGCGGCTGCACATGCGTTCGGAATACCGCTCGACAGCATACTGCCCACCTGGGACTGGGTCGGCGGCAGATACTCGATCTGGTCCTGCGTGGGCCTTCCGCTGATGCTCGCAATCGGACCGGAGCAGTTCGATGCGTTTCTTGCCGGCGCGGCCGAAGCCGATGCGCATTTCCTTTCCGCACCGTTTGAGGAAAACCTGCCGGCGCTGATGGCACTTCTGGGCATCTGGCACATCAATTTTCACGGCGCGCAGACGCACGCGGTGCTGCCCTATGCGCAGGCACTCGCGCAGTTTCCGGCCTATCTGCAACAACTGGAAATGGAGTCAAACGGCAAATCGGTCGACCGGTCCGGAAACGCGCTCGACTACGCAACGGCGCCGGTCCTCTGGGGCGCGGCCGGGACCGTGGGCCAGCATTCGTTTCACCAGCTCCTGCACCAAGGCACGCTCGCCGTGCCGGTCGATTTCATCGTGGTGCAGGAAGGTCGTTACGACCCGGCGCGACACGCGATTCTCGCCGCAAATGCGCACGCGCAGGCCGACGCGCTCGCACGCGGCCGGCAGGACGCATCTCTCGAGCCGTATCGCCGCTATCCGGGCGACCGGTCCTCGACCACGCTTACGATAGAGAGGCTCGACCCGCGCAGCCTCGGCCGGCTGATTGCCCTGTACGAGCACAAGGTATTCGTACAGGGCGTGGTCTGGGATATCGACAGTTTCGACCAGTGGGGCGTCGAATACGGCAAACAGCTTGCCTCCAGCATGCTGACGCAGCCGCTGGGCAAGACGCCGTCCGGACATACGTAAAAGGGAGCGCATTCATGGACCACGAAACCTTCAATCTGGGCATTCGCAAGTTCCTCAAGACTGTCGGAGTGAACTCGCAGCGAGAAATAGAGCAGGCGGTGAACAAAGCCTTGGAATCCGGCCGGCTCAAGGGCGACGAAACGCTGATCGCAGGCATGACGCTGGAAATTCCGTCACTCGGCCTCAAGGTGCCGTTCGAGGGCGAGATCAAGCTAAAATAATCCGGTTTGATTCGCAACCGGCCACTGACGCCAGGGTCGCCGACCTCGCAAGGAGCAATTCCAGATGAACAAAGCCAGAGACTTCGACCAGAGCGTGCTTGCGGACCTGCAGGCGCTGCTCGGGGACCGGATCACGACCTCGGCGGGAATCCGCGAGCATCACGGCAAGGACGAGTCGTACTTCCCGATCGCCCCGCCCGACGCCGTGGTGTTCCCGCACACCACCGAAGAAGTGCGCGACATCGTGAACATCTGCCGGCGCCACAAGGTGCCCATGATTCCCTATGGCGTCGGAACGTCGCTCGAAGGACATACCCTCGCGGTCGAAGGCGGCGTATGCATTGATCTGTCGCAGATGAACAAGGTGCTCGCCGTCCATGAGGAGGATCTCGACGCCGTGGTCCAGGCGGGCGTCACGCGCAAGGCCCTGAACGAGCAACTCCGCCACAGCGGCCTGTTCTTCCCGGTGGATCCGGGTGCCGATGCCACGCTCGGCGGGATGGCAGCGACACGCGCGTCCGGTACCAATGCCGTGCGTTACGGAACGATGCGCGAAAACGTGCTCTCCCTCACCGTGGTTCTGGCTGATGGACGCATTATCCGGACCGCGAGCCGCGCGAAGAAATCCGCTGCCGGCTACGACCTCACCCGCCTTTTCGTCGGTTCGGAGGGAACGCTCGGCATCATCACCGAAGTCACCGTCAAGCTCTATGCCGTTCAGGAAGCGATGTCCGCCGCAGTCTGCGCGTTCGACAGTATCGACGGCTGCACGAAGACCGTGATACAGGTCATCCAGGCTGGCGTCCCCATTGCGCGATCCGAGATCGTCTGCGAAAACTCCATTACCGCGATCAATCGCTACAACAAGACCAGCTATCGCGTCGCGCCAACCCTGTTTTTCGAATTTCACGGGACAGCCGCCTCAGTGGTCGAACAGGCTGAAATGGTGCAGGAGATCGCAAAAGAGAATGGCGGCATGGATTTCGTCTGGGCGACCAAACCGGAAGACCGCACCAAGCTCTGGGAGGCACGCCACAACGCCTACTTCGCCTGCCTGCAGTTGCGCCCCGGCAGCCGCTCGGTGTCCACTGACGTCTGCGTGCCGATCTCGAGGCTCGCCGAATGCGTGGCCGAATCGATGGAAGACGTCAAAAGCTACGTCTCCCCAGTGCCTCTGATGGGGCACGTCGGCGACGGAAACTTTCATCTGATGTTTCTGGTGGATCCGGAGAATCCGGCGGAACTCGAGCAGGCCAAGGAATTCAACAAGCGCCTGGTCCAGCGCGCAATCGCGATGGAGGGGACCTGTACCGGAGAGCACGGCATCGGTCTGGGCAAGCAGGCGTCCCTTGCACTGGAACACGGCGAGGCCCTCGATCTCATGCGCGACATCAAGCGGCTGTTCGATCCGGAGAACCTGATGAATCCCGGAAAACTCATCCCCATGGATTGACTGCCGAGATGAGCGCCGAAAAAAGATTGAAGCAACTCGGGATCACCTTGCCGACGGTATCCTCGCCTGCGGCGAACTATGTGAACGCCGTGCAGACGGGCAACCTGCTCTACCTGTCCGGCAAGGGGCCACTACCAGTCGATGGCAAACGTCCGTCGGGCAAACTCGGTCGGGATTTCAGCGTGGCAGAGGGCTACCAGCACGCCCGTACGACCGGCCTGGACCTGATCGCGGTAATGAAGGCCGAGCTTGGCAGCCTGGACCGCGTAAAACGCATCGTGAAGGTGCTCGGCATGGTGAACTGCACGCCCGACTTCAACGACCCGCCCAAAGTGATCAATGGCGCATCCGATCTGTTCGTCGAAGTATTCGGCGACAGGGGGCGTCACGCCCGCTCCGCCGTCGGCATGAACTCCCTTCCGATGGGCATACCGGTCGAGATCGAAATGATCGTCGAGGTCGCGCCGGCGGCGGTGCGCAAGGCGGCACACCGGACCACCCGGAAAACAGCCGCAGGCAAGACGACTGCCCGCGCGCGCCGACATTAGTAATTATATAACTTCCAGTATCTTAATTGACTGGAAACCCGCTCTGCTGCTGTATTCAGTGAATGAAATTCCCTGAATTCAGATCGTCATCACGGTCCGCCGGTAATACTTGAGCTCCTCGATCGACTCGAGAATGTCGGCCAGCGCCTCGTGCTTGTTGTGCTTCACCATCCCTTTGGCCACCTCGGGTTTCCAGCGTCGCACCAGTTCCTTCAAGGTGCTGACGTCCAGATTCCGGTAATGAAAATAGGCCTCCAGCCGGGGCAGCCATCGCGCCATGAAGCGACGGTCCTGGCAGATTGAATTACCGCACATTGGCGACGTTCCCGCCGGAACATACGCCTTGAGGAACTCGATCGAAAGCGTCTCGGCAGCCGCCTCGTCAAGCGCCGACGCCTTGACCTTCTCGATTAACCCGGACTTCGCATGCGTTGACTTGTTCCATCCATCCATTCCATCAAGGACTTCATCCGGCTGATGTACCACCAGCACCGGCCCCTGGGCCAGCACATTGAGCTGCGCGTCGGTCACTACCATGGCAATTTCAATGACGCGATCCGAGTCCGGAACCAGGCCGGTCATCTCCATGTCGATCCAGACGAGGTTGTTCTGATCCTGAGCCATGCGTGCCTCCGTTCGTCACTCGCGAGACTGTTCGAGCTTACCTGCGTCGCGATTCCGGGGTATTCTCTCACGGCCCCATGGATGCCTTCACGCCGAACGGATTCACCGTCGCCTTCCTCGGCGCTCTCGCCCTTGCGACCAGCACCCGACTCTGGCTCGCGCAGCGCCAGATCCGGCACGTCATCGGCAACCGCGATGCGGTTCCTGAGAGCTTTTCTGCAACCATCACGCTTGCAGCGCACCAGAAAGCGGCCGACTACAGTACCGTGAAGACACGCCTGAGCATCGCCGATATTTTCCTCGGCGCCGCCATCCTGCTCGCCCTCACGCTTGGTGGCGGGTTGCAGCTGATCGCGACGCAGTGGGCCCGCGTGCTCGACCCGGCGGGCTACTGGCACGGGGTGGCGATGGTGATGAGCGTGGTGGTCCTGCTATCGTTGCTTGACCTGCCGCTCACGCTGTATCGCACGTTCGTGGTGGAGGCGCGTTTCGGATTCAATCGCATGACACTGCCGCTTTTCCTCGCCGACCTGGCCAAACAGACCGTACTCGGCGCCGCCCTGGGCATCCCCCTCCTTCTGCTGGTGCTCTGGCTGATGGGCCGGATGGGAGCGCAATGGTGGCTCTACGTCTGGCTGGCTTGGATGGGTTTCAATCTGCTCATTCTGATGATCTACCCGACCTTCATCGCGCCTCTGTTCAACCGCTTCACGCCACTTTCGGATCCGTCGCTCGCGGCCCGGATCGAGCTGCTGCTGTCGCGCTGCGGCTTCAAGTCGCAGGGCCTGTATGTGATGGACGGTTCGCGGCGAAGCTCGCATGGAAATGCCTATTTCACCGGCCTGGGCGCAGCCAAGCGGATCGTGCTGTTCGATACGCTGCTGACGCGCCTCGCCCCTCCCGAAGTCGAGGCTGTCCTGGCCCATGAGCTCGGACATTTCAAGCGCCACCATGTGTGGAAACGCGTAGCGGTACTGTTCGGCATGAGCCTTGCGATGCTATGGATCCTCGGCCGCCTGATCGGCGAAGGCTGGTTCTACGCGGGGCTGAACGTCCAGTCACGTTCGACAGCAATGGCGCTTGTTCTGTTCTTTCTGGTCGTGCCACTGTTCACATTCTTCCTCCAGCCCCTGATCAGCCTCTATTCGCGCAAGCACGAGTTTGAAGCGGACGCCTATGCGGCCGCACACGCCGGCCCGGCCGATCTGATGCGCGCGCTCGTCAAGCTCTATCAGGACAATGCAGCGACCCTGACGCCCGATCCGCTGCATTCGGCCTTCTACGATTCACACCCGCCGGCCGCGACGCGCATTGCGCGCCTTCGCCAGGCTGCCGCCCCCTGAGATCCGCGCATGAGTGACCTGGCCGGCAAGACGATGCGCCCCCTGCGAAGGCGAGACGATCCCCTTTACCGACGCCGAGGCACGGGAGATGCTCGGCTCCCTCAAAGGCTGGATCATTGAAGACAATGCGCTGGTCAAGCTGTACCCCTTCACCAACTATTATCAGACCATGGCTTTTGTGAATGCGCTGGCCTGGATCTCGCACCGTGAGGACCACCATCCTGATCTGGTCGTGGGATACAACAAGTGCCGCGTCGAATACCGCACCCACGCGATTGAAGGGCTCTCGGAAAACGATTTCATCTGCGCAGCGAAATGCGACGCACTCTACCGGTTGTGACAGACAGCAGCGAAGAAGCATGAGTGCCGCGCTCTCCGAGGCTACCGTGATCGCTGGGTACGGGCGTCAGTGTCTCGTGCGCCTCGCGGGCGGCGAATTGCTGCGTTGCCAGGTGCGCGGGCGTGAGATCCAACCGGTTTGCGGGGATCGCGTTCAAATTGCACACAGCTCGGCGGACCAGGGCGTCATAGAGACGATCGCGCCAAGATCCAACGAATTCTCCCGCGCCGTGCACTATCGCCGGAAAGTGCTGGCCGCCAATTTCACCCAGGTCGTCATCCTGGTCGCCTGTGAACCTTCGTTCTCGGACGAACTGATCTGTCGAATGCTGATTGTGGCGGAACAGGCGGGCCTGCCGACGGTGATCGTACTCAACAAGGTCGACCTGGTCGATTTGCGGCCGAGGGCTCTTGCCATGCTCGCGCCGTTCAGGGGCATGGGCTACCCGCTCGTGGAACTAGCCGGAAGAATTGACATTGATCCGCTGCGGCCCTATGTCGCCGGGCAGCGCAGCCTGTTTACCGGACAGTCCGGCATGGGGAAGTCGACTCTGGTCAAGGCTCTCGTCCCCGATGCCGAAATCAAGATAAGGGAGATCTCCGCCTTCCTCGACGCCGGCAAGCAGACGACCACCGGATCCAGGCTTTACCCGGTTTCCAAGGATACGGAAATAATAGATTCTCCGGGACTGGCGGAATTCGGTCTGGCCGGGATGGACTACCTGCACATTGCGGCGGGCTTTCGCGAATTTTCCCCTTACCGCGGAAAATGCCGTTTCCAGAACTGCCGCCATCTGAACGAGCCCGGTTGCGCAATACGCGAGGCCGGCGAAAGCGGCGCCATCCATCCGCGCAGGTTGCTGCTATACCAGCGCATCGTCACCGCCGAGGCATCCGGCGAGGCACGGCGATGAGACGCATATTCGCCTCCATCAGCCTGGTCGATGTACACCATGCGAAGAATCTGCTCGATTCCGCCGGCATCCGGGCGGTGGTGCGGAACGAAATGCTCTCCTCTGCGATCGGGCAACTTCCCTTCGTCGACTGTCAACCGGAACTGTGGCTTGCCGACGACTCGGATGCAGAGCGAGCCCGCGTGCTCCTTTCCGAAGGACCGCTGCGGCCTGCCGAAAAAGGGGCGATGTGGCAGTGCGAATGCGGTGAAATTTCGGAAGCGCAATTCACGCAGTGCTGGCGCTGCGCCGGCTACCGGCAGCGATAGGCAGGGGTTCAGCCGAATATTCGCGCGACCGTGAGTATCGCGAGCAGAAACACCCAGACCACCAGCGAACGCCACAGCAAGCCCACGGTACTGTCCAGAAACGTCACATCGGCACTCTCGCCAAGACCCAGTTCCGGCCTCGCCTCCGCCATGCCGTCGGCCTCAGAAAGCGGCATGCCGAGTCGAACGCCCATTGCACCTGCGCCCGTCGCGAGGACGATGCCAAGGTTACTGTCCGTCCACCTTGCGGCCTGGGTGCGCCAGCAATAGACCGCGTCCTCGAAGTCGCCGACGACTGCAAATGCGATTGCGGTCAGCCGAACGGCGGGCCACTCCATGGCGTCGTGGACACGCGTGGCGAAGACACCGAAATCGCCCTGCCCTCGCCAGCGTCTGGACAGAAAACCGGCAAGCCGGTAAAGAATCGCGCCGGTCGGGCCGGGCAGCAGCATGAACCAGAAGAGCACGGCGAAAACGTGCCTGTGCGAAGCCGTCAATGCTCCCTCGATGGCAAGGCGGATCACTTCCTCCTTGCTGCGGTGCTGCGCGGACTCTCCGCGCCATTCGCCAATCAGCTGGCGAGCGCGCTCGAGGTCATCGCCTTTGATGGCAAGCTGGATCCCGGTAAAGGAATGACTGAATTGGCGAAAACCCAGAGTCACATACAGGGCTGCGACATTGCACGCCAGCCCAAATAGCGGGTGCATCCAGACCAGCACGTAGTACAGCGCCAGCGAGCCGAGGACAAGCGGCGCCGCCGCCACTGCCCAGGCGATCGTGCCATGGCGGGATTCGCCCGCATTGAACGTGTTCTCCAGCCAGCCGGCCCAGCCGGCGAGGACGGAATGGTAGGTCGTTCGATCAACGAGCGGTCGCCACTGCTCAAGCAGCAGCGCGGCGATGATGGCAAGTACGCTCATTGAAGTCGGATGCGGGAAACCGGTTTCGAAATGCAGGATCGCGTCGCGAACCCGCAAGATATCACAAGCCTCGTGACAGACCGGTAGCAGCCCGGCCGCCCCACCACGCGTCAGTCGTTTTTCAGATATCGATGCAGATTGATCAGCATCCCGGCTGTGGCGCCCCAGATGTAGCGCTCCTGGTACGGAATCGCAAAAAAATGACGCTGTTCTCCCTCGAATTCGCGCGAATGACGCTGGTGGTTGCGCTCATCGAGGAGAAAGTCGAGCGGCACCTCGAAAACTTCCGCGACCTCGTTGTCGTCCGGTTGAAGATCAAAGGGCGGCTGCACGATCCCGACGATCGGCGTGATGCGGTATCCGGTGCGCGTGTGGTAATCCGACAACCGGCCCACCAGTTCAATTCTTTCCTCCGACAGACCAATCTCCTCCCAGGTCTCGCGCAATGCGGTGCGCTCCGGCGTCACATCCACCGGTTCCGCGCGTCCGCCCGGGAAACTGATCTGCCCGGAGTGATTCTTCAGATGCGCAGTACGCTGCGTGAACAGCACGGTTGGCACGTCGCCGCGCGCCACAATGGGCACGAGCACCGAAGCGGCGTGCAGCGTATCGGCGGCAGGCCGTGCCCCCTGATCGCCATATACCGTTCCGGTCGCCGGCAGCGCCTGCGCAAAGCGCTGCCGGAGCCACTCAACGGAAGGGATCGGGTCAATCCGCGGCATTCGCTAGTTCCGGACGCGAGATCCGCACAGCGGACACGGCCGGATCTCACTCAAAAGCATGCGCGACTACGGCGCAAGGATCACCGATCCGGTGGTCTTCCTGCCTTCCAGGTCGCGGTGCGCCTGGGCCGCATCCGCAAGCTTGTAGGTACCCGCCACTTCGATTTTGACCTTTCCCGAAGCGACCACGTCGAACAGCGACTTCGCCGTCTCGTCCAGATCGGAGCGCGTCGCGATATGCGTCACGAGCGTCGGCCGGGTGAGGAAGAGCGACCCCTTCTGCGCAAGGATGCCGATGTTTACCGGCGGGACTGCGCCCGACGCATTGCCAAAAGACACCATCATGCCGCGCGGTTGCAGGCAGTCGAGCGAACCTTCCCAGGTGCTCTTTCCGACCGAGTCGTACACAACCGGAACGCCTTTGCCGCCGGTGATCTCCTTCACCTTTTCGGTGAAATTTTCCTTCGAGTAATTGATCACATGCGCACAGCCGGCCTTCTTCGCGAGCGCCACCTTTTCTTCGGAACCGGCAGTCCCGATTACCGTGACCCCCAGCGCCTTGAGCCACTGCGTGGCGATCAGCCCCACCCCGCCGGCGGCTGCGTGCCACAGCACCGTATCGCCGGACTTGACCTTGAAGGTGCGGTGAATGAGGAACTGCACCGTCATGCCCTTGAGCATCATCGACGCAGCCTGCTGGTCACTGATCCCTGCGGGAATCTTGACGAGACGGTCGGCAGGATAGAGTCGCACATCGGCATAGGACCCGACGGGACCGCCCGTGTAGGCAACACGATCCCCGACCGCAAGGCCGGTAACGCCTGGACCGACCGCATCAATCACGCCGGCCGCTTCCGATCCGAGCGCCGATGGCAGCGGCATCGGATAAAGCCCGGACCGGTGATAGGTGTCGATGAAATTGACGCCGATCGCCGTCTGGCGCAGCTTTACCTGGCCTTCTCCGGGCTCGCCCACCGCGACATCTTCAAACTGCAGGACTTCAGGACCACCCGTCTTGTGAAATCTGATTGCCTTGGCCATCGTGTTCTCCTTCGAACTCATGTTGAATACAGCGTTTCAGTGAAAAAGCGTAAGCACACCGGTATACCCGTACAGCCGGTCGTGCGAAATTTCTCCGTTGCAGAAGAATCCTACCAGTGGAACCTCTCCCAGCGCATTTCGGATCAGCTCCATTTCGGCGCCGCGCCGGCCGAACATGTGCTCACCACGCCCCAGGCAGGAAAAATACAGCGCCCCGCGGGGCACCGGGACTTCACGCTTCAGTGCCGCCAGTATTCGTTCGAGGTCGTCGCGCGCGCTCTGCGGATCGCGTTTGCAGAACAAGACCCCGGCCCCGGTCTCGACCATGTCACCGACCGCGATGAGCTTGTTCGCAGGGTCGATCCCCACTAGGTTTCGTACAAGGTAGTCGCCCGTGTCGGAGCCTTCGACGGGAAAGCCGACATGCATGAACTGGGCGGCGCGGCGCAGATCACGTGCGAGTACCTCGCCGATGTCCTCCTTGAATACATCCAGCGCCGGCCTGCCATCGAGCGAAACCAGGATGTTCTCTTCGCTCTCGGTGACCCGATGCCGCCCGCTGAGCGGGGTGCAGCCCTGCGTATGCCGCGTCGCTACCGACACGTCAGAAGCGAGTATGACGCCTGACAATCCGCCGTTCAGCACCTCGTTTGCAACCTGCACCGTGTCGCCTTGTGCGCTTGCAAGGCCTCCCACGAGATAGCCACTTTCCAGACGCGAGGCCATGTCGGTGATCAGTTCCGCCATGTCGGGGGTGCCCGGATCTCCATGTACCACCGCGAAATGAGCCGCTACCGCCCCCGCAGGCGTGCGTTCTCCAGGTTGCGGGCTGCGCCGCCTGCCCGAAAAGATCCGGTAGCTGTCCGCGGGCAGATCTGCGACCATCAACACGAGCGCGGGCTCTCCGACGTATTCCACCCCTGTTGACACGACGCCGGCACCTACGCAGCCTACCCAGTCCTGAACTCCGGTCAAATCACGCAAGTTATCGAGAATTTCAGCGATATTGGGCAGCAGGGGTTCGGTGAAATAGGCGAAGCCGAGTCGTCCGGGCGGTTTTCCGAGACCAGCCGAACAGCGCGCAACACATTCCTGCCAGTCGGCACCGCTCGAATGTGCATAGCGAAATGCGTCTTTCATTTTTCCTCTTTGCGACTGTCGCTTCCCCGCTTCGAAGCGGGTCCGGTGCGTTCCGTGTGGGAACTGCCGGGATTGTCCGGAGGCGTCCCCGGGGTTGCCGTCCCCTGCATCATCGCCCACGGCCAGAGCATGGGATTCGCCAGGTTGCCCGCCGGTTCCCCACTGGAGCCGTCTTTCTCCCCCGCGGCGGACGGGTCCGCCGCTGCCGCCGCCCGTGCGAAATTCGCGAAGGCACTTGCCGCGTCGCTGGCAGCGCCGGCATTTGCATGCATCGCGCTCAGCGCCATCTTCTGGACCTCAAGGCCCTGGATCGCCACCTTCACCATGTTGAGATTCATACCGAGCCAGGTCTCGACAGACTTGAGATCGCTGATGCGCTTCTCGATTTCTGCGGGATCGAGCGTCGGCATCGCCATGCCTGGCACGGGAAGACCAAGCGGTGCCCAGAGGCGACGGAACATCTCAAACGGATCCTGCGCAGCACCACCTTGACGCGGCTCGCCTTCGGCCATGATCGGCTCCTTTGGCGCCCTCTCGGGCTCGGGGAAAATACGCGAACACCTTCCCGGGACTCAGTCAGGGAGTCTCGAAAAACTCCTTCACTTCCTTTTCCCGCGCGATCGTGTCCTGATACCCCAGGTCGATCAGCGCACGACA
Source organism: uncultured beta proteobacterium (assembly GCA_963844255.1). Classification (GTDB taxonomy): domain Bacteria; phylum Pseudomonadota; class Gammaproteobacteria; order Burkholderiales; family SG8-39; genus SZAS-79. The sequence goes on from CAWJNP010000077.1 coordinate 47,810, forward strand.
AAACGACTCCTCGAACAGCAAATAACTCGCGAGGTTCGAGCCCGACCGGTTGAGCGCCCCCGTCGGCCGAAGGAGTATTCGCACCGAGCGCGGAAGTTCGTGCAGAAAACGGGCTGCAATGCGCTCGATCGGCTGGCTTGGCGAAATGAACAAAACCTTGATCGGGCGCAGTGGCAGTTTACCCTCTGCCAGCCTCTCGGGCGGGATCAGGCTTACCGTGCGGTTGATGCGCTCGAGCCGCTCCAGATCCACCGACAGGCTGTCCAGAAAAATGCTGTTGAGTGCATGACCGGCAATCTGCGCAAGTGAAGGATAGATGTTGGAACGGCTGCGCGCCGTGTCGAGCGTCTGCCGGCCGGTGCCGACCACGAGCACCCGATCCGCACCAAGATGTAATGCGGGACTGATCGGTGCAATCTGCCGCATCGATCCGTCGCCGAAATACTCTCGATGGACCTTTACCGCGGGAAAGATGAAGGGCAGGGACGCGCTGGCAAGCAGGTACTCCAGCTTCAGGGTTACTGCGGCCCCGATGCGCTGATTGCGTTCCCAGCCTTCGGTACCCGAACCACCCTGGAAAAACGAGACGCTTTGGCCCGACGTATAGCCGGAGGCTGTCACGGACACGGCATACAGCGACCCGTTGTCGATATTGTCCTGGATGCGCTCGAACGGCAGTGTCCGCGAGAGCATCTCCGCCAGCGGTGCATTGTCCAGAAGGGAGATCGGGTTGCGGCGTGACACGAGCATAAGCGAGGATAGCCACAGCGCGCCGCTTTTCATGATGCTAGGAAAATCCGCCTTGTAGATATGGTCTACATGCATGTTCTCCCAGACCTCTAGGAGATTGCTGACAGCGCGGGTGAAATTATCGGAATAGACCGCGAGCGTCGCCGCGTTGATTGCACCTGCCGAAGTCCCGGCGAGAATGGGAAACGGATTCTTCACGGGACTGCCGAGTATGTCGCGCACCGCCTTGACGACTCCGACCTGGAACGCCGCACGCGCGCCGCCGCCGGTCAGGACCAGCCCGGCGCGCGACCGCGGCCGGATGTCTGTCACGTTGCTTTCGCTTGCGGCGGACGTCATGGATGCGGCTGTCGGCCGGATCCGCTCAGAACAGGTTCTGCTCGACGCCGTGCGGCGCGTTTGCATCGACCACGGTGAGCGCGGTCATGTTGACGATCCGGCGAACCGATGCTGACGGAGTCGCAATGTGCACAGCGCGCGCCGCACCGAGCAGGATCGGCCCGACAGTAACGCCGTCACCGGCAGCCGTCTTGAGAAGATTGAATGCAATATTCGCCGAATCGAGTGTCGGCATGATCAGGAGATTCGCCTCGCCCTTGAGCAGGGAGTTCGGAAACACGCGGGCACGAATCTCGGCAGATATCGCAGCGTCTCCATGCATCTCTCCATCGACTTCCAGGTCGGGTGCGTTCTCACGAAGAATTGCGAGCGCCTGCTGCATCTTGCGCGCGGAAGGCACATTTACCGAGCCGAAATTCGACGCCGACAGAAGGGCAACCTTTGGTTGGATCCCGAACCGGCGCACGGCCTCCGCGGCAAGGATCGTCATTTCGGCGATATGCTCGGCAGATGGATCTGCGGTAACGTAGGTGTCGCAGATGAAGACAGTGCGGTTGGGCAGCATCAGCGCATTCATCGCAGCATACCGCTTTACGCCGGGACGCAGGCCGATCACCTGATCGATGTAATCCAGATGCAGTGCGTACGTGCCAAACGTGCCGCAAAGCATGCCATCGGCCTCGCCCTTGTAGATCATCATTGCGCCGATCAGCGTATTTCGGCGACGCATTTCTATCTTTGCGTACTCCTGCGACACGCCCTTGCGCTCGGTGAGCAGATGGTATGTCGTCCAGTAATCGCGATAGCGCGGATCGCTCTCCGGATTGACGAGCGTAAATTCCCTGCCCTCGCGCAGTCGCAGTCCCAGTTCCTCGATACGGTGCTCGACGACCGATGGTCTGCCGATGACGATCGGCATCGCGAGTTTTTCGTCCACGATGACCTGCAGCGCGCGCAACACGCGTTCGTCCTCTCCTTCGGCGTAAACGATCCGCTTGGGAGATTCCTTCGCGCCGGCGAACAGCGGCTTCATGATCAGACCGGAGTGGTACACGAACTGCGATAGCGAATCCCGATATGCCTCGAGATTGATGATCGGGCGCGTCGCCACCCCGCTGGCCATCGCCGCCTCGGCTACGGCAGGCGCAATCTTCGCAATCAGGCGAGGGTCGAACGGCCTGGGGATCAGGTATTCCGGTCCGAACTTCAGATCCTCGCCCCCGTAGGCGAGAGCGACAACGTCCGAAGCCTCCGCCTGCGCGAGGGCCGCGATTGCACGCACAGCCGCGAGTTCCATCTCCGAGGTAATGCTGGTGGCGCCCACATCCAGGGCGCCACGAAAGATGAACGGAAAGCAGAGCACGTTGTTCACCTGATTGGGATAGTCCGAGCGCCCGGTCGCAATGATCGCATCGGAACGTACCGCCTTGACCAGTTCCGGGCGGATTTCGGGTTCGGGATTCGCAAGCGCAAGAATCAGGGGCCTGGGCGCCATGCGCTTGACCATGTCCTGCTTGAGCACCCCGCCGGCCGACAAGCCGAGGAACACGTCCGCGCCGTCAATGATCTCCCCGAGCGTGCGCGCCTTCACATCCTTCGCGTAACGTTCCTTGTCGGGATCCATGAGCGTCTTGCGGCCCATGAACACCACGCCTTCGATATCGGTGACGAAGATGTTTTCGATCGGCATGCCCAGCTTGAGGAGCAGGTCAAGGCAGGCCAGTGCGGCTGCGCCGGCGCCGGAAGTGACCACTTTGACCTTGTCGATCCGCTTGCCGCCGACAATGAGCCCGTTGATGATCGCCGCGCAAACCGTGATTGCCGTGCCGTGCTGGTCGTCATGGAACACCGGGATCTTCATCCGTTCGCGCAGCTTCCTTTCCACGTAGAAGCACTCGGGCGCCTTGATGTCCTCGAGATTTATTCCGCCGAACGTGGGTTCCAATGCAGCGATGATGTCGACAAGCTTGTCAGGATCGCGCTCATCCACTTCGATGTCGAACACGTCGATGCCGGCGAACTTCTTGAACAGCACCGCCTTTCCTTCCATTACCGGCTTGGCCGCCAGCGGTCCGATGGCTCCTAGACCGAGTACTGCAGTGCCGTTCGTGATCACCCCGATCAGGTTGCCACGCGAAGTCAGATTCACGGCCTCGCGCGGATCGCGCTGAATCTCCTCACACGCTGCCGCCACACCAGGTGAATACGCCAGCGCCAGATCGCGCTGGTTGGTGAGCTGCTTGGTCGGCATGATGGATATCTTGCCGGGGCGCGGCACTCGGTGATACTCAAGCGCGCTCTTCTTCAGCTCATCTTCCAATTCCGGCTCCTCGCGTCCGGCAGGGCGCCGGCCTTTTTTCTCTCTGGAAATTATACCCTTCACGGCTGGCGATCTGCCCTGCCTCCGGTGTTCTGCGATGGCGGCGGGACCGTATAATCGCGCAACACTCCGCTGCAGAACGTGATGCCCCTTCGTGTACCCGCCGACACCGTCCGACAGCGAATTCTGACCGCTGCGCGTGCGGCCGAGATTCAACCGTTCGAAGTCATGGAGGTCCTTGCGAGAGCAAACGAACTCGAACGGACCGGACGGAGCATCATTCGCATGGAAATCGGGGAGCCCGATTTCACCGCACCCGAGCCCGTCGTCGAAGCCGCGGCGCGCGCCATGCGCGACGGGCTATCTGCCTATACGCCGGCGCTCGGCATCGACGCGCTCCGCGAAGCCATTGCCGGCTTCTACCGAACGCGGCACGCCCTCGAGATACCGTCATCGCGGATTGCGGTAACGGCTGGTGCGTCCGGTGCGCTGCTTCTGACCCTGGCCGCGCTGATCGATCCCGGCGACGAGGTGCTCCTGCCGGATCCGGGATATCCGTGCTACCGGCACTTCGTCCGTGCGTTCGAAGGCATTGCCCGGCCGATCCCGGTGAGCGGCGCGTCCGGGTTCCAGCCAACCCTCGCACAGGTCATGGCTGGCTGGGGGCCGCGCACAAAGGCGCTGATCCTGGGGTCCCCTGGGAACCCGACCGGAACGCTCATCGAAGACGAGGAGCTCTCCGCCATAGCGCGTTTCATCGATGCCCGAGGCGGCGTGCTGATCGCGGACGAGATATACCACGGCCTCATTTACGGTCGGACGGCGTCGACGGCGTTGTCCCTTCCAGGAAACATCGTCGTGATCAACAGCTTTTCGAAGTACTTCTGCATGACGGGGTGGCGGCTCGGCTGGGCGGTACTCCCGGACGCCGCCATGCGCGCCTTCGAGAAGCTCGCGCAGCACCTTTTCATCTGCCCACCCACGATCTCGCAGCACGCAGCCCTGGCGGCGTTCCTGCCCGAATCGATCTCAATACTTGAACAGCGCCGCCTGGAGTTCGGGCGCAGACGGGATTACATCGTCCCGGCACTGCGCCGGCTGGGATTTGGCATACCGGCGGAACCGAACGGCGCCTTCTACGTGTTCGCCGACTGCAGCGCGTTCGACGCCGATGCCAGGCGGTTTGCCTTCGATGTGCTTCTCAAGAGCGCTGGCGTCGCGGCTACCCCCGGATGCGACTTTGGCGAAAACGATACCCGCCACTTCATGCGTTTTGCTTATACGCGGAGCATGGCGGAACTTGAGGAAGGCATCGACAGAATCGGACGCGCCTGTGCGAATTGATGGATTGTCCGGGCATCGGAACCGCGAATCGAAAAGCAGTCTAGGCGGCCCGGCCCAGCTTGGCGATCGTCTGCGCGATGCGCGAGCGCTCGGAAAGGACCTGCTTCGCATACTGCGAAGTGGGCTCTTCAAAGGCGCCGTTGTATGCCTGCAGGGCTGTTTCGGTTCCGCCGAAGCGGCGCAGATATTCGCGTAGTACCTGGGCGCCGACGAGGATGTTCACTTCAGGATTCAGCAAGGCCTCTTCCCCGCCATGGCCGATGAGTTTGTCCTTGTGGAACTTGGGGATGATCTGCATCAGACCCTTTGCCCCGAAATTGCTTTCGGCCACCGGATTGAACCTGGACTCGACTGATATGACCGCCAGAATCAGTAGGGGGTCGACCGCTGTTGCCTTGCCTGCCTTGTAGGCGGCCGCCACAAACCCGCCCACCGCCTCCTCGGCGACACGATAGCGCTTGGAGAGCATTTCCGTCACTGCACGCTGCTCGCGTTCGCCTGCGGACTGGCCCGTAGGCTGGATCGGACCAGCCACGAAGTTCGCGGACGGGGGTTCGGTCGTATTCAAAGCCGCCTCCGCCTGCGAGAAAACTGTTTCGCGCCATGCCGGGTAAGCTGCGGCAAGCAGCACCGCGAGACCGATGACGGCCAGCGCGGGTTGCACAAGGGACCAAACGTGGGAAATAGAACCGGTATAGACGGGTCGTCGGGAAATTTCTGCTGATACGATGACTTCGTTCATTGTCTGTCTCCTAAAGGTGTCGATCATCACGCGCCGACTCACGCAAATCCCCCCCGCGCGCCAAGCGCTGCTGGAGACCGAGTCGGGTTGGTTCGGATCACCTTCGGCTGTGTTTAAGGCAGTAGCCGGGGATCCGTCCGCGGCCGCGCTATCCGGGGAAACATTCCCCTGTGCGCGGTCTCGGCTGGAAGAACTGGAGTGCAGTTGCTGCGGTGCAACGGACAGCATTGTATAGGAAAATCCCTCAATTAGTCAATAACTTCACCTCTTCAACGCAAATCCTTGTTACACATCGCGAAATTGATTCCGGGCGGCCCAGAATTTTCTTTGTTGTCACGCCCGAAGCCCGGTAAAATGGTCCGGTCAGATGATTCCGTTCGAGTCCTTCGACCGGAATAGTGAAGACTCGCGGACCAGCCTTGGTCGCCCGGTGCTACGACGCGACCGAGGCGGTCCGCAGAGCTTCGAGGGCCCGGCCCGGAGCTCACGCTCCGAGCCACCTTCCCCTCCGGTTCCCGGTTACGGCCGGGAGCCGGTTGGGAAAGGCCAAGCGGCAGCTGGATTCAGCGCGGTACGCGCGCCGGGTGTCGCAGCGGTTGACGGCCGTGCTACTGGTGCTGGCGCCGTCGGTGCCACCTGAATGGCCTTTTTCGCAGGCTTTTTAGCCGCTTTCTTTTTGGCAGCTTTCTTAGGCTTTGAGGCCGGTTTTTTCTTCTTAGCTACTTTTTTTTTACGGCCTTCTTTTTTGCGCCTGCTGCTTTTTTCTTGGCGGGCTTTTTAGCAGCCGCTTTCTTCTTTTTAGAGGCCTTCTTTTTGGTTGCCTTCTTTTTCGTGGCCTTCTTTGCCGTCTTCTTCGCCGCTTTCTTCTTGGCTTTTGCCATGACTAGCTCCTATCAAGTAGTTGCACAGAAAGAGCCCGGACCGAAGCGGCCCGGACTATCCAACCGCCCGGCCGAAAGGCCGGACAGATTGAATTCTTCACTACACCGATTCATTTGGCCTGCTTTGCAAGCACATCCTGGTACAGCACCTCTGGATCCAACCGGATCCCGCCTTCCCACGTGACCGTGGCGGACTCAGGATCCACCACCACCTTCTCGAACTCCCGCACATCGCGCCACAACCTGAAGGCGCCGATCTCCAGCAGATTGCCCAGAAATACGCTGCCTTCGAGGCCGTCATCAAAGCGCAACCAAAGCTTGTAATCGTCTTCGGCCTTGCACGCAGTCACTCTATGCATTTCCTGATTCCTCCTGTATTCCGTCCGGAGTACGATTCCAGTGGACAAAAAAAGAGCCGGGTCAATCCCAGCTCAGCGCTCCACCGGTCTGATACTCGATCACCCTGGTTTCGAAGAAGTTTCTCTCCTTCTTCAGATCTGTCATTTCACTCATCCAGGGAAACGGATTGGTTGCGCCCTGGAACAGTATGTCGATGCCTATCTGCTGGCATCGGCGATTTGCGATGTAGCGCAGGTACTCCTTGAACATCGGCGCATTCAGCCCGAGCACACCGCGGGGCATTGTGTCCTCCGCGTAACGGTATTCAAGCTCGACTGCCTTGTGGAACAGTCCCTGGATTTCCTCCCTGAACTTCACCGTCCAGAGATGGGGGTTCTCCATCTTGATCTGATTGACGAGGTCGATCCCGAAATTGCAGTGCATCGATTCGTCACGCAGGATGTACTGGTACTGCTCTGCCGCACCGGTCATCTTGTTCTGCCGGCCTAGTGCAAGTATCTGCGCAAATCCGACATAGAAGAACAGCCCCTCCATGATGCAGGCAAACACAATCAGGCTCTTGAGCAGGTCCTGATCGCTCTGCGGCGTTCCTGTCCTGAAGGATGGATCGGTGAGCGTGTCGATGAAGGGGATCAGAAACTCGTCCTTCTCGCGTATTGACGACACCTCATGATAGGCGTTGAAGACCTCGCCCTCGTCCAGTCCGAGGCTTTCGACGATGTACTGGTAGGCGTGGGTATGGATCGCCTCCTCGAATGCCTGGCGCAGCAGGTACTGACGGCATTCCGGCGCCGTGATGTGGCGATAGGTACCAAGGACGATGTTATTCGCGGCGAGAGAGTCTGCGGTCACGAAGAATCCGAGATTGCGCTTGACCAGCCGCCGCTCATCCTCGGTCAGGCCATCCGGCGACTTCCACAGGGCGATGTCGCGGCTCATGTTCACTTCCTGCGGCATCCAGTGATTCGCGCAGGCGGCGAGGTACTTTTCCCATGCCCACTTGTACTTGAAAGGCACGAGCTGATTGACGTCGGCCTTGGAATTGATGATCTGCTTGTCTTCGACCCGGATGCGGCGGAACGCGCTGTCGGCAACCACGCCTGCGTCGGCGGCGCTCGCCTCAGGTATCGAAGCCTGGGCGCCCTGCGCACCAGCCGGCATGAAACCGCTTACCGGGGCCATGGCCAGGCCTGGAACCGTATTCAGCTTTCCTTCATCCTCGAAATTCAGCATGGCGTCTTCTCCTCACGCTCGCGTTTTTCTTTGTGCATGTACGTTCTCACTGACACGCTTCGCATTCAGGGTTGTCAATGGAGCAGAACTGCGGCTCTGCGCTCGCGGCGCCGGCCTCAACGATCCCGCCTCCTGACGGCACCGCGTTCAATGCGCCGGCCTTGGAGGTGGACTTTTCGGCGTGCGTGGCGCCCATCGCCCTAAGGTAGTAAGTGGTCTTCAGGCCGCGCAACCATGCCAGCTTGTAGGTTTCGTCCAGCTTCTTTCCCGAAGCGCCAGCCATGTAGATATTGAGTGACTGCGACTGGTCGATCCATTTTTGCCGACGCGAAGCGGCTTCCACGAGCCATTTCGGCTCGACCTCAAAGGCAGTCGCATAGAGTCTGCGCAACTCGGCCGGCGCGCGATCGACGCGCGCGAGGTTGCCATCGAAGTACTTGAGGTCCGCAATCATCACCTCGTCCCACATCCCGGCCTGCTTCAGATCGGTGACCAGGTACTCGTTTACGACCGTGAACTCGCCCGACAGGTTCGATTTGACATATAAATTCTGGTAGGTAGGCTCGATCGACGCCGATACGCCGACGATATTCGCAATCGTTGCCGTCGGTGCGATGGCAAGGCAATTCGAGTTGCGCATTCCGAAAGAACGGATCCGCTCGCGGAGGGCGCCCCAGTCGAGTGCGCTTGACCTGTCGACCTCGACATAGCCGCCACGCTCTTGTGCAAGCAGGTCGAGCGTGTCCTGCGGCAGGATGCCGCGGTCCCAGAGCGAGCCCTTGAACGAGCCGTAGCGTCCGCGCTCCTCGGCGAGCTCCGTCGATGCCCAGTACGCTGCGTAGGCGACCATTTCCATGGACCGATCGGCGAATTCGACGGCTTCCTCGGAGGCATACGGAACACGCATCTTCTGCAGGCAGTCCTGAAACCCCATGATGCCCAGCCCGACGGGACGATGGCGGGCGTTCGAGCGCTCGGCCTTGTCCACGGCGTAGTAATTGATATCAATGACGTTATCGAGCATCCGCATCGCAGTGCGGATGGTCTTCTTGATCTTGACGAAATCGAGACCCCGGTCGGTCATGTGGGCCACGAGGTTCACGGAGCCCAGATTGCAGACCGCGATCTCTTCATGGTTGGTGTTGAGCGTGATCTCGGTGCACAGGTTGGAACTGTGAACGACCCCGATATGCTGCTGCGGGCTGCGAATGTTGCAGGGATCCTTGAACGTGATCCACGGATGCCCTGTCTCGAACAGCATGGACAGCATCTTGCGCCACAGCTGCAGCGCAGGGATCTTGCGAAACAGCTTGAGCTCGCCCGATGCGGCCCTGGCTTCGTAAGCCAGATAAGAGGTTTCGAACGCCTTGCCGAACCGGTCGTGAAGCTCGGGCACGTCAGAGGGCGAGAACAGTGTCCATTCGCCAGCCTCCATGACGCGCTTCATGAACAGATCCGGGATCCAGTTCGCCGTGTTCATGTCGTGGGTGCGACGACGGTCATCCCCGGTGTTCTTGCGAAGCTCGAGGAACTCCTCGATGTCAAGGTGCCAGGATTCGAGGTATGAGCAGACCGCGCCCTTGCGCTTGCCGCCCTGATTCACGGCGACGGCAGTATCATTGACCACCTTGAGGAAGGGAACCACGCCCTGGGATTTCCCGTTGGTGCCCTTGATGTGCGAGCCCAGCGCGCGGACCGGGGTCCAGTCATTGCCCAGACCACCGGCAAATTTGGCCAGCAGTGCGTTTTCCTTGATCGCATCGTAGATCCCCGTCAGATCATCGGAGACCGTCGTCAGATAGCAGCTGGAAAGCTGCGAGCGCAACGTACCCGAGTTGAACAGGGTCGGCGTCGAACTCATGAAATCAAAGGTCGACAGGATGTTGTAGAACTCGATCGCACGCGCTTCGCGGTTTGCCTCGTTCAGTGACAGCCCCATGGCCACACGCATGAAGAAGGCCTGAGGCAGTTCGATGCGCTGCTCATCCTCGTGCAGGAAATACCGGTCGTAGAGCGTCTGGAGGCCGAGATAGCCGAACTGAAGGTCGCGATCGGATTTCAGTGCCTGACCAAGCCGGCTCAGATCGAATTCGGCAAGCCGCGGATCGAGCAATTCCGCCCGGATGCCGCGCGCGATGAACTCGGGGAAATAGACCGCGTAGCGTGTCGCCATGGCCTCATGGCTGACCTCTTCGCCGAGCACCTCGTGGCGGATCGTATTCAGCAGCAGCCGTGCCGTCACATAGCTGTACGCGGGGTCCTTTTCCAGAAGAGCCCGCGCAGCAAGAATGGCGGACTTCCTGACTTCTTCCATCGGCACGCCGTCGTACAGGTCACGCAGCGTCGCGTCCAGAATCGCCTCGGGCAGGGCCACGCCCTCCAGGCCGGCGCATGCCGAGCGCAGCAGACCAGTGAGCGCCTCGACATCGAGGGGCTTGCGGACACCGCCTTCAATAACGTTGATGACGCCGGCAACCGGCTTGTGCAGCGCAACTTTCTCCTGCGCCCTCGCACGCGAGCGCTCCTCACGGTACAGGACGTACGAGCGCGCCACGTCATGCTCGCCCGAGCGCATCAGCGCCAGCTCGACCTGGTCCTGTATGTCTTCGATATGGAAAGTGCCGCCCGCAGGCTGGCGACGGATCAAGGCACCCACCACCGCATCAGTCAGTCCCGCGACCAGTTCCCGCACGCGTGCAGAACCTGCGCCCTGGCTGCCATTCACCGCCAGAAACGCCTTGGTCATCGCAATTGCGATCTTGGAAGGTTCAAATCCGACCACCGCGCCATTGCGGCGAATGATCTTGTAATCGGCGTACGGATTCTGCGTCGGTACGTCTGAATCGGGGATGCTCACGCTCTGCGCGGGGTTTGGTGCTGCACCTTCTTGCGCAATCTGCATGTGCTCGTCTCCTGTCTTCTTGTCTGTGTGCCGCAACCGGTCTCTTTGCCTGCACCGGACTTTGTCAGGGCCTGCGCATCTCGCGGACTCCCGGATCCGCTCTGCCGACTTTGACAAAAACCACAATATCTAGTGCTTAGGTCTTAATTTGAAACTAATTCTAGTGCGCGCATTTTGACATTGCAAGATTTTTTTGCAAGCAGTTTCTGCGTGAACAAAATCACGCGGGACTGAATCGGGAAAAATCAGGCGCCGAGAAGCAACGAGTAGAAGCTCGGCCAGTCGAACAACGGGCCGGGATCGGTCTTGCGCGAAGGCGCTATGTCGCTGTGCGCAGCGATGTCCGTCAGCGGCAGCTTTGTCTGCAGCAGCCTCGTCAGCGAGGCAAGGCGACGGTATTGCGCAACCTCGAACGGCTGATCGTCGCAGCCTTCAAGTTCGACGCCAACGGAAAAGTCGTTGCAGCGCTCTCGACCGCGCCAGCCTGAGACGCCTGCGTGCCAGGCGCGGCGCCCGAGCGCGACAAACTGGACCAACTCTCCGTCGCGGCGGACCAGAAAATGCGCCGACACCCGCAGGGCATGGATTTCCCGGAAGTATGGATCGCCCTCCGGGTCCAGCCGATTGGTAAACAGCCGCTCGATCGAGTCGCCGCCGAACCTGCCCGGCGGCAGGCTGATCGAATGGATCACGAGCAGGGAAACCGCGACGCCGGCCGGGCGCTCGTCGCAGTTCGGCGAATCCAGAAATGGCACGCCTGCAACCACCGCCTCCCCGCACGGTCTCATGCCTTTTATTCTGGTTCGCGGATGTCGAGTCGCTGCATCCGGTAGCGCAGTGCGCGGAAGGTGACGCCGAGAAGTTTTGCGGCGGCCGTCCGGTTGAATCCGGTCCGTGCCAGCGCCTGGGTGATTGCTTCGCGCTCGACACGATCGAGGTAATCGGGCAGAGGAAGACTCGGCAGCCCGGCCGCCTCGCGCAGGTCGGGGCTTTCTTCTGCCTCAGGGACCAGCGGTTCGATCATCAGGTCGTCCGGGCCGATTTCGGCAGCGCCCGACAGGGCGGTCGCGCGCTCAAGGATGTTCTCGAGCTCACGGATATTGCCGGGAAAGTCGTACTGGCCAAGCGCCTCGAGCGCCGCACCAGACAGCGTGGACTGCGCCACGCCGCTCTGTGCAGAGAGCCGCGCCAAAATCGCGGCCGATATCCGTCCGATGTCCTCCCGGCATTCCCTCAGCGGCGGCATCTTGAGTTCGATTACGTTGAGCCTGTAGAACAGGTCTTGCCGGAAGCGCCCGGACTCGACCAGTCCGGCAAGATTCTGGTGTGTCGCCGAGATTACCCTGACATCCACGGCGTCTTCCTGTGTCGCCCCGAGCTTGCGGACCTTTTTTTCCTGAATCGCCCGCAGCAGCTTGACCTGCATGGCCAACGGCAGATCGGCGACTTCGTCGAGGAACAGGGTTCCACCGTTGGCCGCCTGGAAAAATCCGTCACGATCATGATCCGCCCCCGTAAATGCCCCCTTGCGGTAGCCGAAGAATTCGCTTTCCATGAGGGTCTCGGGGATCGCGCCGCAGTTGACCGGCAGGAAAGCCTTGTCCCGCCGCGCCCCGTTTCCATGGATCAGGCGCGCCGCGAGCTCCTTCCCGCTCCCGGACTCGCCCGAAATGTAGACCGGCGCCTGTGTACGCGCCAGCTTGCCAACGAGTTCCCTGACCTGCTTAAGAGGCGCGCTCTCGCCGAGGAACTGCTGACCACCAATCCCATCGCCGCTGTCACGCCCTGGGAGGGACAGGACAGATTTGATCAGCGCGCGCAACTGTTCAAGACCTACCGGCTTCGAAACGTAGTCGAAAGCACCCGCCTTCAGCGCCGCGACCGCGTTCTCCGCGCTGCCGTAGGCGGTGATTACCGCGACGGGCAGATCGACTCCAAGTGTCGCAATGTGGCGCACGAGTTCGAGCCCCTCCCCGTCGGGCAGGCGCATGTCGGTCAGGCACAGGTCAAACCGTGTTTCCGCAAGGCGCTGCTTGGCCTCGGCAACCGATCCGGCGACGGACACGCCAATGCCCATCTTGATTAGCGTCAGCTCAAGCAATTCGCGAATATCCGGCTCGTCATCGACAACGAGCACGCAGCTGTCACGCGGGGCCGACGTTCGCTCCCCTTTCTTCATGCGGCCGCCACCTCCTCGCAGACAATCCTGAAATGTGCGCCGGGCATGTCATCTACATACTCAAGTAGGGCACGGTTGGCGGCGCAGAGCTCCCGTGCCAGATACAGACCGAGACCGGTGCCCGCGCTGTAAGTTGTGAAAAAGGGCTCGAACAACTGCCCTTGGTTCGCCTCGGACACGCCCGGGCCATCGTCAATGACGTTTAATTCTACTTGATTGCCAACCAGCTTCACCGCCACGCGTACTCCCCCGTCGGCTGCAGTTGCATGCCGTACGGCGTTGCGCAGGAGGTTCCAGAGCACCTGGTGCAGGTGGGCACGATCGAAGCGAACGAAAGCATCGCTCGACATCTCCAGTACCAGACGGCCGGGCGTAACGGACTCGTTTCTGTTGAATTCCTCAACAAACCCCTGCAACCACGCGTTCAGGTGGATGCGTTCGGTTTCCACCCGGTCACGTCGGTTCAACTGCAGCACGTCCGAAACCAGACGATCCAGGCGCAAGGTGTTGTCGCGAATGATCCGCGTGAGTTTGAGGCGATCGCTGTTGCGCTGCTCCTCGCCGAGGAGTTCGGCGGCATGACTGATGGCCGACAAAGGGTTGCGGATTTCATGCGCTATGTTGGCGGTCAGGCGCCCCAGCGCAGCCAGCTTGAGCTGCTGCGCCTGTTCGCGCAGACGGGTCATGTCCTCGATAAACGCCACAGTGAACTCTTCTGCGGTTCCGGCGTCGATGAAGCGCACCCGCAGGTCCCGGCCGCGCGCCGAAGCATCGAAAACCGCTCCGCCCGTTCTCGCGCCGTCGCGCCGCCACGCCGCCCATTTGCCGGTGACCTCCGGTAGCAGTTCTTCCAGCATCGTGCCCGCCAGCGGCTTCAGTCCGAGTAGCCGCGCCCCCTGGGGATTGGCCTGCGCCACGCGGCCTTCCCGGTCAAGGACGAGAACACCGTCCTGCATGTCGGCCAGGACGAGCTGGTTGATCCGCTGCTGCGATCTCAGTTCGCGACCGCGCTCGCGGGCCAGGTTCTCGTTTGCCACGACGCGCTGCGCCAGCTGGCTGGTAATCCCGGCAGTCGCAAAATAGCCGATCGACAGCAGACCCGGCTGAAGGAAACTGTAGGTCGGGAAGTCGAACACCAGAACCCAGTAGCCCTGCTCGATCAGCACCGCTATTGCCGCAAGCGCTGCGTAAAGGTAGGTCAGACGGCGCGGCGCAACCAGCGCCGCGCCGGTCAGCGAGATCAGCAGCATCACCCCGAGGCCGCTCTTCATGCCTCCACTTGCGTACATCAGCACCGTGATGGCGACGATGTCGGCAAACACATGCAGGCTCAGTTGCAGGTTGAACAGCTCCCGCAGAAGAAACATTGCGGCCTGGAACATGCACGCGACCAGCAGGTAGGCACCGCACACGACAAGAAAAAGCGTAAGGTTGTGCTGCCCGAGCGGGAGATCGTCGTGGTAGAAAAGAGCGGTTCCCAGAAACACCGCGACCACCGCGATGCGGTAGATGTTGAAAAAGCGCAGCGACACCCAGAATGAATCCGGCGCCCTGTCGGAAAACAGCGGAATGACCGGGATACGCATTTTGTGCCCGGGCTTTTCAGCCAAGCCCGAGCCGACGATGCTCCTCGGAGCAGAACAGTCGCGCAGCCTGCGGCGGAGCTGCGCCCTCTTCCACGAACGCGAGGTTCTTGGGCACCAGCACGCTGCACCGCGCGCAGGCCACGAGTTCCGGCGCCGCGTCCTCACCCGGCGTTCCCGGATCGGCCGCACGTTTCTCTCGCTCGTCCTCTCGCTTGCGGCTGCCGAGGGCACGCCTCAGGAGCCAGAAAAACGCCAGCACCGCCAGCACGAGGATGACGACGCGGCTCACGGAAGCGGCGCCCCCTGGTTCTGCTGCTGCCACTGCACCTGCGGAGGCTCCATGGGCAGAACCGTCACCCGGACATTGAGTTCCTGCGAGCCGCCGCCGAGGATCACTCCGCGCATCGGGACGACGTCGGAAAAGTCCCGGCCCCAGGCAAGCGTAATGTGCTCGTCGTCAAGAACCAGATCGTTGGTCGGGTCAAAATCAATCCAGCCCGTCCCTGGGCAGAAAACCGAGACCCACGCGTGGGATGCGTCCGCGCCGACCAGCCGGGGTTGTCCGGGTGGCGGCGTAGTCAGGATGTATCCGCTCACATATCGCGCCGACAGACCCAGAGCGCGCAAACTACCGATCATCAGGTGCGCAAAATCCTGGCATACCCCCCGGCGCAGTTTGAGAACTTCTGAGAGTGGCGTGGCCACGGTGGTTGCGGCGGGATCGAAGAGAAACTCCGTATTGATCCTGTGGTTCAGGTCCAGCACCCCATCCAGCAGGGGACGTCCGGCAAAAAAACTCGGGGAAGCGTAATCCGCCAGTTCACTGCTTGATCCGGACGTGTGGCGACTCGAATACAAACTCGGCGGCCTCCAGGACAGCCGGCTCATCGGGCGCCTGCAACCGTGCACACACGGACTCCCAATCGGGCGACCCGGGGAGGGCCGCCGCGCCACCCCGCGAATCGAGCTCGACGTCGGACTCTGTGCGAACCGTGAGCGCATCGTGCGGCGCGGCCAGAACCAGATAGCTCACCGGATTCCCGAAATAGTCCAAGTGTTCTGTTTTTTCACTCGGTTGAGGATCAATGACTATGCTGTGCGCCAGAAGTCGCTGGCCCGCAAGCTCTCGCGGCGTCAGGTGAAGAAGCTGCTGCGCCACGGCCACGCGAGTCTCGTAGACGTAGCTGGTTTCGTGAATA
Source organism: uncultured beta proteobacterium (assembly GCA_963844255.1). Lineage (GTDB taxonomy): Bacteria > Pseudomonadota > Gammaproteobacteria > Burkholderiales > SG8-39 > SZAS-79. Next base: position 63,645 of record CAWJNP010000077.1, read on the forward strand.
ACGCGGTAAAAGGCGCGGCTCATGACAGCAGAATCATCTTGCAAACGTCTGCTGAACCAGCGAATGGCTGAAAAAGCGCAGGCCGAGTTGCTCCGAAAGCCTGAGCGAGGCGGCCTGAAGCTCGATCAGCAAATTGGAAAGGCGCTCGCTGGCCGGATCGAGATCTCTGGCGGGGTCGAGCGACCGCAACGCATCGATACTCTGCACCAGTTCGTCCGCCCCGCACGGGCCGAGGTCGCCGGCCAGACGCACCAGCGAATCATTCAACCCCTTGAGCTGAAAGGCAACTGAACGCGGATTGCTGTCGTCGCGAACCAGCAGGTCCAGTACCGGCATCCATTCAGGGCGTGCCATGTACCTCGAACGATACGTGATCGTGCTGTCGCCGAGTTCGAGCAGCCAGTCAAGATCGTCCTGCAGAGGCGCCTGCAGCCCCTGTTGCAGGGTCGTGCACTGGAACTGGAGTCGTTCGATACGTCTGCCTACCGACATGAAACGCCAGCCCTGGTCACGCGTCATGCCATCGAGAGAGAACCCAGCCAGGGTCATCGTTGCAATCACCGTGCGGTCGATTTCCGACAACGCATCCGACAGCGCCAGTACGTGATTCTTCCGCTCTGCGAATTTCTGCACCAGTGTATTGATCGTACGCCAGTTGTCGAGCGACAGGCGCTCCCGAAGCTGCGAAGCAATGCGAAGCAACAGCTTCAGATTGCCCGCCAGTCCCGTCCGCTCGTCGTCCACGACCGCCGCGCGAATCGCACGTACGAGAGCCACATCGTCCGCGCCATCCTCTTCGCGAAGTATGTCGGACTCGCGCAACAGGCCCGTGATGCTGGCCCAGGAAGAATCTTTCGCCAGCGGCACCGCGTCAATGATGCGTTCGATTGCAAGACGCAGCAGACGGGCGGTGTTGTCGCATCTCTCCGCATACCGCCCAAACCAGTAAAGGTTCTCGACCACCCGACTGGTGAGGTTTGCGCCGCTTCTGACGAGATCCTGCGGTGTCGCTACCCGGCGCAGGAGGCTTAACGTGTTCACCGAACCGGCGGCCAGGACCCACGTATCCTTGGCTGCTCCGCCGCTTTGCATCGAAATAAGTCGCGCGTTCTGCCCGGAGGCGACACGAGTGAGCCCTCCAGGCATGACCTGGTAGCCGTTTGGCGTTGCACAGGCGAAGACACGCAGGCCGATCGCCCGCGCTTGCAGCCGGCGCGGGTGCTCCCGGTCCCAAATAGGGGCTTGAGAGTAAGGCACGAGCTCCTGCGCGATGTAGTTGCGCGGCTGCGCCCTGATTTGCGCCGCGAGTTCGGCGAGGCGGGCGTCGCTCAGGTCATCCCCAAATACCGTCGGTAGATTGAGTTGCGGAAATGCGGGCTTGATCACAAGCTTGTCCAGCCTGGCGATGACGGCCTCCAGCGCCGCGGGCTCACCGCACCACCATGTGGCCGCCGAGGGCATCTCAAGCGTCTCGCCGAGCAGTCGTTCACACAAGCCCGGCAGGAATCCGAGCAACGCGCCCGACTCGATCAGGCTGGAGCCCAGCGCATTGGCCAGAAGAACATTGCCGCGGCGCACCGAGTCTGCAAGTCCCGCGATACCAAGCGTGGAGTCGCTGGGCAATTCGAGCGGATCGCAGGAGTCGCCCTGGAGACGCCGAAGAATGGCGTGCACGCGCTGCAGTCCGGTCAGCGTCTTGAGCCAGACGCATCCGTTCCTGACCGTGAGGTCGTGGCCCTCAACCAGCGGGAAGCCGAGGTAGCGCGCGAGATAGGCATGCTCAAAATAGGTCGCACTGTTCGGTCCAGGGGTCAGCAGCACCACCAACGGCGCTTCGCCATCGCTCGGGGCCCAGTGCGCCAGGCTGTCACGCAAGGCGGCGAAGAAACTTGCGAGGTGCTGAACCTTCAAATCTCGAAACAGATCAGGAAATACGCGCGAGATGATGAGACGGTTCTCCAGTGCATACCCCGCGCCGGAGGGCACCTGCGTCCGGTCCGCAACCACCCACCACTTTCCATCCGGCGCGCGCGCAAGGTTGGCGGCATACACGTGGAGTAGTGTCTCGCCACGAACGGGTGCGCCATGTGCCGGGCGCAGGAAACCGGCATGTCCGTAGATGAGGGCCGGAGGCAGCAAACCCTCCTTCAGAAGCGACTGACTGCCGTACACGTCGAGCAGAATCTTGTTCAACAGGGTCACGCGCTGGGTTACCGCGCGCTCGATCGAGACCCACTCCTCGTGCGGCAGGATCATTGGGAGCACGTCGAGATCCCATGGCCGGTCCATGCCCTGCGGATCAGCGTACACGTTGTATGTGATTCCGTTCTCGCTGACCTGCTGCTGAACCGAAAAAAGTCTCTCGCGCATCAACTCGGGCGGCGCGGAGACCAGTTGATCGAACATGACCTTCCACTGCGCACGCGGCGTGCGGTCAGCCTCGAGCATCTCGTCGTAGCACGCTACGCCCGTGGGATAGGCTGACAACAGCTGCCGCGGCATGTAAGACCTAGCTGGTTGAAGGTGGGGCGCAGGTTAGCACCAGCGCAATGCCGGCGCAAAAAAAGCGGCCGCGAATCCCCGCGGACGGACTCGGTACAGCGTCCGACTTCAACAAGGACTTGCCAATCGCGACGACCCGATTCCCCAGAAGCTTTCCAAGTGACCGCTTGGAAGTATCGGCGGTCTTCGACTCAGAGGCGCATATCGAGTGTAAACGGGAAGTTCGGATTGCGCGGCTCGTCCTTGACACGGACGCGCCCCGGCGTGTGTCCCATGCGGAAAAACCGGGCAAGTCGACGTCCTTCGGCAGCGTACGCATTCACAGGAAACTCCTCGAAGCTGCGTCCGCCGGGATGCGAGACGTGGTACTGGCAGCCGCCCATGCTGCGTCCCATCCAGGTATCGACCAGGTCGAACACCAGCGGCGCATGCACGCCGATCGTTGGGTGCAGAGCCGAGGGCGGCGCCCAGGCGCGATAGCGTACCCCGCCCACCGATTCTCCGACCTCCCCTGTCGGCGCGAGCGGCACCCGCCGGCCGTTGCAGGTCAGCACGTGGCGATCCCCGATCAGACCCGTGGCTCGCACCTGCAACCGCTCAAGTGAAGAATCGACATAGCGCACTGTCCCTGCAGATGCGCCCTCTTCGCCCATCACATGCCAGGGCTCAAGCGCAAAACGCAGCTCGACATGCACGCCGCGTGCCGAAAATTCCCCGTACCGCGGGAAGCGGAACTCCTGGTGCGGCGCGAACCATTCGCTCTTCAGAGGAAAGCCCGCCTCCTTGGTTTCGGCGATCACGTCGCAGAAATCCTGCCAGACGAAGTACGGCAGCATGAAGCGGTCGTGCAGTTCGGTTCCCCATCTCTTGAGTCGTGCGGGCCGGTACGGGTGGCGCCAGAAGCGCGCCACAAGAGCGCGAAGCAGCAGTTGCTGCGTGAGCGACATCCGCGCATGCGGCGGCATTTCGAACGCGCGCATCTCGAGGAGGCCGAGGCGGCCGGTCGAAGAATCCGGCGAATACAGCTTGTCTATGCAGAACTCCGAGCGATGGGTGTTTCCGGAAGAATCGATCAGCAGATTCCTCAGAATGCGGTCGACCAGCCATGGCAGAGACGTGCCCTCGCCTTCCAGGCGCGCGATTTCGCGGAACGCGATCTCGATTTCGTACACCGAATCGTTTCTTGCCTCGTCAATCCGGGGCGCCTGACTCGTGGGGCCGACGAACATCCCGGAAAACATGTAGGACAGCGATGGATGGTTATGCCAGTAGCCGATCAGGCTTGCCAGAACATCCGGCCTGCGCAGAAATGGCGAGTCGCTGGTCGTCGGACCCCCGAGCACGAAGTGATTACCGCCCCCGGTGCCGGTATGCCGACCGTCGAGCATGAATTTTTCCGTCGTGAGGCGCGTGGTGTGCGCCGCCTCGTAGAGAAAAGTCGTGTTGTCGACCAGTTCCCGCCAACTGCGGGTCGGCTGCACATTGACCTCGATGACACCGGGGTCCGGTGTGATGCGCAGCACCTCGAGGCGTGGATCGCGCGGGGGTTCGTACCCTTCGAGTACCACGGGCAGCTTCATATCAGCTGCCGTGGCCTCCACCGCTGCGACAAGTTCAAGATAGTCTTCAAGCCCGCTTACCGGCGGCATGAAGATGTACAGCACGCCGTTTCTGGCTTCCGCACAGACGGCCGTGCGCGTAATCCAGCCGGCCGACTGCATGCGATCGGGCGCAACATCCGGCGCAGGCTTTTCGACTCCCCTGATCAGTGAAGCGCCACCCGCATTGACCAAAATCCCGGCGGACTGGGACTGCGACTGTCCCATGTCCCTGGTCTCAGTCGGCGTCTGGAACAGTCGAGCGATGTCCCGCCAGGCGGGCAGCGGCGCGTAGTGCTGTGTCGGGTCGATCTGATGGATCCAAGGGTAGTCGGTATTCGAGACCCAGGGGTGCGAGTCCAGCGGCAGACGCAGACCCAGCGGCGAGTCGCCCGGAATAAGGTAGCAGCGCTCCGCACGCAGAAACCACGGCCCGCTCTGCCAGCGCACCTGCTGCGTCTCGCTGCGTTGAACCGGGAGCACGTGACCGATGACCTTCTCCAACCCCTGGGAGAACACCTTTCCTATGCGCGCCCGCTCCTGGGCATTTTCGAGCTTCGAATCAAATGGATCGACGTTGGTCGGGAGCTTGCGCTCGCGCCACAGGTAGTACCAGACGTCCTCGTATGCGGGAAAGACGTACTTTTCGTCGAGCGAAAGACGCGCGGCCAGCAACCGCAGAAAACGGCCGGCAACCTCTGGCGTCGCACCGTAGTTTACGCTTTCGTCGGCAAGCAGCGCTGCATCCTTCCAGACCGTTTCGCGGTCCTTGCGCCAGAACAGGGAAAGCGACCAGCGGGGCAACTGCTCGCCCGGATACCATTTCCCCTGGCCGAAGTGCAGCAAGCCTTCGGGCGCGTATCGCGTCTTGAGTTTTGCCAGCAGGCTCGCGCTAAGACGCCGCTTGACAGGTTTGTCGGACGGCGAGTCCGCCGTCGTATTCCATTCCGGGCCATCCCGATCGTCCACAGACACGAACGTCGGCTCCCCACCCATGGTCAGTCGCACGTCCTCGGCTGCGAGGTCGGCATCGATCCGGTTGCCCAGCGCCTCGATCTCGCTCCATTGTTCCTCGGTATATGGCTTGGTGACGCGCGGTGCCTCCCACACGCGCTCCACCTTCATGCTGTGGACGAATTCGGTCTCGCACTTTTCGGTGAGGCCCGTAATTGGCGCAGCGCTTCCGGGTTCCGGAGAGCAGGCGAGCGGAATGTGTCCCTCCCCTGCAAACAGTCCGGAGGTGGGATCGAGACCGATCCAGCCCGCACCCGGCAGGTAAACCTCGCACCAGGCATGCAGGTCGGTGAAATCGACCTCGGTGCCGGAAGGCCCGTCCAGCGATTTGACGTCCGGCTTGAGCTGTATCAGGTAACCCGAAACAAAACGTGCCGCCAGACCCAGGTGACGAAGCAGTTGCACAAGCAGCCAGCCGGTATCGCGGCAGGAACCACTCGCATTTTCCAGCGTCACCTCCGGCGTCTGAACACCAGGCTCCATGCGGATCAGGTACCTGATGTCGTGCTGCAGGCCCTGGATCAGCGCGACCAGGAAATCGATCGTAGGTACCGGTTCCCTGGGAATCGCAGCCAGGTACTTTGCGAACAGCGGCGTCGGCGGCAGCTTGACCATGTACGGCGCCAACTCGTGCAGTTGCATCGGATCGTCGTAGCTGAAGGGAAATTTTTCAGCCACCGGCTCGAGGAAGAAGTCGAACGGATTGATCACCGAAAGTTCGGCGGTGAGATCGACTTCGATCCGCAGCTCGCGCGTGCGCTCCGGGAACACCAGTCGGGCCAGGTAATTCGACTGCGGATCCTGCTGCCAGTTGATGAAGTGCCCCTCGGGCGACACCTTCAGCGAATACGAGAGGATCGGAGTGCGCGAGTGCGGTGCGGGGCGCAAGCGTACGATCTGCGGCCCGAGCATGATGGGGCGATCGTAGCGGTAGTGCGTAACGTGATTCAGACAGACGTGAATAGACACCGGCAAACTCCTGATGGCTTGGCTGCCAGTATCTGCAATATCCGCGCAAAGGGAAAGCGCTGAAACGTGTTCGCCACGAAATTCCCGCGCACCCGGACGGTGCGGAATGCCGGGATTCGCGCCATGCCGGGGCGTAAAATGCCGTCCATGAAAATCAAGAAAGCCGTAGTGGTTGGGGCGCTCGGGGTGATCGGGCGGTACATCGTGGAGCGCCTGGCGGAACTGCCCGACTGGGAGGTGATTGGATTGTCGCGCCGCAAGGGCGAGGATCGCAGCCGGGTGCGCTATATCTCGGTCGACCTCCTGGATCCGGCCGACATGCAGGTAAAGCTCGCGCAGCTAGGAGAGACAACCCATATCTTCTATTGCGCCTTCCAGGCCGACGGCACGAAGGCCGCGGACTATGCGCGCGGCGTCGGCACCAACCTCGCCATGCTGGTCAATGCGGTAGAGGCCATCGAGAAGACCTCTTCGGTACTCGAGCGTGTCGTGCTGGTGACCGGTACCAAATACTACGGCTCCCACCTTGGGCCGTTCCGCACGCCGGCCAGGGAAACCGATCCGCGGCACATGCCGCCGGACTTCTATTTCGACCAGATCGACTGGCTCACCGAAAAGCAGGCCGGCAAGGCCTGGACCTGGACCGAGCTTCGTCCGCAGACGCTGTGCGGCTTTGCGCCCGGTACCGCAATGAGCATCATCCCGGTCATCGCCGTGTATGCCGCGATATCGAAGGAACTGGGATTGCCGCTCAGATTTCCCGGGAAGCCGGGTGCCTACCGGTCGATCTATCAGGTCACGGAATCCGCACATATGGCGAACGCGGCGCTGTGGGCCGGGACCGATCCACGCTGCGCCAACCAGGCCTACAACATCACCAATGGGGACTACTTCCGCTGGGTGAACATCTGGCCGCGGATTGCGGAAGTGTTCGAGATGCCGTTTGCGGAGCCACAGACGATTTCCCTGGTATCCCACATGTCCGACAAGGCGCCGTTGTGGAAAGCCATGGTTGACAAGCACAAGCTGCAACCACACCGCTACGAGAACATCGTTGCTTGGCCGTTCGGCGACTATGTCTTCGGCTGCGACTGGGACGTCATGACCAGCACCACGAAATCAAGGTTGCACGGGTTTCATGACGTGGTGGACAGTGAAGAGATGTTCATGCGGCTGCTCGCACGTTATCGCAGCGAACGCATCGTTCCATAGGCAGGAAATAGAACGTGAATGGTCGGGGTGAGAGGATTTGAACCTCCGACTCCTGCGTCCCGAACGCAGTACTCTACCAGGCTGAGCTACACCCCGATTGCGCGGCCCGATGCAATAACAACGGGATGAAACAAGGGCCACGAAAGGCCGCGGATTTTAGCAGAGAATCGGGAAGCGCTGCGCACACTTGTCCAGCCCCCGGTACATTTCACGTATCGCGAACCACGGAGTAGTCCGCCAGACCAACCAGGGCGGCCTTCGCCGGCGTCTGCGGCAATTCCCGGATTGCGGCGCAGGCACGCTCGGCTTCCTGGCGCGCAGCCTCTCGGGTGTACTCGAGCGCGCCGGTCGAATTGATCGCTGCGACGACTTCCGAGAACGCTTCGCGCCCACCATGTTCGATTGCCTCGCGGACGATCGCGACCTGTGCAGCAGTTCCGGTTCGCATCGCGTGAATCAGCGGAAGCGTGGGTTTGCCCTCGGCCAGATCGTCCCCGACATTCTTGCCCGTCGTGGCCGCATCGCCGCTGTAATCGAGAACATCGTCAATCAGCTGGAACGCCGTCCCGATGTGCGTCCCGTAGTCGGCGAGCCCCTGCTCTAGGGTCGGAGACACGCCCGCCATCACACCCGCCAAGCGCGTGGCCGCCTCGAACAGCTTGGCGGTCTTGCGATGAATGACCTCGAGATACCGCACTTCATCCACTTCGGGATTGCGGATGTTGAGCAGCTGCAGCACCTCACCCTCGGCAATCGTGTTGGTGGCTTCAGCCATCACTTCCATGACGCGCATGTTGTCGACGGTCACCATCATCTGGAAGGCGCGCGAGTACAGAAAATCGCCGACCAGCACGCTGGCCGCATTGCCAAACGCCGCGTTCGCCGTCTGCCTGCCGCGCCGCAGCTCCGATTCGTCCACCACGTCGTCGTGGAGCAGCGTCGCGGTATGGATGAACTCAATGACCGCCGCGAGTTCCAGTCGGGCGTTCCCGGTGAAACCGGCCGCGGCACAAGCCATCAGATGCAGTGCCGGGCGCAGGCGTTTTCCACCACCCGCGACGATGTATTCGGCGACCTGGCGGATCAGAACAACGTCGGAATCAAGGCGCTGCTGATCGTCGGTCAGGCCGAGACTGGGCGGATCGGCATTGATCTCGGCAATGATCTGCTGGATCAGGCGCAACTCGCTACTGGTCAGCTCGCCAGCGGCGCGGGCCTGCTCAGTCCCGCGTTCAGTCCGGCCAGCACGTCCGGGTTTGAGAGGTTAAAGCTCCCGATTGAATGCTGCTCATGATCTCGTTAAACCGATTGGAGGGAGCGGCCGGCGCATTCAAGGTTCGACTCAGGCCGTCCTGAATGCCGTCTGCCGTGATGCTGGCCAGGGCGTCCTGATACGCCTGGGCATTCTTCAGCCCATCTTCCAGCCCCTTGCGGGTGGCGGCGGGCAGGGCTTGCCCCACCTTCCGAAGCCGGTAGGAACACCGTCTGCGTCATGACGGTGCCCAGGGCCGCTGGGTCCAGTTCCTCGTTTGCGAGCCTGCGTGAAGTCCCGAGCGCTGGCGATGGCTCGCGCTGTTTCCGCCCCGCCCGGCTGGCCCGTGGTGAAGCCAACCCCGTTACTGCTGGGGGCGTACCCGGCCTTGCTGGGGTCTTCGTAGGCGCTGACCCCCCTCCGCAATTCCGTCAGAAAGCTCCGCAGCTTCGCCAGCATCTTCGGGTCCACCACCCGCGTCATTTGGTCCACCACGGCGCTGATCTGCTCCTCGATGGTCCCGCCCAGCCCAGAGACGAACGCGTTGAAGCTGTCGTTCAGGGCGGTGGTCCCGGCGAGTTCGTTGATCCGGTCGATCAGCTGGCGGATAGCTTCGGCCGCGTCCTCTCCCCGCATGGCGGCGTCCATCGCGGCGTCCAGGGCCACCTGCAGGTTGTCCAGGGCCGCGTCGGTGTCGCCGAGTTCGCCAGTGGCGTGTGACCGCAAACGCGAGAGCAACCAAGCATGCTGGCCGAGGTCTCCATGCTGCCATTACACATCATGACTTCACACTCATGCCATTAACCCAGCTCGCAGTGAATACACTGAACAGATCTGCACAAACTGGAGCACATTCTCCCGCCAACCCCCACTCATCGCATCGCCGGCCACCTGCCGAGTGCACAGGGGCAGGCACGCGGATTACAGCAGGAGCCCAGTGGCGATGCAGCTCTTCTGGCATATGAGCACGCGCACATCTACCGGCAGGTCTGAGAGCACTGCCAGTGGCTCCCCAGCAGCTGTAGGGGGCCGCCGGGCGCACCTCAGCCACCCCAGCACGCCCCCCGGCCGCCGCAAGCTCGCACTGCGTCCGGCGCCACCACCGAGCACACCCTGAGGCTCTGCTCCACAGCCGCCTTCCACACCACGCCGCCGCACACGCACTCCAGGTTGTGCGGGGGCATGTACAGCCCATCCCCCCATCCGCCGCTGCCGACGGTCCTGCCCTCCCGCGCCTCGCCGCAGCGCCCCCCGCACACGCAGGGCGGGGGCTCGGCCCCCCCCGCCCCCTCAGCGCTCCCCAGCAGGCCCAAGCACCGCCAGTACTGCTCCCCGCACGACCGGCACATGTCGTGGATCGGCGCGCGGCCGTCGCAATCCTCTAGGAGCAGAAGCTGCCGCATCGCGCGCACTGCGGCGGCCGCGGTGAGCTGGTCGATTGTCGAACAGATCCACCACAAGCGGCCTTCGCTGCTGGGTGCGGTGACGGGCGCAGTGGCCGGTCTGGTTGCGATCACTCCGGCCTCTGGCTTTGCCTCGCCGATGACCTCGATCTACCTCGGCATCCTGGTTTCGCCGATCTGCTACTTCTTCGTCAGCT
>CAWJNP010000078.1:0-31713 GCA_963844255.1 uncultured beta proteobacterium
AACAGGATCACGTCGCGGATCGAGGGGCTGTCGGTGAGGATCATGACCAGGCGGTCCACGCCGATGCCGGCACCGGCGGTCGGCGGCAGGCCGTACTCCAGCGCGCGGATGTAGTCGGCGTCGTAGAACATCGCCTCCTGGTCGCCGGCGTCCTTTTTCTTCGCCTGCTCGAGGAAGCGCTGCGCCTGGTCTTCCGGGTCGTTCAGCTCGGAAAAACCGTTGGCCATTTCCTTGGCGTCGATGAAGAGTTCGAAGCGGTCCACGAGTTCCGGGTCGCGGTCCGCGCGTCGCGCCAGCGGCGAGACTTCGGCGGGGTACTCGGTGACGAAGGTCGGATCGGCCAGGTGCTTCTCGGCAACGGCCTCGAACAGCATCAGCTGCAGGGAACCCCAGCCGTGATGATCGTCGACGGCGCCGCCGCAGCTGCTTCACCCGTGCTGCGAGAAACGCGCGGTCGCGCAGGTCTGCGGTTGCGCTCGAAGGATCGTACTGGCGGATCGCCTCGGGGATCGGCAGGCGCGCGAAAGGTCTGCCGAAGTCGATGACATTGCCCTGGTAGCTCACCTTGTCGGCGCCTGACGCCGTTGGATCGACTGCGCGCGCGGCGTTGCGCACCAGCGTCTCCGTGAGCGTCATCATGGTACTCCACCGTCTCGTAGGCGCAGTACATCTCCATCATCGTGAACTCGGGGTTGTGCCGCGTGGACATGCCCTCGTTGCGGAAGTTGCGGTTGATCTCGAACACCTTCTCGAGGCCGCCGACCACCAGGCGCTTCAGGTAGAGCTCTGGCGCGATGCGCAGGAACAGCTCCATGTCGAGCGCGTTGTGGTGGGTCTTGAACGGCCGCGCCGCGGCGCCGCCGGGGATGCGGTGCATCATCGGCGTCTCGACTTCGAGGTAGCCGTCGCCGGTCATGGACTCGCGGATCGACTGCACGATCCTCGAGCGCGCGGCGAACACCTTGCGCGAGGCCTCGTTGACGATCAGGTCGACGTAGCGCTGGCGGTAGCGCACTTCCTGGTCGGCCAGGCCGTGGAATTTCTCCGGCAGCGGGCGCAGCGCCTTCGTCAGCAGCCGGACCTGTGCAGCCTGCACGGTCAGCTCGCCCTTGTTGGTCTTGAAAAGCATACCTTCCACGCCGACGATGTCGCCGAGGTCCCAGTGCTTGAAGGCCTCGTGCGCGGCTTCGCCGGTCTGGTCGTTGCCGACGTAGATCTGGATGCGTCCCGAGCCGTCCTGCAGGGTGGCGAAGCTCGCCTTGCCCATGACGCGCTTCAGCACCATCCGGCCGGCGACCGATACCGCGACCTTCTTTTCCTCGAGGGCGGGCTTGTCGAGCGCGCCGTATGCGACGGCGAGATCGTCCATCGCGTGGGCGCGGCGGAAGTCGTTGGGAAAGGCGTTGCCGGCTTCGCGCAGTCGCGCGAGCTTCTCGCGCCGCTCGGCGATGATCTGGTTTTCGTCGTGCGGTGCTTCGTTCGACGCATTTTTCGCATCGGCCGGCTTCTGTTCGCTCATGTCAGACGCCCTGCTTCAGGCTGGCGGTGATGAATTCGTCCAGGTCGCCGTCGAGCACGCCCTGGGTGTTGCCGATTTCGACGCCGGTGCGCAGATCCTTGATGCGCGACTGGTCGAGCACGTAGGAGCGGATCTGGTGGCCCCAGCCGATGTCGGTCTTGGAGTCTTCCAGCTTGTCCTGCTCGGCCTGGCGCTTGCGCAGCTCGAGTTCGTAGAGCTTCGCCTTCAGCAGCGCCATGGCCTCGGCGCGGTTGCGGTGCTGCGAGCGGTCGTTCTGGCACTGCACGACGATGTTGGTCGGCAGGTGGGTGATGCGCACCGCCGAGTCGGTCTTGTTGATGTGCTGGCCGCCGGCGCCCGAGGCGCGGTAGGTGTCGATGCGCAGGTCGGCCGGGTTGATCTCGACCTCGATCGAGTCGTCGACTTCGGGATAGACGAACACGCTGGCGAACGAGGTGTGCCGCCGCGCGTTGGAATCGAACGGGGATTTGCGCACCAGCCGGTGGATGCCGGTTTCGGTGCGCAGCGTACCGTAGGCGTAGTCGCCCGATACCTTGATCGTCGCGCTCTTGATGCCCGCCACTTCGCCGTCGGACTGTTCGAGGATCTCGATGCCGAAATCGCGTTTCTCGCAGAAGCGCAGGTACATGCGCTCGAGCATCGAGGCCCAGTCCTGCGCCTCGGTGCCGCCCGAGCCGGCCTGGATGTCGATGAAGCAGTTGGTCGGATCCAGCGGATTGCTGAACATGCGCTGGAATTCGAGCTTCTCGACCACGCTGCGCGTGGCCTTCACGTCGGATTCGACACTCTCCAGCATGGCAGGGTCGTCCTCGGCGCGCGCGAGGTCGAACAGTTCGCGCGAATCGGCAAGGCCGGACGCGATCTGGTTCAGGCCGTCGACGACGGCATCGAGGGTTTTCTTCTCCCGGCCCAGTTCCTGGGCGCGCTTCTGGTCGTTCCAGACGGCGGGGTCTTCGAGCTGGCGGCTTACTTCGTCGAGCCGGGACTTCTTCGCATCGAAGTCAAAGATACCTCCGCAACTCGGCCGACCGCGCTTCAAGGTCGGAGAGCAGGGAGGAAAGCTGGTTGATGCGTTCGGCTTCCATGGGGCGGGTCTTGGTGTGCGCGGAAAGGGGCGGATTATACAGTGGGGGCCGCAGCGGCCCTCGATCGTGCGCCGCGACCGTGGCGCGCGCGCCCGTGGTGCTGAATCGGGTCTAGAATCGCGCCCAACGGCAAACGAGCCACACCAGACAGGGTCGATGGAATGAGGATTTTCGCACTACTCGCGGGCTGCCTTTTCGCATTGTTCGCACTCGGGGTACATGCGCAGACGAAGGCGCCGCGCCCTGCCAGCGAGGTTCCGATGTACGGGGATCCGGACAAGCCGAACAAGCTCAGCAAGAGCGACGCCGCGTTCATCGCTTCGATAGAAAAGTCCGGGCACACCCGCCAGGAGGTTGCGAAAAGCGTGCTGCAAACCGGCTGGGGTTTGTTCCGCAAGGGCGACTACAACGGGGCGATGCGGCGCTTCAACCAGGCATGGCTGCTCGATCAGACCAATCCCGACGTGTTTCACGGCTTCGCAGTGGTTTCGGCGCAACGCGACAACAAGCCTTCGCTCGCGGAGAAATTCTTCCGCGCAGCGGTGGCCGATCCCGCGGTTAACGTGAACGCACACGTGGATTTCGGCCGCTTCCTGATGGAGAATTTCCGCCTCGACGAGAGCCTTATCCAGTTCGAGAACGCGATCGCCGCTTCGCCCAAGGCGCCCAATGCGCGTTCCAACGGTTCGATCGCCTACGCGAAGAAAGGCGATTTCGTGAAGGCCTGCGAGTGGGCGAAGGACGCGCTCGAGAACAAGGACACACTTGTGGACGGCTATCTCGAGGACATGTGCAAGCGCGCGGCGCAGAAGTGACGCCGGCGATGAGCGCCGGTGAGTATTCAGGCTATCGGCGGCGCCTCGCGGCCTCGTTTGCTCTGCGCGTGCTCGGCGCCGGCATCATAATCTACGTCTGGGATGACCTTGAGGGGTTCGAGAAGATCATCGCGATTGCCGCGGCCGTTTTTGTGGTGCCGGGTCTGGGCACCGTGAAGAAGCTGTTCAGGCCGTACGACCGTTACCTGCGCGATACCGAAATCCTGAAGGATCAGAGGCGCCGCGAGGTGTAGTCCTCGGCGATGTTGTCCTCGATCAGGATCCTCCCGGCGGTTTGTCCGGCACGACATACAGGTAGATGATCGTTGTCCTGACGCCCGTGATCCGGATCTTGTCCTCGAGGTCGAATATTTTTGTTTCCTTCGGCCGCCAGCCTTCAATCGGGTAATCGTGGGAGATCACACGCGTGCCGGGACGCAGTTCGCGACGCAGCTTGTCCGAAAGCATGTTGACGGTGTCGGGCAGCAGGTACATGGTCAGCACTGTGGCCCTGGAAATGTCCGTCTTGAACAGATCCTGCTTCAGGAACTTCACCCGGTCTGCGAGGCCTTCGCGCCTGGCGGCCTCGTTCGAGCGTTCGACGAGCGGGTCCTGGATCTCGACGCCGAAGCCGCTTGCCCCATACACCTTCGCGGCGGTCAGCACGATGCGTCCGTCGCCCGAACCGAGGTCGATCACGAAGTCCTGCGGACCCACGCCGGCCAGCTTCAGCATGTCGGCGACCACGCTGGTGGGCGAGGGTACATAGGGCGCGGCGTTGATCTGCTGCGCGACTGCGGCGGCCATGAACAGCCACGCGGCGAGGACGCTTGCGATCCGGCCGAGGAGCATGGGTGTCAGGTGATGGGTCAGGTGCAGGACCATCGATTGTTCAGGCCGGCTCGGCGTATTCGACGTTGATCTGCACGTTCTTCAGTCCGTTGTACTCGTTGACGCTCAGCCGGTAGGCGGCGCGGATCCGCGCAGGAAGCGCATCGAGAGAATTGAACCAGATGGCCTCGATCCGCCGGCCGTCGCGCGCAAGGCGCAGCTTGCTGTGCTTCTCGCCCACGATGCGCTGTGAAACGACATCGAAGGTATCGCAGAAGACCGGCTGCGGAAAGCCCTGGCCCCAGATCTGGTTTTCGATCATTTGCGCGACTTCGAGCGTGAGGTAGGCAAGTTCAAGCTCGCCGTCGGTCTCGACCGTGCGCTGCAGGGCCGCCGGTGGGATCATCTGCGCCGCGGCGGCCTCGAACGCGCGCGTAAATCTCGAGAGATCCGCCTCCCGGATCGTGAGGCCCGCCGCCTGGGCGTGCCCCCCGAAGCGCAGGATCACCCCGGGTTCACGCTTGGACACGAGGTCGAGGCAGTCGCGCAGGTGCAGCCCCGGGATCGAGCGGCCCGAGCCGCGCAGCATGGCACCGTCCTTCGCGTCTGCAGCGGTTTCGCTCGCGCGCGCAAACGCGATCACCGGGCGATGCAGTTTTTCCCGGATGCGCGAGGCGAGGATGCCGACCACGCCCTGGTGCCAGTCTGCATGGAACAGCGCCACGCCGGCACCTGGCACCTCTGGCAGGTCGGTCACCGCGGCAAGTGCCTCGTCCAGCATGCCGCTTTCTATCGTGCGGCGCTTGCGGTTCAGTTCGTCGAGCTGTCGCGCGCAGTTGGCAGCGCGCGCGGGATCGTCGGTGACCAGGCACTCGATGCCCAGGCCCATGTCGGCCAGGCGCCCCGCCGCGTTGAGCCGCGGCCCCATGACAAAACCGAAATCGAAGGCGGTGGCCTTGCGCGGATCGCGGCCCGCGATCTGCATCAGTGCGATAAGTCCGGCCTTGCCCTTGCCTTCGCGCAGGCGTTTCAGGCCGTGGCCAACGAGGATACGGTTGTTCGCATCCAGCGGCACCACGTCGGCGACGGTGCCGAGCGCGACGAGGTCGGTCAGCGCGGAGAGGTTGGGTTCCTCGGATCCCTTGAACGCGCCGCGCCGCCTGAGTTCGGCGCGCAGCGCGAGCATGGTGTAGAACATGACGCCCACCCCGGCGAGGCTCTTGCTCGGAAATTCGCAGCCCGGCTGGTTGGGGTTGACGATGCAGGCCGCGGCGGGCAGTTCGGCGCCCGGCAGGTGGTGGTCCGTGATCAGGGTTGCGATGCCAAGATCGTTGGCGCGCGCCACGCCTTCCACGCTGGCGATGCCGTTGTCGACGGTGATGATCAGGTCGGGTTGCTTCTCGGCCGCAAGGTCCACCAGCTCCGGTGAGAGCCCGTAGCCGAGCTCAAACCTGTCCGGCACAAGGTAGTCCACGTTCGCGCCGAACGCGCGCAGCGCCCGCATGCCGACCGCGCAGGCCGTCGCCCCGTCGCAGTCGTAGTCGGCGACGATCAGAATTTTCTTCTGCTCGCGGATCGCATCCGCGAGCAGCCGGGCTGCGTCCTCGACATGCGCGAGCAGCCGCGGGGACAGCAGCCGCACCGGGTCGGATTCGAGTTCCGTCATCGAGCGGATGTTGCGCGCAGCATAGATGCGGGCGAGCACCGGATGCATGCCGGCGCGCGTGAGTGCGGCATTGTCGGCCTCG
Source organism: uncultured beta proteobacterium (assembly GCA_963844255.1). Lineage (GTDB taxonomy): Bacteria > Pseudomonadota > Gammaproteobacteria > Burkholderiales > SG8-39 > SZAS-79. The sequence goes on from CAWJNP010000078.1 coordinate 6,020, forward strand.
GCGTAGCGTCGCTTGAGGATCTGCATGCCGGACCCCTGCTAAAGCGAGGCGGCGAGCGGCCTCGGCCGCCGCCAGAAGTGCCGCAGGTCGTTGCGCGTCGATTCGAAGGCGCGCAGTTCGACCGCATCCGGCACACAGAGCGTCAGCATGCCGATCCGGCCCGATCTGAGTGCGGCCAGCAGCGGCGCACACCACTTCTCCTCGAGTTCGACCACGCGCGCGCGCCAGGTTTCGAAATCATCCAGCGCAAACGGCATGCGCAGGCTGTCGAGCACCGCGAGGTGGCGGCCGTCTTCGGGCAGGCGCTCGAGCCAGTCGCCCGCGTTCCCGGGCAAAGCACGGTGTCGAAGTCCCGCAAGCTGTGCGTAGCCGCAGGCCAGCGGGTCATCTGCCGTGACGGAATGCCAGGGGGCGGAACCCTTCGCAGGCAGGGATCCTGCGCCCCATAGCCAGACGCTGTTGATCGGCGGTTCGCCGCGCGCCTCGCGCGCTTCGTTCGCCGGATGCTCGTGCAGGCGCATCTGGATTTCGTTCAGCAGGCCGTGCCAGCGCTTCGATGCGCCTCCCGTGGGCAGATGCCGGTTCACGTCCCTGCCGGCAACGGCCATTGGTGTTTCGGTGCGCAGCCCGTCCGCCGACAAGGTGCCTACCCGCACGCACCAGCGTTCCGCCTGCAGCGGATAGAAGGTGAGTTCGCCGGCGAAATGTTCGTTCAGCGTTTGGACCAGCGCCTCGGCCTCGGCCGCGTTCGCGCCGAACGCCGCTGCCGGCACCAGCACGAGCTGGTCGCGGTTGAGTTTCAGGTGGACGGGGTCCGCGCGCAGCCACTGCGCTTCGCCCGGGAGGCCGCCCAGGGCGGCCACAGTCAGTGCGCCCGCGGGCACCTCGGCGTCCGCATCGCCGTCGAAGGACTCCGCAAGCCAGGATTCAAGGCTGAGCGATTCGTCCGTCGTCTGCCGGCTGCGCGCGAGCAGCAGTTCGAGCGCCGGGAGCTTCAGACCCTCAAGGATCGCTGCTGCTTCCCGTGGCGGCAGGAGGCCCGGCACGATCAGCTCGCAGTGCATTGCGCCTCCATTGCGAACTGCGGGAGCTGGACGATCCGAGCGCCGGCCTGCGCACGCGCCTTGCCGGCGAGAAAGCGCACAAGGATCTTGTACTGGTCGAGGTCGAAACGGCCCGGCGCGCGGGAAACCACGTCCTCGAGTTCGTCTTCCGCGCGCGCGGTGCCCAGATAGCACCAGTTGCTGATCACGTGGATGTCGGTGGCTTCCCCTTGGGCATCCTCCTCGATCAACCCGATCGGTCCGCGGTACGGCCAGGCGAGCACCTTCACGCGGGAGGGCGCGGCGCGCCGCCGCACGGGGTTGAACGCCGGCAGCAGGGTCTTCACCAGTTCGGCTTCCTTCAGGAGTGCGCCGAGTTCGCCGCAGGTACGAATCGTCTCGATCGTGCGTACTTCGCGCGCGATCTGCATCTCGCGGGCCGAACGCACGTCGTCGGCGAAATGGGACAGGATGCGGGTTCGCAAGGTGACGCTCTTGCCCACATACAGCGGGGTGCCGTTCTCGCCATAGAACACGTAGACACCGGGTGCGTCTTCGATCGCGTCGATCACGCTGCGCTCGATCTGAGCCGGCAGCGAAGGCTGCTTCGCGATCGCGCGCGCCGCCGTTGAGACCGCTTCGATGCCGCGCTCACGCGTGGCGATGCCGAGGAACGCCCACAGCACCTGCGCATCGCCGAGCGCGCGGTGGCGCGCCTGGCAGACAATTCCATGCCGGGTGATGAGTGCATCGAGGTTGTGGCGCGCGTGCTCCGGGTAGAGCTTGCGCGACAATCGCACCGTGCACAGCGTGCGCGCGTTGTAGCGCAGGCCGTGGCGCTCGAACTCGTGCTTCAGAAAACCGTAGTCAAAGCGCGCGTTGTGCGCGACCACGATGCGACCCTCGAGCCGCTCGTAGAGATCGGCCGCAAGCGCGGCGAAGGTCGGTGCGCCCGCGACCATCGCATTGGTGATGCCGGTCAACGCCTGGATTGCGGATGGGATGCTGGTCTGCGGGTCGACCAGCGTGTTCCACTCGGAACGCACCACACCGTTCTCGACTTCGATCACCGCGATTTCGGTGATCCGGTCGTGGACCGGGTGTGCGCCGGTCGTCTCCAGATCGACGATCGCGAGCGGCGCGTCGAGGATGCCGCCATGGTTGTTCATTCGGCGCCGACTATACCGCGAGCGAGAGGAGCTGGACAATGCCGAAGGCGAGGATCGACAAGCCGGCGACGAGGTTGATCCCGCGCATGAGCCGTGGACCGCCTGCCTTTCTCAGCCAGCCCGCGCCCAGGGAGAGCAGCACCCACCAGCCTGTCGAACCGAGTGCGACGCCGACAACCACCAGCGAGGCCTGGACATAGTCTGCATTTTCCGCCAGACCCAGCCCGGCGAAGATCGCGGCGAAGGCCAGGACCGTGGCGGGGTTGGTTAGGGTCAGCGCGAAGGTGGAGGTGTAGGCTGCGGTGTGGCTCGTCGCGGGGACCGCATTCGCGCCGTCCACCGGGCGGGACAGCAAGGTCTTCGCGCCCAGCCAGCACAGGAATCCTCCGCCGACGAGCCCGAACCAGAATTTCTGCGCGAGCAGGAAACCGGACACAGAGGTGAGGCCGAACGCGGCGATGAAACCATAGATCGCATCCGCGGTGGCCACGCCCATGCCCGAGACCAAACCGAACAGGCGCCCATGTGCGAGCGCGCGGCGAAAGCACAGGATCCACAGCGGGCCGACGCTGGCCGCAAGCAGGAAGCCGAAGGCGAGCCCTTTCAGAAATGTCATGCCGGGGCTCGGGTCATTGCTGCCACTTTTCGACCATGCCTCAGTCCTGGCGCGGCTTTCAAGGCAGATTGCTGCCATCGGCGAGTTGCCTGGCCGAGAGGTTGTGGATCCGGCCGAAGCCCGCGACGAAGCGCGCGTCGCGGATCGCGATGCGAAAGAAGCCGAAATCGGCCAGCTCGAAATTGATCGCCGAGTCGGGGTAGCGCGCGAGCCACGCTGCCTTGAGCGCTGCGTGTTCGGGCGTGGCGTTCGGCAGCGCGATGGCTTCGCCGCGAAGGCTGACGCGAGCGAGCATCTGGGGGTTGGATACGCCGTCATCGCGTGCCGCAATCGACAGCGATACCCGCGGATCGGCCAGCATGTCCTGGGTGTGCCAGGCGAGGCGGCTGACATGCAGGTGGAACGCGGAAAAATCCGCCGCGGGCAGGTACAGCACCATCGATACCAGCGGCGCATTCTGGCGCAGGGTGCCCAGGGCCGCGGTGCGCTCGCCGTGGATCAGGCGGCCGAGCGAGGCAAGAGTGTCGGTGTCCATGTGCGTGATTGTAGTATCCTCGCCCCCGAACTTTCTCCCGACTCTCCGCGGACCTGCACACGCCTTGCGCTACGAACTCATGGTCGGCCTGCGCTATACCCGCGCAAAGCGCCGCAATCACTTCATCTCGTTTATTTCGCTGATGTCCATGGCGGGCATCGCGCTGGGCGTCGCCGCGCTGATTGTGGTGTTGTCGGTCATGAACGGCTTCCAGAAGGAGCTGCGCACGCGGATCCTCGGGGTGGCCTCGCACGTGCAGATCTCCGGCCAGCAGAACCGGCTGGCCGACTGGGAGGCGGTCGCGAAGTCTGCGGCGCAGAACCCCCACGTGGTGGCGAGCGCGCCGTTCGTGAATGCGCAGGGCCTGCTTGTCCTTCGGCCAGGCGGTGCGCGGCACGATCGTGCGCGGCGTGGTGCCGGCCATGGAGGACAAGGTCGCCGAGATCGGCGCGCACATGCGCTCGGGACGGCTCGACGCGCTGCAGCCGGGCGACTTCGGCATCGTGCTCGGCGCCGAGCTCGCGCGCGCGCTGGGCGTGCTGACGGGCGACAAGCTGGTGCTGATCGCGCCGCAGGGGCAGGTGACGCCGGCCGGGGTGATCCCGCGGCTGAAGCAGTTCACGGTGGTCGGCATCTTCGAAGTGGGGATGTTCGAATACGATTCGGGCCTCGCACTGATCGACCTCTCGGACGCGCAGCGCGTGTTCCAGATGGGCGACACGGTCTCGGGGGTGCGCCTGAAACTGGACGATCTGTTCGCAGCCCGCGCGGTGGCGCGCGAGGTCATGACCCGGTTCGACAGCAGCATCTACGCGACCGACTGGACGCGCAGCCACGCCAACTTCTTCCGCGCCGTCGAGATCGAAAAGCGCGTGATGTTCATCATCCTGCTTCTGATCGTGGCGGTGGCGGCGTTCAACATCGTCTCCACGCTGGTCATGGCGGTCACCGACAAGCAGGCGGACATCGCGATCCTGAGGACGCTCGGCGCCTCGCCCTCGGGCATCCTGCAGATCTTCGTCGTGCAGGGCGTGCTGATCGGCGTGATCGGCACCCTGATCGGGCTCGTCGGCGGGGTGGCTGATCGCGATGAACGTGGATGTCGTGGTGCCGGCGCTCGAGCGCCTGTTCAGCGTCCAGTTCCTCTCCAAGGACGTCTACTACATCAGCGATCTGCCTTCGGACGTACAGTGGTCCGACGTGGTGGTGATCTGCATCGTCTCGCTGTCGCTGTCCCTGATCGCGACGCTGTACCCGAGCTGGCGCGCCTCGCGCGTGAATCCCGCGGAGGCCCTGCGCTATGAGTGAGGTGCCGAACGTATCGAACGTTCAGGACCATCCGAACGCCGCGGCCGATGTCCCGGTGCTCGCGTGCACCGGGCTCACCAAGACCTACGCCTCGGGGCCGCTGCATGTGAGCGTGCTTGCAGGCGTCGATCTCGAGGTCCGCCCCGGGGAACGGATCGCAATCGTCGGGAAGTCGGGCTCGGGCAAGAGCACGCTGCTGCACCTGCTGGGCGGGCTGGACGTGCCGAGCGCGGGCACGGTGCGCGTGCAGGGCCGCGACCTGTCCAGCCTCGGGGAAGCGGAGCGCGGGCACTTTCGCAACGCGACGCTCGGATTCGTCTACCAGTTCCATCACCTGCTGATGGAATTCACCGCGCTCGAAAATGTCGCCATGCCGCTCCTGATCCGAAGAATGGACCCGGCTGCGGCATTCGCGCGCGCGCGCGAGGTCCTCGAGCAGGTCGGCCTCGGCGCACGCCTGGAACACCTGCCGGGCGAACTTTCGGGCGGCGAGCGCCAACGCGCGGCGTTTGCGCGCGCCCTGGTCACGCGACCGGCCTGCGTGCTCGCGGACGAACCCACCGGCAACCTCGATACGAGCACGTCGGACGCGGTATTCGAGACCATGGTCGGCCTGTCGGATACGCATGGCACGAGCTTTGTGCTGGTGACGCACGATCTCGCGCTGGCGGCCCGTGCACAGCGGATACTTCGACTGGAAGACGGCATCCTCAAACCCGCTGCATAGGAACGCACGGTGGAATTTCTTTCGGTTCTGATCTTCCTTTTGCTGTGCGCCGTGGGTCTGGGCTGGCTGGCGCGGCGCGCCGGCGTGCCGTACCCGATCGCGCTGGTCATCGGCGGCGGTGCCGTCGGGTTCGTGCCCGGCTTGCCGCAGCTCGAATTCGATCCGCAGTTCCTGCTGGTGCTGGTACTGCCGCCGATCCTCTACCAGGCGGCCCTGCTGACCTCGTGGCGCGATTTCAAGGCCAACCTGCGCCCGATCGGGATGCTCGCGATCGGCCTGGTCATCGTCACGACGCTGGCGGTGGGTGCAACACTGAAGTTCCTGGTGCCGGGCATGCCCTGGGCGGTGGCGTTCACCTTCGGCGCCATCGTCTCGCCGCCGGATGCAGTCGCCGCGACCGCGATTCTCTCGCGCCTGAACATGCCGCGCCGCATTGTCACCGTGCTCGAGGGCGAGAGCCTGGTCAACGATGCCTCGGGTCTGGTGATCTACAAGTTCGCGGTGGCGGCGGTGCTTACGGGCATGTTTTCGCTCAGCGGCGCCACGGTGCAGTTCGGCGTCGTTGCGGTGGGCGGGGTCGCGATCGGAATGGCCCTGGGGTTTCTGTTCGTGCGCATCCATCCCCATCTCGGTGACGCGTTCATCGAAGTGCTGGTGTCGATGGCGGTGCCCTATGTCGCCTACATCATCGCCGAGCATGTGCACTGCTCCGGCGTGCTCGCCGTGGTCGCGGCGGGGCTCTTTCGCGGTCGCTTCTCCCCGAAGATCGTCTCGGCCGAAATGCGCATCCTTGCGCGGTCGGTGTGGAACATCCTCGTATTCCTGCTGAACAGCCTGATCTTCATGCTGATCGGAATGCAGTTGTCGCAGATGACGAACCGCCTCACCGACTATTCTCACGGTGATCTCATGCTGTGGTCGGTGTGTGTCAGCGCGGTTGCGATCCTGGTGCGCATCCTGTGGGTCTATCCGGCGACCTGGATCCCCCGGCTGTTGTCTCCCCGCCTGCGCGAGCGGGAACGCGCGCCGCCAAACCGCGAGCTCTTCATCGAATCCTGGTGCGGCATGCGCGGCATCGTCTCGTTGGCGGCGGCGCTCGCCCTGCCGGTCACGATCGAGAGCGGCGCACCGTTTCCGCACCGCGACCTGATCATCTTCCTGACCTTCGTGGTGATCCTCGTCACGCTGGTCGGGCAGGGTCTGACGCTCGCACCGCTGATCCTGCGCCTGCGCCTGACCTCGGACACGAGCGTTGCGGACGAAGAGCGGCATGCGCGCACCGACATGGGGCAGGCGGCGCTGGCCGCGGTGGCGCGCACCGCCGCCATGGAGGGGGCCGCACCGCACGTGGTCGAGCGGGTGCGCGCCGAATTTGCGGAGCGGCTCGCCCTTGCTGCCGCCGATGCATCTACCGGCGCCATCGAGGCTGAGCAGGCGCGGCGCCTGCGTCTCGCCGCGATCCGCGCCGAGCGCACCGAGCTGATCCGCGTCTGGAAGGAGAACCACATCAGTGACGACGTGCTGCACGAACTCGAGGAAGAACTCGACTACCAGGAGTCGCGGCTCTAGGCGCCATATCGCATAGAATCCGCATGGGGCGCCGTTGCGGCGCCGTTTGTCGTCGGGGTCGTTCATGCGTCTGCTGATTTCCGTGCTGTCGCTGCTGTTGCTGTTCTGCGGCCATGCCGCGGGCCAGTCGCTGCCTTTGCGTTCCACCGGCCAGACGGTGTACCTGCCGATCTACTCGCATATCTGGCATGGCGACCGCGACAGCCGCGGCGAGCCGGCCCGGACACTGATGTCGGTCTCGGTCAGTATCCGCAATACCGATCCGGCAAAGTCCATCCGGGTGGTTTCTGCCCAGTACTACGATTCCGAGGGCAGGAAACTGCGCGCCTATGTCTCGGCGCCACGGTCGATACCGCCGCTGGGCGCATACGAACTCTTTGTCCCGCGCAGCGACGATACCGGCGGGTCCGGTGCGAATTTCGTCATCCGGTGGGAAAGTGATTCACCGGCCAGTCCGCCCGTCGTGGAGGGTTTTCACGCCAACCTTCCGGCAGGGCGCTCGATCGCGTTCACGACCACGGCGCGGCCGATTCCTCCGGAGTAACGCGTCGCGCGATCGCGACCTAGGCGGCGACCAGTTTCTCCAGCGCGCCGCGCCCCTCGGGATTGACCATCACCACCAGCGTGGTGCCGGGGCCGATCTCGAAATCCTGCGGCGGATTGAACTGCCATCGGTCTCCCATGCGGACCGCCAGCAGTATGTAGTCGCGCGATCCGGCGACCAGCTTGCCGAGCGGCCGCGGCTCAAAGCCTGCAGGAATGCGGACCTCCTCCACCCGCAGGCGATTGTCCGAACGCAGCATCTCGTCGAGAAAATTCACCACGCCCGGGCGCACCATGCTGGAGGCGATGCGCATGCCGCCGGTGAAATCGGGCGATACGATCGCGTCGGCACCGACCCGTTTGAGTTTGTCGATGTTGCGCACTTCGTGGCAGCGTGCGACCACGCGCAGTGCGGGGTTGAGTTGCTTGGCCGACAGCGTGATGAGCAGGTTCTTGCCGTCGTCACCGGTGACGGCGAAGAGCCCGGCGGCCCGCTCTATGCCTGCCCGGTGAAGGAATTCGTCGTCGGAGGAATCCCCGTGCAGCACCAGCGTCTGCGGATACTTCTCGCGGAACACCTCGATTGCGGGCTGCGCGTCCTCGACCGCGACGAAGGCGCGCTCGGTGACATGCAGCTCGTGCGCGACGTTGGTGCCGACGCGGCCGATCCCGCAGATGATGTAGTGCTGGCTGAGCTTGTCGATGCGATCCTGCATGCGCCGTCTCCTGAGTACGTCGTTGAGGTCGCCTTCAAGGATGAAGGCGGTGAGTTTGGAGGTGGCGTAGGTCACGGTCGCGATGCCGATGCTTGCGATCACCATGAGGAATATCCGCCCCCCGGGGCTGTGGGTGAGGTCGATGGTTTCGCCGAAGCCGATGGTCGCCACGGTGATGAAGGTCATGTAGACGCTGTCGAGCACCGAGGCCTTGTAGTCCGAGACGATCCAGAAACCGGTGGAGCCGACCACCAGCACGGCAAGGAACATCAGCAGGGGGTTGCGGAACGCCCGGTAGAAACGCACCGGCAGACTGTTCGGTTCGAGGCGCATCATCGAATCTGTCGCCGACGGCGGCGGGCGCGCCACGCCAGTATGACGTGCACCCGCCAGCCGATCCGCACGACGAGGTAGCCCAGGGCGGCAAGCGTCAGGGCAAGCGCGAGCAGTCCGACCAGGAGGGGCTTGCCCAGCGACAGGGTCCAGTCGAAAAGGCCGCGTGTCGAGTCGATGATGTGCATCCAGTCCATCTCGAAGGTCCGGATCGGCGCAGGGTTGCCGCGCGCGCCGAGGAGCAGGCTGCCGAATTCATAGGCCAGCAGGTAGAGCGGCACGATGGTCAGCGGGTTGGTGTAGAGCGTGGTGAGCAGCGCCACCGGAAGGTTGACGTGCAGGGGGATGGCCAGCAGGGCCGCGAAGAGCATCTGCAGTGGTCCCGGGACCAGCCCGGCAAACAGGCCCGCCGCGAAACCGCCTGCCACCGAGTGGCGGTTCAGGTGCCAGAGATTGGGGTGCTGCAGCAGGCCACCGAAGCGACCCAGCCAGCGATGTTCGCGGATCGAGGCGGTGGTCGGCAGGTGCTTGCGGAAATATTTACGCGGCATGGAGCGTCCGGCGGTCAGCCGGATGCGGGCGGACGCGTTGATTGAGTCAGTGAATTCTACGCGGCCTGCGCATGACCGCAGCGATTGTCGCTTTTGCACTCGGGGTGTGGTGGCTGCAGCAGCAGGCGGTGCTGCCGGCGATACCGCCCATGGACGTGTGGCTTTGGACAGTGCCGGGGGCGGCACTGTTCATCGTTCGTCCGGCCCGTCCCGTCCTGTTTACCGTGGCGGCCTTCGTGCTCGGATTCGCCTGGGCCGCAGGTTGCGCGCATTTGCGCATGTCGGACCGCCTTGCACCCGAACTCGAGGGGCGTGACCTCGTGGTGACCGGAGTCGTCGCGAGCCTGCCTGCAATCGGGGAGAACAGCGTGCGCTTTGAATACGATGTGGAGGCCGTCGCGCAAGAGGGGCTGCGGCTGCCGCGCAGGATCCAGCTGGCTTGGTATCAGGCCGAGTTCCCATCGGCGCAGAGCGCCAGGCCGCCCGCGGACGGGCTGCCCTTGCGTGTCCACCCCGGAGAGCGCTGGCGATTCAGCGTGCGCCTGAAACGACCCCACGGCAGCGTCAACCCGCACGGCTTCGACTATGAAGCCTGGTTGCTGGAACGCGGCGTTGGTGCGACGGGCTATGTCCGCCCCGGAGGCGAAGAGAGAAAGTTGGGGCGGCGCGACAGTTTCGCTGATCGCGTCGAGCAGTGGCGCGAAACGGTACGAGACCGCTTTCTGAAGGTGCTCGGAGAAACCACTGCGGCGGGCGTGCTGGCTGCACTGGCGGTGGGTGACCAGCGCGCGATCGACAACGAAGACTGGCGACTCTTCAGCCGGACCGGCGTGACGCACCTGATGTCGATCTCGGGCCTGCACGTCACGCTCATATCCGGCCTGGTTGCGGCCATCGTATCGTTCGGATGGCGGCGCATCCCGCCCCTTGCACTGCGCTTTCCCGCGCGCAAGGCGGCGGCTGCAGCCGCGACGTTCGCGGCGCTGGCCTATACCCTGCTGGCCGGCTTCGGCGTACCGGCACAGCGCACCTTCTTCATGGTTGCGGTGGTCGCGGCCGCGCTCTGGTCGGGGCGAATCTCCTCCGCAACGCGGATTCTCGCGCTGGCGCTGCTGGCCGTGCTGATCGTCGATCCCTGGGCGGTGCTTGCGGCGGGCTTCTGGCTTTCGTTCGGTGCCGTGGGCCTCATCTTCTACCTGTCACAGGGATGGACCGCGCGCGAGGCCGGACCCGGCGTGGACGCCGGCAGGGCGGGCCGGTTTGCGTTCTGGCTGATGCAGTGGGGCAGGGTGCAATGGGGGATCACGGCCGGACTCGCGCCGGCCACGCTCCTGCTGTTCGCGCAGGTATCGCTGGTGGGGCCGCTGGCGAACGCGGTCGCGATTCCGGCAGTCAGCATGGTCATCACGCCCCTGGCGCTGCTGTGCGCGGCTGTTCCCCTCGACAGTCTGCTGCAACTGACCGCGTTGCTCACCGAGTGGCTGCTGGATTTTCTCGGCTGGTGCGATTCGCTTCCCCTGGCACAGTGGCAGCAAGCCGCGCCACCGGTGTGGAGCGTGCTGCTTGCAATGGGCGGTGTGCTCTGGCTGCTTGCCCCGCGCGGCGTGCCGAACCGGATCCTCGGCCTGGTGCTGTTCCTCCCCGCGCTGCTGGTGCCGGCCCCGCGCCCGCCGCCGGGAGAGGCGTGGATCACCACGCTCGATGTGGGTCAGGGTCTTGCCGTGCTCGTGCGTACCGCGGGGCATGCACTGCTCTACGATGCCGGGCCGACCTACGGGACAGAAAGCGACAGCGGCCAGCGCATCATCGCGCCGTATCTGCGTGCGCTCGGTGCGACGCAACTCGACCTGATGATCATCACGCACAACGACGCGGACCACAGCGGCGGTGCCCTGTCGGTCATGCAGAGCGCGGACATCGCTCGCTTTCTGTCTTCGCTCGCGCACGACAACCCGATCGCGCGCGCGGCGAACGATCCGGGGCGCTGCGCGCGCGGCGAGCGCTGGCAATGGGACGGGGTCGAGTTCGCGCTTCTGCATCCTGCGATTGCCGACTACGCGGACGACAGCCTGAAGATCAACAACCGCTCGTGCGTGCTGCGCATTTCTGCGGGTCGAGGCTCGATGCTGTTGACCGGCGACATTGAAAAAAAGGCCGAGGCGATGTTGCTCGAACGGGAAGGCGCCGCGCTGCGTGCCGACGTTCTGCTTGCGCCGCACCATGGCAGCCGCACTTCGTCGACCGCTGCCTTCCTTGCCGCAGTGAAGCCCCGCGTGATCATCGTGCCCGTGGGCTACCGCAACCGCTTCGGCCACCCGAAGGCCGACGTACTCGCGCGCTACGTGGCAAGCGGCGCCGAGGTGCTGCGCACTGATCGCGACGGTGCGGTGCACATCGTGCTGGGAGAGCCGGGCGCGCAGGCGCAGTTTGAACGCGCGATCCGGCCGCGGTACTGGCACGCTGCCCGCCTATAATCCGGCCATGGTCGGCGTTCGGCGTTCGGCGGTCGATGGTTGACGGTCGACTGTTGCGAATGGACCGCACCCAACCGGACAGGATGAGCATGGAATCGAAAAAGCGCAGCGTGCAATGCATCTCCCCGAAGGGCCTGCATCGGATGTCCTACCTCGAGTGGGGCGACCCGCGCGCGGACCGGGTGCTGGTGTGCGTGCACGGTCTGGGCCGCTGTGCACGGGATTTCGACACCTTCGCCGCGGCAATGTCGGACCGCTATCGCGTGGTCTGTCCCGATGTTGCCGGCCGGGGCGACTCGGACTGGCTCGCTGACCCGATGCTCTACGGGATGCCGCAATACGCCGCCGACATGACGACGCTGATGGCGCGACTGGACACCGAAGCCGTGGACTGGATCGGCACCTCGATGGGTGCGCTGATCGGCATGGGGCTTGCAGCGCAGCCCGGCTCGCCGATCCGCAGGCTCGTGATGAACGATGCGGGCCCGGTGGTGACCAAGGTGTCGCTCGAACGCATCGCGACCTACTTCGGCCTCGCGCCCGCGTTTCCGGATCTGGAGACAGCCGTGAAGTACGTGCGCGCGGTCAGCGCCACGTTCGGTCCGCACACGGATGACGAATGGCGTTTCCTGACGGAGGTTGCCGTGCGCAGGCAGTCCGACGGCACCTTCCGGCTGCACTACGATCCGCGGATCGCCGAACCCTTCCGGCAGGCGATGCCCGAGGGCGACCTTGAACTCTGGCCGCTCTATGATGGGCTGCGCTGCCCGACGCTGGTGCTGCGCGGCGAGCTCTCCGACCTGCTCACACGCGAGACCTGCGCGGCAATGGCGGCTCGGGGGCCGCACGCGAAGGTGGTCGAAATTGCGGGGGTGGGCCATGCGCCGACGTTGATGCATGCCGACCAGATCGCGATCGTGAGGGATTTTCTGCTCGCTGCCTGAGTTTGTCGGCGACTTCGGCGGGTCGTTTTGCGTCCGTGGCGTTGATACACTTTGTTACCAATCCCCGGTAGCACGTTCGTCGATCCTTGCTATTCTGGGATCATGAACACCGCCTCCACTCTCCCCATTCGCGGGGCATCGCGCGCCCGGTTGCTGCTGATTGCCCTGCTGGTCGGCGCGATGGCGAGTCAGTCGGCCTTTGCGTTCGGCGGCCGCGGTCGCGGGCATGGGCATGGGCACGGCCACGGCGGTATTGGATTCGGACTTTTTGTCGCCGCGCCGCTGATTGCCTACTCGCTGTATCGTCCCTATTACCCACCGGCCTACTACGCGCCGACCTATTACGCCCCGCCGGTCTACTACGAGCCGGTGGTCGTTTCGCCGCCTTCGCCGCCGGTCTACATCCAGCAGAGCAATCCGAATGCGCTGCAGTCAGCACCCCAGTCGGCGCCCCAGCCTGCGCAGGCCTGGTGGTACTACTGCGCCGATGCGCAGGCCTACTATCCCTACGTCAGTCAGTGCCCCGGCGGCTGGCAACGGGTCGCACCGCAACCGCCAGCCTGACCGATCATGGCACGAGCCATCCGATGGGTTCTGATGGGCGCTGCAGTGTCGCTTGCTGCCTGCACAACGGTTCCCAGCGGACCCGGCGTGCTCGTTTTGCCCGGCACCGGCAAGAGTTTCGACGAATTCAAGGCCAACGATTTCGAATGCCGGCAGTTCGCGTCCTCCCAGGTTGAGGGAAACGCGCCCAATGATGCGGTAGTCAACGACGGAGTGAAGAGTGCCGCCGTCGGTACGGCCGTGGGTGCGCTCGCGGGTGCGATCATGGGCGGCCATCGCGGCGCAGGTGCCGGCGCAGGCGCCGGGTTGATGGTCGGTGCGCTGGCCGGATCGGGCAGCGGGCAGGTATCCGGCAGCAGGTTGCAGCAGCGCTACGACTTTGCCTACCAGCAGTGCATGTATGCACGCGGCAACCGGGTTCCCGTCGCCGGGCGCTTCGATGCGCCGCCGGCGCGCGCATCCGCCTACGTACCGGCACCCGTGCCGGTGCAGCCGCCTGTCTACGCACCACCGCCACCGCCGCCTGGCTACGGAATTCCGCCCCGGCAGTAGCCGGCCGGCGCTGCGACCCACGCCTTGACTTTGCCTGCCTCGGCAGGCAATTTGCTGCCTCGGCAGCTAATTTGAGGCGAAGATGGGGCTCTACCGCGCGGCAAGCTATCGCGTCGAGGACAGCGTGGGCTTCATGATCACCCGCCTGCGCGCGAGCCTGTTCGCCGCGGTCGACCGCGAGGTCGCCCCCTGGGGGATTTCCTCGGCGCAGGGTGCCATCCTGATGTACATCGCACACGGCCGGGGAAATCGCGCGGCCGACATCGCGCGCGACTACAGCTACGACACCGGCTCGATGACGCGCATGATCGACCGGCTCGTCGGAAAAGGCCTGTTGCGCCGCGTGCGCGACCCGGGCGACAGGCGCGTGGTACGGCTCGAGCTTACGGCAAAAGGGCTGGGGTTGACCCGGCGCCTGCCCGCGGTCGCGGTTCGAGCGCTCAACCGTCACCTGCGCGGTTTCGAGCGTTCCGAGCTCGATGTGCTCAAGGGGCTGCTCGGGCGGATGCTTTCGAATGTCGATTGAGCGCCTGATGCGACGCCTGATCATGCTCGTGCCGGGCCTGATCCTGTGCGCCTGCGTGACGCCGGTGGAGCGTACCGAACCACCAGCGCAGGCCTTGTCGCCACAGGTGCTCGAGACGGCGCGCACGTTTTCCGGGCAGGACTCGGGCGCATGGCCGCAGCCGCACTGGTGGAAGGTCTTCGGTGACCCGCAGCTCGATGCACTCATCGATGAATCCCTCGCCGCGCACCCGAGCCTGCGGGTGGCCGGCGCGCGCCTGGCGCTGGCCGAGGCACAGCTGGATGCGGCGCGCTCCAATGCCACGCCCGGATTCGGCGGCGCACTCGACCTGACCAGGCAGCGCTTCAGCGTCAGCGGCACGGTCCCGCCGCCGGTGGCCGGAACCACGCGCACGACGGCACGTCTGGCGATGGATTTCTCCTACGAACTCGACTTCGCCGGGCGCAACCAGGCCGCGATTGCGGCAGCCGAGGCGTCCGGGGCCGCGGCAGTTGCGGACGCCGAGGCGGCACGCCTCGCGCTTTCCTCCGCCGTTGCGCGAGCCTACTTTCAGCTTCAGAAACTATTTGCGCTGGGTGCGATTGCCGAGAGAGAACTGGCGCAGACGGGGCAGCGCATTGCATTACTCAGGCAGCGCGTGGGCGCGGGCCTCGATACCGACGCTGCACTCAGCCGCGCCGAGTCGGTGCCACCCCAATTGCGCGCCGATGTTGCCCGGCTGGAGGCAGCGAAAGCGGTGACGCGCGACCAACTGGCCGCGCTGGCCGGGAAGGGACCGGACCGCGGCCTGGCAGTCGGGCCGTCGCAGACTCCGCGGGACACCGCGGCCGCGTTGCCGGGGAGCCTGCCGCTTGACCTGCTCGGCCGGCGTCCCGATCTGGTCGCCGCGCGCAGGCGCGCGGAAGCCGCTTCGCACGAGATTGCCGTTGCACGCGCGCGCTTCATGCCGAACGTCAACCTGCTCGCATTCGCCGGTGTCGCTTCGCTCGGCCTGGACCGCCTGTTCGCCGCCGGCAGCGGGATCGCGGGCGCCGGTCCCGCGGTCCGATTGCCGCTGTTTTCCGCGGGTGGACTGCAAGCCGGCCTGCGCGGCCGGCAGGCGGAGTACGACCTTGCCGTGGAGCATTACAACGAACTGCTCATCGACGCGGTGCGTGAGGTCGCGGACCAGATCCAGACGCGGCGTGCACTGGAAGCCGAACGCACCGAGCGGCAGCGCGCCCTGGCTGCGACGGACCGCACGCGGCGACTCGCGCTTGACCGGTACAAGGCCGGAATCGCAAATTATCTCGACGTGCTCGACGCAGAGGCGGCCTTGTTCGGGTTGCAGCGCGCCGATGCCGACCTGAGCGGCCGTGTGCTTCAGGCCGAGGTCAACCTGTTTCGCGTGCTTGGCGGAGGATATGAAGATGGCAACAAGAGCGCCCGGTAGCCGGCGGCGCGGCACGCTGGTCGTACTGCTTCTGGTGTTCGCGGCTGCCGGCGCGGGCTGGGCGGCATGGTGGCATCTGTCCGGGAAATGGTACGAGAACACCGAGAACGCCTATGTTGCGGGCCATCTGGTCCAGGTCACCCCGCAGCAGGCAGGAACCGTGCTGTCGGTCGGTGCCGACGATACCGAGCGGGTGAACGCCGGGCAGGTCCTGGTCCGGCTCGATCCCTCGGACGCGCGCGTCGCACTTGCACAGGCCGAGGCACAGCTTGCGCAGGCGGTGCGCGAAGTGCGCACCCTGTATGCACGCAATGGATCGCTGCAGGCGCTTGAAGCGCAGCGCGCGAGCGAGCTCGCGAAGGCCGAAGAGGACCTTGCGCGGCGCGGTCCGCTGCTGTCGACCGGCGCCGTATCGAAAGAGGATGTGGAGCACGCGCGCAACGCGATCGAGGCGGCGCGCGCCGCGCTGTCTGCCGCGCGTGAGGACCTGGCAACCAATCGCGCGCGCACCGAAGGCACCAGCATTGCGAACCATCCTGCCGTGGCGAGCGCGGCCGCCCGCGTGCGCGATGCATTTCTTGCGCTCGAGCGCACCGCAATCACCGCGCCGGTGGCGGGCTTTGTTGCGCGGCGCACGGTGCAGGTCGGCCAGCGCGTGGCGCCCGGCGCGGTACTGATGTCCGTCGTGCCGCTCGAGGGCGTCTGGGTGGATGCAAATTTCAAGGAGGTGCAGCTTCGCAACATGCGCATCGGCCAGAAGGTGCGCCTGAGTGCGGACCTGTACGGCAGCGAGACCGATTATCACGGCCGCGTCGCGGGCTTCGCTGCCGGGACTGGTGGCGCATTCGCGCTGCTGCCCCCGCAGAACGCGACCGGCAACTGGATCAAGGTCGTGCAGCGCCTGCCGGTGCGTATTGCGCTCGATCCGGCCGAGCTTGCGGTGCATCCGCTGATGATCGGCCTGTCGATGCGCGCGGAAGTCGAGGTTCGCGACACCACGGGGACGCAACTGTCGGCGGCATCGGCAGCCGTGCCCCTGCCCGAACCGGCGGCCGTCGCGGATCAGCTGCGCGGGGCCGAGGCGCGCGTGCAGGCCGTGATCGCCGCCAACCTGGGCGGGGCGCGGCACTGATAAATTTATATCAAAGTATATATTGCAATTGGCATCTCGGCCTCTTGCTAAGCCAATATACGAAATACAATGTTCTACTTTATGACCGCTGAATTGATCGCTTTCACCGCCGGTCAAGCGCTTCGTGCAACTGTGCTTTGACGGGTTTTCCAGCCTGGCTCGCATCGGTCACCATCATGAAAAGGCAACGCCCCGCGCTGGTGGCGGCCGCCCCGCATAGAACGGCAGCAAGGCCTTCAGGGCATCGAGGTTGTCCCCCTGGATGAGCCAGTTTCCGGACCCAGAATCTCCAACGCTCTCGACGGGCTCCAGAAGACGGTAAGGAACACGTCGGGCTGCACGCTTGGCCTCCGCGTCACCGAGCCAGTTCAGTTGAGGCATGTGAGAAGGGGTGAGGAACCCCGAGAGCGGTTGATGTGCATGGCCGGATTCTACCGGGAGGGTAGGCTCACCCGGTGAGCTCGCTGCCCGCCGACTGCCGGGTATCGAGTAAGTTATATATTAATGGATATCGCAATTAACCCGAAACCCGCATGGATACTTATTTTGTAAAAATTAAAGTTCGACTTTTAGGCCAAAATCAGTACACCCCCATCGCCAGCCCCGCGGCCAGCGCCGCGCCGAGCTCCTCGCAACGCGTGAGGATCTCCGGCGTGACTTCCTTCAGCGCGAGGATCGGTTCCTGAACCTTCTTCAACCGCAAACCGGTGACGATACGCTCCACGGACGAGATCGCGCCGGCGCCGTCCTGTCCGGCCGAGACCAGCAAGGCCCAGGGCCGGCCGGCGATCTTGCCTTCGCATTCGTAGAAAATGCGCTCGAGGAAGTCCTTCATCATGCCGGACATGTAGCCGAAGTTCTCCGGCGTGCCGAGGACCAAGGCATCGGCTGCAAGCACGTCCGCCGGACCGGCTTCGGCGCAGCGCAGCAGGCGCACTTCCACCCCCGTCTCGGTGGATGCGCCCCGCACGACGGCCTCGACCAACTGCGTGGTCTTCACGCCGCGCGTGTGCCAGACGACAAGGAGGGTTTTCCTCATACCCTGCAAATGCCTAAGTTTTCTGCGGAAATTGTCGAAATGTCCATATTAAGCAGAAGGTTGCCATTGCGGCGCCAAATACGGCCAATTGCAACTTTCGCGCCTATTTGCTATCTTACGTACTGAACTTGTTCGACCCGCCAAACTGATGGGGAAACTCATCAGGCGGCAAATCCTACAGCCACGCGAGTGGCTGTAGTTGTTTCTGGGGACCGAAAATGATCAGGATTTGCTACGTAGATGAATCCGGATGCACTGGAATGTTGCCTAGCCCGGCTTCCCCGATTCAGCCGCTTCTGGTCATCGCAGGAATCGTGGTCCACCAGAATCACCTGACGAACCTGACTCAAGAGTATTTGCAGCTGAAGCGCAAGTTCTTTCCTGCCCTGACGCCGTCTACGATCCCGTTCTTGCAGCACGTCAAGGTCGAGATCAAAGGATCGGATTTGCGCACGGCAGTCCGCACAGGGAATCGCAACCGGCGCAGACACACCTTCGGGTTTCTGGACGGATACGTCGATATTCTCGAGCGTTACAACGCCAAGATATTCGGGCGAATCTGGGTAAAGGGAATCGGGAAGTCGATCAACGGCGCGGCGATCTATACGTCATCCATTCAGGCTGCGTGCAGCGATTTCCAGAATCTACTCGAGTTCGAAAATCTATCCGGAATCATGATCGCCGACAGCCGGGACTACCTTCAGAACATTGGCGTTTCGTTCTCTATATTCACGCAGAAATTCAAGGCGAACGGCGACGCATACGGAAGAATTCTTGAGATGCCTACTTTCGGGCACAGCCAGAATCACATCGGTATTCAGTTGTCCGACATACTATGCTCGGCATTGTTGTTCCCAATGGCGAGCTACACGTATTGCTCCGGGTATATCAACAGCGTGCACGTAAGTCCGAATTACAAGCTCATCAAGGACAGATACGCGCTAAGGATCAAGGCGCTGCGACATAGATATCTGGATGGCGGACGCTATCGCGGGGGCATAACGGTCAGCGACAATCTTGCCCAGCGGTCGGTAGATCCCCTGTTCACGCCTTAGAGGCTACCGATCACGTGATCCTTGTTCCCGGATCTTGCCGGTAGAACAGGACGAACTGCGCGTACAGGTCCGGATAGCGCCGGCGCAATTCGTGCGGAGCTTCGAAAAAAGCTTCGCTTGCGATGGCGAAGAATTCGGCGGGATGTTCGGAAGCGTACGGATCGAGCCAGGTCTCCTTGTCGCGATCGACCGCGTCGCAAAATCCGGAGTAGGCCTCCTCCATGGCCGCGCGCCAGCGGCTGCCATCCATGCCGGCGTGCAGCGGCGGCATGCCATCGGCTTCGCCGTTCCGCATGTCGAGCTTGTGCGCGAATTCATGGATCACCACGTTGAGGCCGCCCCGCGCAACGCTGCCCGCTTCACGCAGTGCGGTCCACGACAGCACCACCGGTCCACCCAGCCAGGATTCGCCCGCAAGCGCGTCCTCCCATTCGTGCTGCACCCCGTCCTCGTCCGTTTCCGTATGCCGGACGCGGAAATCGCCCGGATAGAGGATCACGCCGACCCAGCCGTCGTACCAGTCGAGCCCCAGTTCGAGCACCGGCAGACAGGCCTGGAGTGCGATCGACAGGCGATCCTCGTCGCTCAGTCGTGTCCCGGCCAGCAGCGTGAACTGCTTTTCCGCGAGAAAGGCCAGTGCCATGTCCGCGAGGCGTTTGCTCCGGGCCGCATCGAATCCACGCAGAAAGGGGAGTGCACCCACGACGCGTTCGAACAGCGCCGGGTCGAGCGGATGATTCCTGATGACGCGCCTGCGTTTCCAATCTCTCAGCCAGCCCATGGTCGTCGCCCGATCCCGTTGCCGAATGCTAGGCGCGGACCCGG
This sequence comes from uncultured beta proteobacterium, assembly GCA_963844255.1. Classification (GTDB taxonomy): domain Bacteria; phylum Pseudomonadota; class Gammaproteobacteria; order Burkholderiales; family SG8-39; genus SZAS-79. The sequence continues at coordinate 25,673 of CAWJNP010000078.1, forward strand.
TCCCTGGAGGAAATCCAGATCCCGGCAAAGATCAGGACCACTCCGACGAGGTGATGCAGGTGCAGGCGTTCGCCAAGAAACACCCAGGCCAGCGCGGTGCCGAATACCGGCACGAGATAGATATACGGCCCGGCCCGCGCCGCGCCGACCTGGGCCACTGCGCGATTCCACATGATGTAGGCGAGCACCGAGGGAAAGATTCCCAGGTAAAGGACACCCAGCACCAGGGGGGCGCCGAAGCTCAGGCGCGCGCCGTTCGCTAGGTCGTATGCGTAGAACGGCAGCAGCTGCAGCACTCCCATCGCCATTACAGCCAGCAGAAAACTGAGCGGATGCAGGTCTTGCGGTTTCCAACGCAGGCAGACGGTGTACAGCGCCCACAGCGAGACGTTGAGGAACAGCCACAGGTCGCCCGGATTGAGTTCGAGCACGAGCAGAGCCGACAACTTCAGTTGCGAGGCGATCGCGAGCACGCCAGCGCAGGACACGGCAAAGCCGGCGACCGCTGCGGGTCCGATGCGTTCGCGCACGAGAATGAACGCAAACAGCGGGATCAGTGCCGGCGTGACCGACTGGATCAGCAGGGCGTTGGTCGCGGCCGTGTACTGGATGCCGACATAGCCGACGGCATTGTAGAGCCCGGTTCCCGTGATGCTGGCAAGGGCAAGTGGCCTCCATTGGGCGCGAAGCTTTGCGCGGTCCGCCAGAAACGGTTTGAGCGCGAACGGCGCCAGTACGAGTGTCGCGGTCACCCAGCGCCAGAACGAGAGCCCGACCGGGGACGCCTCGAGGTGTACGGCGCGGGCGACGACCCAGTGGCCGCCCCAAAACAGGGCGGTCAGCACGAGCAGCAGTTGGGGAGACGGGGAGTAGCGCAAGGCGAAGAAGAAAAAGGAGTGAATTATGCGCTTCGCGATAAAATCGCGGCATGGTTTCCGTGGTCCAACTGCAACCGCGCGAGGAGCGCGAAACGCTGCTCGATTCGCTCAGCCGGGATCTCGCGCCGGCAGATCGCGAAGTCATCCGGCGCGCGCTCGATTTTGCCGAGCCGCTGTACGCAGGGCATGTGCTGACCACGGGCGAACCGGTCTGGCCGCACGCGCTGGCGCTCGCCGGAAACCTCGCGGCAGTCGGCATGGACGCCGCATCGCGCGCCTCCGGGATCCTGTTCGCCACGCCGAAGTACCTCGGTGCGGGCGATGTGCTGCAGGAAACGTTCGGCGCGGAAGTTGCGGGGCTCGCGACCGGCGTGGAGAAGCTGCACCAGCTGCGCGTTTCGACGCGTCCCGGGCGCGCAGGCGGCAAGCTCTCGGAGGATGAGCAGGAACAGCAATCCGAGGTGCTGCGCAAGATGGTGCTCGGCATGGTCGACGACATCCGTGTCGTGCTGATCCGTCTGGCGAGTCGAACACAGACGCTGCGTCACTTCGCCAAAAATCCCACGCCCCAGCGCGAAGGGTACGCGCAGGAGTCCCTCGACATCTACGCGCCGCTCGCGAATCGCCTCGGCATGTGGCAGCTGAAGTGGGAGATCGAGGATTTTTCACTGCGCTTTCTCGACCCCGAGGGCTACAAACGCGTCGCCCAGATGCTGGACGAGAAGCGCGCGGAGCGCGAGGCCTTCATCCACAGCGTGATCGCGCAATTGCAGCGCGAACTGGGTGCTGCCGGCATCCGCGCGGAAATGCAGGGCCGGCCAAAGCACATCTTCTCGATCTACAACAAGATGCGCGCCAAATCGCTGGACTTTTCCGAGGTCTACGACGTGCGCGCGGTGCGCGTGATCGTCGATACCGAGAAGGACTGCTATGCGGCGCTTGGCATCGTTCACAACCTCTGGACGCCGATCACCGAGGAGTTCGACGACTACATTTCCAGGCCGAAATCGAATCACTACCGCAGCCTTCACACGGCGGTCAGCGGTCCCGACGGCCGGGCACTGGAAGTCCAGATCCGCACCCAGGAAATGCACATGCATGCCGAGTACGGCGTTGCGGCCCACTGGCGCTACAAGGAGGGCGGTGCCGGCGGTCGCGCGGCCTTGCAGACGGAGGGCAGGTTCGACGAGAAGATCGCCTGGCTGCGCCAGCTGCTCGCGTGGCGCGACGAGGTCGCGGATTCGGCGGAGTGGGTCGAGAGTTTCAAGCACGCAGCCCTCGACGACACGGTCTACGTCATGACACCGCAGGGCAAGGTCGTCGATTTGCCGGCCGGTTCGACGCCCGTGGATTTCGCCTATGCGCTGCACACGGATCTGGGACACCACTGTCGCGGGGCGAAGCTCGACGGGCACATGGTGCCGCTCGATACGCCGCTGGTGAGCGGGCAGCGCGTCGAGATCATCTCGGCAAAGGTGGGCGGGCCTTCGCGCGACTGGCTGAACGCCGAACTCGGTTACCTGAAGAGCCAGCGCGCGCGGCAGAAAGTGCGCCAGTGGTTCAACAACCAGGCGCTTGCCGAGACCGTGGCAAGCGGCCGCGCGATTGTCGAACGCGAGATGCATCGAGAAGGCGAGGGACGTGCCAAGCTCGACACGCTGGCCTCCGTCCTCGGGTTCGCAAAATCGGACGAATTGTTCGCGGCGGTAGCGCGCGACGAAATCAACCTGCGCCAGATACAGATCGCGCTGCGCACCCTGGTGCGTGGCGAGCCGGCCCCGGCCGAGCCGGTGCCCACGGGTCCGGCGACGCACAAGTCGAAGTCAGGCGGGGGCGACAGCGGCATCCTGGTGGTCGGCATGGACGGGTTGCTCACGCAGCTCGCCGGCTGCTGCAAGCCCGTGCCACCGGACTCGATCCGCGGCTTTGTCACCCGCGGCCGCGGCGTGTCGATCCATCGCGAAGACTGCACGAGCTTCCACAATCTGTCCGAGAAGCATCCGGAGCGCGTGATCGACGCCGACTGGGGGACGAAGAACGCCGGCGTGTTTTCTGTCGACATGGTGGTCGTTGCCTCCGACCGGCAGGGGCTGCTGCGCGATGTCGGCGAGGCGCTCGCGCGCGACCGGATCAACGTGACCGCGGTCAATACGCAGTCGCGCCACGACCTGGCCTACATGCGCTTCACGATGGATGTGGCCGACGTGTCCCAGTTGCGTCGTGCGCTTGCGGTGGTCAAGGACGTTCCCGGGGTCCTGCGCGCATCGCGCGGCTGAATGCGCGGCAGTTCAGCCGCGCATTTCAGGTCCGCGGTTCAGCCTCGCAGTTCAGCCCAGCAGTTCAGCCCAGCAGCACCAGCAGCCAGACGGCCGCCATATTCACGAGCGAGAGCATCACCGCGGCGCTGCCCATGTCCTTGGCGCGCTTGGAGAGGCGATGATCCTCGATGGAAATCCGGTCCACGGTCGCCTCGATGCCAGAATTCAACAGCTCGACGACGAGCACGAGCAGAACGCTGGCCACCAGCAGGGCCTTGCCGGTGCCGGTGGGCCCCAGCCACAGTCCCGCGGGGATCAGCACCAGCGCAAGCAGGAGTTCCTGGCGAAAGGCGTCCTCGTTGCGCGTCGCTTCGGCGAGGCCGGCGAGCGAATAGCGCACGGCGTTGATCAGCCTGCGCAGGCCGGTCCTGCCTTTGTGGGGGCTCTCCATGGTGGCGCCGAATCTATCACGCCGCGGCATCGACGGCCGGCAGGATCAGGTCGGCGTGGCCAGGGTGAAGAGCAGTTCTTCCTGTGCGGCGCGCCGGCGCCCGCGGCGCGGCTTCACGCGCTCATAGCTCCCGTCGGAGTTCATTTCCCAGGCCTGGCAGTTGTCCTCGAGGTAGGGCAGCAGTCCCTCGCGAATCACGCGGCGCTTGAGGGCCGGGTCCAGCACCGGAAAGCACAGCTCGATGCGGCGGAAGAAGTTGCGGTCCATCCAGTCGGCGCTGGCGAGGTAGACGTCCTCGGCGCCGTCGTTCAGGAAGTAGAAGATGCGCGAGTGCTCGAGGAAGCGCCCGACCACCGAGCGCACGCGGATGTTCTCCGACAGTCCCGCGATGCCGGGCTTGAGCGCGCACACGCCGCGCACGATGAGGTCGATCTTCACGCCGGCCTGCGAGGCGGCGTACAGCTCCTCGATGATCTCGGGCTCGAGCAGCGCGTTCATCTTCGCGACGATGCGCGCCGGCCTGCCCTCGGCGGCGATGCGCGCCTCGTTGCGGATCGCGGCGACGACGCGCTTGTGCAGCGTGAAGGGCGACTGCCAGAGGTGCGTTCATGCGGCGCGGCCGAGGCCCGTCAGCTGCTTGAAGACCTCGTTCACGTCCGCGCAGATTTCCTCGTGCGCGGTCAGCAGGCCGAAGTCGGTGTACTGCGCGCGCGGTGCGCGGGTGGTAGTTGCCGGTGGCGAGGTGCGCGTAGCGGCGCAGCACCGCCGCCCTGCGCGGCCGTCCTCGCGGCGCACCACCAGCGCCATCTTGGCGTGCGTCTTGTGGCCGACGACGCCGTAGACGACGTGCGCGCCGACCTCCTCCAGGCGCGCGGCCCAGTTGAGGTTCGCCTCTTCGTCGAAGCGCGCCATCAGCTCCACCACCACCGTGACTTCCTTGCCGCGCCGCGCCGCCTCGATCAGGATCTCCATCAGTTCCGAATCGGTGCCGGTGCGGTAGACCGTCTGCTTGATCGCGATCACGTGCGGGTCGGTCACCGCGGTGCGGATGAAGTCGATCACCGGCGTGAACGACTGTAGGGGTGGTGCAGCAGGACGTCCTGGCGCGTCAGGACGTCGAACAGGTCGCTTCTGGCCGGCGAGCGCGGCGGGCGACGCGGGCTGGAACGGCGGGTACTTCAGGTCCGGCCGGTCCACGACCTGGTCGGGCACCTCGCGCAGGCGGTACAGGTTCACCGGGCCGTCGACGCGGTACAGGTCGACCTCCGGCATCGAGCGAACTGCTGCAGCAGGAATTCGATCATGCTGCTGCGAGCAGCTGTCGGCGACTTCCAGCCGCACCGCGTCGCCGAAGTGCCGGTGCAGCAGCTCGCCCTGGAGCGCGATGCGCAGGTTCTTGATTTCCTCCTCGTCGACGAACAGGTCGGAGTTGCGCGTGACGCGGAACTGGTGGCAGCCCTGCACGTCCATGCCGGAGAAGAGCTCGTCCACGTGCGCGTGCAGGATCGAGGACAGGAACACGAAATCGTAACCCGCGCCGGCGACGTCCGGCCGGCAGGCGGATCACGCGCGGCAGGGCGCGCGGCGCCTGCACGATCGCGGCGCGCGAACTGCGGCCGAAGGCGTCGCGGCCCTCGAGCTCGACGGCGAGGTTGAGGCTCTTGTTGAGGACGCGCGGGAACGGGTGCGCCGGGATCGAGCCCGATCGGCGTGAGCACCGGCAGCAGCTCGCGCATGAAGTAGTCGCGGATCCAGCGCGCTTGCGGCCGCGTCCAGTCCTCGCGGCTGAGGAACCGAGCACGCCCTCCCCGGCGAGTTTCGGGCAGCAGCACGCCGTTGAGGAGCCGGTACTGCTCGTCGACCAGCGGCGTGCCTCGCGGACACCAGCTCGTAGACCTCGGCAGGTGCTTCCCGTCCGGGCCGGCTCGTGCACGCCGATCTTGATCTGCTCCTTCAGGCCGGCGACGCGGATCTCGACGAATTCGTCCAGGTTCGACGACACGATGCAGAGGAACCGCAGCCGCTCGAGCACGGCACCGACTCGTCGGCGGCCTGCGCCAGCACGCGCCGGTTGAATTCGAGGAGGCCGAGCTCGCGATTGAGGAAATGCGCGTGGGGCGGGGAGCGCTTCATGTCCAGACTGCCGGTAAACGGCCAGTCTAATGCCTCTGTGTGAAAAAAACGTTACGGAATCCGAATTGCAATCGTAGTGTCACAATTTCAGGCTATCTTTGCGCTGCATCAAACACCTCCCGGAGCCGCGCTTGACCGAAACGCCTCATACGTCGACGGAATCGACCAGCAGCTCGGCGATGCGCACGAGCGCGTGCTGCAGCTGGGCGCGCGTGCCGAGCGCCAGGTGGTCGATGCCATCGAGGCACTGGGCAGCGGCTCGGAGGCGCTGATCGACCAGATTCTGCAGCACGAACAGTTGATCAATGCGCTCGAGATGGA
>CAWJNP010000079.1:0-11478 GCA_963844255.1 uncultured beta proteobacterium
CCGCCACGGTGCCCGATATCGTCGAAAAGCTCGTCAAGCTGGGGTTCCGCGTCATCGTTGAATCCGGTGCGGGCGACGCGGCCAATTTCAGCGACGAATCCTACCGCGCCGCGGGCGCGCAGATCCTCGACAGCGCGGCAGAACTGTGGGCGCAATCCGACATCGTCTTCAAGGTCGGCGTACCGACCGCCGAAGAAGTGGGCCTGATGCACGAGGGTCAGACTCTCATCACCTTCATCTGGCCGGCGCAGAACCCCGAATTGATGCAGCAGCTGGCGGCGCGAAAGGTCACCGTGCTGGCTATCGACGCACTACCGCGCACGCTCTCGCGCGCCCAGAAGATGGACGCGCTGACCTCGCAGGCGGGCGTAGGCGGTTACCGCGCTGTCATCGAGGCCGCCAACGCCTTCGGCCGCTTCTTCAACGGCCAGATCACCGCTGCCGGCAAGGTGCCGCCGGCCAAGGTGTTCATCGCCGGCGCCGGCGTCGCCGGCCTCGCTGCGATCGGCACGGCCGCCAGCCTGGGCGCAATCGTGCGCGCCAACGACACGCGCGCCGAAGTGGCCGATCAGGTCATGTCGCTCGGCGGCGAATTCGTGAAGGTGGATTACGAGGAGGAAGGTTCCGGCGGCGGCGGTTACGCCAAGGTAATGAGCGAAGGCTTTCAGAAGGCGCAGCGCGAGATGTACGCGAGGCAAGCGAAGGAAGTCGACATCATCATCACCACCGCGCTGATCCCGGGCAAACCCGCGCCGAAGCTGATCACCGCCGAGATGGTGAAATCGATGAAGCCGGGCAGCGTCATCGTCGACATGGCGGCCGAGCGCGGTGGCAACTGCGAACTGACCGAGCCGGGCAAGGCTGTGGTCAGGCATGGCGTGACCATCGTCGGCTATACCGATCTGACCAGCCGGCTGGCGAAACAGTCCTCGACACTGTACGCGACCAACCTGTTCCGGCTCGCCGAGGAGCTGTGCAAGACCAAGGACGGGGTCATCAACGTCAACATGGAGGACGAGGCCATTCGCGGCCTGACGGTGGTCAAGGACGGAACGATCACCTGGCCGCCGCCGGCGCCGAAGGTTCCGGCCGCGCCGCCCGCTGCCGCGGCCAAACCGGCGACCGCGCCGGCCAAGGGCCATGGGCACGGCAAAGGCGGAGAGCCGGCGTCGGCCAAGAGCACCGCGATCCTGTTTGCGGTGGGCGTGGTGGTGTTCAGCCTCATCGGGGTCAATTCTCCGCCGGCATTCCTCGCGCACCTGACAGTATTTGCGCTGGCCTGTTTCGTCGGCTACATGGTGGTATGGAACGTGACGCCCGCGCTGCACACGCCACTCATGAGCGTGACCAACGCGATCAGCAGCATCATTGCGATCGGTGCGCTGGTGCAGATTGCCCCCCCGGGCGATGTGGTGCGCACCGACGAATGGATCCGCTGGCTCGCCGTGGCCGCGATCGTTCTTACCACGGTCAACATGTTCGGCGGCTTCGCTGTCACCCAGCGCATGCTGGCCATGTTCCGCAAATAGGAAGAGGACGAACATGTCTGAAGGAATGGCAACAGTCTCCTATATCGGAGCCACGATACTTTTCATCCTGAGCCTCGGGGGCCTGTCCAATCCGGAGACTTCGCGGCGCGGCAACCTCTACGGGATGATCGGCATGACGCTCGCGGTCGTCGCCACCGTGTTCGGGCCGCGCGTGTCCCCCGCCGGGATCGGCTGGATCATGGGCGCGATGGCGGTCGGCGGCAGCATCGGCCTGTACGCGGCGCGCACCGTGCAGATGACCCAGATGCCGGAGCTCGTGGCGCTCATGCACAGCCTGGTCGGGCTCGCGGCCATGCTGGTCGGCTTCGCGAGCTACATCGACCCTGAGGCTTCCGCAGGATTCACCGGCGTGGAGAAGACGATCCACGAGGTGGAGATCTATATCGGCATATTGATCGGGGCGGTCACGTTTTCAGGCTCCGTGATCGCCTTCGGCAAGCTCTCGGGCAAGATCGGCGGCAAGCCCCTGTTGCTGCCGGCGCGCCACTGGCTGAATCTGGCCGGGCTGCTGGTGGTGCTCTGGGTTGGCAGGATGTTCCTCGGCGCCCACACGGTTCCGGAGGGCATGCTGCCCCTGCTCGTCATGACCGCGATCGCGCTGCTTTTCGGTATCCACATGGTGATGGCGATCGGGGGAGCCGACATGCCGGTCGTGGTGTCGATGCTGAACAGCTATTCCGGATGGGCGGCTGCGGCGACCGGTTTCATGCTGTCGAACGACCTTCTGATCGTGACCGGTGCGCTGGTGGGTTCGTCAGGCGCGATCCTGTCCTACATCATGTGCAAGGCCATGAATCGCCACTTCATCAGTGTGATCGCGGGTGGCTTCGGTACCGGCGGCGGAACCCCCGCGGCCGGGGGCGCAGCACAGCCGGCGGGAGAGGTCGTCGCGATCAGCGCACTCGAGACAAGTGAACTGCTGCGTGAAGCCAGAAGCGTGATCATCGTGCCGGGCTACGGCATGGCCGTCGCACAGGCGCAGCACACGGTCTTCGAGATCACGAAGCACCTGCGTGACAAGGGCGTGAACGTGCGGTTCGGCATCCATCCGGTCGCGGGGCGCATGCCCGGGCACATGAACGTGCTGCTCGCGGAAGCAAAGGTTCCGTACGACATCGTGATGGAAATGGACGAGATCAACGACGACTTTCCGGACACGGATGTGGTGATGGTCATCGGCGCCAACGACATCGTGAACCCTGCGGCGCAGGAGGATCCGACCAGTCCGATCGCCGGGATGCCGGTGCTGGAAGTCTGGAAGGCCAGGACCTCCATCGTGATGAAACGCAGCATGGCATCCGGCTATGCGGGGGTCGACAATCCGCTGTTCTACAAGGAGAACAACCGGATGCTTTTCGGGGATGCGAAGAAGATGCTCGATGAGGTTCTGACCGCACTCAGGGCCTGACCGGGACCGGGCCGTAATCGCCCCGATGTGAACCCGCCGGCGGAGGTCCGCGTGCAGCGCACATGGCTGAACCGACTGCGGTCGCTTGGCGACCGGCTGGCGCGGCGCATGAGCGCGCCCACCCTGAAGATCGGAATCTCCGCCCGCATACTCCATCCGCAGCCCGGTTCGGTGGGACTGCAGTCAAAGACCCTGCACTACCTCGAGCAATCGGTCGCCCACTGGGTGATGTCGCGCGACGTGCTGGTCCTGATGGTGCCGACCGTGGACAAGCGCGGGCTGCTGCACCGGAGCAACATCCGGCTTGCCGACTATGCGCGCCACCTCGACGGACTGGTGCTGCAGGGTGGCGCCGATGTCAGTCCGAGCTCCTATGGCGAGGAGCCACTCGAGGCGGAGTGGGGCGGAGACCGGCTGCGCGACGAGTACGAGATCGAGCTGGTGCACGAGTTCGTCGAAGCGGGCAAACCCGTGCTCGGGGTATGCAGAGGGGCGCAGCTCATCAACGTGGCGTTCGGTGGCACGCTGTATCAGGATCTTCCCGAGCAACTGCCCCAGGCGGGGCCCCACCTGACCGATGGCTACGAGAAGAACCTGCACGCGGTGCGTTTCGAGCCCGGTTCGAGCCTCGCGCGCCTGTATCCCGGTCTTGCCGAGTCACGCGTGAACTCGATTCACCATCAGGCGATCAAAGCGCTCGGCCGGGGCCTGCGTGCAGAGGCACATTCCCAGCCGGACGGCGTGATCGAGGCAATCCGCCACGAAGGGCCGGGCTTTGTGCTCGGCGTTCAGTGGCACCCCGAATTCCATCGTCCCGGCGACGCATCGGTGCTGGATTGCACGCCGGTTCTTGATGCGTTTTTGTCTGCCGCGCGCGACGTTGCCTGAGCTGCACGGGGGAGCGAGCCTTCAGTGGATGGATGTTGCGACGCAATATCCGAATTGTTGATCACGGTCAAGGTTTTGACGATGGGAATTCACTGTGTCAATACCCGGATGCTAAGATTGATACGCTTCGTACGGCCACATCCAATTCGAGCACGGTCTCATCGGCCGGCAAGAAAAAACATCCAACGAAGGAGACACTCCGATGATCAATCAAGAAAAGCCGCAAGCGACGCGGCGCAAGTTCCTTACCGGCGCGGCAGCGGCCACCGCGGGTGCGGCGACACTCGGGTTCCCGATGATTGCCAAGTCCCAGTCGCCCATCGTGATCAAGATGCAGGGCGCATGGGGCGCGAAGGACATCTTCAACGAAATGGCGGAGGAGTACGTCAAGCGCGTCAACGAAATGGCCGGCGGACGGCTGCGCATCGATTATCTGGTCGCGGGCGCGGTGGTAAAGCCGTTCGAGGTGATGGATGCGACCAGCAAGGGTGTGCTGGACGCCAGCCACGGGGTGCCGGTGTACTGGTACGGCAAGTCGAAGGTGGCTTCGCTGTTCGGATCCGGACCGATCAACGGTTGCGACGCTCCACAGACGCTGGCCTGGATCTATCGCGGTGGTGGCCAGGCCCTGTACAACGAACTACTGCAGAAGATCCATCTCGACGTGGTCGGCTTTTTCGTCATGCCGATGCCCACCCAGCCACTGGGTTGGTTCAAGAAGCCGATCAAGGACGCCAAGGAACTGAAGGGCCTCAAATACCGCACCGTGGGTCTGGCGGCGGACCTGTTCCAGCAGATGGGTGCCAAGGTGACCCAGCTGCCCGGCGGCGAGATCATCCCGGCGCTGGAAAAAGGTGTGATCGACGCGTTCGAGTTCAACAACCCGACTTCGGACATGCGCTTTGGCGCGCAGGACGTTATCAAGAACTACATGATGGGCAGCTATCACCAGGCAATGGAATTTTTCGAGATCGCCTTCAACAAGAAGAAGTGGGCCACCATCCCCAAGGATCTGCAGGCGATCCTGCAGTACGGCGCCGAGGCCGCGAGTTCTTCCAACTGGTGGACCGCGATGGACAACTATTCACGCGATCTGATCGAGCTGCGCGACAAGCACAAGGTGAACGTGATCCGCACGCCCAAGTCGGTCATGGTGGAGCAGCTCAAGGCCTGGGACATCCTGACCAAGAAACTGTCGGACGAGGATCCGTTCTTCGCCAAGGTGGTCGAATCGCAGCGCGCATGGGCGAAGCGGGTCGCCTACTACATGTTCCTGAACGAGGCGGACTACAGGCTCGGCTACGAGCATATCTTCAAGACCAAGATCCCGACTTGAATCGGGTACCGCAGCTGTTGTAACGGTTGGGGCGTCAGCCTAGGTTGGCGCCCCATTTTGTTTCCCTTTCCAGGCTGAACCATGCAGCGTCTGATATTCGCGATAGACCAGCTGAACAAGACCATCGGTCACGCATTTTCCTGGTGCATCATCATTCTCACTTTCGGCACCTGCTACGAAGTGTTCGTGCGTTACGTGCTCGATGATCCGACCAGCTGGGCGTTTGACCTGAGCTATCTGATGTATGCCGGGGTTTTCTACATGGCAGGCGCCTACACGCTGTCGCGGGGTGGCCACGTGCGCGCTGACATGTTTTACCGGCGATGGCCGGAACGCACACAGGCCGGCGTCGAACTGGTGTTATACGTGGTATTTTTCTTCCCGGGCATTCTTGCCCTGGTCATTGCCGGCTGGGGCTATGGCGTAGAGTCCCTGCGGCTGCGAGAGGTGAGCGTCAACAGCCCGGCGGGCGTGCCGATCTGGCCTCTCAAGATGATGATTTCAGCCGGTGCCAGCCTGATGGTGCTGCAGGGATTATCCGAAGTGCTGCGTTGTGCACAGTGCCTGAAGGACGGCCATTGGAGCGCGCGCATGCATGACGTCGAAGAACTCGAAAATCAGATCCTTGCCGAGGCGGAGCGAAAGCGCGCCGCGGAAGAGGCGGCAGCATGAGCGATCCCGGCGTAGCCCTGTTCATGCTCGGGATCCTGGTCTTCGTGATCATGATCGGCTTCCCGGTTGCCTTTACCCTGATGGCGCTTGGCGTCGGCTTCGGCTATTACGCCTACTTCCAGCCGCACCAGGACTTCTTTGACAATCGCGTCTTCTACCTGCTGACCCAGAACACGTTCACCGTGCTCAACAACGACGCGCTGGTGTCGATCCCGCTGTTCCTGCTGATGGGCTACCTGGTCGAGCGCGCGAACATACTCGACAGCCTCTTCAAGAGCCTGCGGATCGCGCTGAAGGGCGTCCCTGCCTCGCTCGCGGTGGCCACGCTGGCGACGTGCGCGCTGTTCGCCACCGCAACGGGCATTGTCGGCGCGGTGGTGACGTTGATGGGCATGCTCGCCTTCCCGCAAATGCTCAAGAACGGCTACGACGTACGCCTCGCTTCGGGCGTGATCTGTGCGGGTGGTTGCCTCGGCATCCTGATCCCGCCGTCCATCATGTTGATCGTCTACGGTGCGATGGCCAGTCTGTCGGTGGTCAAGTTGTACGCCGCGGCGATGGTTCCCGGTTTCCTGCTCGCAGGCATGTACATCCTGTATGTGGTGGGCGTCGGGTTTTTCAGGCCGCAATTGGCTCCGCCTCTGCCAAAGGGAGAGGGCAATATCAGCAAGGGCGAACTGGTGCTGATGCTGGCAAAGTCGTTCTTCCCGGTCTCGGCGCTGATCCTGGCGGTGCTTGGCTCGATCATGTTCGGCCTGGCGACGCCGACCGAAGCGGCCGCAGTAGGCGCGTTCGGCGCCATGTTGCTCGCGGCCGGCTACCGCACGCTCACCTGGAAGGCGCTGCGTGAGTCGGTGTTCCTCACCGCGCGGACCACGGCGATGGTGTGCTGGCTGTTTGTCGGGTCTGCGACCTTCGCATCGGTCTTCGCCTATCTTGGCGGTAACGTGCTGATCAGGGATTTCGTGCTCGGCATGAACCTCAGTCCGATCACCTTCATGTTGATGTCTCAGGCAATCATCTTCATTCTCGGCTGGCCGCTGGAATGGACCGAGATCATCATCATCTTCGTGCCGATCTTTCTGCCGATGCTGCCGCACTTCGGCATCGATCCGATGGTGTTCGGCATCCTGGTGGCAGTCAACCTGCAGACCGCGTTCCTGTCCCCGCCGATGGCGATGTCCTGTTTCTACCTCAAGGGGGTTGCGCCAAAGCACGTGTTGCTGACGCAGATCTTCAGCGGCTGCATGCCGTTCGTCTACATCGTGCTGCTTACCATGGCGCTGATGTACATCTTCCCGCAGATCACTCTCTGGCTGCCCGGCGTGCTCTACGGCAACTGAGTCATGGATTCAACTGGACTCGAGTGGCTGAGCGCTGGCGACGCGGCACGCGCGATCAGCGATGGATTGATCAGCTCTGAACAGCTGGTCGAGGCCTGCCTGGCGCGAATCCGTTCGGCTGAGCCGGAGGTGCAGGCCTGGCAGTTCCTCGATCCGGAACATGCCCTGTCACAAGCGCGTGCGCGCGACCTCGATCACAAGGAGGGGCGTCCGACCGGTCCGCTGCACGGCGTGCCGGTGGGCTTGAAGGACATCATCGACACCGCCGACATGCCGACAGAAGACGGCACTGTCCTGCATGCCGGGCGCATGCCGGACGACGATGCGACCGTGGTCGCGATGCTGCGCGCGGCGGGCGCAGTGATCATGGGAAAGACTGTGACAACCGAGCTCGCCAACCGCGCGCCGGGAAAGACCCGCAATCCGCACAATCCGGGACATACGCCGGGGGGGTCCTCTTCAGGCTCGGCCGCTGCGGTGTCCTCCGGTATGATTCCGCTGGCGCTGGGCACGCAGACCGGCGGCTCGATGATCCGGCCGGCATCATTTTGCGGAGTCTACGGATTCAAGCCGAGCCGCGGCTTGATTTCCCGGCAGGGCATCCTCAAGCTTTCCCGCACGCTCGACCATGTAGGCGTATTCGCGCGATCACTCGAAGATGTGGCGCTGCTGGCGGAGCAGATCGTCGGATACGACGAAGGCGATCCTGACACGCGAGTTCGTGCCCGCATTCCGTTCCGCGACATCGTCGCGCAGGAGCCGCCATTGCCGCCGACGCTTGCCTTCGCGCGTACTGCGGCATGGGAGCTTGCCGACGACGATACCCGGGACGCATTCGCCGAACTCGTGGCGGCGCTCGGAGACCGGGTCGTCGAACTCGACCTTCCGGAGTCGACCATCCAAGTGGCCGAATGGCACCGTACGATCATGGAGGCCGAAATAGCTGCAAATCTGGATCGCGAGTGGGAACTGGGGCGCGACCGGCTGAGCGAATCACTGCGCGATCTGATTCAGCGCGGACGCGCCATCAACGCGCTCGAGTATCAGCGCGCGGTGGCGCGCATCCCGCAGATCAACGCCGGGTTCCAGGGAATCTTCGACCGCTGTGACGCGATCATCACTCCCGCGACACGCGGAACCGCGCCGGCCGGCCTGGAATCCACCGGCGACCCTGCGTTTTGCACTTTGTGGACCTATTGCGGAATGCCGGCGGTCAGTCTGCCGCTGATGACCGGCGCGAACGGACTTCCGCTGGGCGTGCAGATCGTCGGCCGTTGCGGCGACGACGCGCGCCTGTTGCGCACGGCGCGCTGGCTGGTGTCGCGAGCCATGGCGGCCTGAAGAATCATCAAGGAGAGTCAGGATATGGGAATCAAGATCTTTTCCGCCATCGTGGCAGTCGTGCTGATGATCGGTTTTCTCACCCCGGTGGTGTTCAAGTTGAAGAACGTGGCGCTTGGGTGCGTCATCCTGATCGGCATCGTTATGATGCTGGTCGATCTCTGGCAGTCGCTGCAGGCGAAAGAGGACTGAGGGGCGAGCAAACCGGCCGGCGGCCCTCGGCGCGGCCCTATGCGACAGCGAGGCTGTGGCTGCGCACAGCGACTATGGCCTTGGCCTGGTTGAAATCCTCCGTATAGCCGGAAGCGAACAGGCAGCACGCAAGCAGATTCGTGATGGGCGGGGGCAGGGGTTCACGACCCGAGAGCGCATCGCCGATCCAGCGCGCCGTGCTCTTGGCGTCGGCGTGCTCCGGCAGCCGCGAGTTGCGCGGACCGGTGACCGGCGCGTGCGGGGCTTCCGCCTCGAACAGAACCTGATGCGCTCCTTCGCTGAAATATTCGATAGCCGGCCTCTGCAGGGGGTCCACATAGGCTTCACCTTCGGCACCGTGGAATAGCAGCGCGCTGTCGCCATGCGCGGCTAGAACGCCGCCGATCAACAGGCTCTGTGTCGCGTCCGCGGCGGGAAGCAGCTTCAATCCGAGCCCGTCGAACGGATCGATCAGGCGGGTGACGGCATGCGCGCAATTCTCGAATCCCAGCCTGCCGCGCAGCGCGACGACCTGCATCAGTGCAGGGGAGATCAGTGCTGCTGGAACGTAGACGATGTGGCCTTCGGCGAGCCGCGCCTGGGCTTCGTTGAGCGTTGCGCAGGGCAGCACGCCCAGATCGCGAAATATCGATGCGCTGGATATGCGGCCATGCCCCTCCAACGGCCCGTGGACAAGTACCGGAAGCCCGAAACGATTGGCGAGCATCGCGATCAGCGGCATCAGGTTCGGATGCTCCAGCGCCCCGCTGTAGCTCGGGATGACCAGTGGCCGCAGGGCAAGACGTGCCGACGAAGGCGGCAGCAGGCGGTTGGCACGCTCGCGCGCCGCGCGGTAGAAGCCGGAGAGCTCCTCTACGTGCATCGGCCGCATCGCCAGCCCGGTCAGCAGCGCACCGAGCTCCATCTCCTGGATGCCGCCGTCGAGCAGGGTCGAGAACAGGTCGTAGGCCTCGGATTCAGAAACCTCCGAGCCAGGTTGTCCCGCGATGAGCCTGAGCAGGTGTGCGATCTTCATTGAGTGTCCGTGTCGTCCGGTTCAGTCGTGCTGCATGGACACACAGGCAGCAACCCTCGTGCCAGGGTGCTTTCACAGGCAATGGCAAGTAGGCAGCCTCAGGCGCTTCTGTCGCGACGGTGCATTGCAATTCCGGGGCGCACCAGCATGGCGCGCTATGTTGCGTTGCAGCGAGGCTTGTCGCTGCCCGGTGGGACCGCTCAGGCCGCCCGGCGGACGGGATTGGACAGCGAGTAGCAGAGACGGCGCAGGCGGTTGAAGTCGGCGGTCTCGAGGACGCCTCGCAGGTGAGCGAAATTGCCCTCGATGGCCGAGGTGTACAGATTGGGTCCGTCGAAATGCGCTGCGGCGTAGTCATCCACGCCATCGAGCTTGTCGCGAATGCGGGTGCGCGCGACGTACTCGTAGAACCCCGGTGTCTTGATGATCAGGTCCTGGGGTGACGAGTAGCGCACGATTTCCTTGCCATCGGGCATCGTCTCCCGGGCAATTCGACCGTAGACGAACTCCTGATAGAGGAAGTCGCGGCATTTCTCGAGGTAGAGCCGGTCGGACATCTGTCCGATCAGATCAGCCGTGCCGACCATGCAGCCGAGCAGGCGGTCCTTCGGATGATCGACCGGGATGTCCTCGATATTCATTTCATAGCCGGTGAAATGCACGATTTGCGAGCCGACCACCGCTTCGGCGGCGAACCCGACCGTGGGCAGGTAGTTCGCCAGTATCTCGGCACTGCGCGTCACGTGGATCTTGGTGAAGATCGCGCCGTTCTCGATTTCTCTCTCGGACTCGCGTTTCATGTACCCCGAATCGTGCAGCAGGGCGATGATCACGCCCAGCGCCGCGCGGCGTGCGCCCAGGCGGTCCTGCGGCGCGCAGATGCGGTCGTGGCCGTCGACAAGGCGCGCCATGGCCAGCGTCATGTCGAGCGTATGGCGGATGTCGTGGTAGAGGGTGTCGCACGCCAGATAGCCCGGGTAGCGTCCCTCGAACAGCGCCTGCACGTCGTCGAACGCGCGCCCCATCTGCGTGAAGTCGACGGCGGGGTAGCGGTGCGCAAAGATCTCAAGCACCGCATCTCGTACCTGAGGTGCGCTTTCGACGTTGACGCGGTTGCTGACGTCGTTCTGGTTGAGTCGGTGCTGCATAGGAAGCGGGGCGCGGCCTGGGGGCCGTCTGTAAGGTATGGGGAAAATTATCAGCCCCGCGCACACATGACGCAAGTGCGGTTTATCACATTGTCCCGCGAGGAAGATGTCAAAATCGGTAAAAATGGGAGCCGGCCGGTAAGCCGGGTTCTGTCGGGACAGGTCCCGTGAAGGCCCCGTTCCGTAACAGCCATTCCTCTGGGCCGGGGATTGCTCCCCGGCTCGTCGGGGCTTGGGGGGCTTGCGCCTCCCGCACTCCTGTTGCCACCTACCCGCAAGCTTGGTCGAGCCGACCTCAGGCGCTTGCCTATTTGGTGTTGCTCCGGATGGAGGTTGCCGCGTTTCACCCTGCCGCGCGGCCAACATCGACCCTGTGACGGACTCGTCTCTGTGGCCCTGTTCGTCACCTCACGGTGCCCGGCCGTTAGCCGGCATCCTGCTCTGCGGAGCCCGGACTTTCCTCCAGGTAAACGGGGTTGCCCCCGGTCATCCAGCGGCTGTCTAGCCGACTCCCGGGGCGGATTTTACGCCTCTCGCGGCGGCGCAGGCCTGTTCCGGGCGCCT
>CAWJNP010000080.1:0-23478 GCA_963844255.1 uncultured beta proteobacterium
TCCTCCATCCAGAGGCGTTCGTAGCGGTTGCGCTCGACCGGCGCTTCCAGACCTGCGCAACCCGCAGCCGGGGCAGCGCGCGTTTGACGCACACCGGGCCTCGAGCCAGGTCGACCTTCCAGATGTCCGACGAAACGCCGCCGGCCAGCGGTTTGGCGATTGGCGTTTCCTGCGCGCCGGCGAGACCCGTGCTGCGCAGGAACGCGAGCACGGGCCCGAACTCCGGCAGATCCGCCGCGCGCATCACGGCAGGGTTCAAGGAGACAGGCGCCCGCGTGTCCAGGTGCCGCTGCCGGTGCGCGTGTACTGCAGCCGGTCGTGCAGCCGGTTCGGACGTCCCTGCCAGAACTCGAACAACTCCGGGGTCAACCGGTAACCGCCCCAGTAAGGCGGGCGTGGCGGATTGTCGCCGTAGCGACTTTCCATCTCTAGGAGCCGCTCTTCGAGGACCTTGCGCCCGGACACCGCGCTGCTCTGCGCCGAGGCCCAGGCGGAGTGCCGGCTGCCCAGCGGGCGCTGTTCGAAGTACGCAGCGGATTCCTCGATGCTCACCTTCTCCACCTTGCCGGAGACCCGCACCTGCCGCTCCAGTTCGACCCAGAAGAACACCAGGCATGCCTCGGGGTTTGCGGCAAGCTGATGACCTTTCGCGCTCTCGTAGTTCGTGTAGAACACGAAGCCGCCGTTGTCCACGCCCTTGAGCAGCACGATGCGCGCATCCGGTTTTCCCTCCGGCGTCACCGTGGCCAGGGTCATCGCGTTGGAGATCGGCAGTTCGTGCCGCAGTGCGTCGTCCATCCAGTGCTGGAACTGTTCGAGGGGGTCGTGAGCGGCATCGGCTTCCGCCAGTCCGGCGTACATGTATTCCTTGCGAATGTCGGCGAGATTCATGGGCTTGTCTGCGCAGTTGGTGTTCGGGGACGTCGATGCAGGGGTGCGGATGCGCCCTGTGTTGGGTTGATTTTACCTCTGCGCGGCACCTGCCTGCCGTGTGCAGGATGTGGTCAACCGCAGTTGCGTGAAGAGCGCCTGGAAGTCCTCCGGCGGTTTGCGGCAGGGTGCACATTTTTCCTCTGAAAACCGTTGACACGCAGAGGGAGATTCGGCATCTTGTCGACTCCGCAGCAGGAGAGCGGCAAAGATTTACAGCTGGTACAGCACCCGAAGGAATTCCGCAACACCCAACGTTCAGAGGAGAAACACACGATGGCTACCGCCAAGAAGAAAGCCGCCAAGAAACCTGCAGCAAAGAAGAAGGTCGCTGCGAAGCGCAAGCCGAATGCAGCGTTCATGAAGCCGATGACGCTCTCGGCGACGCTCGCCGCGGTGCTCGGCGCCGGTCCGATGCCGCGCACTGAAGTGACCAAGAAGATCTGGGTCTACATCAAGAAGCACGGCCTGCAGGACAAGAAGAACCGCCGCATGATCAACGCCGACGACAAGCTGAAGCCGATTTTCGGTGGCAAGGCGCAAGTCTCGATGTTCGACATGACCAAGATGGTCAGCAAGCACCTCAAGTAGTTTCCCTCAGACTGCCTGTGGCCCCAGGGCTGCAGGCAGTCCGTCGCGATCATCGCGACGTCCCGCGCTGCGTTCACGCGCCACCCTCGAATTCCCGAGTTGTTATCTGGCCAGCAGGAACACGCGAGCCTGGCTGCAGTCGTCACCCTGCCCGGTGATAGGCGGTTACGCGCTCGACTTCGTTCTTCGACCCCAGCACCACGGCGATGCGCTGGTGCAGGCCCGTCGGCGCTATTTCCATCAGGCGCGTCTGTCCATCGGTTGCGGCGCCGCCGGCCTGCTCGACGATGAACGACATCGGGTTCGCTTCGTACATCAGGCGCAGGCGTCCGGCCTTGTTCCTGGCGTCGCGCGGGTACATGAAGATCCCGCCACGGGTGAGGATGCGGTAGACATCGGCGACCATTGAGGCCACCCAGCGCATGTTGAAGTCCTTGCCGCGCACGCCCGTCTTTCCGGCCAGGCATTCGTCGATGTAGCGCTTCACCGGTGCCTCCCAGTGACGGACATTGGACATGTTGATCGCGAACTCCTGGGTGTCCTCGGGAATCCGGATGTCGGGGTGGGTCAGGACGAACGAGCCCATCTCGCGGTCCAGGGTGAATCCGTGCGCGCCGTCGCCCACCGTAAGCACGAGCATGGTCGTGGGACCATACACCGCGAATCCTGCCGCCACCTGTTTTGTTCCGGGCTGCAGGAAGGCCTTCTCGTCGGCCTCGCAGTAGCCTTCACCGCTTGCCGCCCCGGGGCAGCGAAGCACCGAAAAAATCGTGCCGACCGAAACGTTGACATCGATGTTGGAGGAGCCGTCGAGCGGGTCGAACAGCAGCAGGTACTCGCCTTTCGGAAAGTGCGTGGGGATCGGGTGCGGGTTCTCCATCTCCTCGGAGGCGAGCGCTGCGAGGTTCCCGCCCCATTCATTGGCTTCGAGCAGGATTTCATTCGACAGCACGTCGAGCTTCTTCTGCGCCTCGCCCTGCACGTTGTCCGTCCCTGCACCGCCGAGTACCCCCGCAAGGGCGCCCTTGCTGACGGCATTGCTGATGGCCTTGCAGGCGCGCGCCACGGTTTCGATCAGTAGGCGCAGGTCGGGATTGATCAGCTGCCTGTCGCGTTGCCGTTCGATCAGGAAGCGGGTAAGTGTGATCCGGCTCATGGGATTGATTCTCGTTTGTACGGAAGAGGGCGCCGCAGGCTTCAGGCGTGGCGCGGAATCATCGGCGAGGGCATGGCGAGCGTCAAGTTGACCGTTTCGCGAAGCGGATCGCTGTCGCGGGCGCGCTTGTCTATACTGGGCAGATCATGACTGACAGTGCCTACCAGACGATCAAAGTACGCCGGCTAGCCGGCGCCCTTGGGGCGGAGGTTTACGGCGTCGATCTTGCCGCGAGCGTCGATTCGAAGACGACGGCCGAGATCCGTCGCGCCTTCCTCGAGCACCTGGTGATCTTCTTTCGCGACCAGACGCTCGATCTCGCGCAGTACATGGCCTTCGCACGCAGCATGGGGGAGCCGATCGAGTACCCTTTCGTGCAGGGCCTGCCGGGCCATCCGCAGATCATCGAGGTCAAGAAGCTCGAACACGAAAGGAGTAATTTCGGCGGCATCTGGCATTCCGACACCGCCTATCTGGACATCCCGCCGATGGGCAGCATGCTGCTTGCGCGCGAAATCCCGCCGTACGGCGGCGACACCCTGTTCGCCAACCAATACCTCGCCTACGAGTCGCTCTCGTCCGGGATGAAACGGATGCTCGAGGGCATGAAGGCGGTCTTCAGTTCGGCCAAGGCGGATGTATCGAAGACCCGCGAAGATCGCCTCAAGACCGACGGGCGTGGCGACGCGAGGAAGGAGTACGAGGCCGAGCATCCGGTGGTCCGCACCCATCCCGAAACCGGACGCCGGGCGCTGTATGTGAATGTGGCGCATACAGCGCGATTTTCGGGAATGACCGAGGAAGAAAGCGCGCCGCTGCTTGCGTACCTCTATCAGCACCAGGTGCGACCGGAATTCACCTGCCGGTTCGTCTGGCAGCCGGGTTCGCTGGCGTTCTGGGACAACCGCTGCACGCAGCACAACCCGGTCAACGATTACCACGGCTACCGGCGACTGATGCACCGGATCACGCTCGCGGGCAATCCGCCGCGCTAGTCCCTGCGTCCGGCCTTGCGCCTGACCTTGCGTCCGGCTGCATAGCCGCCGGTCAGCAGGCAGGCTGCGATGCCCCAGAACACCGGTGTCATGCCGAGTGTGGCGCCAAGCGCACCGAACACCAGCGGCAGTGCGGTGCTGCTGGTGTTCAGCACCATGGTGCGCAGCCCCACCACTTCGCCCTGCCGGCCCGGTGGCGAGGCTTCGTACAGCAGCGACATGACCATGGGCTGTGAGCAGCCCAGGCCGATGCCGAGCAGGAACGAGAGCGCCATCAGCAGGCTCACGCTGGTGACCAGTGGAAAAAGCGAATAGGTGAAACCCGTCACCAGCAGCGCGACGGTAATGACTTGCCACTCCTTCAGCCGGCGCGCGATGGCCGGCAGGAACAGGCGCACTGCGAAGGTGGCGGCACCGAAGGCACCCATGATGATGCCGGTGGTCGAGGCCGACAGTCCGATCTTCGAGCAATAGATCGGCATCACGAAGGTGTACAGGTCCCAGCCCATCGACAGCATGCCGCTGGCGATCAGTACGCCGCGCAGATTGCGGTTGCGCACCAGGTCCATGACGCGATTCGCCGATGGCTCCGTCCTGTGCGTTGCATGCCGGGTCAGGCCGCCGCGTTGCCAGAACGCCAACGCAAGAGCAAGCGCGGAGAACGCCGAGAGCACGAGGAAGGTTCTGACTTCACCGAACCAGTCGATTGAAAATCCGGCCACCAGCGGGCCGCTGAAACCGGACACCGAAAAGCCCAGTGCAAGGAAGGAAAAATGCGCGGCGCGGTTCTCAGGCTTGCCGAAAGCGCCGACCAGATTGTTGGCGACCATGTGGGCGATCATGAATCCGCAACCGATCACGGTGACCGCGAAGAACAGGGTCGGCAGTCCGGGCAGGAGGAACGGCAGCAGGATCCCGGTGAGCAGCAGCACGCCGCCCCACAGTACCGGGACCCGCGGCCCGACCCGGTCGATGAGGCGGCCTGCCGGGATCGAGAGCAGCATCGGCAGCAGCGCGTACAGCGACATCAGCACGCCGATCGTGAACGGTGAAGCCTCGAGTTTCAGCGCATAGAGCGACACGGTCATGCGGCTGGCGGTGAACGCCGCATGCGAGAGGATCGTGAACAGGATGATGTAGCCGAAGCGCACGTTTCAGTCCACCGCCGCCGGGGAGGGTACGCGGCCGCTTCGCCAGGTCACCAGACCGACGCCGAGGCAGGTGATGGCAATGCCCGCAATAGACAGTGTGCCCGGTACGACGCCGAACATCGGGTATTCCAGCGCGACTGCGATGATCGGCGTCAGGTAGATCAGGCTGGTGACGCGGGTCGCCTGCCCGTGGCGCATCAGCGTGTTGAGTGCGTTGGTCGCAAGGATCGAGGACAGGATCACGAGGAATCCGAGTGCCGCGAACAGCTGCCAGTGCCAGTCGATGTGTGCACCTTCGAAGAAGAATGCCATCGGCGCGAGCGCCACGCTCGAGGCCGCGAACTGGATGAAGGCACCCGCCCTGAGGTCGACCCTGGGGCAGAAGGTCTTCTGGTACAGGGTACCGGTCGTGATCGCGGTCAGGCCGACAGCCAGCGCGACGAGGCTGCACAGGGGAAGCTCACGCAGGTTGATCTTGTGCCACACCACCAGCGCCACCCCGCCCAGGCCCAGTGCCACGCCGCACCATTGTCGCAGGCTGAGCCGCTCGTGCATCCAGCGCGACACGATCACCGCGGTGGCAAGCGTCTGCAGGGACATGACCAGCGCAGTGATGCCGGCCGACAGTCCGAGGTACTGGCTGTAGTGGCTGCCGGAAAGATGTATCGCATGCATCAGCAGGCCGGCGACCACCACGTGGCCGAATTCGGCGCGGGTGGCCGGCCAGTGCGGGCGCGTCAGCATCAGCACCGGCAACATGCAGAGCAGCCCCAGCAAGTAGCGCACGCAGAGCATGGTGAATGGTGCGGCGTACTGCAGCGCGACTTTGCTCGCAAGGAAGCCCGAACCCCAGGCGCTTACGAAGTACCAGGCGAGAGCGGTGTCGATCCAGCGGCGGTCGGCCGCCAGCCGGGAGTCGGCAGTCATGGCAGACCGCCATTGTCTCACCGCCGGGCGCAGGGCCCGGCGGTGTTTCGCGAATTCCGGTTACACCGCGCCCGGCGGGCGAGGTATCAAGTCGCGCCCGGCGGGCGAGGTATCAAGTCGCGCCCGGCGGGCGAGGTATCAAGTCGCGCCCGGCGGGCGCGACTGCAGCGCCGCGATGCGCTCTTCGATCGGCGGGTGGGTCGAGAACAGCGCCATGACGCCGGCCTTGTCGCTGATGCCGGAGGCCTTCATCGACTCCGGCAGCGCGCCGGGCTCGAGGCCGCCCAGGCGGCGGAGCGCGGACATCATCGCCTGCGGCGAGCCAAGCAGATGCGCCGAGCCTGCGTCGGCGCGGAATTCGCGCTGGCGCGAGAACCAGGCGACGACGATCGAGGCGAGCAGCCCGAACACGATCTGGCTTACGATCACGGTGATGTAGTAGCCCATCCCGACGCCGCGCTCGGTCTTGAACACGAACTTGTCGACGAGGTATCCGACGACGCGCGAGAGGAACACGACGAAGGTGTTGACCACGCCCTGGATCAGGGTGAGCGTGACCATGTCGCCGTTGGCGATATGCGCGATCTCGTGGCCGATCACGGCCTCGACTTCCTCGCGACTCATCGATTCGATCAGGCCGGTGGAGACGGCAACCAGGGACGAGTTCTTGAACGCGCCGGTGGCAAAGGCGTTCGGGGCACCCTCGAAGATGGCGACTTCCGGCATTCCGATGTTCGCGCGCTCGGCCAGTCGCTTGACCGTCTGCACCAGCCAGAACTGGGTGGTGCCTTCGGAGCCGTCGATGACAGTGGCGCCGGTCGACCATTTCGCCATGGGCTTGGAGATCAGCAGAGAAAAGAACGATCCGACGAAGCCGACCACGGCCGAGAACGCAAGCAGCATGGGCAGGTTCAGACCGGCCTGTGTCATGAACTTGTCGACGCCGAGCACCGAGAGCGTGATCGACAGCACGATCATGACCGCGATGTTGGTGATCAGGAAAAGTACGATGCGTTTCATTTGGGTCGTCTCCTTGCGGCGCGCGATTGAGGGAGGTGCGCGCGCGCCATGTTAGCGGAAACTGGGGGCGCTGCGCGCCAATTCAAGTGCTGCGGGACCGGAATTTTCCGCTTCAGGAACGCCGGTCCTCGCGCATCATTTGCGCGCCGCGCTCGGCAATCATGATCGTCGGAGAGTTTGTATTACCGGACGTAATCGTCGGCATCACCGAGGCGTCTATGATCCGCAGCGCTTCGATGCCGTTCACGCGCAGGCGCGAGTCGACCACGGCGTCCGTGTCGCCCGCACGGCCCATCCGGCAGGTGCCCACAGGATGGAAGATCGTCGTGCCGACATCGCCGGCCGCTTGCGTCAGTTGCTCGTCAGTCACGTGCTGGAGTCCGGGAAGAAACTCCTCCGGCGCGTAACGCGCGAGCGCCGGCTGGGCGGCAATCCGGCGGGTAAGCCGCAACGCATCGACTGCGACCCTTCGGTCGTCCTCGGCGGACAGGTAGCGCGGATTGATGAGCGGGGCTTCGCGCGGATCGTCACTGCGGATGCGCACATAGCCGCGCGAGGCCGGCTGCAGGTTGCACACCGAGGAGGTGAACGCAGGAAACGGATGCAGCGGATCGCCGAACTTGTCCAGTGACAAGGGCTGGATGTGGTACTCGATGTTCGCGCGATCGCGACCCGGATCGGATTTCGTGAATGCGCCCAGCTGGCTAGGCGCCATCGTCAGCGGCCCGGTGCGGAACAGCAGGTATTCAAGTCCCATCTGCATTTTGCCGAAGGGCGAATTCGCCCATTCATTGAGCGTCTTCACGCCGCTGACCTTGAATGCCGCGCGCAACTGCAGGTGGTCCTGCAGGTTTTCCCCGACGCCCGGGCTTGCGTGAACCACTGGAATGCCGTGCCCGCGCAGCAGGCCTTCCGGCCCGATGCCCGAGCACTGCAGTATCTGCGGCGAGCCGATCGCTCCCGCCGCGAGCACGGTCTCGATGCGCGAGGAGGCGAACAGCGCTTCGCCCCTGCGCCAGAATTCCACCCCGACGGCGCGTTTGCCCTCCATCCACAGGCGCCTGACCTGGGCCTTGGTCACCACCGTGAGGTTGGGGCGATTCATCACGGGACGCAGGAATGCCTTGGTCGCATTCCAGCGGATGCCACGCTTCTGGTTCACCTCGAAAAATCCGCTGCCTTCGTTGTCGCCGCGGTTGTAGTCGTCGGTCCTGGGAATACCGGCCTCCGCGGCGGCGTCCCGCCACGCGTCGAGGATCTCCCACGACAGGCGCTGCTTCTCCACCCGCCACTCGCCGCCCGCGCCGTGATGCTCCGTTGCGCCCGCGTAGTGGTCCTCCGACTTGCGGAAGATCGGCAGCACGTTGTTCCAGGACCACGCCGGGTCGCCCGTGATGTCGGCCCAGGTGTCGTAGTCGCGCGCCTGCCCGCGCATGTAGATCATCGCGTTGATCGAAGAGCATCCGCCGAGCACCTTGCCGCGCGCGTACAGGATCGAGCGGCCGTTCAGTCCCTCGTCGGGTTCGGTCTTGTAGCACCAGTCGGTGCGCGGATTGCCGATGCAGTAGAGATAGCCGACGGGAATGTGGATCCAGATCCAGTCGTCGTTGCCGCCGGCCTCCAGCAGCAGGACGGAGATCTCCGGGTCGGCCGAAAGGCGGTTGGCGAGCACGCAGCCCGCCGTGCCGCCGCCGACGATGACGTAGTCGAATGAGCCGAAGGAGCGTGCCATGATCCCTATTGTATTGCACAGAGATAGTGCAGAGGGGCGCCGCCGGGAGTCTGTGTGCCAGCGCACAGATCGCCTGCCGCCGACCGCGTAGCGTTCGCGCGCGCAGATCGTTTCATGTCAGACGCAGAACTCCGCGATAAACCTTGTCAGAACAACCAGGAATTCCCATGCCATCCAGAAGCCTGAGCGTTCGAATAAGCCTCGGCCTGGTGGTACTTGGGTCCGTGTTGCCGATCCTGGCAATGGGCACCTACGTCATCTGGAGCTATTACCAGCAGGAACAGGCACAGATGGCCAGAGATGCCATTAATCGCGCGCGCGCGATCACTTCTGCGGTAGATCGGGAGTTCGGCAGTTTGGAAGCGAGTCTGCGCGTGCTTGCAACGTCCCCGAGTCTGGCAGCGAATGACCTTGCCGGATTTCATGCGCGCGCGGTAAGCGCATTGTCGAATTTCGACGCTGAAAGCATCGTACTTGTCGATCGGTCCGGGCAGTTGCTCCTCAGCACGTCCCGCCCGTTTGGTACACCGCTTCCGAACGTCCCCAACCCGGCGCTGCTGCGTCGTATCGTGGAAACCGGCAAGCCAGGCTTGTCCGATCTGTTCATGGGGCCGATTTCCGGCAAAGCGATTTATACGTTTGGCGTACCGATCAGGCGTGATGGTTCGATCGTGCAAACCTTGAATGCAACTGTGGCGCCCGAACGACTATTAGACGTACTGGCAGAGCAAAAATTGCCGGATAGCTGGCGAGCCGTAGTCACCGACGGCAGCGGCAGCATCGTGGCTCGATCCCACGGAATGTCGAAATTTCTGGGCGAAAAAGTCGTGCCCGACCTTCTGGGACGAATGCGTCTTTCACCAGAAGACGCCTTTGAATCCAGGGTTCTGGAAGGCACTCCGGTTCTGATTTCCTACAGTCGCTCAAAGGCGACGGGATGGACGGTGGCGATTGGCGCCCCCTTGGCCAAACTCAAGGCAGGGATTCATCGAACCCTCGTACAGATGATTGCGGTCGCCTTGATCTCTCTGGGAATTGCCCTCGCCCTGGCATGGCGTTTCGGTGAACGCATCGCCGGTGCCTTCAGAGAATTGATCAAACCCGCAAAGGCGCTCGGTGCAGGCGGCGATGTAAGTATTCCGCGACTGAAGGTCAGTGAAGCCAATCAGGTGGGTGCAGCCCTGCTCGACGCCGCCAGGCTTCTGGACCAGGCCAGTCGAGCCAAAGCCGATTTTCTGTCCGGCATGAGCCATGAATTGCGCACTCCGCTCAATGCGATTCTCGGTTTTGCACAGCTCATGGAATCCAGCTCGCCGCCGCCGACCTTCGCTCAGAAAGAGAGTCTGAACCAGATACTCACGGCGGGATGGCACCTGCTTGAGCTGGTCAACGGTGTCCTCAATATTGCGATGATCGAGTCTGGCAAGGCGATGCAATCAAGAGAATCGATTTCGATTGCCGAGCTCATGCGCGAGTGTCACCTCATGGTCGAGCCGAATGCATTGGAACGCGGCGTCAGCCTGACGTTCCCGCGCTTTGAAATTTCCTGCTTTGTTCATGCCGATCGATCCTGGGTCAAGCAGTGTCTGATCAACCTTCTTTCCAACGCCGTAAAGTACACCGGGCGCGGTGGCGCAGTGGGTGTGGAGTACGCGTTGCGCGATCCGAATCTGATCCGGATCACGGTTCGCGACACCGGTACCGGGCTATCGGCGCAACAGCTTGCGCAGCTTTTCCAGCCGTTCAATCGCCTTGAAATGGGAAAGGGATTGGGTCTTGGCCTGGCAGTTGCCAAGCAACTGGTCGAACTGATGGGTGGCACGATCGGCGCGGAGAGCGTAGTCGGAGTAGGAAGCGCATTCTGGATCGAACTGAATCTAATGCCTGCACCGGAAGTCGAGGTTCAGGATGCGCAAAGTGTTGTGCTGATTCCAACCTGAGATGCCGATGGGGTGGCGCTCAGCGCCGCACCACCAGGGCCGTCGCCACCAGCACGATGAGGCCGCCGGCGATCGTTCCGGCGCCGATCTGCTCGCCAAGGAACACGGCGCCCCACAGCACCGCAAACAGGGGAATCAGGAACGTGACCGTCATGGTGCGCGTCGGTCCGAGGTCGGCGATAAGGCGGAAGTAGAGGAGATACGCGATCGCGCTGCAGAGCAGGGAAATCGCTGCGACGGCCATCATGACCGTCGGCGTAAACGCGGCGGCAGCGGGCGCGGCAGGAAGGAACGGCGCGATCGCGACGCTTGCGACCAGCAGGCTGGAGGCGGCGAGCGGAACGGGCGTGACACCATTGCCGAACTTTTTCAGCCAGGTGGTGGACAGCGCATAGCAGAGCGTCGCCCCGACGCAGGCCAGCGATCCGAGAATGACGTCATGCGTGAGCGCGAGCGGGCCGAGCCCGACCACCAGCGCCACGCCGATGAGTCCGAGCATGAGTCCGGCGATTTTCGCAGGCTTCAGGCGTTCGTCCAGCCACAGCGCGCCGCAGATGACGGCGAAGAAGGGCGTGGTCGCGTTCAGGATGCCCATGATTCCGGCCGTGAGGTGCAGCCCCGAATACGCGTACAGCCAGAACGGCAGCGCCGAATTGATCAGGCCCATCATGAGGTAGGCACGCCAGTGGCGGCGTGGCGCGAGCGCGACGCGGGTCGCGAGCGCATAGGAAAGCATCGCCAGTGCGGCGATCCCGACGCGCAGTTCCGTCAGCCACACCGCACCGATCGCGGGCACGGCGAGGCGTACGAACAGAAAGGAGGCACCCCAGATCGCGGCAAGCGCGACGAGGCGGGCGAGGTCGGCTGGTTTCATCGGGAGCCCGCACTCTAGCGCAGCAGCGAGGGAACAACATCCCGCTTGTTGCGCCCGGCGAGCGCGCCGCAGTGCTGCGGCGCGCGACGCTCAAATTCCCTACGCGACCTTGCGCTTGAGAAAGCCGAAGATCCCGGCCGGCTTTGCGGGCGCGGCGGCGGGTTGCTCCGCCTGCTCGCTGCGTGCCAGTCGCTGGCCTTCGCGCACCTGCGCGAGACGCTCTTCTTCCATGCGGCTGAGCGGTGCGGCCGGACTGCGGTCCTGCCCGTAGGCCGGACGTCCGCCCTGGCGTGCCGGTCGCTGACCCTGAGGGCGCGCGGTGTTGCTGCGCGGCGCCGGGGCGCGGTTGCCGCGATTGTCGCGGTCTTCCTCGGTGCGTGTGCTCGGGCGCGGTGTGCGTGCGTCGGCGGCGCGCGGCTGCTGCCCGCGCGGTGCGCCGGCCCTCGGCTGCTGGTCGCCACGGCGCGGCTGTTGGCGATCGCTGCGCGGCTGTTGTCCATCGCGGCGCGGCTGTTGCCCGCGTCCCGGCGACTGTCCACGACGCGGCTGACCGCGGCGCTGCATCGGCGGACGGTCGTCCACCTCGGCGGCGCCGCCGCCCGTGGTGGGCGCAAATCCTTCCACGCTCTTCTGGCCGATTGCGCGGCCGATCAGTTTCTCGATGTCGCGCAGGAGTGGGCGGTCGTCCGCGCTTACCAGCGAGATCGCCTCGCCCGTGGAGCCGGCGCGGCCGGTGCGGCCGATGCGGTGCACGTAGTCTTCCGAGACGTTGGGCAGGTCGAAGTTCACGACGTGCGGCAGGGCCTCGATGTCCAGGCCCCGCGCGGCGATGTCGGTGGCCACCAGGACCTGCAGTTCGTTGTCCTTGAAGCGTTTGAGCGCCTTGGTGCGCGCCGGCTGGCTCTTGTTGCCATGGATCGCGTCTGCCTGGATGCCTTCCTTCTCGAGCTGCTGGGCGAGCCGGTTCGCGCCGTGCTTGGTCTTGGTGAACACCAGCACCTGGCGCCAGTCGCCGCCCTTGATCAGGTGCGCGAGCAATTCGCGCTTGCGGTCGCGGTCGACGAGGTAGACCGATTGATCGACGAGCTCGATCGGCGCGTTGCGGCGCGCGACTTCGACCGTGGCCGGGTCGCGCAGGATGGTGCCGGAGAGCTTGCGGATGTCCTCCGAGAAGGTCGCGGAGAACAGCAGGTTCTGGCGCTTCACCGGCAGCAGGGCGATGACGCGGCGGATGTCGTGGATGAACCCCATGTCGAGCATGCGGTCGGCTTCGTCGAGTACGAGGATCTCGATCTTCGAGAGATCGATGGTGCGCTGCTGCACGTGGTCGAGCAAACGGCCCGGCGTGGCGACGACGATGTCGATGCCGCGGCGGATTTCCGCAACCTGGGGGTTGAAGCCCACGCCGCCGAAGATCATGGCCGAGCGCATCTGCATGTGCTTGCCGTAGGTACGCACGCTTTCGTGCACCTGCGCCGCGAGTTCACGGGTGGGCACGAGGATCAGTGCGCGAATGGGGTGTTTGCCCGTGCCTTCCGGTGCATTTTCGGCGAGCCGCTGCAGCATGGGCAGGGTGAAGCCGGCCGTCTTGCCGGTGCCGGTCTGCGCCGCACCGAGCAGGTCACGGCCTGCGAGTACGAACGGAATGGCCTGCGCCTGGATGGGGGTGGGGGTGGTATAGCCTTGCTCTTCGACGGCGCGCAACAGCGCATCCGACAGCCCGAGCGTCGAGAACGACGTATCGATGACAATCTCCTGATGATCGGCCTGGAAAGCAACCCTTCAGGGCTCTTCCATACCGGTTCAGGCAGATGAAGTACGACTTAAGGGAATTCGAGAAACGCGCGCTTAAGAAAGCGGGGCGGGACTGCGAACAGGGACTCAGACGCTAACCGATTGAAGCGAAACAAGACCCTGGGTCGCATTATACATGATTTGGATTCGTTTGTGCGGTGCAATGCGTTCGATCGGAAGCATGCAAAGTACGGTTCGATGATCAACCCTTCGTCCTGCTCGCCCGTGGCGCACGTAAGTGCGGTTTGTCCCGCTGTTTTTTCTGCAGCCTCTTTACCGCGTCTTTCAGCGGCGGAAGCGATCTCTGCACGGTATCCCACAGCAGCGTTTCGCTGACGCGCCAATAGTGATGCGCAATCACGTCGCGCATGCCGGCGATCTTCGACCACTCGATCCCGGGCTCGATTTCCGACAGTTTCAAGCCGAGTTCCTGAACCCTCTTGACCGCTTCGCCGATTTCGATCAGCCGCATCTGGGCTGCGTCGCGCGTTTTCCGGTCTGTGCGAAATGCCTGCTCTCCATCTTCGGCGTAGGACTCGATCGCTTCGATCGCCTCGAGAATATCGGCAAGGAATTGTTCCGCGCGGCGGTTCATCAAATGACCGCGATGGCGTCGCGCAGCACCTCGGATCTCAGGCCGGGTTTGATGGAGTCGAGGGTGACGACGTCCACGGGACGGTCGAACAACTGGGAAAGCGTTGTGCGCAGCCCGACCACGTCGAGCAATGTGCGGCCGGGTTCCAGTTCAACGAGAAAATCCAGGTCGCTGTCCGCCGTTTCGACCCCTCGCGCCGCCGATCCGAACAGCCGAATCGAACGCGCGCCGTTTGCCATTGCGATCGCGCGGATGACGTCGATTTTTCGAAATACCTCGCCGATCAGGGGCGGCGCCTTCCGCGCCAACCCCGTCTCGCCGGACGCATCAAGGCCGTTGAGCGTGGCAACCGCCTGATTGTTGCGCATCACGACAAAGCGGCGCGCTCTGTCTTTCGTGAGGCGCGCGATCACGCCGTTGGTCTCGCGCGCGAGCTCTGTAACCGAAATCGTTTCCGGAACCTTCATCTGATTATTATATGATAATTATCAGCAGAACGCGAAATCCACCTCCGGTGCGAGCCCGCTGACAATCCGTGCAATCGATTTTCCCGAGCCGCAGGCATGGGTCCAGCCCAGCGTTCCGTGCCCGGTGTTGAGAAAGAAATTCGGCAGTTTCGAGCGCCCGATGATCGGCACGTTCGAGGGCGTGGCGGGTCGCAGCCCGGTCCAGAACTGTGCCTGTTCCGTATCGCCCGCACCGGGGAAGAGCGCCTCCACGCGGCGCACGATGGCTTCGCAACGCACGCGGTTGAGATCCCTGTCGTAGCCGTTCAGTTCGGCCGTGCCCGCGATGCGCAGCCGCTCCCCCATGCGCGAGAAGACGAGCTTGTATTCGTCGTCGGTCAGCGAGACCTGGTGTGCCTTCGATGCATCTTTTACGGGAAGGGTGACGGAATAGCCTTTCGCCGGATAGATCGGCAGCGAGATCCCCAGCGGCGCCGCGTACAAGGGGCTGAACGAACCCATGCACAGCACGTAGGCGTCGCCCCGGATGCGCTGGAAGCGGCCGTCCTTGTCGGTGGCTTCGACATGTTCGAGTTGCCCGCCCGCGCCGCGCAGCGCCGTGACCGTGTGATTCATCAGGAACTTCACGCCGCCGGTCTCGCACAGCTTGACCAGTTCCCGCGCAAACAGGTTGGCATCCCCCGACTCGTCCTCGGCGGTGTAGGTGGCACCGGCCAGTTGTGCGCGGACATGCGCCAGTGCGGGCTCGATTTTGACGGCTTCGTCGGCCGAGATGACGCGCCGCTCGCAGCCCAGCGCGCGCATCTGTTCGGCGGGCTTGAGTGCGGCGTCGAACTCCTTCTCGCTGGTGTAGAAATGCAGGATCCCCTGGGTGCGCTGGTCGTAGGCGATCCCGGTCTCGCGGCGCAGTGCCTGCAGCATCTCGCGGCTGTAGGTGCCCAGACGCACGATCTGGCCGATGTTGTGACGGGTGCGCGCCGGCGTGCATTCGCGAAGAAATGCCAGACCCCAGAGCCATTGCCGCAGGTCGGCGCGGATCCGGAAGAGCAGTGGCGCATCTTCGCGCGCAAGCCATTGCAGGACTTTGAGCGGCGCGCCCGGATTGGCCCAGGGCTCGGCGTGGCTGACCGAGATCTGGCCGCCGTTGGCAAAACTGGTTTCCGCCGCCGGCGAGGCCTGACGGTCAAGGACGGTGACCTCGTGGCCGAGGCGGCTGAGGTAGTAGGCAGAGGAAACGCCGAGCAGGCCGGAGCCGAGGACGATGACGCGCATGGTTGCACCTGAATCGAAAGCACCGCACTCACCGGAGTCCCGGTGCGCGGTTGCCGCTCCCCCTGTCCGTGTTACCTGAGAGATTCGGCCGCAGCGCCCGCTGCGGACTTGCTCCTTCGGTGCGTCACGTGCTGTGACGGCTCTCCAGACGGCGATTCAAGGCATGCAGTACTGAACCTGAGCGATTATGGGAGTTTGCGCCTTCGGTGACCGGCCACGGCCGGTGCTCTCCTGCATGGAAGGACTATAGCGGACAGGGATCCTGCGGGCAATCTCCGGGAAAACCGGAACTGCTTCACACCCGACGGGGGCCGCGTTCACAATTCGTTACCGGATTTACAGGTGCGCGGATGGTTGCGGCGCGCGATTGGCGTTGAATAAACGCATGGGGATGTCCCATGAACTTCACACAAGGGGAAAACATGAAAATCGGAACGATGGTGGTGGCAGCGGTCCTCGGAACCGCATTCTCGATGACGGCGCTGGCGCAGGGCACGCCGCAAATGGAAAAGCGCGATGCCAACCAGCAAAAGCGCATCGAGCAGGGCGTGAAGTCCGGTGAACTGACCAAGCGCGAGGCCGCGCGCCTCAAGGCCGGGGAAAAGAAGATCGACCGGATGGAAACCCGTGCCGCCGCGGATGGCACGGTGACCGCAAAGGAGAAGGCGCACATCAACCGCGCGCAGAATGCCGAAAGCCGCGCGATTCACCGCCAGAAGCACGACGCGCAGAAGCGCTAGCAGGCGTCGCAATTCCGGCCCCGCCTTCGGGGTCGCGGTACCATGCATTCTTTCCCGACGGACGGAATGCATGGAATCGAGCAACGGGCTGCGGGTGGGGCTGACTGGCACCTATCACATCGTGGTCGCGGACGAGCACACCGCGCCCTTCGTCGGCAGCGGCAAGGTGCGCGTGCTCGCCACGCCGGTGATGATCAACCTGTTCGAGGCGGCGGCGCTGGCCTGCTGCGAACACCTGCTGCCGGCGGGCCACCAGTCGCTGGGCATCCATCTGGATGTGCGCCACATCGCGGCGACCCCGGTCGGCATGCGGGCGGAGGCGACGGCCGAACTGGTGAAGATCGACGGGCGCACGCTGACGTTCCGCGTCGAGGCGCGCGACGAGCGCGAGCTGATCGGCGACGGCCTGCACGAGCGCGTCGTGGTCAACGTCGAACGATTCGATGCGCGCGTGCAAAAGAAGCTCACGCAGGCGTAACACCGGTTGGATCCGGTGCGCAAACCGCTCGATGGCCTGGCCATCGGCCTCATGGTGCTGCTGTGCTTCACCTGGGGGCTGGGGCAGGTCGCGACCAAGCTCGCGGCCGACGGCGTCTCGCTGCTGACCCAGGCCGCGATCCGCTCGGCGGTTGCCACGGTGCTGCTGTTTGCATGGGCGCGACTGCGCGGCACGCCGCTGTTCGAGCGCGACGGCACCCTGGTCGCAGGGCTGCTGGCCGGCCTGCTGTTCGGGGGCGAGTTCGTGTTCATCTTCATCGGCCTGGCCTGGACCGATGCCGCGAGGATGGTGGTGTTCATCTACCTTGCGCCGTGCTTCACGGCGATCGGGCTCGCCTGGTTCGTGCCCGGTGAACGCATGAACGCCAGACAGTGGGCAGGCGTGCTGGTCGCCTTCGGTGGGCTCGCGCTGGCCTTCGGCGATGCGTTCTCCGCCTCGCGCGGCACGCTGGCGGGCGACCTCTTCGGTCTGATCGCGGGGCTGCTCTGGGCGGCGACCACGGTGCTGATCCGGGCCACCAAACTCTCCGCGATCAGCGCGAGCAAGACGCTGTTCTACCAGCTTGCGGTATCGGCGGTCCTGCTCGCGCTGCTGGCGTTATTGCGCGGTGAGCCCGGCGTGACGAAGCTCACCCCGTTGGTGTTCGCCAGTCTGTTCTACCAGAGCGTGATCATCGCTTTCGTGAGCTATCTCGCCTGGTTCTGGCTGCTCAGGCGCTACCTGGCTGCGCGCCTGTCGGTGTTTTCCTTCCTGACGCCGCTGTTCGGCGTGGCCGCCGGGATGATCATTCTGGGCGAGCCGGTCACGGCGGTGTTCCTCGGCGCGGCCCTGCTGGTGGGGGTCGGAATTTTTCTGGTGAACAGCCCCGGTCGATGAGCCATGGGCTGCGGCTGGAGCGCCGCCGGTGTATCGGTACCGATACACCGATTGGCAGGAAACCCGCTCCAGAAGCCGGACTTGCTTGAACAATTATTTAAATTCAGGCGTTCAGGCGAGCGCCTTGCCGACGATCTCGGCGACGTCGCGCGACAGGCCTTCGGTGTCGCGGATCTGCTCCAGTGCACGCCGCGCCAGGGCCTGGCGGGCCGCATCGAATTTTCTCCAGCGATCAAAGCAACGCGCCACGCGCGCAGCGACCTGCGGATTCAGCTTGTCGATCGCGGTGATCTGTTGCGCGGCGAACGCATAACCGCCGCCGTCCGCGGCGTGGAAACGCACGTGGTTGGCCGCCGTGAAGGCGCGGATCAGCGCGTAGATCTTGTTCGGGTTCCTGATGTCGAACGCCGGGTGCGCCGTGAGGCGCTTGACCTCAGCCAGCGTGCCCGGCAGCCGCGAGGTGGCCTGCACCGCAAGCCACTTGTCGACCACCAGCGGCTCGTGCTTCCACTTGGCGTACACCGCATCCAGCGCCAGCGCTGCGCTCGGGGCAGTCGGTATTGGCGAGCATGGTCAGCGCGGCCATCGCGTCGGTCATGTTGTCTGCCGTCTCGAACTGGGCGACGCACAGGGCGCGGATCTCGGCATCGTCGAGTTCCATCAGCATGCCCAGGCACAGGTTGCGCAGTGAACGCCGCCCGGCCGAGGCCGCGTCCGGCGAATAGGGGCCGTTGACCGCAAACGCGTGATAGGTCGCGACGCAGTTCGGTGCTTCAGCGCCGTTGCGAGCTGGCGGCGAAGCGTATTGCGCGCCGCATGCAGCGCATCGGGGTCGACCACCTCCATCTGCTCGGCAAGCGTGGTCTCCGAAGGCAGCGCCAAGGGCTTCGCTGGCGAAGGCGGGGTCGCGCGCCGCATCCTTCAGCACGCGCGCCCAGGCGTCGACGAACGACTGCGGTGCGGCGCGTGGCGCCGCCCAGCAACAGGCCGGTCACCAGGCGCTGTCCCGCCTCCCAGCGGTTGAAGGCGTCCGTATCGTGCGCCATCAGGTGCGCGAGTTCGGCCTCGCGTGTACGGATACTTCGCGATCACCGGCGCCGAAAATCCGCGCAGGATCGAGGGCACCGGCTTTTCGGCGATGCCCTTCGAACACGAAGGTTTCTTCCGCGGCCTTCACCGACAGCATCCGTGCCGCAAGGTCGCGGCCGTCGGCAGCCACGAGGCCCACGGCGAACGGGATGTGGAACGGCAGTTTTTCTTCCTGCCCCGGCGTGGGCGGGCAGGATTGCCTGACCTTCAGCGTGTAGCGTTGCGCGGCCGCATCGTAGTCGCCCGCGATGTCGAGCACCGGCGTGCCGGCCTGTTCGTACCAGCGCTTGAACTGCGCAAGGTCGATGCCGGAGGCGTCCTGCATCGCAGCGACGAAATCGTCCGTGGTCACGGCCTGTCCGTCGTGGCGCTCGAAGTACAGATCCATGCCCTTGCGGAACAATTCCGCTCCCGAGCAGGGTGTGCTGCATGCGCACGACCTCGGCGCCTTTTTCGTACACCGTCATGGTGTAGAAGTTGCGGATTTCCATGTAGGACTGCGGCCGGATCGGATGCGCCATCGGGCCGGCGTCCTCGGGGAACTGGGCGCTGCGCAAGCCGCGCACTTCCTGGATGCGCTGCACGCGCGCGCGAATACATGTCGGCGCCGTATTCCTGGTCGCGAAACACGGTCAGGCCTTCCTTCAGCGAGAGCTGGAACCAGTCGCGGCAGGTGACGCGATTGCCGGTCCAGTTGTGGAAGTATTCGTGCGCCACGACGCGGTCGATGTTCTGGTAGTCGATGTCGGTTGCGATGTCGGGCCGCGCCAGCACGTACTTGGTGTTGAAGATGTTGAGGCCCTTGTTCTCCATCGCGCCGGAGTTGAAATCGCCGACCGCGACGATCATGTACTGGTCGAGGTCGAGTTCCAGGCCGAACACATCCTCGTCCCACTTCATCGAACTCTTCAGGCACTGCATCGCAAAGCCGCACTGGTCGAGCTTGCCGGGTTCGACGTAGATCGCAAGCCGTGCCTGGCGCCCTGAACGGGTGACGTAGGCGTCCTCCAGCATCTCGAGCTTGGCGGCGACCATCGCAAAGAGATACGAGGGCTTGGGGAACGGATCCTCGAATTTCGCCCAGTGGCGTCCGCCGCGCTGCTCGCCCGAGCCGACGAGGTTGCCGTTGGACAGCAGCACCGGGTACTTCTCCTGGTTCGCGCGCAGCGTCACCGTGTATTTCGCCATCACGTCGGGCCGGTCGAGGAACCAGGTGATGCGGCGAAAGCCCTGCGCCTCGCACTGGGTCACGAAGCCGCTCTTCGTGGCGTACAGGCCCTCGAGCATGGTGTTTTTCTGCGGCACGATGTGCACCACGGTCTCGAGCCGGAAGCTGTCGGGCACGTCGGCAATCGTCAACTGGTGGGCGGACACCACGAACCGGTCCGTCGCGAGCTTGCGCCCGTCGATTGCAATCGACTGCAGGCTGAGTTCTCCGCCATCCAGCACCAGGGGTGCCGCTGGACTTTCGGCCGCCGGATTGCGGCTGACGGCCAGACGCGCACGCACGATGGCGTCCTCGTCGCGTATCTCGATGTCCAGCTCGACCGTCGAGATCAGAAACGCGGGCGGGGTGTAGTCCTTGAGGTAAATGGTCCTGGGCGTGGGTTCGCGCATGGCGGTCGGCTTTTGGCTTGCGGGGAGGGCGCATTCTAACGTTTGCGTCAGGTACACGCCGGGGGATAAGATTCGCGCGCCGTACTACGCGCCATATTCCAAGGAGCCCTCGACCATGAAAAGACTGATTACCGCCCTGGCCGGCCTCGCCGCAGGCCTCACCGTCGCTTCCTTCGCGACCGCCGCCTATCCGGACCGGCCGGTCAAGCTGATCGTGCCCTGGCCCGCGGGCGGGGACACCGACAACATCTTCCGGCCGTTTACGCCGCTTCTGCAAAAACACATCGGCCAGACGGTGGTCATCGCCAACATCGGCGGCGCATCCGGAACCAAGGGTGCGAAGGAGGCCAAGGATTCGCCGCCGGACGGCTACACGCTGTACGCGGTGCATGACTACATCCACTCGACCTATTACACCGGTGTGGCCGACGTCAGCTACAGCGATTTCGAACCGATCTGCCTGATCGCTTCGACCGCGTCGACGCTGACGGCCAGTCCGAAGACGCCATGGAACGACTGGAAGGGCCTGCTTGCGGACGCCAAGGCGCGTCCCGGGCAGATCTCGGTGGGTGCCACCCTGGGCTCGACCAGCCACTTCTTTCCGGCGCTGATCGAGAAAGCGGCCGGCATCAAGTTCAAGTACGTGTCCTACGAAGGCCTGGCGCCGCGCATGAACGCCATCCTCGGGGGCCACATCGACCTGACCGACTCGAACATGACCCAGAAGGGCAAGGTCGAGGCCGGCCAGCTCAAGTTCATCGCGATCGCGACCGAAAAGCGCAGCCCGGAGATGCCGAATGTGCCGACGCTGAAGGAACTCGGCGTGAACGTGGTGTACGACGTGAACCGCGGGCTGCTGGCGCCCAAGGGAACCCCGGCCGACGTGATCGCCAAGCTCGAATCGTCCTGCGCCGCGGCGGCGAAGGAGCCCGCGTTCGCGGAGGCCATGAAGAAGCAGGCCACCGACGTGCGCTACATGGGCCGGAAGCAATACGCGGACTGGCTCAAGGGCAACGATGAGCTGAACAAGACGCTTGCGAAAGAGCTCGGGCTGCTCAAGCGGTGAGACGCGACACGATCGCCGGGCTCGCAGTGCTCGCCGCGAGCCTGGTGCTGTTTGCGCTGACCCTCGACCTGAAGGACAGCCCGCTGGTCCCGATCGGGCCGGGCTTCTATCCGCGCGTGGTGCTTGGAATCACGGCGCTGCTGTCCCTCGGCCTGGTCGTCGTCGACGTGCTTGCGGGCCGCCAGGGGCCGGTGCCGCCCGCGGCGCAAGGCGCGAAACCCAACTATTCCCTGGTTGCGATCAGCTTCGGCGTGTTCGCGCTGTATTGCGCTGCGTTGCCGGCGCTGGGTTTTCGGATCGCGACGTTCGCCTACGTCGTCGCCGCGAACCTGCTGCTCTCCCCGCCGCGCGGTCCGAAAGGCTGGCTGTTCGCCGCCGTACTCGGGCTCGCCACGACGTACTTCACCTGGCTGGTGTTCGAGCACTACCTCTCGGTACTGCTGCCGCGCGGCCGATGGACGGACTTCTGAGCCATGTTTGAACTCCTCGGAACATCGCTCGTCCACGTTGCGCAGTTCAAGTACCTGCTGCCGCTGTTCTTCGGCACGCTGGCCGGCGTGATCGGTGGCGCGCTGCCCGGCGTGACGATCACCATGACCATCATCGTGGTGCTGCCGTTCACATTCGGCCTCGATCCGCTGCAGGGGCTGGCGGCGATGACCGGGGTGTATGTGGGCGGCTCCGCCGGCGGCCTCGTGACCGCGATCCTGCTCGGCATTCCGGGAACACCGTCGGCCATCGCCACCACCTTCGACGGCCATCCGATGGCGAAGAAGGGCGAACCCGGGCGCGCCATCTGGCTGGGCGTCTGGGCCTCGTTCTTCGGCGGGCTGCTCGGGGGCGCGTTCCTGATCTTCTCCACCGGGCCGCTGGCGAGGATTGCACTCGAATTCGGACCCTGGGAATTCTTCTCGCTGTTCGTGCTCGCCTTGTCGATGGTGGCCGGACTGGTGGAGTCTTCGCTCGCCAAGGGCCTGGTATCCGGCGGACTGGGGCTGATCGTCACCATCCTCGGCAGCGACCCGGTGATGGGCCAGAAAAGGCTCACGCTCGGCATTCCTGCGCTCGAGGGCGGCATCGATTTCCTGCCGGTGCTGATCGGTGTGTTCGCGTTCGCGCAGACCATGTCCGAAGTGGAACGCATGGGCGGCGCCAGCAAGGCGATCGACGCGATCGACGGCAGCGTGAAACTGGCCGTCTCGCAGCTCAGGGTGATCTGGGAGATCCTGTCGCGGCCGGTACTGCTGCTGTGGTCCTCCTTCGTCGGGGTGCTGATCGGCGTGCTGCCGGCGATCGGCGGCAGCGCGGCCAGCATGTTCGCCTACGACCAGGCGAAGAAGCTGTCCAAGCGCCCTCAGGCGTTCGGCAGCGGCACTCCGGAGGGCATCATCGCCTCCGAGTCGTCCAACAACGCCAACGTCGGCGGGTCGCTCGTGACCATCATGGCATTCGGCATCCCCGGCGACGCCGTGACCGCGGTGATGCTGGGCGCGCTCACCATTCACGGCATCCAGTCCGGGCCGCTGTTCATCCAGCAGAATCCGGAGCTCGCCTACGGCATCTTCGCCGCCTACCTGATCGCACATCCGCTGATGGTGCTGATCATGGCCGTTTCCGCGCGATTCATGCTGCGGATCGTCAGCGTGCCGAAGGCGGCGCTGTTCCCGGTGGTGCTGGTGCTGTGCGTGATCGGCGCCTATGCGCTCAACAACACGATGTCCAACGTCTACATACTTCTGGCGTTCGGGATGCTCGGCTACGCGATGGTGAAGTTCGGCTTTCCGCTCGCGCCGTTCATCCTCGGTGTGATTCTCGGTGACCAGATCGAGATCAACCTGATCCGCGCGGTGATGACCGATGCCGATCCGTGGCTGTTCCTGACGCGGCCGATTTCCGGTGCGCTGATCGGGCTCTCGGCGGCCTCGCTGGCGTTTTCGATCTGGCAGCATCGCCGTCAGCAGAACCGAGCCGGTGCCGCGAGCGAGGAAGACGCGGATTTCTGACGCAGACCCGCGCATGAGTCCTCGGGGGTTCATTTTTGTTGCGAGCGCAACCTGCAGTCTGCTCTGCGCCTTCTCCGGCGCGGTGATCGGGCAGTCCGACAGCAACAACATGGTGCTGGTTGCACGCCACGAGCAATACGTGGC
>CAWJNP010000081.1:0-3104 GCA_963844255.1 uncultured beta proteobacterium
AGCGGCAGGAACTCCGCCAGCGCATCCTTCTGCCCGCGATAGAGCACGTCGCACTGGTACTCGGCGATGATGAGCGCGAGGCGCGCGATCTCCGCAGGAAAGTCGCGCAGCTCGATGCCGCGGAAGTTGGTCAGCGGGATCTCGCTGCGCAGGTGCGTTTCGCCGCGCCGCCGGTTGATCTCCGCCTCGATCTCGCGCATCTGCTTGTAGGCGATGACCAGGAAGTTGCCGCTGCCGCAGGCCGGGTCGAAGACGCGGATGCGCGCCATGCGCTTGCGCAGGTTCAGCAGCTTGATCTTGTTGTCGCCTGCGGCCTCCAGCTGCGCGCGCAGGTCGTCGAGGAACAGCGGGTTCAGCACCTTCAGGATGTTGGGCACGCTGGTGTAGTGCATGCCCAGCGCGCCGCGCTCCTCGTCGTCGGCCACGGCCTGGATCATGGAGCCGAAGATGTCGGGGTTGATCTGCTTCCAGTTCAGCGTGCCGACGTGCAGCAGGTAGGTGCGGGCCATCCGGCTGAAGCGCGGCACGTCGCGCTGCCGGAGAACAGCCCGCCGTTCACGTAGGGGAACTGGTCGGCCCACGGACGCAGATTCGCGGCTGCGCGGTCGGCGATCTTCATGTTCATCGCACGGAAGATCTCGGACAGCACCTCGTGCGTGTTCCCGGCGTCGCGGTCGCTCATCTGCTCCAGGGTGCGCGTGAACAGGGCTTCGCCGTTGAAGATGTCGGTGTCTTCGGCGAAGAAGCAGAAGATCAGGCGGGCCATGAAGTGGTTCATGTCCCCGCGGCGTTCGGCCGTGGCCCAGTCCGGGTTCTCGCGCAGCAGCTCGACGTACAGCTTGTTCAGGCGGCCGGTGGCGCGCACGTCGATGGGGTTGTCCTTGATCTCCTTGATGGTGGAGATGCCGGCCAGCGGCAGGAAGAAGCCGAAGTGGTTGGGGAAGTCCGGGTAGTCGCAGGCGATGGTTTCGCCCGCGGTCAGGTCTTCGGCCTCGAGCGTCTGGCCGTCGGTGGCGAGGATGAACTTGGCCTTGCCCTTTGCGGTGGCCGGGCTGCTGCGCAGCGCATGCAGCCCGGCGCCGGTGGTGCCGGGCTGGCAGACGGCGATGTGGATGTTGTTGCGCTGGAGCACGCCGCCGGGCAGGTCGGATGCGTTGTTGTTGCCGCTGCGCAGGCGCTTGAGCGTGGTGTCCTTGTTGCCGAAAGCGGCCAGGAAGGCGAAGGGAAACTCAGCGGCGTCAAAGGGCTGAAGCGCCAGGTCGGAGATGGCTTGTTCGATTTCTACGGCGTTCATGTGTGTGCGGGCGCTCCTCGCGCGCTGCTGCATCGTAGCAACCGCCACGCTGTACCTTAGAAATTGCGCCTGGCACTTTGGTCCGCTCACACAGCCTCTCTTGCCGACCGTAAGGCGAGGCTCACACCTCGGCGGCGCGTAGCTCAGCCATCGAAGCCACCCGAGCGCCGTTGACGAAGGCAATTCCGTCGCGTACCTCGATCAGCATCGCGCCGTAGGCACTTTGCCAGACGTAACGCTGCGCGCCCTCGCCGGCAAGGTACAGGTTCGGTTGATCTGCGGGATGCGCGCCGTTCAGCACCTGGGGCAGCGGCAGGTTCGGGGCGTTCATGGCAATCGTGCACCGTGGGATAAGGGGCGAGCGCACTACTGTACAAACATCCAGCATCATGCGCTAGCAGGCTCGCCTGCGACTGACCACGCTCATCCTCGATCTCGAGCGGACTGTTCCTGGTGAACCTGCAAAGATGCGCCGCGCGGTGGTTCACCCGTTGTCGGCACCCCTACCTCAGCTGAACTCCGGGAGAGGCACGCCTGGCGCGCTCTGCAGGTTTCGCCCCTTAAGGCGTCCGGGGCGGAGGTACGACCGAGACCTGAGCAAGGCCAGGTCAGGATACCGAGGCAATCTCCACCGTTTCGCCAGCCACCTGCACCGCGGGAGTGCCCTCGCCTTCAGACGCGGCAACGGTGGCACTCTCGGCCGGGTCACCATCGACATGGCCAATTCCGGCAGCTGCGCCGCTGTCGACGGTCGGTCTGGCCCTTCTTGCGTCGGGCTCGTCCTTCCTCGCATCGACTTCGTTCATCCGTCGCCGGCAACCCATCGCGAAGTTGCGCATCATCGAGGACAGCGCGAGGACGATCCGCTTGAACCTCGAGCGCTGCTGCTCGACCTGCTTCTCGGTGATCACCTCCTCGATCTCGAGGGTCTGCAGCAGCGGCATCAACTGGTCCAGCTTGTGGATCAGCTCGAAGTAGCGACGTCCGAGGGCCGACGTGATGCCCACTTCGACTTCCAGCGGCACGGTGTCGTAGGTCGCCACCGTCTCGATGCTGTGGTTCTTGAAGAGCAGTTCGGCGCCGTCGATGGCCTGGTTGAGTTCCTTGGTGCCCTCGTCCATCTTGTTGCGGACGGCCTGCTCGATCTGCTCGACGTACTCGTGCGGCACCTTGGTCCGGCCCAGCGCCGACACGAAGTACAGGCTCGCCTGGAAGCTGTAGAAGCAGCGGGCGAAGATGCGCTTGCCCTCGGCACTGGCGAGCCGCGTCTTGCGCTTCAGCGACGCTGCCTCGACACGCCGGAAGTCCGCCCGGTACTCGTCCTTGTTCAGGATGCGGCGGTTCGCCTCACCCGTGTCCATCACCGCCAGTTGGATCTTGCTCATGCCGGGTCTCCCTGCGGGTGTGGGTGGTGACATGGTTTCGATCTTCCACACCAG
Organism: uncultured beta proteobacterium; assembly: GCA_963844255.1. Lineage (GTDB taxonomy): Bacteria > Pseudomonadota > Gammaproteobacteria > Burkholderiales > SG8-39 > SZAS-79. The sequence continues at coordinate 2,734 of CAWJNP010000081.1, forward strand.
CACCAACCCGCGCCAGCAGAAATCCCGTCGTTTCAGGCCCGGAAACCGGGGGACAGCGCGCGTCCAGGCGTCGCGCCACCATTTCCTGTTGACAGCCCGCAAAGCCGGAATTACTGTTTCGTCCGTGCGATAGCTGGCCTCGCACTCAAACCCGGCAAGCCCTTCCACACGCGCGGCCCCGCCCGCGCCGCCCCTCGGGGCACATCCTCCCTGCCGATCGACCTTTCGAGGCGTGACCACGTGCTGGTTCGCGCCGAAAGGTTTCCCTGATCGGTAGCTGGCACACCGATCCAGCGGCTCACGCCGCCTTCAAGCCAGTCCAGGCGGCCGGTTCACGACCGGCACTTCACATCACCCCGCGGGGCATTGCG
>CAWJNP010000082.1:0-16518 GCA_963844255.1 uncultured beta proteobacterium
GCCGCACGCGCGGCAGGCTCTGAAACGCACGAACGGCCGGCCGCCTGATGGTCAGCGATTTGTGTGAGTCGCTGGGGTAGGGCGGATCAAGCTGTGCTTGGGGTGGCGTGGCATTAACCTTGGATTACAGGACGATTGCGCCGTGATCCGCTCCGCTGCACGCTCGCTTGTCTCCGATCAAACCGTAGAAGTAGTCGCGCTGTTTTGAACAGCGCTAGAAGTGGAAACTCTGGGTATAAAGTCGGACCGATAGCGGTCTGTCAGCCTTGCGCTTGCTACGAACTACGGGGTCGCAAGGTCGAGTCGGGGTGCACCACGGTGTACCTGGCCGCTTTCCCTTCCTATGAAATCAGTCCAGTCCATCATGGGGGCGGCACAAAGCAGGTGGGCGCGGGGTGATTCGTTCACAAGACAGTTCGCGGTGGTCAGTGCCGCATTTTACCGGCTGGGCACCCGGGCACGCGAACCGGGCCGTCTTTGGGGCTATTGAATGTATCGATATCGATACACAAACTACCGTGCAGGCCGCTCCCAGACTCGGTCGGGTGAAAAAATTGTTTATGATTCATGCCCGACCGGCGCATGCGGCGTTGCACCTGTCGCGGCAGCAATCCGCGCGCTGCATCGGAACCATGGGTTTCACCACGCGCGCGTATTTTTTCCATCCCACTTGTCATAATTGCATGGTTGCGGCGACTGTGCCGCCAGCTCTGCGATGGAGAACGGCATGAACAGATTCGAAGGCAGGACCGTGGTGGTGACCGGCGGTGGTGGCGGAATCGGCGGGGCGACCTGTCGGCGATTCGCAAAGGAGGGCGCGCGTGTCGCGGTCCTCGATCTGAACCTGGCGGGGGCCGAATCAGTCGCGGCGGCGATCCGCGCCGACGGTGGACAGGCCAGCGCGTTTCTCTGCGACATCACCGACCGTACCAGCGTCGACGCAGCGGTATCCGCGCTCGAAGCGGCACTGGGTCCGATCGACGTGCTGGTGAACAACGCCGGCTGGGACGTATTCAAGCCGTTCACCAAGACCGAACCGGCCGACTGGCAGAAGCTGATTTCAATCAACCTGGTCGGCGCCATGCACATGCAGCATGCGGTTCTGCCGGGCATGGCGGCGCGCAGGCGCGGACGGATCGTCAATATCGCCTCCGACGCCGCGCGCGTCGGATCTTCCGGTGAAGCGGTGTACGCGGCCTGCAAGGGCGGTATTGTGGCGCTGTCGAAGACACTGGCCCGCGAGCATGCGCGGCACGGCATCACCGTCAACGTGGTGTGCCCCGGGCCGACCGATACCGCGCTGTTCGACGGCTACAAGAAGGGTGCCGGCAATCCGGAAAAGCTGATTGAGGCGTTCACCCGCGCGATTCCTCTAGGCCGGATCGGTCAGCCCGACGACCTGCCCGGCGCCATTGCCTTCTTTGCCAGCGACGACGCAGGCTACGTGACCGGTCAGGTGCTCAGCGTGTCCGGCGGCCTGACGATGAGCGGCTGAGCCTCAACTACCTAAACCCTGGAGAATCAGACATGGAATTCGAAGACGTCCTCTACGAAGTGCGCAACGGCGTGGCCTGGATCACGATCAACCGTCCGGACAAGATGAACGCCTTTCGCGGCCAGACCTGCGACGAACTGATCCAGGCATTGAATCGCGCGGGCTATGACCGCACCGTCGGCGCGATCGTGCTCGCGGGCGCCGGCGATCGCGCCTTCTGCACCGGCGGCGACCAGTCGGCGCACAACGGCAATTACGACGGCCGCGGCACGATCGGTTTGCCGATGGAAGAGCTGCACACCGCGATCCGCGATGTGCCCAAGCCGGTGATCGCGCGGGTCCAGGGCTACGCAATCGGCGGCGGCAACGTGCTTTGCACGATCTGCGACCTGACCATCTGCTCCGAAAAGGCGATCTTCGGCCAGGTCGGCCCGAAGATGGGCTCGGTCGATCCGGGCTATGGCACGGCGTTCCTGGCGCGGGTGGTCGGCGAGAAGAAGGCACGCGAGATGTGGTACCTGTGCCGCCGCTATTCCGGCGCCGAGGCCGTGGCGATGGGACTGGCCAACGTCTGCGTCCCGCATGACCAGCTCGATGCCGAAGTGCAGAAATGGGGCGAGGAACTCTGCGAGCGCAGTCCGACTGCGCTGGCGATCGCCAAGCGCTCGTTCAACATGGACACAGCCCATCAAAGCGGCATCGCCGGCATGGGCATGATGGCACTCAAGCTCTATTACGACACCGAAGAGTCGCGCGAGGGCGTGAATGCGCTGAAGGAAAAGCGCAAGCCCGACTTCCGCAAGTTCGCGAAGTAGGCGCCGCGTGTCCATGAACCCCTACTTCGATGCTGAACTGGTCGCCCTGGGCGAGCAGGTGCGGCGGTTTGCCACCGAGCGCGTCGCCCCCGGTTTTGCCGAACGTGACCGGACCCGGATACTTGATCGCCAACTGATGCGCGAGATGGGGGCGCTCGGGCTCATCGCACCGGAATTGCCGGAGGCGGTCGGCGGGCAGGGGATGGGCTGCATGGCGGCCGGCGTGATCCATGAGGAGATTGCGCGCGCCGACCTCAGCATGTCCTATGTCAACCTACTGGCCTCGCTCAACGGGCAGATCCTTTCGCAACATGGGCAGCCACAGGTCACCCGACCCTGGCTCGACAAGGTGGTGCGCGGCGAGGCCTTGCTGGCCATTGCGCTCACCGAACCGCGCGGCGGCTCGGACGCGGCGAACCTGCGCCTGCGCATCGAGCGCGTCGGTGACGAGTACCTCATCAACGGCGAGAAGACCTCGATCTCTGCTGCGGATCAGGCCGACGCGGCGGTGGTGTTCGGCCGCACCGGCACTGTCGATTCTGGCGCGCACGGCGTGACGGCCCTGCTGGTGCCGCTGGATCTGTCCGGGATCAAGCGCACCCGGTTCGACTGTCACGGCCAGCGCGCGATCGGCCGGGGGTCGATCTTCTTCGAGAACGTGCGTGTCCCCCTGAACCACAGGCTCGGCGATGAAAACAGGGGTTTTGTGCAGGTCATGCAGGGCTTCGACTATTCGCGCGCGCTGATCGGCCTGCAGGTGATGGCGGTGGCGCGCGTCGCGCTCGAGGAAACCTGGACGTACGTCACGCAGCGCGAGGCATTCGGCAAGCCGCTCTCCGCATTCCAGGGCGTGTCGCATCCGCTGGCCAACTGCGACACCCAGGTCACTGCCGCACGGCTGCTCTGCCTGCAGACACTCTGGCTGAAGGACAGGGGACAAGCGCACAGCGCCGAAGCCGCGATGTGCAAGTGGTGGGGGCCCGCGCTGGCCTACGACACGATCCACCAGTGCCTGCTGATGTTCGGGCATGGCGGCTACGACCGCGGCCCGATGGAGCAGCGGCTGCGCGATGTGCTCGGTTTCCAGATCGGCGACGGCACGGCGCAGATCATGAAGGGCATCATTGCCCGTGCGCGCGCCGGACGCGCCGCCGTTCCGTTCTGACGGCGCCCGCGCGCGGCTCGCGGGACGACAGGGTTTTCAAACGTTCATCGGTTGCTGCGGCTTGCGGCTCGGGCGCCGATTTGCCTGCAGCATTCCCTTTGCCACCCAGTTGAGACATCCGGTCGCGAGTTCGCTGCGCATTTCCCGGTACACCGGATCGTCCCAGAGGTTGCGCACCTCGCCGGGGTCGTTCGCCAGATCGTAGAGTTCGCCGTAGGTGTCATCGAGGTACACGACGATCTTCCACTTGCGATCGCGCCGCATCACGATGAATTCGCTGCCGGTCTGGATGTGGTCGCGGGCGAGTTCAGAATACACCGCCTCGCGCGGAGCATATCCGGCTCGATTCTCCAGCGCGCCCCAGAGGGATCGCGCCTCGAAGTCCTGCGGCACCGGAAGTCCTGCGGCTTCGAGGATCGTCGGCGCGATATCGAACATCTGCACCAGGTCGTCCCGGCGTCCAGCCGCAATGGGCAGGTTCTTCGACCAGAAGAGAAGCGGCACGCGAAGGACCGTGTCGTACATGGTCCACTTCTGGATATGGCCGTGATCGCCCAGTGCATCGGCGTGGTCGGAAGTGAAGATCACAAGCGCATTTTCGAGGTAGCCGCGCGCATCCAGTGATTCGAGGATCCGACCCACCTGGATGTCGATCATGGTGACGTTGGCGGCATAGTGGCGGCGCAGGCGAAGCAGGTCCGCGGGGGTCGCATCGCGGCGCCAGGCGATCGAGTCGAAGTTGAACGAGATCATGTTGTCGCGGAGCATCTGCTGTGCGCGCGGCTGTGCCCGGAGTTCCTCCTCGCTCACGGCAGGCAGCGGGATATCCGTATCGGCGTAACGCGCAATCATCTCCGGCAGCGGATCGTAGGGCGGATGCGGGCCGGGAAACCCGATCTGCAGGAACAGCGGGTCGTCGTTCTTGCGGTCGCGGATCCACCAGTTCGCCGTGTCGCCGATGAAGTTGTCCGGGTGCATGTCGGGATCGAGATCCCAGACAAAGGCGCCCAGCGCCTTTTTGTAGCCCTCGGGATCGGCGGCGTAGCGGTTGTAACGGCTGGGTTTGACCAGTTTTCGCCCGTGCAGCGCCTTGTCCCATTCGTCGTAGATCGCGCGGTCGCGTTCTTCGAGAAAGAGCGGCCGGTCCTTGTTCTCCATCATGAAGCGCTGGTGGAAGCCGCCGGGCGCGTCATAGGGGTTGATGTGCATCTTGCCGATGTTCACGCAGTGGTAACCCTGGCCGGCAAGCGATTTCACCCAGGTCGGTTCCCAGGGCTGGAAGTTGCTGAAGACCTGGCAACCATGCGGATACTTTCCGGTGAAAAGGCTGGCGCGCGCCCCGACGCAGACCGGGGAGTTCACGAAGCACTCCGTGAACGCGGCGCCCTCGGTCGCGAGCCGGTCCAGGTGCGGTGTCTGCATCCATGGCGCGCCGAGCGCGCCGATCGTGTCGGCGCGCTGCTGGTCGGTCATGATCAGGATGATGTTCGGACGGTTCATCTTGTATGTGCGCCTATTGCAACTTCAATTTGGCCTGCCCGATGACCGTCTTCCATTTCTCCAGTTCGGCCAACTGGTAGGCGAGGAATTTGTCCGGGCCTTCGACGACGATCTCATCGCCTTGCGCGTTCAGCTTTTCGCGCAACCCGGGGACTTTTGCGGCGGCCGCGGTCGCTGCGTAGAGCCGTTCCACGATCGCACGGGGCGTGCCGGCCGGCGCGAACAGGCCGAACCAGGCCGATGCCACGACGTCGTATCCGGATTCTTTCAGCGTAGGCACATTCGGGTACGTGCTGGATCGCGAGGCACCCGTGGTGGCCAGCACGCGCAGCCGGCCCGACTTCACATGCGGGAGGACGACTGGAATATGGTTCTGGGAAAACTGCACTTCGTTCGCAATCAGGGCGGTGATCGCCTGTCCACCGCCCTTGTAGGGGACATGGACCGGCTGCACGTGGATGACCTGCTTGAGAAGTTCGACCGACAGGTGCGGATAGGTGCCGCTCCCGTTGGAGGCGTAATTGATCGTGTCGCCCTTTGCCTTCAGCATGCCGATCATGCCGGCGAGGTCTTTCACCGGCGAGCTTGCATTGACGCACAGCGCCAGCGGCCCTTCCGTGAGTTGCGTGACGGGGACGAAGTCCTTGACCGGGTCGTAGGGCAGTTCCTTGAAAAGCCAGGGCGCGAAGGCGTGGGTCGCGGCGCCGCTCAGAAGGATCGTATAGCCATCGGGTGTCGAACGCGCCACGGCGGCAGCGCCGATGGTTCCGCTGGCGCCCGCCTTGTTTTCCACGATGACGTTCTGGCCGAGTTCCCTGCCCAGCTGGTCGGCAAGCAGCCGGCCGGTGATATCCACCACGCCGCCCGGGGGATACGGAACAATGAGGTGGATAATCTTGGACGGGTAGGTCTGCGCAAGGGCGGCGCAGGGCAGGCTGAGGCTAAGCACAACCAGGCACGCGAATCGGGCAAGGGTTTGCATCGGGTCTCCTCCGGATGGCAGCGCCTTCGCAGGGATGCGTGACGCTTTGTGATTATCATTCTATAGTTAGACAGACTTGTCAATCCGGGGCAGGGTCGGCCTGCATCGCAATGGGAACACAGATGGCGAGATTCTTCGATCACAGCTCAAGTCCGCTCTACGCGCAGGTCGCCGACGTGATGCGCGAACGGATCGTGAAAGGGGTCTGGCCGCTCGGTTCGCGGATTCCGCCCATGCCCGCGCTCTCGCAGGAGTTCGCGGTCGGCTCGATCACCGTTCGCCAGGCGATCCAGCTGCTCAAGAACGAGGGACTGCTCGCGCCGGAGCAGGGCCGGGGCACGTTCGTGCGCGGCAAACCGCCGGTGCATCCGCGCATGCAGGTGGCGACTTCTCTCATCAGGCTCGCCGACCTCTACCGAAAATCGGCGCCCCGCGTGATCCCGCTGGCCGAAGGGCGCGGTATGCCGCGGATCGATCCGGAGGAAGGCACGCTTGCGCCGAAATACCGGTACCTGCGCAGGATCCATGCCGGAGAGCATCAGCTCAATTCGGTGATCTCCGCCTATCTCGACGAGAGGATCTTCAAGCTGGCGCCGCGCAGGTTCCGCAGGGAGCTGATCATTCCCGTGCTGATGGATCTCAAGTCGGTCAAGGTCGCCAGCGCGCGCCAGACGCTGACGATCTCGACGGCCGGCGCCGAAACCGCGCAAGCCTTGAACATTTCGGTGGCTGCGCCGGTGGCCGAACTGCGGCGAGTGTTCTGTGCGCCGGACGGAACGGTGATCTACGTGGGCGAACTCGCCTACCGCGGCGATTTCATCCGTCTGGACATGGATCTGCTCAACGTCTAGCCCTCTTCTCGTCTAGCGGGAGGTCTGAGGAGGGGCGCAGCCCCTCTTCTCGTCCAGCGGGAGGTCTGAGGAGGGGTGCAGCCCCTCTTCTCGTCCAGCGGGAGGTCTGAGGAGGGGTGCAGCCCCTCTTCTCGTCTAGCGGGAGGTCTGAGGAGGGGCGCAGCCCCTCTTCTCGTCTAGGGTGGCGCGGTGGACCCGCGGACGATCAGTTCGACACCGAGTTCGGTGCGCAATGCGGGTTCACCGCCGCCCAGACGCGCGAGGATGTGCTCCGCGGCACGTTTTCCGATCTCGGCCGTGGGAATATGGATCGTGGTCAAGCCGGGGGCCATGTGCGCCGAGAGCTCCATGTCGTCGATGCCGGTGATCGAAAGCTCCCGCGGTACGTCCACGCCCAGTGCGTTCGCCTCGATCAGGGCGCCCTGCGCAAGGATGTCGTTGCCGCAGATCACTGCGGTCGGTCGCACGGGGAGGCGCAGCATTGCGCGCAGTGCCTCCCGTCCGCTTTGCACCGAGAACGAAGTTTCCGCGACGCGATTGGCTGCGAGCGTGATGCCGTGCGCGCTCAGCGCTTCGCGCACGCCGGCGATCCGGTCGCGTGCCCGGTCGTTGTGCGCGACGAAGCCGGAGATCATTGCAAACTGCCGGTGACCGAGATCGTAAAGGTAGCGCGCAACGCGCGCAGCTGCCTCGCGATTGTCGAAGCCGACGCAGTGATGATGCCCGCTTTCGTCCAGCGACCAGGTCAGGACGTACGGACTCCTGAAATCGACCAGCAGGCGGTAGAGCTCCGGACTGTGATCGGTCCCGACCAGCACCAGGCCGTCCACCCCGCGTTCGAGCAGGGCGCGGGTGACTTCGACCTCCCGGTCTGGATCGTAGTCGTGGGAACCGAGCAGCAGCTGATAGCCGTGCGCTCCGAGTTCCCGCTGCATGGCCTGGGTCGAATTCGCGAAGATGGCGTTGTCGAGCGTGGGCACGACAGCGCCGATCGTGTGCGTGCGCCGGGAGGCCAGCGCGCGCGCCGCGCCATGTGGCATGTAGCCGAGCAGGCGGGCGGCGTCGCGCACGCGTGTGAGGGTGTCCGGCTTGAGCAGGTGCGGCGTGGACAAGGCGCGCGAAGCGGTGGCCAGCGAAACGCCGGCCACGCGCGCAACGTCATCCAGCTTGGCCTTGCCTTGTGTGTCCGACATCGATGGCGGTCCTGATCCGAAGCAATACTGTAAGCGCATTCATGGTAGCAGTCATTGCGGTGCAGCAATGAAATAGGTTGACTTTCAGGATGGTGAGCGCTAAATATGAAAGCGCTTACATTTCTTCCGGAAAGGCCCCTCACATGTCAGTAACGTATCTGAAAAAGGCCGGCAAGACGGCTGAGACCGAGACCGCGACCGCGCAGAAAGTGGTTACCGAGATGCTCGCGGAAATCCGCACGCGCGGCGAGGATGCGGTGCGGGAATATTCGCGCAAGCTGGACAAGTGGGAGGGCGAAATCATCATGTCACCGGCGGCCATTGCTGCCGCCATCAAGGACATTCCCGCGAGCGTGAAAAGCGACATCGAGTTCGCCTCCAGGCAGGTCTACGATTTCGCGACCGCGCAGAAGAAAAGCGTCCTGGAGTTTTCCACCCAGGTGCATCCCGGGGTCACCGCGGGTCAGCGCGTGATTCCGGTCAACGTGGTCGGCTGCTATGCGCCCGCCGGACGCTACGCCCACATCGCCTCGGCCTACATGACCGTGGCCACCGCCAAGGCGGCCGGCGTCAAAACCATCATCGCCTGCTCGAGCCCGTACCGCGGCAGCGGCATGCATCCGTATCTGCTGTATGCATTCAAGACCGCGGGCGCCGACATCATCATGACGCTCGGTGGCGTCCAGGCCATTGCGAGCATGGCCTACGGCCTGTTCACGGGCAAGCAGGCCGACGTGGTCGTCGGACCGGGCAACAAGTTTGTCGCCGAAGCCAAGCGCAGCCTGTTTGGCAAGGTGGGCATTGACGTGTTCGCCGGACCTTCGGAAGTCGCGGTCATTGCCGACGAGAGCGCGGATCCCGCGATCGTCGCGAGCGACCTGGTCGGGCAGGCGGAGCACGGTCACGAATCGCCGGCCTGGCTGTTCACCACCAGCGAGCCGCTCGCCAGGGAAGTGCTTCGTCTGGTTCCGGGACTGATCGACAAACTGCCGCCGACGGCCAGGGACGCGGCCGGTTCGGCATGGCGGGATTACGGCGAAGTCGTCGTCTGCGGCTCGCGCGAGGAAGTCGCCGAGGTGTCCGACCGGTATGCCAGCGAGCATCTCGAAGTCCACGCCAAGGACCTCGATTGGTGGCTCGAGAACCTGACCTGCTATGGGTCGCTGTTCCTCGGCGAAGAGACGACGGTCGCCTACGGTGACAAGGCCGCCGGTCCCAACCACGTGCTGCCGACCATGGGTGCCGCGCGCTACTCGGGCGGTCTGTCGGTGCACAAGTTCATGAAGGTGCTGACCTGGCAGAAGATGACCCGCGAGGCCAGCCGCGACATCGGGCTGGTGACGGCACGCATCAGCCGGCTCGAAGGCATGGAGGCGCATGCGCGCACGGCGGATGACCGGCTGAAGAAGTACTACCCGCAAGGCAAGTTCGAAGTCGGTACACCGGTCGAAGTGTGAAAGTGTGAGCGCACAGCGATGAACGCAACCCCGTGACAACGAAGTCACGTCCCTGTTCAGCCTGCAGGGACGGCATGCCTTGATCACCGGTGGAAGCCGGGGAATCGGCGCCGCCATCGCCTACGCGCTGGGCAAGGCGGGTGCGAAGGTGACGCTGGTCGCGACAGGCAAGGGTCTGTCGGAAGCCGCGGCAGCACTGACCGTTGATGGAATCGAAGTTGCGGGAACCCTGGCCGCCGATCTGTCTAGCCACGCCGGGATTCAGACGCTTGCCGAGACCGTGCGCGACAACGACAAGGCGATCGATATCCTGGTGAACTGCGCAGGTGTCAATCTGCGCCAGAGCTTTGAAGCGATCACCCCGGAAACATGGGATACCCAGATGCACATGCACCTGGCTGCGCCATTCTTCCTGACGCAGGCCCTGGCGCCGGGCATGAAAAAGCGCGGCTGGGGGCGGATCATCAATATCGCTTCGCTGCAGAGTCATCGTGCGTTTGCCAACAGCGCCCCTTACGGCGCGGCCAAGGGCGGCATTCTCCAACTTACGCGGGCCATCGCGCAGGAGTGGTCGCGCCACGGCATTACCTGCAATGCGATCGGGCCGGGATTTTTTCCGACCCGGCTGACGACTGCGGTGTTCAACGATGAAGTCCTGGCGCAAAGGCACGCCGAGCAGACCGCTGTCGGCCGCAACGGACTGATGACCGACCTGCACGGGACCGCCGTATTCCTCGCCAGCAACGCGTCTTCCTACATCACCGGCCAGACCATCATGGTCGACGGTGGCTACACATCCAAGTGAGTCCATCCATGCACGCTCTCGTCTATACCCAGCCGAACGAAGTCGCCCTCCAGGACCGCCCCTATCCGGAGATGGCCGCCGGCGAAGTCATCATCAAGATCGCTGCCGCGGGCATCTGCGGCAGCGACATGCACGCCTATCACGGGCACGATCCGCGCCGGAAGCCGGGCCTGGTGCTCGGCCACGAATTCGCGGGCGAAGTCGTGGAGAGCAGGGACGAATCCATCGCTGTCGGCGTGCGGGTCTCGGGCAATCCTTCGGCTGTCTGCGGTATCTGCGACAACTGTGCGCAGGGGCGCAGCAACCTGTGCACCGACCGGACCATGGTCGGCATGACGCGACCCGGCGCATTTGCGCAGTACATGAGCATTCCGGCATCGACACTGATCAAGTTGCCGGAGGACATCGACAACGATGCGGCGGCCCTGACCGAGCCGGCGGCGACCGCACTCCACGCGATCAACCTGGCGCAGCGCGCGCTGCATCGGCCGCTGGCCGAAGGCCGCGTGCTGGTACTGGGCGGCGGGGCGATCGGGATGCTCTCGGCCTTGCTGCTTTCGCACTACGGCGTGAAGCGCCTCGCGGTCGTTGAATTGAACGCAAAACGCGCCCAGTCGATCCGTACGCACGTCGGCTGCGAAGTGCTCGACACCACGAAGGACGAACTCGCCGAGTCTGCTTACGACCTGGTGCTCGACTGCGTCGGCGCGGCCCCGACCCGCAAGGCGGCCTTCGCGGCCGTCAAGGCGGGCGGCGTCATCGTGCACATCGGCCTGCAGGACTGGGCCAGCGAAATCGACATGCGCAAGCTCACGCTCGGGGAAATCACCCTGATGGGGGCGTTCATCTACACGCTGGCCGACATGCGCGCGACCGTCACCCTGCTGCGCGAGGGTGCGTTCGGCGATCTGCGGTGGGTCGAGAAGCGCGCGCTCAGCGATGGGCCGGCGGCCTTCAGTGACCTGCATCACGGCAGGACTGCGGCCGCCAAGGTGCTCCTGAAGCCTAGATGATTCAGCCGCTGCTCGCGATTGGGGGGTGCCGATGGGCCATGACCTGTTCGTGATGTCCGGATTGACGGGAACACCGATTGTGGCGATCGCGCGCCCTCAAGGCGCGTCGCGGTAGATCTTCGGGCCTGCGCGCACCGGATCCAGCAGCGACCAGTCGCCCTGTTCGACCTCGAACCCGCGCGGGTACGGCGGTCGCGTTTCCATGTTCAGGGAGCGCATCACGCGATCGTCACGGTAGTAGCACTGCACGACGACCCGGACGAGCACGTTCGCGAGTGCGGCCTCCGTCCTGCGGAAATCCCCGGCGACGCGAAGTTGTGCGGCATTGTCCAGCTCGGCAAAGCAGCCTTCGGACAAGGCATCCAGATGGCGGAGTGCTGCGCCGACCAGCGGCGCGTCGGGTCCGAGGCTCCTGATGATGTCGGCGAAGATCGTGTCGTCGTCCGCGCCCGGTACGTCGTACTCCGCGCTGGCGGGGATGATGCAGCCCGCCACGCAGCGCAGCGCGCTGCATTCTTCGGTCGACAAGGACGGTTTGGACGAAACGGAAATCACCGCGCGCATGCGTGCCTCAATCGAACAGGTTGGCCAGGCGCTGCTTGATGCTGTCGGCGACGTAAAGCGCGATTGCCTGGATGGTGGCGGTCGGGTTCACCCCGCCCGAAGTGACGAAGACGCTGCCGTCGACGATGAACAGGTTCTTCACGTCGTGGCAGCGGCCCCATTCGTTGACCACCGAGCGCGCCGGATCGGTGCCCATGCGCGCGGTGCCCATCAGGTGCCAGCCGGCGGCGGCGAGCGGGGCATCCGTGGCGATCTCCTGTGCCCCCGCAGCCTGCAGTATTTCCGTGCCGCGTGCGACCGCATGCGCAAGCATCCGGCGGCTGTTCTCGCTCAGCGTGTAGTCGATCTTCGGTGCCGGGATGCCGTGCGCATCCTTCAGGACGGGATCGAGCGTCACCGTGTTGTGCTCTTCGGGCAGGTCCTCGCAGATGGCGAGCATGCCGGCGCTGTGGTCGAACCATTTCCGGTACGCACGGTGATGGTCTGCGCCCCAGGGAATGCGGCCGGCGCCCATGCCCCAGACCGCGTTCATCACCGGGCCCTGGCCGCGCGAGAACTGGTAGGTGTAGCCGCGCAGGAATCCGCGCGACGCGGTCGGTTTCGTAGAACTGCTGGCTCCACAGGCCGATGTGCGGGCCGCGGTAGCCGTCAAGCGGCGCGTCGAAGGCCCCGCGGATCGAGGCATAGGGGTGGAACATGAGGTTCTTGCCCACCAGACCGCTTGAGTTGGCCAGGCCCTGCGGATGGCGCGCAGACACCGAGTTCAAAAGGATCCGCGGCGTGCCGACACCGTTGCAGGCGAGGATCACGACTTCGGCCGCCTGGAACTGCTCCACGCCTTCGGCATCGTAGTAGATCACACCGCCGGCCATGCCGTCCGCCTTTGTGGTGATTTCGCGCACGCGGCAGCGGGTGCGCAGTTCGACGCGCGCGCGCAGCGCTTCGGGCCAGTAGGTGAGGTCGGTGCTCGCCTTCGCGCCCTGCGCGCAGCCGGCGATGCAGTGGCCGAGGTTGATGCACTTCGCGCGGCCGGCCGATTCGTCGGTGGCCATCGCGCTGTCGGAGGGCCACCAGTGCCAGCCGAGCGTGTTCATGGCCCGTCCGAGCAGTTCGCCCGTGCGACCCAGCGGCAGCGGCGGCATCGGCGCTGACTTCGGCGGATAGGCCGGATCCCCGGCGAGGCCGGAGATGCCCATCATGCGGTCGTTCTGCGCGTACCAGGGCTCGAGCTTCGCGTAGTCGATCGGCCAGTCGTCGGCGACGCCATCGAGCGTGCGCACCCGGAAATCGGATGGGTGCATGCGCGGAAAATGGCCCGCATACAGGATGGTGCCGCCGCCGACGCCATTGAAGTTGGCGATCTTGATCGGCGAACCTTCTTCGTTGATCGGATAGTCCGCAGCGTTCCTGCGCCGGTTGGGGCTGAAGCTGAAATCGCCGAGCTGTCGTGCTTCCCAGTCGCGGCCCGCGCTGGGGTAGTCGGTCGAGCGGACCCAGTCGCCCTGCTCGAGGCAGAGGATGCGCATGCGGGTGTCGGCCAGACTCCAGGCGACCGCCGCGCCGGACGCACCGGCGCCGATGATCAGCACATCGACCGGGTCGTTCATCCTGGCGTCAGACCTTGACGTGCCCCTGCTTGAGGGCGGCGACGTAGCCGCGGTTCCAGGTCGGGCTGACCACGACCTCGTTGAGGCAGACATGTTTGGGCAGCATCGCGACATAGCGGATCAAGTCGGCCACGTCGTTCGACTGGAGCATGAGCGCGCGTTCCTCGGCGCTGACGGGCACCGGCCGGCGGTCGAGGATCGGCGTGGCGACTTCGGCCGGACAGATCACGCTCGAGCGTATGCCGTTGGCGCATTCCTCCATGTTGATGGTGTGGCTCATCGCGACCACGCCGTGTTTCGCGGCGGTGTAGGTCGGTCCCGAGACCAGACCGACGAAGCGCCCGGCCCAGGAGGCCGTGTGGATCAGCACGCCGTTCTTCTGCGCCCGCATGATCGGCAGCGCGGCCATAACGCAGTAAAAGGCGCTGGAGAGATTGGCGCCGATCACGGTGTCCACGCGCGCCGCATCGAGCTGGCGCCAGCTGCGTTCGAGGACATTCGCACCGGCGTTGTTGACGAGCACGTCGAGCCGGCCCAGGCGCCGCTTGATCGCACCGGCGATTCGTTTGGCGGTGGTCGGTTTGCTGAGGTCACCCGGCAGGACCAGCGCGCTGCCGCCGGCCGCCTTGATCCGCTTTGCGACGCTGTCGAGCGCTGCCTTGCGTCGTCCGGTCAGCACGACATGTGCGCCGGATCGTGCCATCAATAGTGCAGTGGCTTCGCCGATGCCGGAGCCCGCTCCGGTGACCCAGACGACTTTGGATTTGAGACTGGTCATGCGTTTCCTCGCTGCGTATCGATGGGAGACGAAGCGCATTAAAGCATTCCGCAAGATGCGACGTCCATCCCGCGTGCGGCATTTTCTGCGGTCGCTACTTCCGGTCGATCTGGATGTTTTCCTTGGTTCCGCTGTTGGCGACCGAGACCATGATCCCTACGCCGAAGAGGATCGCAACCGCAATTACGATCCATGTCGTATCGATATTCTGCAGAACGCCCAGTTTCCAGAACGCAGCGAGGACACCGCCGATCAGGATGACGAACCCGGTGAAGTACATTCCTGCCCATTTCATGATGCGTCTCCTGATGAGTCTGGGTTTCCAGGCCACCAGAATATTCATGGAGGCGCGCGCAGTCTGTGTGTCAGCGTACCCACAGGCCCGTTGCTTCGCTGCTACCGATGGATTGTGCATTCCCGCCCCGCGGACTAGACTCGCGCTCGCCTTTCCGCAGGATGGAGTGATGGCATTGATTCGATCGAGGCGCCTGTTCTCGTATGTCGCACTCATTGTGCTTGCCAGCGGCCACGCGCTGGCCAGCGTAGACGAGTCTCCGGAAGACGAGGTGGCGCCCGCGTCGGCCTGGGAAATCGGCGATGCGCTGTACGTTCCGCCGGTCCTTGCGTCCGCGGAACGGGGCGCGGAGGACACCGCCGCGGCGACGTCGCGCGAAATGCGGGCGGGCGACGCGTTGGTGCCTTCGCGGTTCCTGTCCCACATCCTTGCCGCGGCGCGTGAGACCGATGTCGAACCCGCGCTGATCCATGCAGTAATCGCTGTCGAGTCGGGCTTCAATCCCGCGGCGCGCTCGCGCTACGGTGCACTCGGCCTGATGCAGCTCATGCCCGGCACCGCCAGACGCTATGGCGTGACCAACCGGCTTGATCCTGCGCAGAACATCCGGGGTGGTGCGCGCTACCTGCGCGACCTCATGGCGATGTTCGACAACGACCTGCAGCTTGTGCTCGCAGCCTATAACGCCGGGGAGGAGGCCGTGATCCGCTACGGCCGGCGGATACCGCCATTTCGCGCCACGGTGGCGTTCGTCCCCAGGGTCATGGGGCACTACTGGAAGTTTCGCGGCGACCGGCCCGAGGCGCGATGATTGTATCGGTATCGATACACAAACTGGCCTGAAGCCTGTGCCAGTGCTTGCTTTTATGAGAATAATTCGAAAGAATCTATTCGAACATCACCCGCTGGTAGTTCGCGTCGTCGTCGAGCATGCGGGTCACCGTAATGCGTTGCTCGCCTTGCTCCATCTGAACGTATAAACGGGTTCCCTTGCCCGCCAGGCCAGGCGGCAGGAGCATTGTGCCGCCGTTCAGTGGCAGCGCCTGCGGCTCAAGCAGGATGCCGCGCTTGTAACGCTCGTCGAAGTCGGCATCACGGCGGGTCGCCTCTTCCCAGACGTGATTGCCCAGGCTTTGTTCGAGCCGCAGCGTGACCGTGCGTGGCTTGGCGGCAAGCACCTGGATGCCGAGGCGCAGTTCTTCGCCGATCGAGAACAGCCGTTTCAGCACGCCGAGGAACCAGTCGTGGCCGGGTTCGATCGACACTGCGACCAGGGCGCCGTGCGTCGCCCATTTTGCGTCCGCGCCGGGGATTGCGAGACCGATGCCGCCTGCGCTTGCATCGATCACGCGCGCGGTGCCCATGTGTCCTGTGCGCAGCTGGGAGCGCTTGAGGCGCTTGCTGGTCGCGTCCAGCCTGAACTGCAGGCGCCGGCGTGCCGCGTTGGTGTCTTCGTCAGGGACCTTCTCCGGTGCGGGCAGGACCTTGAGCACATTCTCGAAGCCGGCGATGACACGGGCACTGGCGGTCATCGCGATCCGCTGGACGCGCCGCCTGGGCGGATCCATGCCCCAGTGCGAGATCACCCGGTTCAGCATCTGGTCGCGCTCGCGCAGCGTGTAGCCGCCGCCGAACAGCGTGTCCTCCTCGTCCGGGTCGCGCCCCTGGTCGCGCTCGAGTGCCGCACGCAGCCTGGGCAGGCAGTTCGCCGTGGCGATGTACAGGGGCGGCACCGTGCCGGCACGCAGCAGGCGTTTCAGCGTCGGCCGCGCGCTGCCGGACGGGACGACGGCGAAGTTCGCGTCGTCGCCCGATGCATGGGCGAGGCGCACCGCGTTCGCGACCCGTGCGGCGATACGGTAGACGAGTTCGACCTCCCGAGGACGGATCGCATCGGGGTGGGCCAGCTCGAGAAGCAGCGCACGCGCGTATTCGACCTGTGCCGTGGTGTTGTACCGGCTGCCTTCGTAGGCGGGCAGGGCCGTGCGGGCGGCTTCG
>CAWJNP010000083.1:0-88175 GCA_963844255.1 uncultured beta proteobacterium
CGACATGTTTGGCGGCACGCCGTCAAATCTTGCAATTTCGGTGATGGAAAAGGCCAACGCCGAGGTGATCGCCGGCGTCAACTTGCCGATGCTGATCAAATTGGCGTCGATCCGCGCCGACAAACCGCTGAAGGAAGCGGTTGCCGCAGCGCATGACGCTGGCCGGAAATACATCAATGTCGCGTCATGGGTGCTGACCGGCGAAGGCGGGTGAGCCTTGGCTGAAAACGCCGCACCGCAGTCGCCGGTTTCGGCGACAGTTAGGATCGTCAACCGGCGCGGCCTTCATGCGCGCGCCTCGGCGCGGTTTTGCGCGGTCGCCGGCGCGTTCGACGCAACAGTGACAGTGACGAAAGACCAGATCACCGTTGGCGGCAGATCGATCATGGGCCTGTTGATGCTCGGCGCCGGGAACGGCTCAAGCATCACGATTTCCGCCGAAGGCCCGCAGGCGCAAGAAGCGCTTGATACGCTCCTGAAGCTTATCGCCGACAAATTCGGCGAAGGCGAATAGCCAGCGCAGGTCGCCTAGCTACTTCACCAGTTCTCGCGCAATTGCGACGCCAATTCGCTCCGGCAACGGTTCGCTGACATTGGCGGTGATGATCACCGCCCATTCGCCGTTTGATTCAAGCAGCGCGCTTGTTCCTGGCGCGCCGCCGGCGATCGCCATCGGCGTTATGTTGCGACCATCGTTAAGCGTCGCGCCGCCGAGGACCCATGCGGTCATTTCTCGGTCAAGCAGTCGTCCGTCGCGCAGCGCATTGTCAAACGCCAGCAGATCGGACGCTGTAGCATAAGCGCCGCCTGCGCCGTTTCCCGCAACGCCGTGTTGGCTGCTCACATCGGCGTAATTGGACCCCGGTCCGTTGCTCCGGCCATAAAGCAGCGCTGAATTTCCCGGAAGGCGATCCGCATGAAAATACCCGGACCGTTTCATGCCGGCGGAATCGAACACATGGCGCTGAACAAAGGATTTAAAGGCCTCGCCGGAAACCTTCTCAACCATTTCGCCAAGGACGATGTAGCAGCCGTTGCAATATTCCCTGCTGGCGCCGGGAGCGAAGCGCTGCGGCAAGGTCGAGACAAATTCGAAATAATCATGGTTTGACGCAAACTGGCTTTTCGGCTTCGCTTCGAATTCAGGCCCAAAGAAATCCGAAACGCCGCCCTGCATGCTGATCAACTGCTGAACCGTCGCCTTTTGGCGTCCTCGTTCGGATAATCGGGAAGTATTTCGCCGACCGTTGTCTGCAGCGCCAATTGTCCGTCTTCTATCAGCCTGGCGATCGCCGCCTGTGTAAATTTCTTGCCGATCGATGCGATATTGTAGGTCGTGTCGATAGTGGCGGCGCGCTTGCCCCTGCGATCGGCAAGCCCGCATGCTTTTGCGACAAACGGATCGCCCTGATGGGCGACGAGAACAACGCCGGCAAAGTCGTCATGCTCAATGAAGGGCGCGAGCCAGCTGTCAAGCGCAGCCGTCATGTCGCTGGCGCTCATCCCGGCGCTGACCGGCGGCGGCGGAAATGACGGGCCGTCATCGCCGCCCTCTCTGGCCTGAATCCCTATTCGCGAAATGCGCCGTTCCGGCGTACTCATCAAAGGAAAAGACAAAAACTGCGATCTGCCCATCCGCGCCGGCTACCTCAACACGCAAGTCCGCGCCGTCAAGGGCCATGCTGCGGATTTCAAGCCGCCGAAATCGCTATGGGCCATTTCAACAAATGTGGCGCAATCCGGCGTTCGCTGCGCAAATCCAGCGGTATAATTTTTCTGCGGGCGGCCTTTTTCATAAACTACGGCGTCCGCCGTCCGACAGCGCAGCAATCATTGCAGTCGCCCGTTGACGCATGATGCTTTCGGTATCGGCGGTGTTGTCGGCGGCGGCTTCGGCGGGTTGGTCAACCGGTTTCGCGCAACCGGAGAAGACGCCGAATGTAAGCGCCGCCAGCAGCGGCGCCGCGCGTCTCATTGTCATGATGTTCCCTGTCGTTAAATAGGTTGCAGTATGGTCCGCTGTCAGCTGATCACGCCGCCCGACGCATCCTGAATCGACTGAAATCTGGGGCTTTGAAGCCAAAGGCGACACCACGCTCGGCTTCATCCATGAGGCGCTTGGAAACTTCGGTGTGTTTGGCAATGCCGCCTACACTCAGGGCAACGATCTCCAGAATCATCAGCCGCTTCTCAGCGTCGATCCCTTCAAGCTCGTGGCAGGGCTGCGCTACCGCCGCGACACCTGGCAGGTCGAGCTGATCTCCACTTACTATGCACGCAAGGACCACCTCCCTGCCTCCACGGCGCAGTTCCGCACCCCCAGCGCCCTCACGCTGGATCTCGTCGCCCGCTGGCAAATTTCGAAAAACGTCATGCTCACCGCAGGTCTATGTACAACCTCACGAACCAGAAATACTGGCTGTATCAAAACGTGCGCAACATTGGCCCTGGCGGCATCACCGGCACCAGCCCCAGCAGCCTTGACCGTTTCGCGCGGCCCGGCATCAGCACCCGCATCGCGACGAGCGCGGAGAACCCATAATTGCACGTTACCTAGTTGACTGCGACATGCAGGAAATCCCTCAGGTCCTCGCAGCGAATGACATGACTCGAACCGCGACGGTCGGCAACTTGCTGGTGCAGTACATCTTGGATGCTGTGAATGTGTTGAACGCCGGACTCACGGCGTCAGTTGCTCATGTCGCACGTGTCGCGCTATCAGAGTCACCACAGCTTGTGTCGAAGCACAACGAACCGCTGGCTCAAAACCAATGGCTTCAACACCGGTTGGGCTTGTAGAGCGTCACCCTACGCGTTTGCAGGCTGCGTAGGGTGAATGGTACGGGTGCCGAGAACCAAGAGAGCACGTGCTAACTTCGGGTAGCAACCTTTACTCGACTGGAGCGCATTCCTGTGCGAGGCTCAGGTTAGCAGCTACGATTAAGGGTGCAGTGCTCGGGGCTGCAGGACACAGGATGGTCGGGCCGCCATCCCAGCCGGCACAGTACCGGCGGGAGAGAGCATGTCAACCATTCCCGCACCTGGAGCCAGGCCCCTTCCATCGTCACCCCCGGAGGCCTGGGAGCCGCTGCTTCGCTTCGCGCGCCTCGCGAGTCGCCCGCTCGATCGCTTCCTCCGCATCGAGGCCGCGAGCGGCATCCTGCTTCTGGTCGCGGCGGCGTTGCGCTTCTGGGCCAACTCGCGTGGGCCGCGAGCTACGTCCACCTGTGGCACACGCCGATGGGCATCCGCCTCGGCGCCTTCAGCTTCGAGCGGTCCCTCGAGTGGGTCGTCAACGACGGGCTGATGGTGATCTTCTTCTTCGTCGTCGGGATGGAAATCCGTCGCGAG
Organism: uncultured beta proteobacterium; assembly: GCA_963844255.1. GTDB lineage: Bacteria > Pseudomonadota > Gammaproteobacteria > Burkholderiales > SG8-39 > SZAS-79. Next base: position 3,352 of record CAWJNP010000083.1, read on the forward strand.
GTGCACGACGGCGAGCTGTCCGAGTGGCGGCGCGCTGCGCTTCCGGCTGCCGCCGCGCTCGGCGGGATGCTGGCTCCCGGCGGCTCTCTACCTCGGTCGTTGCGCCGGCGCCCCGCTACCCGCTCTGGCTGGGGCGTTCCGATGGCGACCGACATCGCGTTCGCCGTCGGCATCCTCACGCTGCTGGGAAAGCGCGTGCCGGCCGCGCTGCGCGTGCTGCTGCTCGCGCTCGCCGTCATCGACGACCTCGGGGCCATCGTCGTCATCGCGCTCTTCTACTCGTCGGGCGCGGTCTCTCGGGGCTGCTCGTCGCGGCTGCTCGGGGATCGCGGGCTCTTCGCGATGCAGCGGTTCGGCGTGCGCACCAAGCTGGCCTACGTCGTGCCGGCCGTCGTCGCGTGGGCCGGCATCTATGCGGCCGGCGATTCATCCGACGATTGCAGGCGTCATCGTGGGGCTGGTGACGCCGGTTCGCGCGTGGCTCGGACCGCAAGGGCTTCCTCGTCGGCGTCCGCAGGAGCTCGAGCCGCTCGCCAAGGCCGACACGGAGGCTCTCGACGCACGAGCTCGCCGGGACACCCTCCGCCACGTCGACGTCGCGCGGCGCGAGGCGATGTCGCCCGCCGAGAGCCTGATCGAAGGCTCCACCCTGGGTCGCGTTCGGCATCATGCCGGTCTTCGCGCTCGCCAACGCGGGCGTCTCGCTTCGGGTGGGCCGCTCGACTCGATGCATCGTCGGCAGCGTCGTCATCGCCGTCGCCGTCGGCCTGGTCGTCGGCAAGCCGCTCGGCGTACTGCTCGCCAGCTGGATCGCGCTGCGCCTGCGATCTGGGACGCTTCCCGCTCGGGATGAGCTTTCGACATCTCGTCGTTCTCGGCGTGCGTGGCCGGCGTGGGCTTCACGATGGCGCTGTTCGTCGCGCAACTGGCGTTCACCGACCAGCAGCTCCTGGCCGCGGCGAAGCTCGGCGTGCTGGTGGCGAGCGGTGTCGCAGCTGTCTGTGGGCTGATCTTGGGGCGTCTATTGCTTGCGCCAGAAGAAGCTCCTTCAGCAAAAACGGTAGATGAAGCGGAACAGTGAATTGTTGGGTTCGCTCAATTCTTGAGCGCAAACGATTGGCGGGAATCGAGATTCAGCTCCCTGTCTAGCCAGAGTGCGGGAAAGCGGCGCCGGCAATGGCTCCAAGATGAGACTTGATGAAGGTGTGCCAACTCGTGTGACGAGGAATCACCGAGCCTTGCGGGTTCGTCCGCTGCAAACCCGCGCCGCGCTTTGCGGGATTGTGCGTTGGTAGCAACACCGCCGGCGGAGGCAACCATGGAATCCAGAACCAGAACGAAAACACTGCTATTTCCTCCCCACACCCGGCGTGGGACGGCGCCCTTCGAGCTTTCGCTTGGTAGTCTCGATGGCCTCGACGAGTTGCCGTTCCGTCGGCAGAGTCGTGCGGTATTTGGCGGCCAGCACCTTGTTTGGAAGGCCTTCGAGTACGTACTTCGCGACGGCGTGGTCCTTCTTCAGCACACAGAATCAGCCCGACGGGAGGATTCTCTTCCGGTAACGTCCAGTGCTCACGCGCAAAGTTCAGATACAAGTGCAGCTGCCCAGCATCGACGTGCGTGAACTTCCCGAGCTTCAAGTCGATGATAACGAGGCAGCGCAGCCCGGTGCTGGCAAAAGCCAGTAGCGCGCAAAGCGCGCAGTGCATCCTGCCGGGCGTGCCAGCATTTAATCACGAAATCAGATAGTTAGGATCTGTCGGTTATCCAGCTAAACACGCTTGATTCCGTTCGGTAGCATGCATTAGGTATCGGCTTGTTACACGAAGCTCGTCCCAATTTGTGTGGAACAGGGCGGCTCAGGGAGGCACGAGCGCCGGGAGCGTCAGCGGCTTTGGGCAGGTCTTTTTCTGCTCGCCATCCGGCAATCCCTTTGTTCGACTAAGGACGAAGATGATTGTTCCAAACCCGCCGAAGACCAACAGTGACGTCCTATTCTTGTGGCCCAAGCACGCAACCTCGCCGAACTGAACGAATGCACGTTTGAGTTCCTGAGGCCCAAGCACGCGTCGCTTTGGGGCAAGTTCCCGATGGCTCGGCGCGCCCGCCGAGCCATCGTCAGAAGAGGAACTTCCCTGTGCCCAATTCGAATTGAGCATTTGGTCTTTCTGACTTTGTGTGAACGTGCAATTGGGCCACTCATAGAACGATGCGGACATGCACGTGCCGTCAGTGGACGCGGAGTCCGGAAGTCGGCCAGCGCTCGTTTCACGTACTGTTTGACGCCGCGCGCGGTTTGCGAGTGCACCTTGGTGATTACCGAGATCAGCCCCCGGGTCTTCGGGTCCAGGCTGCCACCGGCCTCTTTCAGGAACTTGAAGTAATGCTCCATGGGCCCCGGGCGGGCCTTGAGCAGGTAGGTCAGCGCGTCACTCATCTGGACTTTCTCCTTGACAGCCAATTCTAGCGGCTTGGTGCGCAAGCTGGTTACTTGCGCTCCAGGAGTTCGCGCTCCATCAGCAGAAAGGTGCCATAGGCATTGATCCGGTTGGCCGCCCCGAATGCAGGCACTTTCGCATAGCGGGACCAGTCGGTCCGAGCATAGGCATCTTCAAACGACTGCATTTCTTCGGCTGCCTTGCCCATTTTTTCGCGCAGGTAAAGCAGGTAGTCGCGTGTGAACGCAAGATCCGTCTCAGGACTGCGCGATGCCGCGCCATGACCGGGCACCATCACTTTCGGCTCTAACTTGAGCAAACGGTCCATTGTGGTCAGCCAGCGCCGGCTGTCGGCGTTGCCGACGAAAGGAATCCGACCCGAAAAGAGGATATCCCCCGAAAACAGCGTTCCGTCTTCGCGGACGACGATGACCATGTCGTCTGGCGCGTGCGCCGGTCCCATGTAGATGAGGTCGAAGTTCAGGCCGCCAAACGAAAAGGAACTGTCACCTTCGAGCCAACGATCGGGCGGGACGAGGCGCATGTCGGCGCCCACCCAGGGTGCGAGGTCGCGCTGGCGCTGTGCCAGCCGGGTAGCGCCTTCACCGCTCTCGAGATAATCGCGCGCCGCGCGGTGTGCCCAGATCTCGGCGCCCGCGGCCTTGAGCGGCGCCAGGCCATAGAAATGGTCGGCGTGGTAGTGCGTGACGACTACGCGCCTGACCGGCTTGTCGGTGACCGTTCGGATCGCCTGGAGAAGGGCTTCGCCCAGCGGCACGCTGCCCAGCGCATCGATCACGATCACGCCTTCCGGCGTGACGACGAAACCCGCATTGGAGTTGAAGGCCTGATTTGCGGTAGACGCAACGCCCGCCAGACCGTGCACATACCAGGTGTGCGGGCTGACCTGCACTGGTGTGAGTTTGACCGAGAGTGGTGCTGGCGCGCCGGCAAAGGCGGCGGGGTGCGCCAGCAGCATGAGCGCCGAGGCGATGAGGTTGAATACTCGGGCCACGGGTCGCTCAGGCGATGCCGGGATTCCCGTTCATGCCCTTGAGTCGTGGCAGGTTCAGGGTCAGCGGCTTCACGGTCTTTCTGTCGCGCAGGTATTTTGCCATCAGGTCCCAGATCGGCTCGCCACCGGCATTGCGCGCCTCTTCGGACACCGGCGCCCAGCCAGCAACCTTGTACTTCTTCGCCGCGTCGATCGGTTTTCCCGAGAGCCGCATTTCGCTGATTCGACCGCCCATCTTTGCGTTCGGGTCGCAGGTGTAGGCGAGGCCACCGACACGCACCATGTCGCCGCCCTGCTGGTAGTAGGGGTCGGGATTGAACAGGTTGTCGCAGACGTCCTCCAGAATCGTCTTGATCATTGCACCGTCCATTTCGGTGACGGTCGTATACGGATAGGTGATCGCCGTCTGATCCATCAGGTGCTCCATCAGGATCGGCTGGCCGGGCAGCAGGCTGGTGCCCCAGCGAAAGCCCGGCGAGAAAGCGATTTCGGCATCTTTGACGGCCATCAGGCCATCCAGGATCAACTGGTCGAAGGTGCCGTTGAAGTTGCCGCGCCGATAGAGCAGACCTTCGGTGACCGCCAGGGTCTCGCCGAGTCGTGCTAGATGCGGGGCACGCATTCCGTCGATCAGCGCCTGCATGCCGGCGTCGGCGGGAATCAGGTTGGCGAACACCGGCAGCAGCCGGTAGCGGAATCCGTCGACCTTGCCGCCTTTGACGTCGAGATCCAGCACGCCGAGGAACTTGCCGTTCGAACCGGCGTTGGTCACCAGGGTCTGGCCGCCGGCGTTCTTCACGACGACCGGGGCCGGCACGCCGTCGTGGGTATGCCCGCCAAGGATCGCGTCGATGCCGCGCACCCGCGAGGCCATCTTGAGGTCCACGTCCATGCCGTTGTGCGAAAGCAGGACCACCGCCTGGGCACCCTTGGCACGCGCCTCGTCGACGGTTTTCTGCATCTCCTCTTCCTGGATGCCGAAGCGCCAGTCGGACAACGAAGTAGCGCGGATTCGCGATCGGCGTATAGGGAAACGCCTGGCCGATCACCGCGACCGGCACGCCGTTCATCTGCCGGATCGTGTAAGGCGCGAACACCGGGTCGCCGAAATCGGCGGTCTTGATGTTCTGCGCGAGGAATTCGATTTTGCCCTTGAAGTCCCGGTCGACGATCTGTTTTACACGCTCGGCGCCGAGCGTGAATTCCCAGTGCCCGGTCATGATGTCCACGCCAAGCAGCTTCTGCGCGTCCACCATGTCCTGGCCATTGGTCCACAGCGCGGTGGCCGAGCCCTGCCAGGTGTCGCCGCCGTCGAGCAGCAGCGCACCGGGTCGCGACGCCTTTAATTTCCTTACCAGGGTCGCAAGATGCGCGAAACCGCCGACCTTGCCGTAGACCCGTGCAGCGTGTTCGAAATCCAGATAGGTGAAGGCGTAGGCCTCCGGCGTACCCGGTTTGATCTTGAACGCGCGCAGCAAGGCTTCGCCCACCAGGTGCGGTGGGCGGCCGCGCATGTCGGCGACGCCGAGATTTACGTTCGGTTCGCGAAACCAGATCGGAAGCAGCTGTGCGTGGCAGTCGGTGAAGTGCAGAAAATGCACGTTGCCGAAGCGCGGCAGGTCGTAGAACTCTGCCCCCGCCGATCGCGCGCTGCCCAGCGGCAGGCCGCTGGCGGCGGCCACCGCCAGCACCTGCAGGAACTCGCGCCTGTTCAAGCCGGCGCAGCCATTACTGGTTGACCGGCGAGTTCGGGTCGAGCAGCAGCGCCGTGACGTCCTTCAGCTGTTGCTCGGTGAGAATCCCCTTATGGCCGAAGCGAGGCATGTTGGTGCATGCCGAGAACGCCTGCGAGTTGTACAGCTTGCCGTAGGTGTAGCGCTGGATTGCTTCGCTGTTGCCGCGCAGCTTGCCGAAGTTGTACAGGCTGGGACCGATGGTGCCGTAGGAGATCTCCTTCTTGCTCAGCTCGTGGCAGGCATAGCAGTTCGCGCCGGCCGGCTTCTTCGGGTCATCGTTGTACTGCTGGCCGCGACCGAGTTGGGCGATCTTCTCGCCGGCCTTCCAGTCGCCCAGCAGCTTCCCGTCCGCCGGGTAGCGAATCGTCGCCAGGTTGGCATTCTCAATCCTGGCCGCGACGTCCTTGTCCAGCTTCTGCGAGGGCGGATGGCTGCAGAGCTTCTGCGTTTCATCCTGGTCCAGGCGGTCGAGTTTGGCCTGGCCCTTCGCATGGAACGAAGCCTTCATCATGGCCAGCGCTTTCGCGGAAATTTGCTCATCCGAAACGGAGGCGCAACCTGCGGCGAGCACACCGAATCCTGCAATCAAGATTATTGATTTTTTCATTGTCATCTCCCTATCGCTTGATCGCCGGTGCACTGAAGGTGCCGCCGTCGGCATTTTTCGCCAGGAACGAGGTCAGCGCGATGGATGCTTCCGAGCCGAACTGGAGGTCCGGAAACCGCTGTTGCCTGAAGCAGTCGTTGAGGCGCCACTGGAAGGTCCGCAATTCCCCTTGCGAGACGCGATACGCAGGCCAGGTGGTGTAGGCCCGCTGGGACTCCGAGTGGTTGGTCAGGTTGGGCAGGTCCTGAAGGCGGATCCGCCTGTCGGATTCACCGTGGCAGGTTGCGCAGGCGAAGTCGTGCGTTCCGCCACGGAAGTAGAAAATCTTCTCGCCGAGCGCGACGGCTTCCCGTTCCTTGGGGTGCCCCGTCGGAAGGGACATCTTGAATCCCTTCGATTCCGCCGTGACGTATCCGCCAAGCGATTCGAAGTCCGAGCGCCGTCCGCCGCCGCCAAAAGGCCGCTTGGTCAGGTCTTCCGCCTTCAGACCCTGCAGGGTCACCATGCAGTGCAGGAGGCGCGATTCCAGGTCCATGACCCGGTCCACGTCGGCAAAGTAACGTGGCAGTTCGGCGTAGACCCCTTTGACTACGCCGGGTCCCTTGCCAAGGTCGCACTGCTCAAGGGATGCGTTCTTCGGCCCGCGCTTCGTCTTCCACAGCTCTTCGCCGCGCGCTTCCCACAATTCGGCCGGATTGCCTTCCTGCAGTTGAAGCCGGTACTTGGCGATTTCATCGAGCGCCGTCTGGGCGGCGGCATTTGTCGGTAGCGCCGCGAGCAGAGCGCCGCTGACCAACATGCTTCCCATTGCTGCATGCAGCTGGTTTTTCATGTGTCCCCTCCTTGTTTTATTGCCGCTGTCAGTTAATCGCGGCTTCGTCGGTACGCTTTTCGCCTTTGTTGTCGGTCCAGGTGATCTGGATCTTGTCGCCTTTCTGCCCGCCTTTGAAACTGAACTCGAGGAACGGGTTCTTCGACACGGCAGGACCCCAGTGTGCCGAGAGTACGACCTTGCCATTGTGTGTGGCGGTCACGCTCTGGATGTAATGTGCAGGGATCACTTTTCCGCTGCTGTCCTTGCGCTGGCCGGTTTCCATTTCGTGGCTCATGAGCACTTTCACGTTTACCACGCCGTCTTTCGCTGTCGCGCGTATGCGCATCGGGTCTGCCATGTCAGCCTCCGCATCCGCCAATGGTTACTTTGATTTCTTTCTTCGTCATGTAGTACTTGCCGTTTGCCTTGACCAGCGCATAGACGTCCGAAGTCTGGCCCAGCTTCACGCGCGTCATGACGGACGGATCCGTGCCTGAAGGAATGTCGAAACTGGCCGCAAGCGGGCTCGGGTTCTTTTCGACCAGTATCGAGATCGATTCGGTACCTGGAATCTTGCTGTCCACGCCGACCGGTACGACCGCACCGTTCTCCGCGATGTCGGATGCGCGCATCACGATATCGCCGGAGTTCGTCGGACTGCCAGCGCCCAATGCCTTGAACGCGTCGGCCACTGTCTTGCCCTCGAAGGCCATCTTGTTCCATTCTGCCGCAAGCAGGTCGCCGGGCCGTACGATTCCGGCGGCGGCCAGGAGCGCTAACAAGCTCGCGCTCCCTCCGGCCCTGAGTGTATTTCTGCGCATCTGATTCATCGTATTCCTCCTCGTTTTGATGGTCCCGTCAACTCTCGAAAAGGCATGTCAATAGCCCAAGCGGGTGACCTAAAGTTACTTTACCAGCGCCAAATTGTCGTCGCCCCCAAGTACTTTCAATGGGGGTATTAGCCAGCCTGCCACTTGCGTGCGGAAAGGCCGTCGCGTTTTCAGTTCTCCGGCGGGGTTCGCACGCCACGCACGCCACCGAACAGGCGGTTCTGATCGGCCATGTTTCCCTGCATCGAGCGCGCGAATTTCGGTAGTTGCGACGCAACATTTGCGCTCGTCGCGCAGTCTTTCATGCAGTCCATGTTGCGCACATCGGCTTCGCCATTGATGTCCCACAACCCGTGCGAGCGGGTTAGTCCATTACGGTTGGGCAAGAGTTGTTGCGCTGCAGCGATGTTGGTGTCGGACAAGCCCATGTCGTCCGACAAGACGTTGCCAAGATGGAGGATATAGGCGCACACCGCGTACACCTCGTTCACGCTCAGCGATTTCGGCGCTTCCCAGGGCATTGCGCGATTGATGTAGTCCCACAGTGTTGAAAGATTCGCGAGCTTCATGAGCGTCGTCAGGGCCTCATCAGGCGAAAGCAGTGCACTGACACGACCTTTTTTTATGTCCTTCAGTGTCGTTCCGCCGACGATTGGCGATGATACGGAATTGGATTCGCCGAAAGTGCCATGGCATGTAGCGCATTTCGCGTCCCATACCTGTGCCCCGTATTTCACGCTGCCGGAGCCCTTGGGAAGTCCACTGAAGTCGGCCCGCACGTCAATGTCCCAGGCTCGAATCTCGGACTCGGTTGCTGGCCTGCCGATTCCCGGAAAGCGGCCCTGAGCCATCGTATTGAGCGCAAACAGCATCAGCAAGATTGCGCTAATAAACCTGTACATTGCCCACCTCGCCGGATTCGGCCACGCTCCACGACTGTATTGCGTTGTTGTGATAGGGCGAGCGCGTACCGCGCACCGCCCGCAACTGATCTATCTTCGGTTGGACGTAGCCTGTCTCGTCGATTACCCGACTCTGCAGGATTGCCGGGGTTCCGTCCCACACCCAGTCGCTTGAAAATCTGGTCAACGCTTTCGGAAGGATCGGCGACTCGAGGCGTGCAGGGTGCCAATTTCGTCCTCCGTCGACCGAGACGTCGACTCGTTTCACGCGAGCCCGCGACCAGACCAGGCCAGTCCGGAAATGTTGTAGAACCCTTTTCCTATCAGTGCCTGCCCCCCGGACGGGGTCGTAATGACTGACTTGGCCTCCTGAATCGAGGTGAACTGGCGGTGACGCCCGTCCGGCATCAGGTCGATGTAACTCAGGGACTCCTCGCGCGTGTCCCACGGTTCGTCACCGACCTCAATTCGTCTCAACCACTTCACCCAGGACACGCCCTGTACGCCGGGCACGACCAGTCGCAGCGGATATCCGTTCTCCGGCCGCAGCATCTCGCCATTCATACCCCACGCGACGATGGTGTCGTCCAGTGCACGGTCGATTGCAATGGTGCGCGTCAGGCTGGCCCCATCTGCGCCTTCGGCAAGTACGTACTTCGCCCTCTTTGTGTCGATTCCGCAGTCCTCGAGCAACGTGGAGAGCAGCACACCGGTAAATTCGCAGCACGACAACATTCCATGCGTGTACTGGACGCCGGGAACCGCGACGCCCTTCCATTCCATGCCGGTATTCGCACCGCACTCGATAAAGTGAATGCGGGATACGGATGGCATGCGCAGCAGGTCGTCCATCGAGTAGACCTTCGGCCGTTTGACCAGTCCAGTCACCATCAGGCGATGCAGCGTCGGGTCGATGTCCCACCACCCTTGATGATGGCGCTCAAAATGCAGACCGTTTGCCGTGATGATGCCGAACGATCCCTGCAGGGGCGTGAACGAGACCGAAGAAAGCGGCGTTCGCGTGAGCCCCGGACTTTGGCGGCGCTGGAGGTTTTTCTCGTATCGGGATGGAGCGCCGTAGCCGAGTGCGGCTACGGGTTGCCCGAGACTGGTGGAGTGGGCGGGAAGATTGAGAATCGCAGCGTCACCATCCTGCCGGTTGGGCGAGGCGAGCCGCAAGCGTACCCGTTGCGACGCCGCCGCCAATCGCGAGCGCGCTACGGAGAAACGCGCGCCGCTGTTCCACCGCAGGCCTGATCCGGCCCGCATGGGGGGCGCGATTCATCAGGGAGCTCGGACCCTGGGCGCATGCATCAGTCGCAGCAACTCGCTGCGCAAAGGCGCTTTCCGCAGAGGCCTGGTCGCATCGAGCGAGTCCGCAATCCGGTTGCAGACGGTGCGGCAGATCTTGATCATCGATATGTCGACAATGCGGTAGTACACCAGGTTGCCCTTCTTGCGACGGGCGAGTACCCCGGCGCGGAACATCTGGCTCAGATGGCGCGAGACGTTTGTCTGTGTCGCGGAGATCTCCTCCACGATCTGGGAGACGGTTTTCTCCCTCTCGCAGATTGCGTACAAGATGCGCAATCGTCTCGGCTCGGCCAGCAGGCTGAAATAGGCCGCCACTGCTTCGAACACGGGGTCAAGTTCATCCATGAATTCTGTATCCGGGAGTTTGACAAAGAATGGCTGTATGGCCCTATAGACGGACTATATGATCCGAGGCGCATATGGGCAACCATGCGGCGCAGCATGGACGCGCGGGATTCTTGTCTACAAAATGATCCAGCGCGGTCGGCAATTCCGAATCTCGCGTTCCGATCAAAACAAAAACTGGGGGATGGAAATGTCGAATGAGAAAAGGTCTCTTCGCATGTCGTGCTCACGCTGGCAAGAATCAATGAAACGCGTTTTTCTTGGGCAACTGCTTGTCTCGCTCGTGTTCGCTGGGGGCAGTGTGCTTGCTGCCGGGCCGGCGCCGTCGACGACGCAGGGAGCCGGCCAGGCAGTTACCGGCGGTTTTGCCGCGATACCAAAGAACAAGGACACTGATCTGAAGCTGTATTCCGCCGACGGCACGATCGTCAATGGTGCAGAGGCGATGCGCAGAATGCAGGGCGACGCCGAACTGATCCTCTGGTTGGCGGGCAACCAGTTCTTTGCAATGAACGATGTGGTTCACGCGTTTCAGAAGCAGAATCCAGGTATCGATGTCGGTCTGATTACCCTTCCCCCGGGCCTGATCCTGGCGGCAATAAAAGCCGGCGGATGGACCTACGGTGGAGTGGACTATGCCGGCCTGCCGGATATCTACGCTTCGGTCAATCTTGGGCACCTGCAGGCGCTGAAAAAAGCGGGGCTCATGGGGCAGTACGCGGTCTACATGCACAACGAACTGCAAATCATGGTCGCCAAGGGCAACCCCAAACAAGTCAAAGGCATCTCCGATCTTGTGCGTCCAGGCATGCGCACGTCGATGCCCAATCCCGTGAACGAGGGAATCATGCAGTTCTACGCGCGTAAAGTGCTCGAGCGTCACGGGATGTGGCAACAGATTTCCGGAGGCAAGGAGTGCTTCTCCTGTCAGACCACACCGAGCAACTGGTTCACCGCCGTGCACCACCGTGAAACCCCGGACCGCATCAAGGCGGGTACCACTGATGCCGGAATCGTCTGGAAAACCGAGGTGCTGGAAGCGGTGCGTGCAGGCGCAGAAGTGGAAGGCATCGAGTTGCCACCGATCGACAGTCTGCGCGACAGCGTGTCTTACGCCATCGGGGCGCTCAGCAACTCAAAGCACCAGAAAGCTGCCTCGTTTTATCTGAACTTTCTTGGCACTCCCCAGGGTCAGGACACCTATGCGCACTACGGGTTCGTGAAGGCGACGCCTGAGGAATTGACGCTGAAGGCCATTCCCTGATCGCTCCGATGACGGTTTCCGATCGATCGCAGATCGTCGGGCACCGTCGCCGGTGCGACGATGCCATCAGGGGCGAATATACGAATATCCTTCGCGCTGGCGCTCCATCAATTCCACCACGCCTGCGGGCACGTAGCCCAAGCCGGGAAGCATGTCGCCCTTGCTCAGTTTCATGTTGTGCATCGTGTTTTCGCAGGCAACCACTTTCACGCCGGCTTTTAGCGCGTCGCCAATGCGATTTCCTGTCGACGCACCCATTTTGATCATCCCGATGCCGGGGCCATAGGCGACGATTTCTACATCAACATTCGCCGCGCCCAGATCATGCTGTACGTTCTTGGCATTGTTCAGGGCAAGGTTCCACGTTTTCGGGTCGGCCTCGCTCACCTGAAAAACAACCTTGTGGCGCTGCGCGGTCGACTGGGCGGATGCGGTCTGTCCGCCCGTGGTACTGGCGCACCCGGTGATGCTGGCAATTATCGTGGCTGTGCAAAGAAGCAGGATGCGTCGGGTCGCAATCATGTTTTCTCCAATGGTGAAGTCGCTAAGGGGTGAATTGTTTCCAAGACTGTGTCGGACGTGCCTTCTCGGGCTATGGAGGACCATGAGCCTCTCGAATGTATGAGCCTATGCGCATATGGTCAATCATGCGGCGCAGCACGAGTTGCTCGGACGCAAGCCTCGCACTGGAGCAACAGTGTGAGTCACCGGTAGAATTCCCGGAATGAACGCCACCGACGAAATCACTCTGACTCGGGACCTGCTCCAGCTCGACACGATCAATCCACCGGGCAACGAGCGTGAATGCGCGCGTCGCATCGGTCGCCTGCTCGAGGACTGGGGCTACGCGGTCGAGTACTACGAATATGCCGACAAGCGCACCAGCGTGATCGCGCGGCTCGGTAGTTCGGACGCCAGGGCGCCGCTGTGCCTGACGGGACATATCGATACCGTGCCTCTCGGCGCGGCAGCCTGGAGCCGGGATCCGTTCTCCGGCGAGACGGACGGGGACAAGCTCTACGGCCGCGGATCGTCCGACATGAAGGCCGGGGTCGCTGGAATCCTGCTCGCGGCAAAGAATCTGGCCCGGCATCTGCGCCCGACCGCGGGCGTGGTTCTGGTACTGACGGCGGCAGAGGAAGGTGGTTGCATCGGCTCGCGGCACCTGATTGAGGTCGAGGGCCTGCTGGGTCGACGCGGGCGCCATCGTGGTCGGCGAACCCACGTCCAACTATCCCGCGGTCGGGCACAAGGGCTCGATGAAGTTCTGGGCCAAGTTCCGCGGGGTCACCGCGCATGGCTCCATGCCGCACCTGGGGGTGAACGCCATCTACAAGGCGGCACGGGCGACGGCAAAGCTCGAGGCCTTCGAGTTTCACGACCACCCGCACCCGGTGATGGGCGGGCCGTCGCTGAACGTCGGGACATTCCACGCAGGCCAGACGATCAACTCGGTCCCGGACGAGGCGGTGCTCGGCGTGGACGTGCGCTCAATCGTCGGTATGGATCATGCGGCGGTGCTCGCTCGCCTGAAGGAACTGCTCGGCAGCGAGGCCGAACTCGATGTGTTCCAGGACATGCCGGCAGTCTGGACGGAGCCGGATCACGTCTGGATGCAGGGTGTATTCGACATCTGCGCGCAGACGCTCGGCGCTGCCCCGGAGCCGCGAACCGTGAGCTACAACAGCGATGCAGGCAATCTGCTGAAGGCCTGGCGCGGCGTGCCGACAGTGATTCTCGGACCGGGTGAACCTGCCATGGCCCACCAGACCGACGAGTACTGCCACATGTCGCGGATCCGTGAATCGGTTGCCATTTATGAGCGGATCATCCGGGACTGGTGCGGGATCTGAGCGCCCGCCATCGGTGTTCCGGCTTTGACCTGGGTCAAAGCCGGTGCGCTGCAAGCCGTACCGGGCGGTCAGGAATGGGCGGCACGGCTATAATACCAAGCCAACTGCCTGATCCAAAATGACTCTTTTCGCCCTCGGGCTCAATCACCAGACTGCCCCGCTCGCGATTCGCGAACGGGTTTCGATCGCCGCCGACGCGCTGGGCCACGCGGTGGGCGAGTTGATGCGCGCGCGGCCGGTGAAAGAGGCGGCCATCATTTCAACCTGTAACCGTACGGAACTCTATGTTTCCGCGGACCAGCCTAAGATCGCCGCAGAGTGGTTGGCCGAATTCCACAACCTGCCCTCCGCCGAACTTGTTCCGTATCTGTATACGCTTCCCGAAGACCGGGCGGTCCGGCACGCCTTCCGCGTTGCGTCCGGACTTGACTCCATGGTGCTCGGCGAACCCCAGATTCTCGGCCAGATGAAGGAGGCCGTGCGCGCAGCCGAGTCCGCCGGGACCCTCGGTACCATGCTGCACAAGCTTTTCCAGAAGTCGTTTGCGGTGGCCAAGGAAGTCCGCACCACCACCCAGCTGGGCGCCAACAGCGTGTCGATGGCCGCCGCAGCGGTGAAGCTTGCGGCGCGGATCTTCCCGTCGATTGCGGAGCAGAACGTGCTCTTCATCGGCGCCGGGGAGATGATTGAGTTGTGTGCCACGCATTTTGCCGCGCAGGGACCGGCGCGGCTCACCGTGGCCAACCGGACGCTGGAGCGTGCAAACGCGCTGGCCCACAGGTTCAACGGGCGCGGCATCGAGTTGCGCGAGCTCTCCGAGCAGCTGCACGAATACGACATTGTCGTGTCCTGCACGGCCAGCTCTCTTCCGATACTCGGCAAGGGCCTGGCCGAGCGCGCGCTCAAGGCGCGTCGCCATCGGCCGATGTTCATGGTCGACCTTGCCGTGCCGCGCGACATCGAGACCGAGGTCGGCGAACTGGACGACGTCTTTCTCTACACCGTGGACGACCTTTCCGGGATCGTATCGGCCAACCTCGACGCGCGCCGGTCCGCGGTCGAACAGGCGGAAGCGATCATCGAGACGCAGGTCGGCCAGTTCATGCACTGGATGGAGGCGCGTGAAAGCGTTCCGCTGATCCGCGCATTGCGCGAACACGCGGAGCAGGCACGCGAGTCCGAAGTCGAGCGCGCGATGCGGCTGCTTGCGCGCGGCGACGATCCGAAACAGGTACTCGAGGCGCTCTCCCAGGGGCTGACCAACAAGCTCATGCATGGGCCCACGCAGGCCCTGAATGACGCGCAGGGCGAGGAGCGCCGCGCGCTCACCGGTCTTGTCGCGCGCCTGTTCCACATCAAGCACTAGCTGCTCTCCGGACGTCCGACACATGGTTCGCCCATGAAAGCCTCATTGCGCGCAAAACTCGAGCAGCTGGCCGCCCGCCTTCAGGAGCTGGATCGGTTGCTGTCATCGGAAACGGCAGCGAAGGACATGGACAGTTTCCGCAAGCTCGCACGGGAGCATGCGGAGCTGTCTTCCGTCGTGGGGCTGTATACGGGGTATTCGCAGGCGGAAAGCGATTTCACGGCAGCTAAAGACATGGCCTCCGACCCCGGGATGAAGAGCTTTGCAGACGACGAAATGCGATCTGCCCGCGATCGGATGGAGGTACTCGAAGCGGATCTGCAGAAGGCACTCCTGCCGAAGGATCCGAATGACGACAGGAATACCTTCCTCGAAATCCGTGCGGGTACCGGCGGGGACGAGTCGGGTCTGTTCGCGGCGGACCTGCTGCGCATGTATACGCGATTCGCCGAGCGCCAGGGCTGGCAGGTGGAAATCGTGTCCGAGAGCTCATCAGAGCTGGGGGGCTACAAGGAGGTGATTGCCAAGCTGGTCGGCGAGGGCGCCTACGCCAAACTCAAGTTCGAGTCGGGGGGCCATCGCGTACAGCGCGTGCCTGTGACCGAAACCCAGGGACGCATCCACACCTCTGCGTGTACGGTGGCGGTGATGCCGGAGGCCGACGCGATCGATGACGTGGTGCTGAATCCGGCCGAACTGAGGATCGACACGTTCCGGGCCTCAGGTGCGGGCGGCCAGCACATCAACAAGACCGATTCCGCGGTGCGCGTGACCCACCTGCCCACGGGGATCGTGGTGGAGTGCCAGGACGGTCGCTCCCAGCACAAGAACAAGGCGCAGGCCCTCGCAGTGCTTGCGGCACGCATCAAGGATCAGCAGATGCGCGACCAGGCGGCGAAGACGGCCGCGAAGCGGAAATCGCTGGTCGGCTCGGGTGACCGTTCCGAGCGGATCCGGACTTACAATTTTCCGCAGGGCCGCGTGACCGATCACCGGATCAACCTCACGCTCTACAAACTTGACCGCATCATGGATGGCGAGATCGACGATATCGTTGCTGCGCTGGCTACGGAACTTCAGGCGGAGCAACTCGCAGAGCTGGGCGAGGATCAGGCGGGCGGCCGCGTATCGGCGTGAATGCTGCCGTCAGCATCGCGCAGGCACTGGCCGGCAGCGGCATCGATGCTGCCGAAGCGCGCCTGTTGCTGGCAGATGTGTCGGGGCTTGGCACGCGCCGTACTGATCGCGCACCCGGAATTGATCCTGACCGAATCACAGCGCGCCGCCTTCCAGGCGGCCGTGGAGCGCCGGCGCGCCGGCGAGCCGATTGCCTATGTCATCGGCGAGCGCGGCTTCCACGATCTGACACTGAGAGTCACGGCCGACGTGCTGATTCCACGCCCGGAGACTGAACTGCTCGTTGACTTCGCGCTGGAACGGCTGCCCAGAGGCGGCACGCTGCTCGACCTTGGCACGGGCTCGGGCGCGATCGCGCTGGCGGTAAAGCAGCAACGTCCGGATGTGCGCGTCACGGCGGTGGATCGCAGTGGTGCGGCCTTGTCGGTCGCGCGCGGCAACGCCGCCGACCATCGGCTGGAGGTCGAGTTTCTGGAAGGTGACTGGTTCGGTCCGCTCCGCGGGCGCAGTTTTGACGTCGTGGCTTCGAACCCCCCTTACGTCGCCGAGGGCGACCGTCACCTGAACGAAGGCGACGTCCGTTACGAGCCGCGTGCCGCACTCGTGGGGGGCGCAGACGGGCTCGCCGAGATTCGCGGTATCTGCGTCGGAGCGCCTGGACATCTGCGCCACGGAGGGTGGTTGTGCGTCGAACATGGCCAGGGACAGGACGCCGCGGTGCGCGAGTGTTTCCAGCGCGCCGGCCTTGAATCTGTCACGTCACACCCCGATCTGGCCGGTATCGCCCGCATGGTCGTTGGATGCCGGGAAAGTTGACTACCAGCCGGGGTGGAACGTAGAATCTTGACTAATATGGTCAGGTAATTCCGACAGCAGCCGGATGCCAGCCGACGCACGATTAAATCGCTGAGAGAGGCAACACATGGACGTACAGGAAGTCATCAAGTCGCAGGTCACGGGCAATCCCGTGGTGCTCTACATGAAGGGTACGCCACAGGCGCCGCAGTGCGGTTTTTCGCAGGCCGCGGTCCAGTTTCTGGGCGCGTGCGGCGTGAAGAGCCTGTTCACCGTCAATGTCCTCGAGAACCCGGACATCCGGCAGGGCATCAAGGAGTACGCGAACTGGCCGACGATCCCGCAGCTCTACGTCAACGGAGAGTTCGTCGGCGGTTCCGATATTCTTCGGGAGATGTATCAGGCGGGCGAACTGCAAAAACTGCTTGAGCCGGTTGTCGCCAAGCAGCCGGCGTAGTTTTTCCGGCCGGCCGGTCGGGCGACGGCCGCACACCGGCGCTTTGCGCTCAGACGCCCGACAGGCGGACGTTGGCCATCGTCAGGCGTTCCACGAGAATTTCCATGAACGCGCGGTCGAATTTGTGCCGGCAGGCATCGGACGCCTGCTCCAGGTTGATCGTGGGTACCGTGATGATCCTCGCATTGCCCATGACGGTTACGTCCGCGCCGCGCATCTGCGCGGTCTTTGACAGGTAGGCCATTTCGCCGAACGCCTCTCCGGTGCGCAACAGGTTGAGCAGCTTGCCGCGCTTGGTGACCTTGACCTCGCCTTCCGCAAGTATGCAGAAAAAGTCACCCGGCTCGCCCTCTTTCATCAGTTGTTCGCCCTCGGCCGCCAGGCGCCAACTCGCCATGTGCGCCACTTCCCATAGTTCGGCATCGGTAAAGTTTTCGAAAAACGAAATGCTGCGGAGCATCTCGAACTTGTCTGCGTCCGCGAACTCCGCCTGCATGGTGCCGAAATTTTCGGTACGGAATACCTCCGCCAGATCGAGGGAGAACGCCTCCCAGTCGGGGTAGCGGTCGTCAAGGTCTCGTGCCATGGCTCGCCGGACGATGGCCTCCACGCTGGCCGGGATGCCGGGCCGGTATGAAGACGGTGGCGGGGGATCCAGGTTGGTGATCTGGTAGATCAGGCTGAAATTGTTGCTTGCCTGGAAAGGCAGCTTGCCCGTCAGAAGGTGGTACATCACCACACCCATCGAGTAGATGTCCGTGCGATGGTCAAGCGGGTGTTCCTTCACCTGCTGCGGCGACATGTATGCGGGGGACCCGATCGCGGCGATCTGGGTCGTTTCGGCCGTCGCAATCAGCGCCGCGCCGAAATCGGTGATTTTCACGTCCGTTCCGCCAGCGTAAAGGATGTTGGCGGGCTTGATGTCGCGGTGGGTGATGCCCATGCTGTGCGCGAACGCGAGCGCACGGCTGCACTTGAAGATCATCTCGATCATGCTTTCCACGGGCAGCAGGTTGTCCTGTGCGCAGAATTTTTCCAGTGTGCCGCCGTCGACGTACTCCATCACGATGTAGTTCAGCTTTTCCTCGGCAACCGCGTCATAGATCTGCGCAATATGGGGATGCTGAAGCTTACCGGCGAGGGACGCTTCGTTGACGAACAGCTTCCGGAACAACTTGCCGCGCGCTGGATCCTCGAAGGCCTCGGACGAAACCACCTTGACCGCGACGTCGCGGTTCTTGAACGGATCGTTGCAGAGGTAGACAACCGACGTCGCGCCCTCGCCCAGCCTTTTAATGACGGGGTACTTTCCGACGTACTCCAAGGTGGGCGCGTCGGTCACGCGCGCGCTAGCCGCTTGCGACCCAGTGCCACGGCGCGCCGGACCTGCGCGGGTGCCGTGCCTCCCGGATGTTTCCTGCGGGCAACGGACCCTTCCAGCGTGAGCCACTCGAACACGTCCGCCCCGATCTGCGGGGAAAATTTCCGTAGTGCGGGCAGGCTCAGGGCAGACAGATCGCAGCCCCTCGTTTCGGCCTCGCGTACCGCCCGTGCGACGACTTCGTGGGCGTCGCGGAACGGCACCCCTTTTCCAACCAGGTAGTCGGCCAGGTCAGTCGCTGTCGAGAAGCCTTCCAGTGCCGCGGCACGCATGCGGTCCGGGACCGGCCGGATACCAGCGACCAGGTCGGCGAATACGGTCAGGCAGTCCCGTACGGTGTCCACCGTATCGAACAGGGGCTCCTTGTCTTCCTGGTTATCCTTGTTGTAGGCGAGCGGCTGGCCTTTCATCAGGGTCAGCAGGCCGACGAGATGGCCGAAAACGCGGCCGCTTTTGCCGCGTACCAGTTCGGGAACGTCCGGATTCTTCTTCTGCGGCATGATCGACGAGCCGGTGCAGAACCGGTCGGGAATTGTCACGAAGCGATAGCGCGGACTCATCCAGAGGATAAGCTCCTCCGAGAAGCGCGACAGGTGCACGAGGATGAGCGAGGCGCACGCGGCGAACTCGATGGCGAAGTCACGATCTGACACGGCGTCCAGGGAGTTTTCGCAGATCGCCTCAAAACCCAGATCCCGCGCGACCCGCTGCCTGTCGATCGGGAACGTTGTTCCGGCGAGGGCTGCGGCGCCGAGCGGCAATCGATTGACGCGCTTTCTGCAGTCCGCCAGCCGTTCGCGGTCACGCTCGAACATCTCGAAATAGGCAAGCAGGTGATGGCCGAAAGTGACTGGCTGCGCGACCTGCATGTGAGTGAATCCGGGCATGACGACGGCGGCGTGCGCCGACGCACCGGCCAGCAGGTTTTCCTGCAGGCGTACGAGGGCGGCACGAATCGCATCGATTTCGTCGCGCAAATACAGGCGTATGTCGGTCGCGACCTGGTCATTGCGTGAGCGCCCGGTGTGCAGCCGTTTGCCCGCATCGCCCACGAGCTGGGTCAGACGCTGCTCGATATTCAGATGAACGTCTTCGGCGTCGAGCGACCATTTGAAAGCGCCTGCGGAGACTTCGCTGGCAATCGTTTTCATCCCGCGTTCGATTGCTGCGAGGTCGCTCTTTGAGAGGATTTTCTGTGCGGCCAGCATGCGGGCATGGGCAAGCGACCCGCGAATGTCGACCAACGCGAGCCTGCGATCGAAGGAAACCGAGGCGGTAAATCGCTTTACCAGAGCGTCGACGGGCTCGGCAAATCGGCCGGACCACGCCTTGCCGGCCGATGCGACGCCTCCGGCAGGTCGCCTGCGCGGTTTTGATTGTCTAGTGACCATGGGGCATACTGGGTGAGTCGCGGCGAGCGCTGGCGGCAATCCGCGCAGCTGCTCTGCGCGATCGAGCGTAAGTGCAATGAGTATAAAGCAAAACGCCTATTCAGACGGCCTGCCTGACTTCCGCAATCTGGGTACGACGGCGCGCATCCTCGTCGCTGTGAACGCGGCTGCATTGTGCGCGACGGCCTTTGCCGAACCCGGCTGGATTCAGGGGCTCGAGCGTTTTGTGCGCGATGCCGCCCTGATCGAACCGGCCTTGCTCGTCACCATACTGGCGCTGTATGTCGTGTCGCCGATGCTCGCCTCGATGCGCTACTGGACGGCGGTCGGAGTGGTTCTGGTCATCGTTTCGGGTGTGGTTGGCGGTTTGGCCTACGCCGTGCAGTCCGCAACGTTCATGCCGGCAGGCGAGCGGCAGTTGTCGCGCACCGTGTTCTTCAGTGCGCTGCTCGCTGCCGGGCTGCTCGCCTATCTGCGCTTGCGTGCAAAGGCGTTTTCTCCGGCATTGGCCGCCGCACGACTGCAGGCGCTACAGGCGCGAATCAGACCGCATTTTCTCTTCAACAGCCTGAATGCCGTGCTCTCGCTGATCAGACGTGACCCGAAGAGAGCGGAAATCGCGCTTGAGGACCTGGCGGATCTGTTCCGGGTATTGATGTCGGATGGCCGGAAATTCGTGCGTCTGGCAGAGGAAATCGCCCTTCTTGAGCGTTACGCCAGGCTTGAGCAACTGAGGCTGGGCGAACGCCTTCGGGTCGTCTGGGACATCGACAATGCCCCGCAGGACGCGCTGCTACCGCCGCTCGTGCTGCAGCCCCTGCTCGAGAACGCGGTTTATCATGGCGTCGAACCCGGCGTAGGAACGGGAGAAGTGCTCGTGCACATTGCCGCCCGGGGCAAGCGGGTTCTGGTCCGCCTGGTAAATCCATTCCAACCGGATACCGGGCATCGTCCTGGAAACCGGATGGCGCTTGAAAATCTCCGCGAGCGACTGGATCTGTTCTTTGACGCCGAAGCTAGGCTGGATACCCGGGTGTCGGACGGCCGGTTCGAGGTGGAGATCGAGTTTCCATTTCTGACAGAGCATCCGGCGGGGGAAGGGAAGGGACCATGAGTCAAAGGCCACTGCGCGTATTCATCGCCGACGACGAGCCGCCGGCAAGGGCTCGGATCCGGGAGTTGCTCGACGACCTCAGCGATGAATGTCCTACCGAAGTGGTCGGGGAAGCCGAAAACGGGCTGCAGGTTCTCGACAGATTGCCGACGAGCGGCGCCGAGGTGCTGCTCCTGGACATCCAGATGCCGGGGCTGACCGGACTGGAGATTGCACGGCATCTGGAACCATTGGAGTCCGGCCCCGCAATCATCTTTATCACTGCGCACGATGCTCACGCGGTTCAGGCGTTCGAGTTGAACGCACTTGACTATCTGCTCAAGCCGGTCAGATCCGAACGGCTCGGCGTCGCGCTAAAAAAAGTGCAGCATTCCGGGCCGCCGCCCAAGGAGGCCTTGGCGCGCGCTCACCCCGCGTCACGAACCAGCTTTTCAATCGTCGAGCGCAATCGGATCCAGCTGGTTCCGCTGACCGCGATCGTCTATTTCAAAGCGGAGCTGAAGTACGTCACGTTGCGCACCCGGGAGCGCGAGCACATCATCGAAGAGGCACTCGTGTCGCTGGAGAAGGAATTCGCGGACGAGTTCATCCGGATCCACAGAAACTGCCTCGTTGCCCGAGCTGCCATCACCGGTTTTGAGCGGGCCGTCGGCAGCAATGACGAGGAATCCCGTTGGGAAGTGCTGCTCGATGGCGTGCCTGAGCGATTGCCGGTGAGTCGCCGGCAATGGTCGGCTGTCAGGGACATTCTCGAAGACAGGTGAAGGGCTGCTAGAATTCCCCCACTTCCCGCATGACTTCCGCCACGAAACCTCCCGCAGCGCCCGGCTTCACGCCTGAGCGGCTGATCATTGCAACGCGCAAGAGCCGGTTGGCGCTCTGGCAGGCTGAGCATGTGCAGGGCCGGCTTGCAGCGCTCTATCCGGGCTGCCGCGTCGAATTGCTGCCGATGAGCACGCGGGGCGACGAGATGCTGGGGGCGCGACTCTCCGAAGAGGGCGGCAAAGGGCTGTTCGTCAAGGAGTTGGAACGTGCACTCGCCGATGCACGTGCCGACATCGCGGTTCATTCCATGAAAGATCTCCCGGTGGAACTTCCCGAAGGATTCGCGTTGGGAGCGATTACGGAGCGCGAAGACCCGCGCGACGCGTTCGTTTCGAACAGGTACGCCGAATTGGCCGATCTTCCGTCGGGGGCCGTTGTGGGCACTTCCAGTCTGCGTCGCGCAGCGCAGATTTCCGAGCGCTTCCCGGCGCTGGAAATCCGCACGCTGCGCGGTAATGTGGATACCCGCCTTGCCAAGCTCGACGGTGGGGAGTATGCGGCCATCGTTCTGGCCGCCGCAGGCCTGAAGAGACTGGGGCTTGCGTCGCGCATTCGCGGCTTCCTAAGCATCGAACAGAGTCTTCCGTCTCCCGGACAAGGTGCACTTGGAATCGAGTGCCGGGCGGATCGCAGCGACATACTTGCCGCGCTCCAGCCTCTGGTGCATGCCGGGTCGTCGGCATGCGTGCAGGCCGAGCGGGCAGTGAACCGCGCGCTTGGCGGTAACTGCAGCATTCCGATCGGCGCCTTTGCGGACCTCTCGGCCGGCGTGCTGAGGTTGCGCGGGCTGGTTGCCTCGGCCGACGGCAGCCGCATCGCGCGCGCCGAGGAATCGGGACCGCAAGACGCGCCGGAGGCGCTCGGGATGCATCTGGCACACCGCCTGCGGGAACGCGGGGCTGCGGAGATACTGGCCGCGCTGGTACCGTGACGCCGGACGCTCGCCCGCTTGCCGGGCGCATCGTCGTCGTTACGCGCCCCGAACATCAGGCGGCAGCGCTTGCGGCACGAATCGAAGAAGCCGGAGGGCGGGCGCTGCGGTTCCCGGTGATTGCAATCGAGCCTGCAACAAGCCCTGAACTCGATTCAATCATCGACGCGCTCGATTCATTCGATCTGGCAATATTCATCAGTCGCAATGCGGTTGCGCAGGGTCTGGATCGGATTCAGGCGCGTCGCGAGTGGCCGCCCGGCATCGCGACAGCGGCAATTGGTGGCGGAACACGGCAGGCGCTTGAAGAAAGGGGCTTTGAACAGACTCTCTCGCCGGATGGCCTGGCTGACAGCGAGGCGCTCCTGCGCCATCCCGGCCTTGCCGAACTTGCCGGGAAGCGGGTCGTGATATTCCGGGGAGAGGGTGGGAGGGAGGCGCTCGCGGATGGATTGCGCGCGCATGGTGCCAGCGTGGTTTATGCGGAATGCTACAGGCGCAGAATGCCCTCTCTTGATCCTGGCCCGTTGCTCGCCAACCTTGGCAGCGGCACAGTGGATGCGATTGTCGTGACAAGCGGGGAAGGCCTGGCAAATCTGGTCAGCATGCTCGGCGGTGGCGCTGCCGAACTTCTGGCGGGGACGCGCCTGTTCGTTCCCCATGCACGGCTCACCGACACAGCGCGCTCGCTGGGTGTTTCGGATCCGGTCGTCGCGGGTCCCGCTGACGAGGATATGCTTTCTGCGCTGGTTGCCTATTTCGGCCGCGCAGGATAAAACCTCTGCATAGAGTCGCATTGTCTGAACATCCGCCATGGTCATGGATACAAACGAAATCAGCGTAGCCCCACCCGCCACAGAAACGGCTCCTTCGCGCTGGAAGCGCGCCGCCGCTCTGGTCGCCATTGTCGGCGCCCTGGTGCTGGCCGGAGGTTACGGGTGGTACGACACCCGCGTCAGAATCGGCGCGACGCAAGACGAGCTCGCCCGGCGGTTGCGCGATATCGAGACCGAAAGCCGCGAGGCCAAAATGCTCGCCGGGCAGGCGAACGAATCGATGCGTGACGCGCAAGCAAAGATCGCGGTACTCGAAGGTCGTCTTGCCGAGTCGCAAAGTCAGCAACTCGCACTCGAGTCGCTGTATCAGGAGCTCTCGCGGAACCGCGACGAGTGGGCGCTTGCCGAAATCGAGCAGGTGCTGACGATTGCTGCCCAGCAGCTTCAGCTCTCAAGCAATGTTCGTGCTGCGCTGCTGGCGCTGCAACTGGCCGAATCGCGCCTCGCACGCAGCGATCGTCCGCAGTTCATTCCTGTGCGCAAGGCGCTTGCGCGCGACATCGAGCGCCTGCGCGCCCTTCCAAGTGTCGATATCACAGGGTTGTCCCTGCGTCTGGATGAACTGGTCGCCGCGGTGGATGGACTCCCGCTTGCGTTTGACGAACGTTCCCAACCTGCCGGGAAGGGCGACGTGACCGGGGCCGCGGACATCGTACCGGCGGGATTTTTCGCACGATTCGGGGCCGAATTGTGGGCCGAACTCCGCACCCTGATCCAGATCCGCACGATGGATGGGCCTGAGCCGCCGCTGCTTCTGCCTTCCCAGGCCTATTTCCTTCGAGAGAATCTCAAGCTGCGGCTGCTGAATGCACGGCTGGCGCTGGCAATGCGGGACGAAGCGGGATTTCGCGAGGACGTGCGCGTCGCGCAAACATGGCTGAAACGCTATTTCGACTCGCGTTCCAAGCCGGCAGGGAGCTTCTCAGCGCAGTTGAAACAGCTTGGCGCAGCGGCGCTGACGTTCGAATTGCCCACGCTGGTCGACAGCCTGGAAGCCGTTCGGAGCTTCAAGGCGCATCGCGAGCGCCGCGGCAGCTAGCCTGATGCGAGCGCTCTTCTGGTTGCTGGCCGTCTTTGCGTCCGCCGTGGCACTCGCCATCGTCGGGCGAGCCAACGAAGGCTACGCACTTTTTGTCTATCCGCCCTGGCGCGTCGAGCTGTCGCTGGTTCTCTTTGTCGTGCTGGTTGCGGGCACCTTCGTCGTCGTGTATCTGCTCGCCCGGCTGGTTCATCACACGCTGCATCTTCCATTACACGTCAGGGCGTTCAGGGAGCGGCGGCGTATTGCCAGGTCGCGTGAGGCTTTGCTTGGTTCGGCACAGGCGTATTTCGAGGGACGCTACGCGCGCGCGGAGAGCGAGGCCAGGCGCGCGTTTGACGGCGGCGACTCGCGCCCGCTGGCCGCGCTGTTCGCCGCGCGTGCGGCGCACTTTCTGCGCGCTGCGGACCGGCGTGACGCGTGGCTTGAGAAGGCTGCCGAGTCGGGTGATTCGCTCCATGTCGCGAGACTGGTGACGCAAGCGGAACTTCTGCTGGACGAACGTGATTTTGCCGGCGCCCGCAAGGTACTCAGGGATCTGCATGACTCGGGTCCGAAGCACATCGCCACCCTGCGTATGCTGCTTCGAGCCGAGCTTGGTGGACGAAACTGGGAGGAGGTGCTGCGGCTGACGGGTGTTCTTGCGAAGCGGGACGCGATCTCGCCCGCGCTGCAGGATGAATACAAGAGCCGGGCGCTTGTCGAACTGCTGGGCGGATTGTCGAGCGATCCGGCCGGACTGGAAGCGCGCTGGCGTCGATTGCCTTCACGTGACCAGGTCATTCCACGGGTTGCGGCCGCGGCCGCGCGCATTGCCGCGAAGGCCGGGCGTACGTCCCTGGCGCGGGAAATCCTCGAAAAAGCGCTGGTGCAGGACTGGATTCCCGTGCTGGTCGACCTGTATGGTGAAACCTCATCCGACGACGTGCGCCTGCGGATCGAAAAGGCCGAACACTGGCTTCTGGAACACCCGGGCGATGCACGGCTTCTGCTCACCCTCGGACGCTTGTGTATCCGCGCGGAACTATGGGGCAAGGCGCAGAACTACATCGAGGCAAGTTTGTCGTTCGAACCAAATCGAGAATCGCATCTGGCGCTTGCGCGGCTGTTCGAGCGTTTGGGACGGCAAGGGGACGCGGGCGCGCAGTACCGCAAGGCCGCCGAGGCGACGGTCTAGGCCCAGTCCCTGGGCACCAGAAAATCCGAATACAGTCGCGCTTCCGGAGATCCTGGCTCCGGCTTCCAGTCGTACTGCCAGCGTACGACCGGTGGCATGGACATCAGGATGGATTCGGTGCGTCCGCCCGATTGGAGTCCGAAAAGCGTTCCGCGGTCCCATACGAGGTTGAACTCTACGTAGCGTCCGCGGCGATAGGCCTGGAACCGGCGCTCGTGCTCGGAATACGGGAGATCCTTGCGCCGCTGGAGTATGGGCACGTAGGCAGCGAGGAAACGATCGCCTGCACTCTGCATGAGCGCGAACGAGAAATCGAAACCGCGCTCCGAGAAATCGTCAAAGAATATCCCGCCTATGCCGCGCGCCTCGTTGCGGTGTTTCAGGAAGAAGTAGTCGTCACACCATCGCTTGAAGCGCGGGTGATACTCCGGGCCGAAGGGCTCTAGCGCCGCACGGCATGTGGCGTGAAAATGGCGCGCGTCCTCCTCGAACCCGTAGTAGGGGGTGAGATCCATGCCGCCGCCAAACCACCAGACCGGATCCTCCCCGCGCTTCAGTGCAACGAAGCAGCGGACATTCATGTGTACCGTCGGGCAGTACGGATTGCGTGGATGAAGAACCAGCGAAACGCCCATGGCATCGAAACTGCGTCCCGCCAGTTCCGGACGGCTGGCCGACGCGGATGGCGGCAATTTTGTCCCCTGCACGCGGGAAAGGCCCACCCCGCCACGTTCGAACACCGAGCCGTCTTCGATGATTCGTGTCGTTCCGCCGCCGCCTTCGGGGCGCGACCAGGTGTCCGACCGGAAACTGCCGCCATCGACCGCTTCGAGTTCGGAGACGATGCGCCCCTGGAGGTTTGCGAGGTATTTGTGAACGGCTTCGATGTCCACGGCGGTCTACTTTTTCCGGAGTGCGCGGTGACCGATGTCGTGCCGCAACTGCATTCCAGGGAACCGGATCGACTCCGCAGTCTCGTAGGCGCGCTTCTGGGCCATTTTTACGCTGTCGCCCAGGGCTGTGACACACAGCACACGCCCGCCGTTCGTGAGCAGCGTCTTTTCTTCCAACCGCGTCCCGGCGTGAAATACGTGGCCGTCCTGGATTGCCTTGGGTATGCCTTCGATCGCGTCGCCCGTCTTCGGGTCCGCCGGGTAGCCCCTTGCGGCAAGCACCACACCCAATGCGCAACGGCGGTCCCAGTCGGCCTCCGCGCGGTCAAGCGTACCCGCGATGGCATGCTCTACGAGCTCGAGCAGATCGGACTTGAGCCGCAGGATGATGGGCTGGGTCTCTGGGTCACCCATGCGGCAGTTGAATTCAAGCGTCTTTGCGTTTCCGGAGACATCAATCATCAGCCCGGCATAGAGGAATCCCGTGTACGGCAGGCCGTCCTTCGCCATCCCGGCCACCGTGGGCAGGATGATCTCGCGCATGACCCGGGCGTGGATCTGTGGTGTCACGACCGGCGCCGGGGAGTACGCGCCCATGCCGCCGGTGTTGGGCCCCCGGTCGCCGTCCCCCAGGCGCTTGTGATCCTGGCTGGTTGCCATCGCCAGGACGTTTACGCCGTCACACATGACGATGAAACTTGCCTCCTCGCCTTTCAGACACTCCTCGATCACGACGCGACCGCCAGCGTCGCCCAGTCCTTTGTCACCCAGCATGAAATCGACGGCCGCCTTTGCCTCCTCGACACTTTCTGCGACCACCACACCCTTGCCCGCCGCGAGGCCGTCAGCCTTAACGACGATGGGCGCGCCCTGCTCCTCGATATATCGCTTGGCCAGGGCGGGATCGACGAAGGTTGCATAGCGTGAAGTGGGGATGCCATGGCGCACCATGAATTGCTTGGCAAAGTCCTTGGATGATTCCAGCTGCGCCGCGGCTTTCGAGGGGCCGAATATCTTCAGATTCTGCGCACGAAACTCGTCCACGATGCCTGCAGCGAGCGGGCCTTCGGGTCCGACAATCGTGAGGTATACGTTCTCGCGTCGAGCGAATTCGGCCAGCGCCCCGATGTCGGTCAGCGGAACATTCTCAAGGCCGGGCTCGGTGGCGGTTCCGCCGTTTCCGGGCGCGACGTAGACGACCTGGACGCGGGGGCTCTGGGCAAGTTTCCAGGCAAGCGCGTGTTCCCGACCGCCCGAACCGACGACAAGCAGCTTCATCAGTGTCTGAAGTGCCTTACGCCGGTGAGAACCATGGCGATTCCCCGCTCGTCCGCCGCAGCAATGACTTCATCATCGCGCATGCTGCCGCCGGGCTGAATCACGGCGATGGCGCCCGCGTCGATGACCACGTCGAGACCGTCACGAAAGGGGAAGAAAGCGTCCGAGGCGGCACAACTTCCGGTGAGTACCAGTCCTGCATTCCCGGCTTTGATCGAAGCAATCCTCGCACTGTCCACGCGACTCATCTGTCCGGCACCGACACCCAGTGTCATCGCGTCCTTGCAGAATACGATGGCATTGGATTTGACGAATTTTGCGACACGCCACGCGAACATCAGGTCTTTCAGCTGCGCCTCCGTCGGCGCTTTCCGGGTGACAACCTTCAGCTCGGAAGCTGCGAGGCTGTTCGAGTCCGGGCTTTGCACGAGCAGTCCGCCACCCACGCGCTTGAAATCGTAGCGCATGACCGCGTGTGCCAAAGGGACTTCCAGAATGCGCAGATTGGTCTTGGAGGACAGCAGTTGCTTTGCATCCGGTTCGACCCGTGGCGCAATGATGACTTCGGCGAATTGCCGGCTGACTGCCTCGGCTGCATCCCTGTCGAGGGCGCGATTGAAAGCGATGATTCCGCCGAAAGCGGATGTTGGATCGGTCGCGAAAGCCTTGTCGTAGGCCGACAGGAGATTGTCTCCGCTGGCAACGCCGCAGGGGTTGGCATGCTTCACGATGACGCACGCGGGCTCGGGAAAGCTCTTGACGCACTCCCAGGCCGCGTCGGCATCGGCAATGTTGTTGTAGGACAGCGCCTTTCCCTGGAGCTGGCGATATCTGGCAAGGCTTCCTTCGATGGGACGCATGTCTGCGTAGAACGCCGCTGATTGATGCGGGTTCTCTCCGTAGCGCATGTCCTGAAGTTTGCCGAACTGCAGGTTGAGCACATCCGGGTAGTCCTGGCGCCGGTTCTCGGCATCGAGGGAAAAAAGGTAGTTTGCAATCGCGCCGTCGTAAGCGGCCGTGTGCGCAAATACCTTTTTGGCCAGCGAAAACCGCGTCGCGTCGCTGACGTTACCGGAAGCCCGTATTTCTCCCAGCACTTTCGCGTAATCGTCGGGATCCACGACGACAGTTACGCTGCCGTGGTTCTTGGCTGCCGCCCGGATCATCGCTGGCCCGCCGATGTCGATGTTTTCGATCGCATCTTCGAGTCTGCAGTCAGGGTCGGCTACGGTCGCCTGGAACGGGTAAAGATTCACGACGATGAGGTCGATGGGTTCGATACCGGCGGCGCGAATCGCCGCCATGTGCTCACGCGAATCGCGCCGGGCAAGTATCCCGCCGTGGATCTTGGGGTGCAGCGTCTTCACTCGCCCATCGAGCATTTCGGGAAACCCGGTGTGGGCAGACACTTCGGTGGCCGGAATCCCTGATTTTTCCAGTAACTTTGCCGTTCCGCCGGTCGACAGGATCGATATGCCGAGTTCGGACAACGCGCGAGCAAATTCGACAAGTCCGGTCTTGTCGGAGACGCTGAGCAAGGCCCTGCTGATCTTTGTCATGGCTTCTGCGGTGCCTGGAAGGGTAGACGGTCGCGGTGCGTGTAGGCGCTCAGCCTTTGATGCGCAATCGCTGGATTTTCTTGCGCAGCGTATTGCGGTCGATGCCGAGCATAGTCGCGGCGAGCGTCAGATTGCCTTCGGCCTGGCCAAGTACCAGCTCGATCATCGGTTTCTCGACATTCTTGAGAACCATGTCGTAAATTGATGTCGGGCGCTCGCCATCCATGTCCTTGAAGTAGCGCTCGAGCGAACGCTTCACTGCGTCGTGAAGTTCGTTGTTGCGGCTCATGCGGCGAGTCTCTCCCTGTAGTGCGGCTCGGTGGCGTCCCAGCCGGGCCGTGAGGCTGCATATCTGAGGCGATCGTCGGTCTGCGCGAGCCGCGCAAAATATGCGGATACGGCCCCGACTTGCGCCCCTGCAGTGTCGATCGAATTCACATGACGGCGGAATGCTTCGCCTCCCTCCAGCGCGCCTACATACCACCCGATGTGCTTGCGCGCCACTCGCACGCCATGTTCTGCGCCGTAGAATTCGTGCAATGCCTGCAGGTGTTCGGCGAGCACCGCGCTGATCTCGGAGACCAGCGGCGGATCGAGCTTTTCGCCGGTCGAGAGAAAGTGGGCGATCTCGCGGAATATCCATGGCCTGCCCTGTGCCGCGCGGCCGATCATCACGCCGTCGACACCCGTCCTGGCGATCACGTCCCGGGCGTCTTCGGGGCTGGAAATGTCGCCGTTCGCGATGACCGGAATGTTCACGGCGGCCTTCACTTCGGCAATCGTGTCGTACTCCGCCCGACCGGAAAACGCACATGCACGCGTGCGGCCGTGTATCGAGAGCAACTGTATGCCTTCGCTCTCAGCCATGCGCGCGATGCGCAGCGCGTTCTTCTTCGCGGGATTCGGCCCCGTGCGAATCTTGAGCGTGACCGGGACGCCCGCCGCCGCGACCACGGCCTGAAGAATCAAGGCCACCAGCGGTTCGTTTTCCAGAAGTGCCGAGCCGGCCGCGACGTTACAGACTTTCTTGGCCGGACAGCCCATGTTGATATCGATGATCTGGGCCCCACGCGCCACGTTGTATCGCGCGGCATCCGCCATCATCTGCGGGTCGGCACCGGCAATCTGCACCGATATCGGTTCGACTTCACCGCGATGGTCTGTGCGCAGGCGCGACTTTCTCGTCTCGCGCAGCTCCGGTTTCGAGGACACCATTTCGGATACTGCCATTCCCGCGCCGAACCGCTTGCACAATTGTCTGAATGGCCGGTCGGTGACCCCCGCCATGGGAGCGACAAACAAAGCATTGCGCAACGCGTGCATGCCAAGCTGCATCGGATGGATCGAGTCGGAAATTGGGCTGCGAAGGGAAACGCATTCTATACGTTCCCGCCACAAAAAAAAACGCACACACGGACTATGTAACGATGCAACGGCATCGCAACGCACCAAAGAAGTGAATGCGGACGTGAAAGTTGACAACGTGCGCAAATGTCCGGTTTTGCGCACGCGCACACCCGGAGGCGGGCTGGACGAGACCGCTCGCTGCGTGTTAGCAGCGAACTAGCAGGCCCCGGGGCCGTAGATCATGCTGCGCGCGAGTGCGCGACGTGCTGCCGGAAAAACGTCCAGTCCCGTCAGTATCGCACTGCGAAGAGTCGTACTGAAGGGATCGCTACGCACATACAGCGTCGCAAGCAGATCGGTTGCGCGGATGGTGCCTTGCGCATCAAGACGTCGAGATCGCGCAAACTGGCGAGCAACCGTTTCGGTGCCGTGCAGTTCCCTGGGCGTGTTGGATAGCAGTTCGGCCAGATCCCATGCGTCGCGCAGTCCCAGATTCAGCCCCTGGCCGGCGACCGGGTGAAGCGTCTGCGCAGCGTTGCCGATGTGGATTTCTCCGGGCGAGGCGCGATTGGTGCGGTAGCGCAGAGCGAGCGGCGTGGCCGCGCGCGTCCCGACGGATAGAAATCTGCCGGCGCGACGGCCGAACGCGCGCTGCAACGCCTGTAGAAACTTGTCGTCGGGAAGGCGCATCACATCGGCGGCCGCAGCAGTCGTGCGACTCCAGACCAGGGCGTAGTCTTTTCCCATGGGCAGCAAGGCGAGAGGGCCCTCATCGGTGAACCGCTCCCAGGCGACGCCGTGCGCAGGCCGCTCACTCGACACCGTCGCAATGATTGCGCAGTGAAAATAATTCTTTTCGACGGACGCCTCTCCTGGCGACCCCTCTGCGTGCACAAGGAGTCGTGCGTTTGGCGGCGTAGCGACACGCAGCCTTTGCACTGCCTCGGCTTTCAGGCAGCCGGCAAGGCCCGGCGCAATTCCGTCGTAAGCCGTCACGTAGCCCAGTGCCGGCAGTGCGAGGTCGTCGCGCGAAATCCGCGTCAAGCCGAATCCGCCGGCCTGGGACACGTGAATCTGATCAATCTGCGTTTTCACAAGCGAGTCCCACGCACCGAACCGCTCGAGGAT
Organism: uncultured beta proteobacterium; assembly: GCA_963844255.1. GTDB lineage: Bacteria > Pseudomonadota > Gammaproteobacteria > Burkholderiales > SG8-39 > SZAS-79. Next base: position 35,124 of record CAWJNP010000083.1, read on the forward strand.
CAATCTGCTGGCGTACGAGAGCGCGATGGCGCGTACGGCGCCGGGCTGCGCGCCCCCGGCTTCGAGTTCGCGCGGGCGTTCGACAAGCGCAACCGAAAGGCCGGAACCCTGCAGTCCGAGCGCGAGTGCGCATCCGACCGGGCCGGCACCGATTATCGCCACATCGAATGCGTGCTCAGCCATCGCGCATCAGCGCTTCAATCTCGTTGATCGATTTCGGCGTTGCGTGTGTGATGACTTCGCATTCGCCCGCGGTAACCAGGACATCGTCCTCGATACGCACGCCGATGTTGCAGAATCGCTCCGGGACGCCGTCGCCGGGGCGTATGTAAAGTCCCGGCTCCACGGTCAAAACCATGCCGGGCACGAGGGGGCGCCACGCGCCATTCTGCTTGTAGTCGCCGGCGTCGTGCACGTCCAGACCGAGCCAGTGCCCGGTGCGGTGCATGTAGAAGCGCCGATAGGATTCGGTCTCCAGTACCGCATCGAGCGTGCCGTCGAGCAATCCAAGGTCGAGCATGCCCTGCGCCAGAACGCGGACTGCGGCGTCGTGCGGTTCGTTCCATCCGCGACCGGCGCGGGTGGCGTGCATGGCCGCATGTTGCGCGGCGAGCACGAGTTCGTAGACATCCCGCTGCGGGCCGGTGAATCGCCCGTTCACCGGAAAAGTCCGCGTGATGTCCGAGGCGTATCCGTCGAGTTCGCACCCCGCGTCGATCAGCAGCAGGTCCCCGTCGGCCATCCGGGCGTCGTTGCCGACATAGTGCAGGACGCACGCGTTGGGACCCGAAGCGACGATCGGCGTATACGCCGGGAACTGCGCACCGTTGCGCCGGAACGCATACAGGAGCTCGGCCTCGATTTCGTATTCGTGACGTCCGGGCCGGGTGGCCCGCATTGCACCGCGGTGTGCTTCGGCCGAAATGTCCGCCGCGCGTCGCATGGTCGCCAGTTCGGCCGCGTCCTTTATCAGGCGCATTTCGTCGAGCTTGACGCGCAGATCTTCGATGGCTGCCGGCGCCTCGATGCCGAGTCGTACTTTTTCCCTGACCGCATTCAGCCAGCCGATCACGCGTGCGTCCCAGGTTGCGTCCGCCCCCGGTGCGTAATGTATGACCGGCTGATTTTCGAGCAGTTCGTTCATTCTTTCGTCAAGCAGTGCGATTGGGCAGGCTTCGTCGAAACCGAATTTCTCGCGCGCGCCCTCCGGACCATGCCGAAAGCCGTCCCAGATCTCGCGTTCTTCGTTCTTCTCGCGGCAAAAGAGGATCGAGTGCGGGGGTGATGCCGGTGCAGTGCCTGCAATCATCACCAGCACGGCTTCCGGTTCTGTGAATCCCGTGAGGTAATGGAAATAGCTGTCAAAACGGTACGGATAGTGCGCGTCGCGGTTGCGTATGCGTTCGGGCGCGGTCGGAACGACGGCAATTCCGGTCTTCAGAGCGGCGGCAAGCCTGCGTCGGCGATCCGCAAAACGATCGGTTGCTGCGTTTGAATTTTTCATGAAGTCTTCAGATGGTTGAGATCGGCCAGCCGCCCGGGCGTGCCCACGTCGCTCCAGAGCCCGCTGAAAAGCTCCCCGCTCAGCAGACTGGCGTCTGCGGCGCGTCGCAGCAATGGCGCCAACGATGCCTTGGAACCCCGGTTCACCCCGTCCATCATGGACGGTGCAAGCACGCTTATACCGGAGTAAGTGTAGCGCGGTGTGGTGCGATTACCGACCCGGCCATCGACGAGCGAGAAATCTCCCTCGGGCCTGAATGCCGGATTGGGAACCAGAACCAGGTGGCCCAGGCGCGTGCCGAGTACGGTCTGTCTCAGACTCGCAAATGGAATCTCGCAGTAGACGTCCGCATTTACCACCAGGAACGGCTGCGGCCCGAGCAGGTCCAGCGCCTGGGCAATACCCCCCGCCGTTTCGAGAGCAACGGTTTCCCGCGACCAGGCAATGGAAACTCCCCAATCGCGGCCGTCGCCCAGCGCAGTCTCGATCAGGGTTCCGAGGTGCGATACGTTGATGACAATGTCACGAAATCCGGCCGCCGCAAGACGCTCGAGATGCCAGCCGATCAGCGGCTTGCCGCGGACCTCGATCAAAGGTTTGGGTAGCGTATCGGTGACCGGCCGCAGCCGTTCTCCCCGACCTGCGGCGAGGATCATGGCCTTCATCAGAAGGTCAGGCCCGATACAGGGCTGCGGCCGTGCAGACGATCGAGGAGGCCCGCAAGCGGCCCCAACTCGCGATAGCGCGCGCAGGCCCGGTCGAGGTACTCCAGAACGAGGGGCAGGTCGGACAGGTAGCGCGTTTTGCCGTCTCGGTGGCAAAGACGTGCAAAGATTCCCGCAACCTTCAGGTGGCGCTGTACCCCCATCCACTCGAAATCGCGATAGAAGGAGGCAAAATCGGCTGCCACCGGCAATCCCGCCCGGCGCGCCTTCTCCCAATAGCGGATGCACCAGTCGATGACGCGCTCTTCTTCCCAGCGGACATAGGCATCCTTGAGCAGGGACACCAGATCGTACGTGATCGGGCCATATACGGCGTCCTGAAAGTCGATCACACCGGGGAGTGGTCGGCAAACCATCAGGTTGCGCGAATGATAGTCGCGGTGGACGTATACGGTTGGTTGCTGCAGGACATTCGCAAGGATCGTTCCGAACGCCGATTTCAGGATGTTGGCGTCCCCGGGCTGGAGTTCGATCCCGATGTGCCAGGTTACATACCAATCCGGGAACAAGTCCAGTTCCCGGCGCAGCAGTGCCTCGTCGTAGGCAGGCAGCACGCCGGGCCGGCTGGACTGTTGGATCGCCACAAGGGCGTCGATTGCGGCAGGGTAAAGCGCATCCGCTCCGATCGTGGACGGCTCATCTGCATTCAACGCGTCCAGGTAGGTGGCAACGCCGAGGTCCTCGAGCAGGAGAAATCCCCGGGCGAGATCCTCAGCATACAGGCGAGGCACATGTGCCCCTGCGGCTTCGAACAAATGCGCGACCTGCAGGAAGGGGCGGCAATCCTCCTTGTCAGGCGGCGCGTCCATCACAATGAGCGGATCCCGGGAATCTGCAAATGTGATCCGGAAATAGCGCCGGAAGCTCGCGTCCTCAGACGCGGGAGTCAGCGTCCATTCGCAGCCGCTAAGCTGTGGTTCGAGCCATTCGCGCAGGCTGGTCAGACGGGTGTCGGATTGCATCTCATGTCAATGGTTGAGCACAGGCGGACGCTCCAGCGGGATTGAATGTAGCCGCGATTGCCTTATCCCGGGAATTGTGCGATTTTAGCAGTCCGGGTTTTTGCACTTTTCCACCTCCCCATGCAGCCATTTGCGGCGCGCCCGCCGGCGTTCCTAGCGATCTGTTTCGCCTCCTTGTGCGCCGCGTTCAGCAGCGCGCTTGTGGCTCAGACGTCGGCGCCGCCAAAGGAGAAGGGGCCGACCACCATCGACGCCGAGCGCATCGAGGGCGTCATGGACATCGAAATCTCGGCAAGTGGCAAGGCGGAGCTGCGCCAGGATGACACCACCATTTTCGGGGAGCGCATAAAGCGGAATCAGGAGTTCGGCCGCATACAGGCCGAAGGTGGCGTCCGGCTGGAGCAGGGCTCGGACCGGTTCTTCGGCACGCGTCTGGAGTACGACTTCAACAACGATACCGGTGTGTTCGACGACGCGACGTTCGCGATTCGCGGCGGACCGAAGCCCGGCAGAGGCGTGGCGGAAAAAATCGAGTTTCTCGGCAAGGACCACTTCAGCATTCGAAACGGTTCATTCACCACATGCGAGCCCGGCCGGGATGACTGGCTGATCGAAGCCAGGGAACTCGACCTTGATTACAACACGCAGGTTGCAACGGTCAGAAACGGCAAGCTGCGGTTTCTCGACACCACGGTTGCCGTTCTGCCCTGGATGGATTTTTCCCTGGACAAGGGTCGGAAGTCGGGATTTCTCGCCCCGGGCTACACACAGTCGACCCGCAGCGGACTGGAACTGAGCGCGCCGTACTACTGGAACATCGCGCCGGAAATGGATGCGACGCTCACGCCTCGCTATCTCAGCAAGCGAGGACTGCAGCTGCAGAGCGAGTTGCGTTATATCGACCACCGATATTCCGGGACGGCGAGCCTGGAATATCTTCCGAACGATCAACGTGCCGGCCGCGACCGGTACGGAATGTCCCTTTATCATCGACAGACATTTTCTCCGCAATTTTTCGGTGGTGTGGACCTGAACAAGGTTTCCGACAGCCGGTACTTCACCGACCTGTTCTCGAAGGTTCGGCAGACTTCCCAGACCTTGCTGCCGCGCGAGGGGTTCCTGCAGTACAACGGGGCATTGGCAGGCAACGCCTACTATCTACAGGGGCGGATTCAGCGGTTTCAGGTGCTTCAGGATCCACTTGCTCCGATCGTCAGCCCGTATCAACGCGTTCCGCAGATAAGTTTTGGTACCTCGAGGAACGAAATCGCCGGGTTTGCAGACCTGTCCCTGCCGGCGGAATACGTCCGGTTTACGCACTCGACGCTGGTCGAGGGCAGCCGTATCTCGCTGAATCCGACGCTCAGCGCGCCGTACCTGACCCCGGGCTACTTCATCACGCCCAAGGTCGGTCTCCACTACGCCAGTTACAATCTTGACGGGACGGCCCCCGGACAGGCGGACAAGCAGACGGTTGCAATTCCGTGGATAAGCGTGGATGCAGGTCAGGTTTATGAGCGGAATGCCCGCTTCGGAGGAAAGGACTACACGCAGACGTTCGAGCCTCGCCTCGTTTATCTACGTGTGCCCTACCACAATCAGGACAGCGTCCCGATTTTTGACACTGGCCTGGCCGGATTCAATTTCTCTCAGTTGTTCTCGGAGAACCGATTTGCGGGGGGGGACCGTTTCGGGGATGCAAACCAGCTGACAATGGTGGCGACTTCCAGGTTGCTTACCTCCGGCGGTCAGGAGTTTCTCCGTGCCACGATCGGCCAGCGCTACTATTTTGCGGACCAGAAAGTGGGTCTGACACCGGGGACGCCACTGAGCACTGCAAATACGTCCGATGTGCTTGCGTCCGTCGGTGCACGCGTTGGTCAGTATTGGAACTTCGATACATCGGTTCAATATAACGTGCAGAACGCAAAGTCCGAGCGAATCGGGATGAACATGCGTTATTCCCCTGAATTCGCCAAGTTCATCAACCTGGGATATCGCTACGCGCGCGATCCGGCGAACCCGATCGATCAGGTCGACATCTCGGGGCAGTGGCCGGTGAGGCCGGGCTGGTTCGTGGTCGGCCGTTACAACTATTCGTTTTTCGACGGCCGGCTGCTGGAGGGTGTCGGGGGTCTGGAATACAACGCGGGCTGCTGGGTCCTGCGCCTGACTGTCCAGCGGCTCCAAGTCGCCACCCAGCTTGCGTCCACGGCCTATTTCGTGCAACTGGAATTGAACGATCTTGCCCAGCTGGGGTCAGATCCGTTCGATATGCTCAGGCGCGCCGTACCGGGCTACACGCCGACGAATCTCCGCACCGATCAACCGCTCCCGCCGAGCCTTCAGCGCAGACTTCCATTCGAGCAGGTGTACTGAACCGATGATGAACCGCTGGATCTTGCCGACCGTGGCGCTCGTGCTTTCTTCTGTGTTCGCCGGCCCGGCCGGTGCGCAGCGCATTTCCCTGGTTGACCGGATCGTGGCTGTCGTGAACAGCCAGGTGGTCACAAGTTCGGAGCTTGCCGAACGGGTCACTGTCGCCGAGCGGCAGATGAAACGGCAGAACACGCCGGTGCCGGAGGTCCATCTGCTCGAACGGCAGGTCCTGGAGCGACTGATTCTCGAGAAGGCGCAACTGCAGATGGCCAAGGAAACCGGCCTGCGGGTCGATGAAGTCCAGCTGGATCGCGCGTTGTCGAAGATCGCCGAGAACAACAAGATGACGCTCGCCGCATTCCGCACTGCGCTCGAGGGCGACGGGCTGAAGTTCGAGCGGTTTCGCGAGGAAATCCGCAATGAGATCGTGCTCACCCGATTGCGCCAGCGGGAAGTCGACGACAAGATCCAGATCAGCGACAGCGAAGTCGATCTCTATATCGCTGAGTCGCAGGGGCCAGGCGCCTCGGTCGGCGACGTCGAGTACAACATTGCGCACGTATTGGTCCGTCTTCCGGAACAGGCCTCGCCCGAAAGTATCCAGACGGCAAAGGCTCGCGCTGAAAAGGTGATTTCCGAGGCCAGGGGCGGGGCGGATTTCGCCAAGCTGGCGGCAAGTTTTTCGGATGCACCTGACGCGCTTGCCGGCGGACAGATGGGATGGCGGGCGCACGACCGGTTGCCCGAACTGTTTGCCAGCGCCCTGAAAGACCTTCGCCCCGGCGACGTGTCCGCAGTACTGCGCAGCCCGGCAGGCTTTCACGTGCTCAAGTTGCTGGAGCGTCGCGGCGGGTCGGGTGTTCAGACCGGGGCGGCTGTTCGCCAGACGCATGCGCGGCACATCCTGATCAAGACCAGCGAAGTCGTTTCGGAAAGCGACGCGCGTCGGCGATTGGCAGATCTGCGTGAAAGAATCGTCAACGGTGCCGATTTTGCCGAGCTTGCACGCCTGCATTCAGAGGATGGATCGGCGTCCCGGGGGGGGGATCTGGATTGGGTTTACCCTGGTGATACCGTGCCCGAATTCGAGCGGGCGATGGACGAATTGAAGCCCGGCGAAGTCAGCCAGCCGATCAAATCGCCCTTCGGCTATCACCTGATTCAGGTGCAGGAGCGGCGCGTTGCAGACGCCAGCGACGATCGCAAGCGGATGCAGGCTCGCGTGGCTTTGCGCGATCGTCGCGCCGATGAGGCCTATCAGGACTGGTTGCGGCAGCTCCGGGATCGGACTTACGTCGAGATCCGTCTGGAGGACAAATAGCACGGAAAGGCGTTTTGCCCGGTTCTTCGGGTCGCATCCCAGCGGTTAAACCTGAAAGGGCGATATGAGTTCCAGCTTGCCGGTCATTGCGCTGACTACCGGAGAGCCGGCCGGCATCGGTCCGGACCTTGCGCTGATGCTTTTGCGCGAAGCAATTCCGGCGCGAATAGTCCTGATCGGCGATATTGATCTTCTGGCGGGACGATCGGCGCTCCTCGGACTACGGACGGGTTTGAGGCGCTATTCGACCGACGGTGTTTCGCGGCCAGACAGCCTCGAGGTGGACCATGTGCCTCTGTCACGGGAAGCGCGCCCGGGCCTTCTCGATCCGGCAAACGGCCGCTATGTACTGGCGACGCTGGACCGGGCGATCGCCGGTTGTGTTGCGGGCGAGTTCGACGCGATGGTCACCGCGCCGGTGCACAAGGGAGTGATCAACGATGCCGGTGAACCTTTCACCGGCCACACGGAATACCTGGCGGACCGAACCGGCACCTCACAGGTCGTAATGATGCTTGTGGGCGGCGGATTGCGGGTGGCGCTTGCCACCACGCATCTTGCGCTCGCAGATGTGCCCATGGCGATCAACCGGGCGAACCTTGCTGCAACGCTGCGCGTACTGAACGACGCTCTGACCCGGCAATTCGGTATTGCCCGGCCGAGAATACTGGTGTCCGGTCTCAACCCGCACAGCGGGGAATCAGGGCACTTGGGGAGGGAGGAGATCGACGTGATCGAACCGGTGATCCGCGATCTGGCATCGCAAGGGATGTTGCTTGAAGGGCCGATACCTGCGGATACGCTGTTTGTCCCGGAGCGTCTGCGGCGCGGCGACTGCGCGCTTGCGATGTATCACGATCAGGGATTGCCGGTACTCAAATACGCGAGCTTCGGGCGTGGTGTGAACGTTACGCTCGGTCTTCCTTTGGTACGCACTTCGGTGGATCATGGCACGGCGCTGGATCTCGCGGGAACCGGGCGAGCCGAATCCGGCAGCCTACTCGAGGCGTTGCGCATGGCGATCGAGATCGTCGGCAGGCGCCGACCCGGCACTTAGCAATGGCTCATACGCCACGCAAACGCTTCGGACAGCACTTTCTCCACGATCCTTACGTTCTGTCCCGTATCGTAGCGGCAATCGCCCCCCGCGAAGGCGATGTTCTCGTCGAGATCGGCCCAGGCCAGGGTGCGCTCACCAGACCACTGCTCGAACGGCTGACCCATTTGACGGCGATAGAGATCGACAGAGATCTTGCAGCAGAACTTGCAACAGAATTTTCGCCCGATCGACTGGAATTGATCGTTGCAGATGCACTTGCCTACGATTTTGGCGACCTCCCCATAGGCCTGCGCGTGGTGGGTAATCTGCCGTACAACGTTTCAACGCCCCTTCTTTTCCATCTGGCAGGGTTCGCGGACCGGATACGTGACATGCACTTCATGCTTCAGCTTGAAGTCGTCGACCGGATGGCGGCGGCACACTCAACCCCGGCGTATGGCAGGCTCTCGATCATGCTGCAACGCCGGTTTCTGGTACAGCGCCTGTTCAAGGTACCCGCTGGAGCATTCCGGCCGCCCCCAAAGGTTGAATCGGCGATCGTACGACTAGTGCCGCGGCCACCTGCCGAAGTGGTGACTATCGACGAGAAGGTGTTCGCGACACTGGTGACGCGCGCGTTCGGGGCGCGGCGAAAGACGCTTCGAAACGCACTGTCCTCGATGATCGACTCGGCGGGACTGCAGTCGCTCGGAATCGATCCTGGGGTGCGCCCGGAGAATGTCTCACCGGAGGATTATGTTAGAATCGCTATCGAAATATCCTCCAGATCCGCAACAGGAGCCGGTCTTCAGAAATGAATCTCCGTGATTACGAGCCTTTCCGTTCGATGAATTCGATCTTGTAGCCGTCCGGATCTTCCACGAAAGCGATGATTGTGGAGCCGAACTTGACCGGTCCGGCCTCGCGCGTGACCTTGCCGCCGGCGGCTCTAACCGCCTCGCACGTCCGGGCGGCATTCTCGACCTGGATCGCGAGGTGTCCAAAGGCGGAGCCGAGGTCGTACTTCTCGGTGCCGTAGTTGTAGGTCAGTTCCAGAACCGTCGTGTCGGACTCGTCTCCATACCCGACAAACGCCAGCGTGTACTTGCCGTCTGGCACGTCGCGCTGCCGCAGGATGCGCATGCCGAGCACCTTGGTATAGAAGTCGATCGAGCGCTGGAGATTCCCAACGCGCAGCATGGTGTGCAGGAGTCGCATGGTTTTTTTTCCTCAGATGATGGGAAGGGCGGCGGCGGCGAGGTCGAGGCTGCGGCGCGCCGTGCGGCACTCAGGATACAACGTCTCCACCACCTTCCAGAATCGTGGAGAGTGGTTCAATTCGACAAGGTGCGCAACTTCGTGCGCCACCACATAGTCTGCAAGTGCGGGCTGCACGTGCACGAGACGCCAGGACAGGCGTATGCGGCCATCCTGCGTGCACACTCCCCACTGTGTTCGTGCGTTGGACACCGTGACCTGCGGTGCCGGCTGATCAAGGCGCGCGGCGTAGTGCGCTACCCGGGGTGCCAGAGTGGCCAGGGCGTGCGCTTTCAGCCAGCGCAGCAGTTCGGTTTTGACACGAGCGCGTTCGTGCGGCCTGCGCAGCTGAAGCATCAATCTGTCGCCCACGAGCTCCACGCGCCGCACGCCTTCCGTAACGTCGAGCGTCAGGATGCGGCCGGATACCGGCAGAGACTCTCCGTGCGCACCGAATATGCGAACGGGGCTGCCGGCGCGTCCCCAATCGTCCAGCTTTCGCAGGATCCAGCGTGTTTTTTCGCCCAGGAATTTCTCGATCTCCATCCATGGGGCGTGATGCGGCGCCGCAATGGCGAGCCCATCTGCATCGATCGATATGCTGATCGTTCGACGGCGTGAGCGCGTGAATCGGAATCTGACCAGACGTCTGTCGAGCTGGATCAACCGCAGGCTGTCGCGGGGTTCAGGCAGCCCCGTGTCCGAACCGAACAACGTCAGTTGTTGCGGGCCGGGCAAAGCGCCTCCTGCTGCTGTTCGATCCAGGCTTCGGCTTCGGCGGTGACCTCTGCCGGGTTACGACCGTCCGTGGGAATCATGGGGCCGATCCGCATGGTGATGGTGCCGGGGTACTTCAGGAACGCATTTTTGGGCCAGTACAGGCCGGCATTGTGGGCGACGGGGACGATCGGGGTCGCGGTCTGGACAGCCAGCCAAGCGCCGCCAGGTTGATATTTGCGTCTCGTTCCGGGTGCCACGCGCGTCCCTTCGGGAAAAATGACCACCCAGAACCCTTGCAAGATCCGTTCCTTGCCCAGGCGGGCAAGCTGGCGCAATGCCGCGCGACTCTTGGCACGGTCGATTGCGATCGGGCTCATCATGGCAAGACCCCAGCCGAAAAACGGGATCCAGAGCAGCTCTTTCTTCAGGACGTGCACCTGGGGAGGAAACACCGTCTGGAAGGCGAGAGTTTCCCAGGCCGACTGGTGCTTGGACAGGATCACGCAGGGGTGTGACGGGAGATTCTCCCGGCCTTCAACCCTGTAGTCCAGTCCGCACAGGTGCCTTGCCATGAACAACATGATGCGGGACCAGCCGGAAATAACCCTGAATCGCGACATTCGCGACAGCGGATAGGTCAGGATCGACAGCACCGCGTAGGGCAGGGTGACGATCACTAACGCGGCGGCAAAAAGCGCCGAGCGCAGCACAATCATGCGACGCGCGTCTCCAACAGGTGCGCTGCGAACGCAGCCAGGTCCGCATGAACCTCGGTTCCTTCCGGGAGTCCTCCCGCGTCGCGGGTCTTGCGGCCTTTCCCAGTCAGTACAAGCACGGGGCGCGCGCCGGCTGCGGAAGCGGCCTGCATGTCGCGCAGCGAGTCGCCGACGAACGGCACGCCTGCGAGCGGCACGTTCAGACGCTTTTCAATCTCGAGCAGCATGCCGGGCCGGGGTTTACGGCAATCGCAATTTGAATCCGCCGCATGCGGGCAGAAAAATATTGCCTCGATGCGTCCACCGGCCTGGGTGACAGCCTTGTGCATCACGTCGTGGATGGCATTGAGTGTGCTCATGTCGAACAGGCCGCGTGCAACGCCCGACTGGTTGGTTGCAAGCACGATGCGCCAGCCAGCTTGCGTCAACCGGGCGATCGCCTCGATGCTGCCCTTGATTGGCTTCCATTCGGTCGGCGACTTGATGTACTGGTCGCTGTCCTGGTTGATCACGCCATCACGGTCGAGCATCAGGAGTTTCATGTGGCGAGCCTCGAAATGTCTGCAACCCGGTTCATGAGCACTTCAAGCTGACCGAGCAGGGCGTGGCGGTTGGCGCGAAGCGCTGGATCCTCCGCATTGACCATCACATCGTCAAAAAACCGGTCGACATCGGCGCGCATTCCTGCAAGCAGATGCAGCGCACCGCTGAAATCCTGGGCGTCGAGACTGGATTGCACTTTCGGCGCGAGAATTCCTACCGAGGCAAACAGTGCTTTTTCGGCCGCCTCCTGCAACAACCCTTCGCTGGCAGGCACCGCAGGCGCAGCGGCCTTTTTCAGTATGTTTCGAATCCGCTTGTTCGCCGCGGCGAGGCTTGCCGCTTCCGGCAGGCTGCGAAAACTCCGAACCGCCTGCAGTCGTGCCGGAACAAGATCGATTCGCGTCGGGGACTGGCTGACTACCGACTCGATCTCGTCGAACGCATAGCCTTGCTCCCTCAACAGGTTGCGCAGGCGCTCGAGCATGAATGTGTTGACCTCGGTCGCCGTCCAGGTGGGCGGTTTCGTGTCGGCCGCGGCCGCTACGGCATCGGCAAGCAGGGCATCAAGGTCGAGTGGCAGTTTCGATTCGAGGAGAATGCGCAGCACGCCAAGCGCAAGGCGACGCAGCGCGAACGGATCCTTGTCTCCCGTAGGCGCGCTGCCAATTCCGAAAATGCCGATCAGCGTGTCGAGTTTGTCGGCAAGCGCGACCGAAGCCGATACCAGGCTTTGCGGAAGGCGGTCACCCGCGTGGCGTGGAAGGTAGTGTTCCTCGATCGCGTCCGCCACGGCCGCGTCCTCTCCGTCATGCAGGGCGTAGTAGCGCCCCATCGTTCCCTGCAACTCGGGAAACTCACCGACCATGCCCGAGAGCAGATCCGCCTTTGCAAGCCACGCTGCCCGTTCCGCCTGCGCGGCATCCGCGCCGAGCCGGCGCGCAATCCGCCCGGCAAGAAGCTGAACCCGCTCGGTGCGCTCAAGCTGGGTGCCGAGTTTGTTGTGATAAACGACCTTGCCCAGCAAAGGGACCCTGGTCTCGAGCCGGGCGTTTCTGTCCTGATTGTAGAAGAAGCGCGCATCTTCCAGGCGCGGACGCACAACACGCTGGTTGCCGCCGACGATGTTGGAAGGGTCGGCCACCTGCATGTTGGATACGATCAGGAACTTCGGCAGAAGCTTTCCGCTTGCATCGAACAGGGGGAAATACTTCTGGTTCTGCTGCATGGTGAGGATCAGGCACTCGGGCGGGACTTCCAGGAACCGGGGATCGAATCCGCCTGCATAAACCGTCGGATGCTCGACAAGCGCGGTCACTTCGTCGAGCAGATCCTTGAAGTCACCAAGCCTTGCATCGAGTTTCGCGGCCGCCGACAGGAGCGAAGCTTCGATCAATGCCTTTCGTCCGGCAAACGATGCAACCACACGACCATTGTCCTTAAGGCGGGACTCATATTCGTCGGCGCTCTCAAGCGTGATGTCTCCCGAACACATGAAACGGTGCCCGCGGGTGGAATTTCCCGAAACAAGCCCCAGCACGGTGCCGGGTACCACCCGCGACCCATGCAGCATGACGAGCCCGTGTACGGGGCGCACGAACTGCTCGTCTCCGTCGCCCCAGCGCATGAGTTTCGGAATGGGGAGCTTCTTGAGCGCAGACGCGACCATGAGCTCGAGATTCGCGTCCAGAGTGGCGCCGACGGCCAAACGGCGCGCCATGAACACCTTTCCCTTGGCACTTTCCACCTGCACGAGATCGTCCACAGATACGCCGTTCTTCTTTGCAAAGCCTGCGAGGGCCTGCGTCGGTTTTCCGGCAGCGTCGAGGCCGACTTTCGCAGACGGTCCCTGGACCTCGATTGTCCGGTCGGGCGCAACAGCCAGTACGTCCGTGATCAGCACGGCGAGACGACGCGGCGTGGCGAATGCCTGCACCCTGCTGGAGGCGCCGAGCAGTCCATCCTGACGCATATCCCCGGCGAGCGTATCCGCAAATGTCTGGGACAGCCGGGCAAGGGATTTGGGTGGGAGTTCTTCGGCGAGAAGCTCTACAAGCAGGGAGTCGACCTGCATTCAGGCGGCCTTCGATGGCTGGGCGAGCATCGGAAATCCGAGCGCTTCGCGCGAATCGTAGTAGGCCTGTGCCACAAGGCGCGAAAGCGCGCGGACCCGGCCTATGTAGGCTGCGCGTTCGGTCACCGATATGGCACCGCGCGCGTCGAGCAGATTGAACGTATGCGAGCACTTCATGACCATCTCGTATCCCGGCAGCGCGAGCCCGGCTTCGATCAGGCGCTGGGCTTCTCCCTCGAAATCGGTGAAAAGCCGCAGCAGCAGGTCGACATTCGAGTGCTCGAAGTTGTACTTCGATTGCTCGACCTCGTTCTGGTGATAGACGTCTCCATAGCTGACCCCGGACGTCCATTCCAGGTCGTAGACGCTTTCCCTGTCCTGGAGGTACATCGCCAGCCGCTCGAGACCGTAGGTGATTTCACCGAGCACGGGTTTGCAAACAAGGCTCCCGACTTCCTGGAAATAGGTGAACTGCGTCACCTCCATGCCGTCCAGCCAGACCTCCCAGCCCAGACCCCATGCGCCCAGTGTTGGAGACTCCCAGTCGTCTTCAACGAACCGGATGTCGTGGACCTTCGGATCAATGCCGATTGCAACGAGGGATTCCAGGTAAAGCGCCTGGATATTGGTGGGCGATGGCTTGAGTACGACCTGGTACTGGTAGTAGTGCTGCAGGCGGTTGGGGTTCTCGCCATAACGACCGTCCTTGGGGCGGCGGGAGGGCTGCACGTAAGCCGCCTTCCAGGGCTCCGGCCCGATCGCACGAAGGAACGTCGCGGTGTGGAATGTTCCTGCACCGACTTCCATGTCGTAGGGTTGCAGCAGAACGCACCCCTGCCGGTCCCAGAAGTCGTTCAGCCGCAGGATGAGTTGTTGGAATGTGAGCATGTGCGAATCGACGTGCAGTTGGAGTCAATGACGCCGAAAACGAAGGGGCGGATTTTACCTTTTCCGCCCTGCGACGGATAGCGCGATGAGCAGCGCTGAGACAAGGAGCGCCGGCCAGTTTCCCGTTCGCGCATAAGGCGTCATCCCCTCATAACCGCGTACGCTCACATCCAACCGTCCTTGCATGAACTGCGGCAGGCGGCCGAGTATCCGTCCGTCCCGGTCGATTGCCGCGGTGATTCCCGTGTTTGTCGCAGCCAGCATTGCACGTCCCGTCTCGAGCGTGCGCATGCGCGCAATCTGAAGGTGTTGGCCGGGCGCCAGTGAGTCGCCGAACCATGCGACGTTGCTCACATTGGCGAGCAAGGTCGCTTCCGGAAGCGGACGGATGATTTCCTCGCCAAACGCATCCTCGTAGCAGATGTTTATCGCGATTCGCTGTCCGGCGACCTTGAATGGAATTTGCTCCCGGTTGCCACGCGAAAAGTCAGAGAGAGGCACCTGTAGGACGCTTGAAATCCAGCCAAAGCCGGGCGGTATGAATTCGCCGAAGGGCACGAGATGCGTCTTGCTGTAAATCTGGCTCGGGGATGTCCCGAGGCTGATCACCGAATTGAAGTAGCTTGACGCGTCGCTTCTGTAGGGTACGCCAAGCAAGAGGTCGCCGCCGTTGCGCCTGGCAATCGACTGCAGCTCGCTCAGGTAGTACGGATCGATGCGATCGAGGAAACGCGGCAGGGCGGTCTCCGGCAACACGATCAGCCTGGCATCGCTGCCCGAGGCAAGGGTCCTGTACGTGGAAAGCGTTTTCTCGTAACGGTCCGGATCGAACTTGACCTGCTGGGAGATGTTTCCCTGGAGCAGGCTCACCGAAAGCGGTAGGCCGTACGGCCGGGTCCATTCCGCTTTTTGCAGCATTCCGCCCACCGCGAGGATGATGAGCAGGCCTCCGAGGGCGGGCATGCGGCGCGGTCCGCAGACCGACTGGCGCACGAGCGCCGCGCAGATCATCGTGATCAGAGAGACGCCGAAAACACCGCAGATTGCGGCGTAGCCGGCGAGCGGCGTGTCTGTGGTTGCGTAACCGAGTGTGAGCCAGGGAAAGCCGGTGAGGTACCAGCCGCGCAGGCTCTCGAACAGCATCCACAGGGCCGGAATCACCAGCAGGGCGCGCGCACCGTGGGCGGCCGGGATGCGCTGCTGGAGGTATCCGACCGCTGCCGGCAGTAGCGCCAGCCACGCACAGAACGCCAGCGTCGCAAGGCCCGCCAATGTGGCCGGCATGCCGCCGAACAATGACAGGCTGACGTAGATCCAGGAGACGCCCGCGACAAACAGGCCCATGCCGAAGGAGAATCCGATCCAGGCGGCGTCCCTGGGGCTCCGGGCGCAAAGCCAGAGGTGGATCATGAGTGCGGGGGAGAGCAAGGCCAGCGGATAGAAATCCAGCGGCGAGAAGGCGGCGGCGAGAACGGCTCCGGCCAGGAGTGCTGCAAGTCGCGCGATACGGGGCTGCTCGAGCCGCCTTGCGACCGGAATGAGCGTGGTCAAGCTCTGGGCTTCTCGACAATCAGCGTGTACACGCGGCGGCTGTCGGCGCGCAGCACCTGGATACGGAAATTTTCAATGCTGAGCATCTCGCCGCGCTTCGGAAGGCGTCCCAGGTGCGCGATCACCATGCCGCCGACGGTATCGTATTCCGCGTCTGAAAAGGCGCAGTTGAAGGCTGCATTGAAGTCGGCGATCTGCGTGAGCGCCTTGACCCGGTAGCGGCCGCTCGACTCGAGCAGGATGTTGTCGCTCGCCTCGTCGAAATCGTATTCGTCCTCGATGTCGCCGACGATCTGCTCGAGCACGTCTTCGATGGTGACCAGGCCCGAAACGCCGCCGTATTCGTCCACCACGATGGCCATGTGGTTGCGGCTGGCGCGAAACTCGCGCAGCAGCACGTTCAGACGCTTGGATTCCGGCACGAACACCGCCGGCCGCAGCATTTCGCGCACGTTGAATTCCTCTTCGCCGGCATAGTGGCGCAGCAGGTCCTTCGCAAGCAGGACGCCGATCACGTCGTCGCGGTTCTCGCCGATCACCGGAAAGCGCGAATGCGCAGTCGAAATCACGGAACTGATGAACTGCGCTATCGGTTCATTGATGTCGATGACGTCCATCTGCGCGCGCGGGATCATGATGTCGCGCACCTGCATTTCCGACACCGTCAGCGCGCCCTCGATGATCGACAGCGCGTCGGCATCGACCAGATTGCGCTCGTAGGCGGAGCGCAGCAGCATGACGAGCTGCTCGCGGTCCACCGGCTCGCGCAGCAGGAGTGCGGACAGTCGCTCCAGAAGAGCGGGTCGGTCGGGATCGTTCATGAAGTGTGCATTGTACCGGGCCGTACCGGAAAATCAGGCGATGTACGGGTTTGGGAAGCCCAGTCGACGCAGAATCCGGATTTCGGCTCTCTCCATGCGTGCGGTATCTGATTGAAGTTCATGCTGGTAGCCGCGCAGATGGAGGATGGCGTGAACCGTCAGATGCGCATAGTGCGCGTGCAGGGTTTTCCCCTGCACGCGCGCTTCGCGCGCCACGACCTGAGGACAGAGCACGACGTCCCCGCAGGAAGGTTCGTAGGCGAATGTAAGCACGTTTGTGGCGTAGTCGCGCCCTCGATAGGCCAGATTCAGTTGCCGTGCTTCGGCAGTCCCCACAAGCCGGATCGTGACGTCGGTCCGTCCGGAGGCGGCTGCGCGTACCCAGGTGCGGAATCTTGTGGCCGGCGGAATGTTGCGCGAGCGGCTCGCCACCTGGACTCGTACGCCTACCCCGGGCGACGCTTCAGCCGGTTTCGTCGCGCTTCGCGTGCTCTTCGTAGGCATGAACGATACGCGCGACGAGTGGATGGCGCACCACGTCCTCCGCGAGAAATTCCGTGAAGGCGATGCCGCGCACTTTCGCCAGGATGGCACGCGATTCGATGAGGCCGCTTTTCTGACCGCGCGCGAGGTCTATTTGCGTGACATCACCGGTGACGACGGCCTTGGCCCCGAAACCGATGCGCGTGAGGAACATCTTCATCTGTTCCGGCGTCGTGTTCTGCGCCTCGTCGAGGATGATGAACGCGTGATTGAGCGTCCTGCCACGCATGTAGGCAAGCGGCGCAAGTTCTATCGTGCCTCGCTCGAGAAGCTTGCCTACCTTGTCAAACCCCATCAGATCGTAGAGCGCATCGTAAAGCGGCCGGAGATACGGATCCACTTTCTGCGCCAGATCTCCAGGGAGGAATCCGAGTCGCTCGCCGGCTTCCACGGCGGGCCGCACCAGCACGATACGCTGGACGGTATCCCGCTCCAGCGCGTCGACCGCACAGGCGACCGCGAGGAACGTCTTGCCGGTTCCTGCAGGTCCGATGCCAAACGCGATGTCGTGCGCGAGGATGCTCTTGATGTAATCGGTCTGGCGCGGCGTGCGTCCGTGCAGGTCCGGGCGACGCGTCAGAAGCAGTGGCGGCTCATAGGCGGCGCCGGCTTCGACTTCCCTTGCCATCGGCGTGGAGGGGCTTGAATGCTGCAGTTCCGCCAGCCCGAGTTGCACGTCTTCAAGTGAAAGTTCGTCCAACGCAGTCCTGGAATAGAAGTATTCGAGCGCCCGGGCAGCGTTGGCGGCCTGTCTGGCGTCGCCTTTGAAAGAGAATCCGGCGCCTCGCCTGGAGATCGAAACATCGAGTGCGGTCTCGATCTGGCGAAGGTTCGCATCCATGGCTCCGCATAACCGTGCCAGGCGCAGATTGTCGACCGGATCGAAGCGAATCTCCGATGGCCTGCTCCGTGCGGTGGCGCGAGGGCTGCGCGCCTCAGGCACTGACCAGTTCTCCACGAAGCGTATGCGAAAGCGCCTGCGTAATGCGGACATCCGTGAAGCTGCCGGCCATGTCCGGCGTGCCGGCGAAATTCACGGTTCGGTTGTTTGTACTTCTGCCGGCCATTTCGCTCGCGTTCTTGCGCGACGGTCCCTCGACCAGTATGCGCTGCACCGTACCGACCATTGCCGCACTGATCCCGCGTGCCTGCGCATCAATCCGCGCCTGGAGTCGGCCCAGACGCTCGAGCTTTGCGCTTTGCGGGGTGTCGTCCTTCAGTGAAGCGGCGGGCGTCCCGGGACGCGGGCTGTAGAGGAATGAATAGGAATCGTCGAACCCAACCTCTTCGACAAGTGACATCGTGGCTTCGAAATCGGCGTCAGTTTCGCCAGGAAATCCGACGATGAAGTCCGAGGAGAGTCCGATGGCTGGGCGGACGCGGCGGAGCTTCCGGATGATCGACCGGTACTCCAGCGCGGTGTAGCCGCGCTTCATCGCGGCGAGCACGCGATCCGACCCCGACTGAACCGGCAGGTGCACGTGATCGGCAAGCTTGGGTGTTTCGGCATGCGCATCGATCAGCCGCTGAGTGAACTCCCGCGGATGGGAGGTTGTGTAGCGCATGCGTTCGATGCCGTCGATTTCCGCGACATGCATCAGGAGTTCGGCAAAATCCGCCGTGCCGCCGTCGTGCATCGGACCCCGGTAGGCATTTACGTTCTGGCCGAGCAGGGTCACTTCCCTGACGCCACGTTCGGCGAGGCCGGCGATTTCCGCAACAACGTCGTCGAACGGACGAGAAACCTCCTCGCCGCGTGTGTAAGGCACTACGCAGAAACTGCAATACTTGCTGCATCCTTCCATGATCGACACGAAGGCCGACGGTCCTGCCAGCCGGGCCGGGGGAAGATGGTCGAACTTCTCTATGGCAGGAAAGCTGATATCGACCTGAGCGACGCCCGTCCGGCGGCGTTCGGCCAGCAAGGCGGGCAGGCGGTGCAGGGTCTGGGGTCCGAACACGACGTCGACGTAGGGGGCACGGGCGACGATTCCGGCGCCTTCCTGGCTTGCGACGCAGCCTCCGACGGCAACCAGCAGATCCGGATTGGCGCGCTTGAGTTCCTTGGTACGGCCCAGGTCGGAGAACACCTTTTCCTGCGCCTTTTCGCGCACCGAGCAGGTATTGAAGATGATGACATCCGCGTCCTCCAGCGTTGCGGCAGCGGAGAGCTGGTCAGATTGGGCCAGAACGTCGGCCATCTTGGCCGAGTCGTAGGCATTCATCTGACAGCCGAAGGTCTTGATGTAGAGCTTGCCGGCCACGGGAGGATCTAGGGCTTCTTGTCGGGCTTGGCGGCTTCGTCGTCCGTCAGAATCCACACCCGCTTGACCATTCCTGCGGAATCCACTTGATACTTGATCAGTTGTGGCTCGGGGGGCAGGGCCACGGGCAGGACGATACGGTTGTCCCGGCTGCGAATCTGGGCGCCGGGCGCGAGTCGCGCCGCGCTGCCGTCAATTTCGACGATCATTTCACGCCCGGGCCGCAGTTGTCCGCGCTTCGCGTCCTCGGGAATGGTGCGCAACTGCGCCGTTGCGAGACCAGTAACGATCAGCGCGCTAGCCGCAAACCCGAGAGAAGTGAATTTTGAAGGGCGCACTTTATTGTTTGGTGGTGATAGGTGGACTTGAACCACCGACCCCAGCATTATGAGTGCTGTGCTCTAACCAGCTGAGCTATATCACCGAATCCGGGTAGTTCACTGAAAATGGCCGCGAATTGTCTTTTTTTCGGGCCACCGGGTCAAGACCGATCATGGGACAACTTCTGTTGCTCGCAGACACGCAAGCGACGCGCCTCATGAGAAGTCCGGAAAATTCCTTGTGAATCATAACATTGAATTCAATCGTTCGACGCGGAGCCGGCCACACCCGGCGCGTATGAGACCGGCATCGGCGTAAAATCCACGCATGCGTTCCGATCTCATCGTAGTCGGCGGCGGTGCGGTGGGCGCCAGCCTCGTTCGCGCAGCGCGCGGTCTGTCGATCTCTCTCCTCAGTGCGCGGCGGCCGGAACCGGCGGCTGCGCGCGACGGGACGTTCGATTCCCGGATCTACGCTCTGTCGCCCGGCAACGTCGCCTTCCTGCGTTCTATCAAGGTGTGGGACTCGATTCCAGCCGAGCGCTTGACGCCGGTCCATGCAATGCGCGTTTATGGCGATGGTCCAGGTGCCATGACCGAATTTGACGCTTATCGCGCCGGGGTCCCTGAACTTGCATGGGTTGTCGAGGATCGGGAGCTGCAAGCCGCCCTGTGTGGCGCGCTGGCCACCCAGGACGGCCTCGAGATCCTAGCACCAGCGCGCTGCGCTGCGCTCACGCTGGGGACGTCCCCTCACATCACGCTCGAAGATGGACGGCAGATCGAGGCAGATCTGATCGTAGGCGCGGACGGTGCGGATTCTTTTGTACGCGGTGCCTCCGGCATCGGTGTCTCGGAGGCGTCATACGGGCAGACGGCGGTGGTCGCGAATTTTTCCTGCGAGCGACCGCATGCAAACACCGCGCTGCAGTGGTTCCAGGGAGGGAGCGTGCTCGCCTTGTTGCCGCTCCCCGGGTATCGCGTATCCATGGTCTGGTCTCTGCCAGACGATCGTGCGCTTCGTCTCAAGGCGCTGGACGCCGCCGAGATCGCCGCCGAGGTGCGGGACGCGGCTTTGGAACAGCTCGGGGCATTGGAGCTGATTTCCGAACCGCAGGCATATCCCTTGCGTAGGATCACCGCCGAGCGGATGGTGCTTTCGCATCTGGCCCTCGTGGGCGATGCGGCACACGTCATACACCCGCTGGCCGGGCAGGGACTCAACCTCGGACTGCAGGACGCGCGTGCGCTCGGTACGCTGCTATTGGAACGCGAACCCGTGCGCCGCCTGGGCGACCTGCGTCTTTTGCGGCGCTACGAGCGCGAGCGCAGCGAGGCTATACTCGCCATGCGCGCCGCGGTCCATGGCCTGCACTCCCTGTTCGGCGCCGAAGGCGCTGCAGTGCGCCGGCTTCGCAATGCGGGGTTGAACTTAACCGACCGAATGACGGTCTTAAAAAACAGCCTGTTGCGCCACGCGCTTCACTGATTTTCCGGAGATTTCATGGTTCGTCGCATTTTCGCATTCCTGTCCGTGTCCCTGGCAATGGTGGCACACGCTGACGAAAAGCAGATCCGGCAGATCGTTGAGCCCAAGCTCGGGGGCGCCAAGATCGAAGCCGTTCAGCCGGCGCCGGTCGCTGGTCTGTTCGAGGTCCGGTTTCGTACGTCCAGCGGGGTGCAGATCCTGTATACCGATGCGAAAGCGGAGAATATCCTCGACGGCAACATCTATGACGCCAAGACGGGACGCAATCTCACCGAGGAGCGGATCAGCAAGCTGTCGGCAATAAAATTTGATTCACTCCCCCTCGATCGGGCGGTGAAGATCGTGCGCGGAAATGGCAAGCGGGTCGCAGCGATGTTTTCCGACCCCTATTGCCCGGCCTGTCAGGCGTTCGAGCAGACGCTGCAGCAAGTGGACGACATGACCCTGTATGTATTCATGTTCCCCGTCATCCGGCCAGAGCGGATCGACCAATCAAAGAGTGTCTGGTGTTCCCCCGACCGGTCCAAGGCATGGCTGGATCTGGCACTTCGCAAGAAGGTGCCGGTTGCACCGCCCACTTGCGAAAATCCGGTCGAATCAATTGTCCAATTGGGCCAGTCGATCGGCGTGCGCGCAACGCCTACGCTGTTCTTCGAGAACGGCGAGCGCGTGCAGGGTGGAATGCCATTGGCGCAGTTGCGCGCGCGGCTGGACCAGGTGGCTCTCGAAGTGCGCCAGACCAAGGCGCGTTAAGCCCGGCGTAAGTCAGGAGGCGTCGCAACCGCCCCGTTTCAGTCAGGCTGCGGGATGGGCGCATTCTTCGGCCAGAGGAGCCACATCCTGCCTCGCTGACGCATGCGACCGGCCTGCGTCCCGGCATCATCGCCTGTGCCCCAGAAAAAATCGGCTCGAATCGCCCCTCGAATGGCGCCTCCCGTGTCCTGCGCCAGCACGAGTCGTTGCAGCGGTGTCGCCGACGCGGGAAAGGTCGTGGAGAGATAGACGGGCGCACCCAGTGGTATGTAGCGTGGATCGACCGCGATGCTGTGGCCCGGCGTAAGGGGCACACCCAGCGCTCCCGTGGGACCCTCCATGCCGTCTGCAGCAGCACTTTTCAGTGGAAGTTCGCGAAAGAATACGTAGCTCGGGTTGGTGTTGAGGGCGTCCTGCAGCGTTCCGGGGTTCTTCGCAGCCCACGCCTTGATCGCCTGCATCGAAGATTGCTCGAGTTTGAGTTCGCCCCGGTCGACCAGGGCGCGTCCGAGTGAACGATAGGGATAGCCATTCTGATCCGCGAAACCCAGACGCACGCGTTCGCCTGAGGCGAATTCGATCTGCCCGGAGCCTTGAATCTGCAGAAAAAACAGATCCACCGCATTGGCAACCCAGACAAGTGGGCGCGCAGGGAGCGCACCGGCCGAGGCATCGATTTCGGCGCGCGAAAGGTACGGGACGAGGCGCCGGCCCTGCAGACGACCGCGCAGACGCAGGGTGCGCAGCTCCGGATGGAGTTCTGCAAGATCCACGACGATCAGGTCATCCGGTACGCCAAAAACGGGGTAGCGAAAATCGGCGCTCTGTTCGCGGCGCCCGGCCAGCACAGGCTCGTAGTAACCCGTGACGAGACCTTCCTCGTCGCCGTCCGGCGCGACAATTCGATAGGGTGCGAAGTGCGTTTCGAAAAACGCGCGCGCTGCCACCTCCCCATTCACCCCAACTTCGCGCGCGTCCGCACATACGGTTTTCCAGGCTGCCCGCGCCTGAATGCGCGCACAGCCCGCCAGGAATGCCTGAAGACTGCGCAGATGTCCGGTCTGATCCCAGCCCGGCAGGTCTGCCCAGGTGGCCGGTTGAAACTGTGCTTCCCGGGGTTCTGGCTTCGGCAATGGGCAGACGGGACACGCTGGGCACGGCGTAACCGCGGGACAGGCGACAGCGGATGCCGCCGGAATGCTCACAACCGACGCAGGTGACACAGGGGCCGGAGGCGAGGTTCCGGGCTGAGACGGCATGGCGCTGCAAGCCGCGAGCGCGACACCAAGTAGAATCGCGCAGGTCAACGGTAATGCGGATCGAACGATGTGGGTCATCTTTCTTGAAATGGGCGTCGCCCTGGGGCTGTTGTTGCTGATCGTCTGGTGGACCTGGCCGAAGAAACGCCCAGAGGACAAAGACCAGCCCTGAGGCGTGCACCGAGGGACGTACTGCGCAGGCTCAGTGCAGCACCCGCGGCACGGAGAGCGTGAATTCCGGGATCGCCGCATCGAACCGCGATCCGTCTTCGCCCACCATCTGATAGCTGCCGCGCATCGTGCCCACCGGGGTGGCAATCGACGTGCCGCTTGAATATTCAAAGCTTTCGCCAGGGCGCAACAGCGGCTGCGCGCCCACTACGCCCAGGCCGCGCACTTCCTGTACCTGACCGCGCGAATCCGTGATGACCCAGTGGCGACTGATGAGTTGCGCACTCGAGCCCCCGACGTTGCGAATGGTCACCGTATAGGCGAACACATAGCGATCGGCCGGTTCGTCCGACTGCTCGGGCAGATACCGGGTAATCGTACTGATCTCGATTTCGTGGTGCTTTTCATGGGCCATGGGTGCGATTGTACCGGCAAGCGCGCGACGCATCGGCCACGCTTCGGTCGTCCCCGGGTGCGCTGGGCTACAATTCGCGTCGCCATGAAAAATCGTATCGCGCCGAGCATTCTTTCCGCCGATTTCAGCCGTCTGGGCGAAGAGGTCCGCGCAGTCATTGCCGCCGGCGCAGATCTGATCCATTTCGACGTGATGGACAACCATTTCGTACCAAATTTGACGATCGGCCCAATGGTCTGCGAGGCGATACGGCCGCATGCAAGCGTACCGATTGACGTACACCTGATGGTGAAACCGGTGGATCGGATCATTCCGGATTTCGCCAAGGCCGGCGCCGACATCATCAGCTTCCATCCCGAGGCCTCGGAGCACGTCGATCGGACTATCGGTCTGATCCACGAGCACGGTTGCAGGGCCGGGCTGGTGCTCAACCCGGCGACGCCGCTCGCGTATCTGGACCATGTCCTCGACAAACTCGACCTCGTACTGCTCATGTCGGTAAACCCCGGCTTCGGCGGGCAGAAGTTCATCGCCTCGGTGCTCCCCAAGATCGCCGAAGTGCGCCGGCGCGTGGATGCCGTTGCGCAGGTGACGGGCCGCGAGATCTGGGTTGAGGTGGACGGTGGCGTGAAGACTGACAATATCGCCGAGATCGCCTCGGCCGGGGCAGATACCTTCGTTGCCGGCTCGGCAATATTCGGCGCCGGCGACTATGCCGAGACGATCAAGGCAATGCGGGCGCGGCTCGGGGCGCCGTGATTTCGCGCTGTGACTTCCTTTAGCGCCGTTCGCGCCGTCCTGGTGGACCTGGACGGAACGCTCCTCGATACGGCCCCCGAAATTGGCGCTGCGGCGGCCGACATGCTCGCCGAACTCGGGCTCGAGCCGGTGTCTTCGTCGACTGTGCGCAGTTTCATCGGCAGGGGGATCCCCAGCCTGGTACACAGGACTCTGGAGGCTTCGCTGGGCCGATCGCCCGACAAGCGCCGAACAGGGTCGGGGCTGGAGAGTTTTTTCTTTCATTACGAAAAGCGGAACGGCTCCCAGGCCCAAGCCTACGGTGGTGTTCGCGAAGGTTTGACGACGCTGCATGCGGAAGGTCTCGCGCTTGCCTGCGTGACCAACAAATCGGCGCAATTTACCGTGCCACTGCTTGCGGCCACGGGGCTGCACGGATTTTTCCCGGTGGTCATTTGCGGGGATTCGGTTGCAAGGAAGAAGCCGGCGGCCGACCCCATCCTCGCGGCGTGCGAGCAGCTGGGGGTCGAGCCGGGCGAGGCGCTCATGGTCGGCGACTCTGCCAATGACGCGCTCGCCGCGCGCGCCGCCGGGTGTGCCGTGCTGCTCGTACCCTACGGCTACAGCGAAGGGGTGGATGTGCAAAGCATCGAGTGCGATGGTATAGTTCCTTCGCTCCTGCATGTCGCAGGACTTCTAAGACCTCAGTCGTGAGCCACACCCGGACAAACTGGACCATCAACTGGCTTAGCTGGCGCCCCTGGCGCAGCTAGTCCAATTTGCGCCCCCGCGCGGCACGGGTCGCGCGAAGCAGCGAAAGCCGCAGGTCAAAGCAGGTCCAGTTCCAATCCGGTTATCCAGTGGGAGATTCACATGACTGAGCTCGATTTCGATCGACTCGCCAAAGAAGGCTACAACCGAATTCCGGTGGTGGCAGAAATTCGCGCGGACCTCGATACCCCGGTCGCGCTCTACCTCAAGCTCGCAAACAAGCCTTACACCTACCTCCTTGAATCCGTGGTCGGCGGCGAGCGGTTCGGGCGCTATTCGTACATCGGCCTGCCCTCCGCGGAACGGATCGAAGCGAGGGGTACGAATGTGTCGCTCCACCGTCGCGAGGCTGATGGCGAAGAGCGGATTGAGCGCTTTCCGGACACGGATCCGTTTGTTTTCGTGCGCGACTATCTGAAGAAATACCGTGCCGCGCCGCTCCCCGGGCTTCCCCGGTTTGCCGGGGGACTCGTTGGTTATTTCGGGTATGAAACCGTTCGCTTTATCGAAAAGCGCCTGTCTGCGGTGGACAAGCCGGACCCGCTCGGCACGCCGGATGTACTGCTGATGCGCTCCGAGGAACTGGTCGTGATCGACAACGTGCAGGGCAAGCTCTACTTCGTCGTGTATGCCGACCCGGCCCTGCCCGACGCGCTGCGGCGCGCCCGTGCGCGACTCGCCGAACTGCAGGGCAGACTCGGACGTCCGCTTCAGCACGTGCAGCGCAGCTACCCCGGTGACGACACGCTGCGCTCTTCGTTCACAAAAGAAGAGTTCATCGACGCCGTTAAACGCACCAAGGAATACATCTTTGCCGGCGACGCGATGCAGATCCAGATTTCACAGCGCACCACGAGGCGGTTCACGGCGCCGCCGTTTTCCCTGTACCGCTCCCTGCGTGGCCTGAACCCCTCCCCGTACATGTTCTACCTCGACCTCGGTGACCACCACGTGGTTGGCGCGTCGCCCGAAATCCTGGTGCGACTCGAAGGGGATACCGTGACGCTGCGGCCGATTGCCGGGACGCGGCCGCGGGGCAAGACCTATGCGGAGGACCAGCAGGCGGCCCGGGAGCTGCTCGCCGATCCGAAGGAGCGGGCCGAGCATGTGATGCTGATCGATCTGGGGCGCAACGACGTCGGCCGGGTGGCAAAGGTCGGCAGCGTGCAGGTCACGGAATCCATGACGGTTGAGCGCTATTCGCATGTGATGCATATTGTGTCGAATTGCGAGGGCAAGCTGGCCGACGGCCTGGATGCATTTGACGTGCTCAAGGCGACATTCCCCGCGGGCACGATCAGCGGCGCGCCGAAAGTACGAGCAATGGAGATCATTGCGGAGTTCGAGCCGATCAAGCGCGGGCTCTACAGCGGAGCGGTCGGTTACCTGGGGTTCAACGGAGACATGGATCTGGCGATCGCCATCCGTACCGCCGTCGTCAAGGACGGCACGCTGCATGTACAGGCGGCGGCAGGAATTGTCGCCGACTCGGACCCCGAATCCGAGTACCAGGAGACGCAGCACAAGATGCGCGCGGTCCTTCGGGCGGCGGAAATGGCACTGGCCGAACCCTCGCAGCCCTTTGCGGCATAGGGAGGACGACATGCTGCTGATGATCGACAACTACGATTCGTTCACCTACAACCTTGTGCAGTATCTGGGCGAGCTCGGCGAGGAAGTTCGGGTCTTTCGCAACGACGAGATATCTCTGTCCGAGGTCAAGGACATGAAGCCGGAACGTATCGTCCTGTCACCGGGACCGTGCACCCCGAACGAAGCGGGCATCACCCTCGGCGTGATCGAAGCCATGGCGGGGAAGGTGCCGATACTCGGCGTCTGCCTGGGCCACCAGGCAATCGGACAGGCGTTTGGTGGCAAGGTGGTGCGCGCAAGGCAGGTCATGCATGGCAAGACCTCGCAGATCGAGCATGCGGGCAAGGGCGTGTTTCGCGGTCTGCCGGCGGGCTTTGTCGCGACGCGCTATCACTCGCTGGTGATCGAACGGGAATCCCTGCCAGATTGCCTGGAAATCACCGCGACCTCGGAGGACGGGGAAATCATGGGTGTGCGCCACAGGCAGCATGCCATCGAGGGGGTGCAATTCCATCCCGAAGCGATCCTGACCGAACACGGCCACCAAATTCTTGAAAATTTCCTGCGAGGGTGAGGAGAATGAACATTTCCATTTCCGAGGCAATCCAGCGAACGGTCGAGCACCGCGAAATCTTCCACGACGAGATGCTGCACGTGATGCGGCAGATCATGAGCGGCGAACTTACCCCGGCGCAGATCGCCGGTTTCATGATCGGCCTGCGTGTGAAGAAGGAAACGATCGGTGAAATTGCTGCCGCCGCACAGGTCATGCGCGAATTCGCGACAAAGGTGGACGTGGACGACACGAACCTTGTGGACACCTGCGGCACAGGCGGGGATTCGGCGCACACGTTCAATGTCTCGACAGCGGCAGCGATCGTGGCGGCGGCAGCGGGAGCAAGAGTTGCCAAGCACATGGGGCGATCGGTGTCCTCGTCCTCCGGCAGCGCCGATGTGCTCGAGGCCTTGGGGGCGAATATCGCGCTTTCGCCTGCGCAGGTTGGGCAAGCGATTGGCGAGATCGGCCTTGGGTTCATGTTTGCTCCCGGTCATCACGCCGCGATGAAATATGCAGCGCCGGTCCGCAAGGAACTTGGCGTTCGCACGATCTTCAACCTGCTGGGGCCGCTCACCAACCCAGCCAACGCAAAGAATCAGGTCATGGGCGTTTTTCATCCCGATCTGGTCGGCATCCAGGTGCGTGTACTGCAGAGGCTCGGCAGCCGCCATGTAATGACTGTCCACGGACTGGACGGCCTGGACGAAATTTCGATCTCCGGCGAGACCTTGATAGGCGAGTTGTCGAACGGAGTGGTCCGCGAGTACACGGTGCATCCGTCGCAGTTCGGGCTGTCACTGTTTGACCGCCGCGCGATCCAGGTGAGCACGGTCCAGGAATCCAAGGAAATGATCCTTGCGGTACTCGAGAACCAACCCGGTCCCGCACTCAATATCGTGCTGCTTAACGCCGGGGCGACGATCTATGTATCCGGCGTGGCAGCGTCACTTGAGGCCGGCATTGAGCGCGCGCGGAAGGTGATCGCGGATGGCGCGGCACGGGCCAAGCTGGACGCCTATGTGGCATTCAGCCTGCGCCACAAGGAAAAAGGCTGAGCGAGGCAGCATGGCCGACGTCCTGCAGAAGATTCTCGCCACCAAGCGCGAGGAAATTGCCCGCGCCAATGCTGCGGTGCCCCTGGCAGAGATGGCAAAGCGTGCCGCGGCCGCGGACAAGCCGCGCGATTTCGCCGGCGCGATGCGCGCGAAATTGGCTGCCGGCGGTCCGGCAGTCATCGCCGAGATCAAGAAGGCAAGCCCGTCGAAAGGCCTGTTGCGGGAGCACTTCGATCCGCCTGCGATTGCTGCAAGTTATGCAGCTGCAGGCGCGGCCTGCCTGTCCGTCCTGACTGACAGCACCTATTTTCAGGGTGCGCACGCACATCTGCAGGCCGCGCGAGCTGCCTGCACGCTGCCTGTGCTGCGCAAGGACTTCATCATCGATCCGTATCAGGTTTACGAGGCGCGGGCACTGGGCGCAGACTGCATTCTGCTCATTGCAGCCGCACTGGAACCGGCCATGATGTTCGAACTTGAATCGCTCGCGCACGCGCTGGTGATGGACGTACTGGTAGAGATTCACGACGGTACCGAACTCGATGCGGCGCTGGCGTTAAAGACGCCGCTACTGGGCGTCAACAACCGAAACCTGCGGACATTCGAGACGCGGCTGGACACAACGCTGGCATTGCTGCCCCGAATTCCGGTCGGTAGGCTGGTCATCACAGAGAGCGGGATACAGTCGAGTGAGGACGTCAGGCGAATGCGCCAGCACGGTGTTCACGGCTTTCTCGTCGGCGAGGCGTTCATGCGAGCAAAAGATCCCGGCCTGGCCTTATCAAATCTCTTTTACTATTCATTTTAAGTATTTGATTTTTATAATTTTCAATTCTTTGTGTTGCAGAAATGCAACAGCTCGACACGCAATGTGCAGAAATTGATGCAAAAAGGTGTTCCCCGGAGGCTCCGTTTGGCACAATCCACTCGACTTCTCGGTACGGGGGGTCTGGTTGGAGACCGCAAGGGACCGACCGGGAATCGAAACCTATAAACAGGAGATTTACCGAACATGAAAAAGAAACTTCTAGCCGTAGCCGTAGCTGGCGCGCTGGCAGCCCCTGGTCTCGCGATGGCGCAATCCAGCGTGACGATCAGCGGCATCTTCAAGGGCAGCCTTGAGAGCATGAAAATCGGTTCGCCCAGCGCCGCTCGCAGCGCCGCCGGAACGAACACCTCGGAGTCGCGCGTTTCTGACGATTCCTCGCGCATCATTTTCAACGTCAAGGAAGATCTGGGCGGTGGACTGGCTGCAATCGGCCAGATCGACGTTCGTTTCAACATTTCCTCCGGCGTCGCCGGCAGCACGGCCGCCAGCGGCAACACGCACGTCGGCCTGCAGAGCAATTCGCTGGGCAAGTTCATCCTTGGCCGTCAGGACGTTCACTACTTCAACAACGAAAGCAGCCTGACCGCCCTTGCGGGTGATCTGCGTGCTGACAGCATCTCGCTGATGTCTTCGGCTGGTGGTGGAACGCAGGCGATTGCAGTGACGTCGCGTCTGGCGCAAGTCATGCAGTACACCTCGCCGAACTTCGGTGGTTTCACGATCAGCGGCGCGTATGCGACCAACGGTCCGAACAACACCCAAGCCGATTCGACCAGCGTTGGTCGCAAAGGCAATTCCTGGAACCTGAACCCGAACTTCAAGGGCTCGAACTTCCAGGTCGGCTGGAGCTACTTCCGTGGCAAGAACGACGGCGGCGGCGCGACCCTGGCGACGGCTGACCAGAAGTCGAACAAGCTGTACGGTTCGTTCAACATCGCCGGCTTCAAGCTGGGTCTGGCTTGGGACAAGTCGACCATTACGACGACCACGGGCGCTGGCGATATCAGCGAGCGTACCGCCTGGACCTTCCCGGTGTCGTACAACATGGGGCCGCATGGCTTCCACGCGCACTACACCAAGGCACGTGACGACAAGAAGACGGTCGCGCAAGACGGCGCCAAGATGTTCGCCATGTCCTACCAGTACTCGCTGTCCAAGCGCACGTCGGTGGGTCTGACCTACGCGAAGATCACCAACGACGTAGGCGCCGCGTACAACTTCTTTACCGGCACGTCGCTTGGCAACTCGGCAATCGCGGCAACGGCTGGCGAAGATCCCCGCCTGTTCGCAGCAACCCTCCGTCACGCGTTCTAAGACGCGTCTCGGTTGAGGCCGGAGAAATCCGGCTGAAAAGCAGTCCGAAACGGGCGTCGCAAGACGCCCGTTTTTTTTTGTCGGGACCGACCTGGAGCGTCGATCAGCTGAGTTTCTTTGCGCTTTTTGCTAGACTGGGCCACATGAAATTTCCGACCACCGACCACGCAATTACTGAATTCGACCGCGCCTTGCGGACTATTCTCGGTGTGCATCACGCGGGACGGCCTTCCCCGGCGCGTGCGCTTCCGGAAGCCGACTTGTCAGACAATGAGCGCGAGCATGCAGCCGCTTTGATGCGCGTAAATCACGTTGGCGAAGTTTGCGCGCAGGCCCTGTACCAGGGGCAGGCGCTGGCCGCACGCGATGAAGGCAACCGGCGCGCGCTCGAGAAGGCGGCAACAGAAGAACAGGATCATCTTGCGTGGAGCGCGGATCGGATTCGCGAGCTGGGGGGCAGGACGAGTCTGTTGAATCCGGTGTGGTACGCATCTTCGCTGGCGATGGGCCTCGCTGCGGGCGCGCTCGGCGATCGATGGAGCCTCGCGTTTCTCGCCGAGACCGAGCGCCAGGTGGAAACGCATCTGGAGGGGCACCTCGCGCAGCTTTCAGAGACCGATGAACGCACCCGTGCGGTCGTCAATCAGATGCGCGTCGAGGAGGGCGGGCATCGCGCGACTGCAGAGTCGTTGGGTGCTGCAGAAATGCCGGAGCCTGCCAGGCGGGTCATGCAGCTGCTGGCGAAAGTCGTGACGACGGTGGCATACCGTATCTGAGCCTTCGCCCGACAGGTCTAGGCGGCGATGACGTAGCTCTGCACCGGGAGATGGAATCCTTTCAGGGTGAGCGCATCACCCAGCGTCAATTCACTGTCTTGGGCATCCGCCCGTAGAAGGTCCTTGGTTCGCTGGTCCACAAGGATTTCCGCATGTGCTGCTTCCGAGCACAACCTGGATGCCAGATTGACCGCCGGTCCGACCGCGGTGTACTCGAGCCGCGATGCCGTACCGATGACGCCGACCGTGACAAAGCCGCTCGCCACGCCAACGCCGACCCCAAGCTTAAGTTCGGCGTCAGACCAACGCTCGGTAACGGCCACGCCCCCGATCCGGATCTGCCTGGCCAGATCGAAGGCGCGCCGGGCGTGATCCTCGAAGCCGATGGGGGCGCCTACCAGAATCAGCACCCCATCGCCCGCCTGATCCTTGATCGTTCCGCCGAACGCCGCCGCAGCTGCACCCACTGCATCGTAGTATTCGCGGAGGATCTGAATCACTTTTTTAGACGATGTTGCAGCCGAAAACGCTGTAAATCCACGTAAATCGCAACACACGACTGAAATTTCCAGTGTTTGCTCGTCCGTCGCACTCTTCAGCCCGCGCTCGCTGACGAGCTTTGCAACCTGCGGAGCGAGGAAGCGCGCCATGAACTGCGCTCGACGGCCCTGGGTTACGTGATACTGAACGGCCCCGACCAGCAGAATCAGCAGGCCGATCGCTGTTGTCACCGGCGCGAGGTTGAGCGGGAGAATCAGGCCCGCGGCCATGAACGGGGAACCAATGAGGAACGCCAACCCGCGTACGGCTTCGGCCCGATCGGGGCGTCGGTTGAGCATCAGCAGCCCGGAGCCGGTACCCAGTATCAAGGACAGCGCAAGCGGGGCGGCGAACAGAAAAAATACCGGATGAAAGGGAGCGTTCGAATCGCGCAACAAGTTGATGAAATGCTCCGAACGCAGTACCGGAAACACCAGCGAAACGACGCAGTAGAACCCGGCCAGGACCTGGGCCACGCGCAGCATGTTGTCGGCAAAGCGTGTCCGCAGGGTGCCGGCGGGAATGGTTCGCCGGACGCGCAGCAGCCACTCGTACGCAAAAATGAAGGCAAAGGTTTCGGGGATCGCGAAGATTCCGCCCCAGAACGGTACTTCCACACGCCGTACCCGCATCGGCAGTTCGAACATCACGCCGACAGCGATCGAGACGCCTATGCAGGCGAGGAACGCAGAAAGTACGCGACTGATGGGCGATCCACGATCGGCCACGATGAATGCCAGTGACATGCCGAGTGCCAGCAGCGCAACGATCACCTGTGGGGTGGTTTCCTGAGTCATCGGCAAATCCTACAAGATATAATCCGTCAAAAAAACAGGCCTCGCTCGCACGCAAACAGGACGCCACGCATGACCACGCTCGTAATGTTTTCAGGCGGTCTCGACAGTACCGCCATGCTGCTGAAGCTGCTTACCGAAAGCACGGACGCTTTGAGAGTACATCATGTTCGCCTGATCAATCGCGAGGGGCGTGCCAGGGCCGAGCAGGATGCGGTCGAATCAATCATTGCATGGTGCAGGGAGCACACGCGCCCCTTCACGTATTCCGAGTCAACGCTCGATTTTTCCGGACTTGAGGCAATTCCAATCGATTATCTTTCCGTCGCCTTTGTGGCCTGCCAGGTGGCAATCGATACGCCGGAATGCACCCGTATTGCTGTCGGAACGCTGGCGGCAGATCTGGATGAGATCAAACGCTCAGTAACTGTTGCACAACGGCGCGTATTTGACGCGATGTATGCCTGTTATCGGGCGCGAAAGCTTGGCGAAGCGTCGCTCGAGTGGATCTATCCCGTGTACGAACTCAGCAAAGCCCAAATAACAGCCCTGCTTCCGCCCGAATTGCTCGCCATGACCTGGTCCTGTCGCCGGCCGGTTTCCGAAGGCGACGGGTACCGGATATGCGGGGTTTGCAAGCCGTGTCTGAAGCGTGCAGAAGTGTCCGCTGCGCTGCACATTCCGCTCTAGTATTTTGCAAGGTTCAGGTCAGTAGGCCGAGCTTGCGCTATCGTCAGACGGAGGGCAAAATCAGTCCGCTGACCATGCTTTCGGGCAAAACAACCGCTGGCCCAAAGGGGCTTCTGAACAGGCTCCAAGGGGATGACAAAGTGATGTCGGGACGCAAGGACGGTCGCATTCTCATCTACAGCCATGACACGTTCGGGCTGGGACACCTGAGCCGCTGCCGCACCATTGCGCATTCGCTGGTTGACCGCTTTGAGCATCTCTCGGTATTGATCCTGTCCGGATCCCCGATCATCGGGAGTTTCGATTTTCGCTCGCGCGTCGATTTCGTCCGCGTGCCGGGTGTTGTCAAATTACGCAATGGCGAGTACACCGCGCTCAATCTGCATATCGATGTCGAGCAGATGCTCAAGATGCGCGCGTCGATCATCCGGCACACGGCTGAGATGTTCGATCCGGATATATTTATCGTCGATAAAGAGCCGCTCGGACTCAGGGGTGAGGTTCTTGAGACACTCGAGATGCTCAAGCAGCGGGGTACGCGGCTGGTGCTTGGCCTGCGGGATGTCATGGACGAGCCCAAACTTCTGGTCCCCGAATGGCGGCGCAAGAATGTTCTGCCGGCGTTGCGCGATCTGTATGACGAAATCTGGATCTACGGACTGCCGCAAATCTGCGATCCGCTTGAGGGCATTGCGCTTCCAACCCGCGTTCGCCAGAAAATCACCTACACCGGTTATCTCCCGAGGGAGGTTTCAACGCGCGGTGCTCCGCCCCGGCTGCCGGAAATCACCAAGCGGCCTTACATACTGGTGACTACGGGCGGAGGGGGCGATGGAGAAAGCCTCATCGACTGGGTTCTGCGGGCGTATGAGCACGATGCGCTGCTGCCATACCCTGCGCTGCTGGTGCTCGGACCGTTCATGCAACCGGAACGGCAGGCAGAGTTCATGGATCGGGCGTCACGCCTCAAGCGGGTCGATGCGATCACCTTCCACAATCATCTCGAAACCCTCGTGGCCGGCGCCGCTGGTGTGGTTGCGATGGGTGGGTACAACACGTTCTGCGAGGTGCTGTCGCTGGACAAGCGGGCGCTTATCGTGCCGCGCACGACTCCGCGATTGGAGCAGTTCATTCGAGCCTCGAGCGCCGCACGCCTGGGGCTCGTGAGCATGCTGAACGATGACGGAAGCTATGACCCGGCGGTCATGGCTGCGGCATTGCGCGCCTTGCCACGCCAGAATCGTCCATCCGATGTGGTCGTCCCGGGACTTCTCGAAGGATTGACGAACGTGGCGCGGCGCGTGGCACCTTGGCTCGAAACTGCAGACGACGTGCCTGCCATGCAGGTCGTATCGCGTATCGGTTGAGTTGGTGGTCGCTACCGCGGGACGTCGCGTCGCCTTTGTACTCAAGGGCTATCCAAGGTTGTCCGAAACCTTCATTGCCCAGGAGATCGCAGCGCTCGAGAAGCGCGGGCTCGATATCCTGATTTTTTCCCTGCGCCATCCAACGGATCGACGGACTCACCCCGTGCATGCGGAGATCCGGGCGGAAGCGAAGTATCTTCCCGAATATCTGCATCAGGAACCGCGACGCGTTTTTTGCGCATGGAGGCGGGTGCGGCACTGGAACACCTATCGGGGCGTCTTTCGACAGTGGCTGCGCGATTTGTGGCGAGACCCGAGCGCCAGCCGAACGCGGCGTTTCGGGCAGGCGTTGGTACTGGCGTGCGAGTTACCGTCCGATGTAACGCATCTGCACGCGCACTTTCTGCACACGCCGGCTTCGGTCGTGCGCTATGCGGCGGCATTGCGAGGAATCGAATGGACCGGATCGGCGCACGCGAAAGACATCTGGACTACGCCTGAATGGGAGTTGCGCGAGAAGCTCGAGTCCTGCAAATGGCTGGTCACTTGTACGGAAACGAACAGGAATTATCTCGCCTCTCTTGCACCAGACGGTCGGGTCGAACTTGTGTATCACGGACTCGACCTTGACCGTTTCGCCGGTCCCGCGCTTGATCGACCGATGCGCAATGGTGATTCCCCAATCGACCCGGTGGTCATCCTGTCCGTCGGCCGCCTCGTCGAGAAGAAGGGGACTGATGTGCTGCTTGACGCGCTCGCAGCACTGCCTGCCACCATCCATTGGAAGCTGGTGCATGTCGGCGGAGGTCCGCTTGATGGGGTTCTAAGGCGGCGTGCAGAAAGTCTTGGTCTGTCTGACCGCGTGGTCTGGCGAGGTGCGATGACACAAACGGAACTCATGGAGGAGTACCGGGCTGCAGACATATTTTCTCTTGCGAGCAGGGTAGCAAACGACGGTGATCGTGATGGTCTGCCCAACGTGCTGATGGAAGCGCAGAGCCAGGGACTGCCGTGTGTGGCCACCAAGGTCTCGGCTATACCTGAACTGATTGAACACGCGGTGACAGGGCTGCTCGTCGATCCCGATTCGCCGCGGGCGTTATCCGATGCGCTTCAGGTGCTGATTAGAAACCCGGCGCGCCGGTACACTCTGGGAAATGCGGGTCGTGCGTGCGTGGCGGAGAAGTTCGGTATGGATTCAAATGTCGAGCGCCTTGCCGAAAAGTTCGGGCTGAGTCCTCAGAGCGTTTTTGTGGAGCCGGGCTAGGACCCTCGGGTCACGGTCTGGAATTCGCGCCATGCGCATTGCCTTTTACGCGCCACTCAAGTCGCCAGAACACGAAGTTCCCTCTGGTGACCGGCGCGTCGCACGCCTGCTGGTTGAGGCACTCGAGCGGGCAGGGCATCAAGTGGAGCTCGTGTCGAATTTTCGCAGTCTGGACATTTCGGGCGATCGTCTCAGGCAGATTGGCCTGCGCGATGAAGGTATCGCGCAGGCCAAGGACATGGCGGAACGCTGGAGCGACGACGCCGACGATTCGCGTCCCGACCTCTGGTTTACCTACCACGTCTACTACAAGGCGCCGGATTGGCTGGGGCCATACGTGAGCGCCAGATTGGGAATTCCGTACGTGGTGGCAGAGGCATCTCACGCGCCGAAGAGAGCGAATGGACCGTGGGCGATCGGACACGATGCTGCTACAGACGCGATCCGTAAAGCGGCGCTTGTGCTTTGCCCGACCCGGGATGATGTGGCTTGCCTGGAAAGTCTTGTGACCTCACGAGGAAAAATCCATCTGCTTCCTCCATTCCTGGATCCACGGCCGTATCAGGAGGCGGCGGGGGCACGAGAGCGGCATCGAGAGGACTTGTCGCAAAGACTGCAACTGGACGTGTCGGTACCCTGGATCGCCGTCGCAGCAATGATGCGGCAAGGCG
Source organism: uncultured beta proteobacterium (assembly GCA_963844255.1). Lineage (GTDB taxonomy): Bacteria > Pseudomonadota > Gammaproteobacteria > Burkholderiales > SG8-39 > SZAS-79. The sequence continues at coordinate 71,799 of CAWJNP010000083.1, forward strand.
ACAAGCTAAGTTCCTATCGGACTCTCGCAAGAGTGCTTGATCGCCTGAAGGATCTGCAGTGGCGAATTCTTGTGGCCGGGGACGGAGCAGTGCGAGGAGAAGTAGAGGCCACTTTTGAAAAAGCCTTTCCGGGACGCGCACGATTCCTGGGCGAATGTGACGCGCAACAGGTGGCCGAGCTCTATGCCGCCTGCGACATCAGCGTCTGGCCCGCGATCAACGAGGCATACGGGATGGCCATGCTCGAGGCGCAGGCCGCAGGAATTCCGGTTGTATCGAGTGATGCGCGCGGCGTGCCGGACGTGGTTTGCCACGGCAGAACGGGTCTGCTGGCGCCTCCGGACGATGAAATCACCCTGGCCGACATGACGCGTGCACTCCTCATAGACGAAAATGCCAGAAAGAAGATGGGTCGCAACGCGGCGGAGTTTGTCGCGACCGAACGCAGCATTGCGGCTGCGGCGATCAGGCTCGAAGCCGCTTTTGCGACGAGCATCTCAATGACCGAACCTACGGCGACCGGAGCATTTCCGGGATGACGCTTCTGGCATTGTTACGGCATGCTGAAACAGCCTGGAGCGCAGAAGGCAGGATTCAAGGTCGAACGGATGTGCCGTTGAGCGAAGCCGGTCGAAGTGCGTTGCACCGGCGGGTGCTGCCGCGCGAATTCTGCGAGTTTCAGGTAGTGACAAGTCCGCTGCGACGCTGCACTGAAACCGCTGTACAACTCGGACTTTCGCAGCGATTGCAGGACGCCAGGTTGGCAGAAATGCGATGGGGAACCTGGGAGGGGCGTCGGCTCTCGGATTTGCGCGCCGAACTGGGTGAAGCCATGAAGACGAACGAGGAGCGCGGCCTCGACTTTGCACCCCCAGACGGGGAGAGTCCGCGTGAGGTGCTCGCACGTGCGCGTGGCTGGCTTGTGGATGTGGCGGCCGGTGGATTGCCAACCCTGGGGATTACACATCGCGGTGTGGTACGCGTCGTACTCGCGGCCGCCATGGATTGGGATATGCGAGGCCGTCCGCCGGTCAAGCTGGATTGGAGTGCATTGCACTTATTCGAACTGGATGACGACGGCAGGCCGCGAGTCATGCGTCTCAACGTGCCCCTCGCAGGCGATGGCCTGGAGGCTGATAAGTGACCAGTCGGCGAGTCTTCATATACGTACAGCACTTGCTGGGAATCGGCCATCTGAAACGAGCGTCGGCCATCGCGCGCGCGATGACATTGGACGGAATGGAAGTCACCCTGGTAAGCGGCGGGATGCCTCTACCGGGCCTCGCCCTGGAAGGTGTGCGGTTCGTTCAGCTCCCCCCTGCGATGGCCGCGGACGCGACGTTCAAAGTCCTTCTTGATGTCAATAAGCAGCCTGTCGATGCGTCCTGGAAGCAGCGCCGCCGGGAACGTTTGCTCGATGCCTGGCGCGAGGCCGAACCCCATGCGCTGGTCTTCGAGTTGTTTCCGTTTGGCCGGCGCCAGATGCGCTTCGAACTCGAGCCTCTCCTCGACGCGGCGACATCGTCACACCACAAACCCGTGATCGTCTCATCGGTTCGGGATATTCTCGGTGGCGGGCAAAAGAATCCTGCGCGTCAGGTGGATATGCTTGCGCTGTTCGAGCGATACTTCGATCACCTGCTTGTGCACGGGGATCCAAAAATCATTCCCTTTGACAGAACCTTCCTGCATGCAGGAAAGCTCAAGGAAAGGCTTCACTACACGGGATATGTCGTCGATGGCGACGCGCGACAGCGCACTGTTTCCGGCCTCGAAAAGCCTAGGAATGGTGAAGTGGTGGTTTCCGCGGGGGGCGGTGCCGTGGGATTCCGCCTGCTCGATTGCGCAATTCGCGCGCGTCCCCTGAGTTTCCTGCGTGATCGAACGTGGCGGATACTGGTCGGCGTAAACGCCGACCGCGCGGAATTTGACCGCCTTGCCCGTCTGGCCAAGGATCTTGGTGCGGGTCGGGTGATCGTAGAATCTGCGCGCGCTGATTTCACCGAGTTGCTCGAAAACTGCGCTGTTTCTGTGAGTCAGGCGGGGTACAACACCGTCATGGAGGTGCTTCAATCGTGTGCGCGCGCAGTCGTGGTCCCGTTTGCGGGCGGGTCCGAGAGCGAGCAGACGCTCAGGGCAGCCATACTTGCCGAACGCGGGATGATCGAGATGGTTGATGAAGCCGCATTGGAGCCGCGCGTGCTCTCCGCCGCCATCGATCGCGCAGCGCAACGTTGTAAAGCAGCCGCGCAATCGGTTGATCTTGGCGGCGCGCGGCAATCGGCGAGGCTGGTCTGCGAATGGACTTCGGAACTGCAATGGTAGAGGCCGCCTGGCGGTCTTTTGGCGAAGAACTCGCGCGCTGGCGTAATGCGGGAAAGCCCGTTGACTTCTGGTGGCGGGACGACGATGCGACTCGCCGGACACCCGCGCTGTCTCGATTGTTCGACCTGGCCGGTGGGGTGAACATCCCCTTGGGGCTGGCCATCGTCCCCGGTGGTTGTGAGAAATCATTGCTTGACGGTGTTGATCCCTGCGTAGTTGCGCTCCAGCACGGTGTTGACCACCGGAATCGGGCAGAGGCCGACGGAAAGAAGACGGAATTCCCTGCAAGCGAGCCGGTCGACTCGACGCTGCAGCGATTGAGCGGAGGTTGGACGGAACTTTTGTCCGTTACGGGTAACCGGACTCTGCCTGTGCTCGCGCCGCCGTGGAACCGAATTGCGGCGAGACTGGTTCCTTTTCTTGCGGCGGCGGGGTACTCGGGCCTGAGTACCTATGGCGCCCGCGTCATTGCGGAGCCATCGCCGGGTTTGTTGCAGGTGAATACCCATGTCGATCTGATCGACTGGAAGGCGGGTCGTCGCTTTGCCGGAGATGCGCAGGTCCTCAAGCAGGCCGTCCGACACCTTGAAATGAGACGGTTAGGCCAGGCAGACCCGACCGAGCCGACCGGCTGGCTTACGCATCATGCCGTACACGATGAGGCGACCTGGCGATTCCTGGATCGCTTGTTCAAATCGACCGACAAAGCAAGTGGTGTGCGCTGGGTCCACCCGGCGGATCTCTTTGCGAGCGACCGCAAACCGTCACCTGTGCCACCGGATCCTGATTGCGCTATCTGACCGATTCCATGGCTGTCCCCAGGATTCGGACAGATAGAGCAATCCGGCCATGGATTCTCGTATACTTCGCATGGACGGTCGTCCTTCGCATCGAAGGCATCCTGGAAGAGCAATCGAGGATTAACAGCGGGAGATCCGCTTCTGGCGGATCTTCAGAGGGACGGCTTGTGTTCGTGCACGGCCTTTCGACGACGCCATATGCCTAACGTTCTTCAGGTCAAAGATCTCAAAGTCTATCTGAGCGTAGACGCGGGAACGGTCAAGGCCGCGGACGGAGTGTCGTTCCGGATTCCGGAAGGGCGCACCGTTGCGCTGGTGGGTGAATCCGGTTCGGGGAAGTCGATCATCGCGCAGACGATCATGGGCATCCTTCCCAAGATTGCACGCGTCGAAGGCGGACAGATCCTGTTTTCCGACCCGAATCGCCCGGGCGTCGTGGTGGATATTGCCGGTTTGGAGCGCAACCACGCAGAAATGCGAGCGCTGAGAGGCGGCAGAATATCGATCATCTTCCAGGAGCCCATGACTGCGCTGTCGCCGCTGCATACGATAGGCAACCAGATCGAGGAAGCTCTGGCGCTCCATCGGACACTCGGTCCGGCCGAGCGCAGAGACGCCGTCGTGGAGATGTTGCGGCTGGTTGGATTCCCCAATCCTGCGAGGGCCGTGCAAACCTATCCGTTCGAACTTTCAGGCGGATTGCGTCAGCGCGCGATGATTGCAATGGCGCTGGTATGCCACCCGGCACTGTTGATTGCGGACGAACCGACCACGGCACTGGATGTGACGATTCAGGCGCAGATTCTGCAGCTCATCATGCAATTGCAGAGCGAACTTCGAATGGCGGTAATGATCATCACGCATGACCTTGGCGTGGTTGCGAATATGGCGGACGAGGTCGTGGTTCTGTACCAGGGCAAGGTGGTTGAGTCTGGTACGGTTGACGCGATCTTCCGTGACCCTCGGCATCCCTATCTCAAGGCTTTGATGCGTGCAGTGCCACGTTTCAACATGGCGCCAGGCGAACGTCTCACGCCCTTGCGGGAGATCCAGGTTTCGACAAACCATCTGATGTCCGCGAGACCACGCCCGCAACGACAGGCGTCGGACGAGCCATTGCTCGTCGTTCGAAATCTGACCAAGGGATTCGGGTCACGGAAGTCGGCGTTTCCCGGGACAAAACCTGCGTCACGAGTACTGGCGGTAGATGACATCAGTTTCACGGTGCGTGCAGGTGAGTGCCTGGGACTGGTGGGAGAGTCGGGTTGTGGAAAAACCACGACTTCGAAGATGATCATGCGATCCATTGTCCCTGACAGCGGAGAGATACTCTTCAATGAAGGGGGCGTATCGCAGAACGTGCTTACGCTCTCGGGACCGGAATTGTTCGCGTATCGACGAAAGGTCCAGTTCGTATTCCAGGACCCTGTCGGCTCCCTGAATCCCCGGATGAGCGCCTATGAAATACTCAGTGAACCGCTCGTCATACACGGGATCGGAGACGCTGAAGAGCGCTTCGCACGCGTCAAGGAGCTGACGAACCTTGTCGGCCTGGATGTTCGACATCTGCGACGCTACCCACACAGTTTCTCCGGGGGACAGCGCCAGAGACTCGGAATTGCGCGCGCGCTTGCTCTCAGTCCTGCGCTGCTGATTTGCGACGAACCGGTTTCGGCACTTGATGTATCGGTGCAGGCACAGGTACTGAATCTGCTTCGTGATCTACGCGAGGCATTGAATCTGACGTACATATTTGTCTCCCACAATCTTGCCGTGGTGCATTACGTGGCGGACCGGATTGCGGTGATGTGCGCGGGCCGTCTTGTCGAGATCGCTCCATATGGTGAATTGTTTGGCAACCCCGTACATCCGTATACCAAAGCCCTGTTGGCGGCCGTGCCGGTTCCCGATCTGGAGCGCAGGCTGGATTTCAAGGCGCTGATGGCGATGGTGCTGACAGCGCTGGTGGTTTTTGTCGGCGGCACGGTCTGGACGGTGTTTTATTCCTTCACCAACTCCAAGCTGTTGCCGCGGATGCAGTTCGTCGGTCTGGATCAATATGACCGGCTTTGGCACAACAGTCGCTGGCTGATCTCGATTGAAAACCTTGCGATTTATGGGGACTTTATCGCTGGTGCTGACGATCAGCCTCGGGTTTTTCCTTGCGGTGCTGATGGATCAGAAGATCCGCTTTGAGGATACGTTTCGCACCATCATGCTGTACCCCTTTGCCCTGTCCTTCATCGTGACCGGTCTGGTCTGGCAATGGATCTTGAACCCCGATTTCGGCATCCAATCGATCGTGCGGGCGATGGGCTGGACGACAGTTTCAACTTCGATCCGCTGAACAACCCGATATCGTGGTTCTCTACGGCCTGCTGATCGCGGGGCTGTGGCAGGGCACCGGGTTTGTCATGTGCCTGATGCTGGCGGGTCTGCGCGGCATTGACGAGGATATCTGGAAGGCCACGCGGGTTGACGGCATTCCGACCTGGAAGACCTATATCGTTGTGGTGATCCCGATGATGCGGCCGGTGTTCATCACGACGCTGGTGATCGTCGCGGCGGGGATCATCAAGCTTTACGACCTTGTTGTCGCGCAGACCTCGGGCGGGCCGGGCAATGCCAGCCAGGTGCCGGCGATGTATGTCTATGACTATATGTTCCAGGCGCAGAATCTGGGGCAGGGCTTTGCCGCCTCGACGATGATGCTGCTGTCGGTGCTGATCGTGCTGATCCCTTGGGCCTATCTGGAATTCGGAGGCAAGAAGCATGGCTGACGCAGCGCACGCATCGAGCCGCGCGGCGCCAAGCCAAAGCGCGGCCTGTCGGGCCGCAACATCATGCTCTACGGCATTCTGATCGTGATCTGCGCTCTATTACATCCTGCCGCTTTGGGTCATGGTGATGACCTCGCTGAAGGGCATGCCGGAAATCCGGCTGGGCAACATCTTTGCGCCGCCGGTCGAGATCACCTTTGAGCCTTGGGTCAAGGCCTGGTCCGAGGCCTGCACCGGCCTGAACTGCGAAGGGCTTAGCCGCGGGTTCTGGAATTCGGTCCGCATCCTGATCCCTTCGGTGATCCTGTCGATCGCGGTGGCAGCGGTGAACGGCTATGCGCTGGTCAACTGGCGCTTCAAGGGGTCGGACGTGTTCTTTACCATCCTGATCTTCGGCTCGTTCATTCCCTATCAGGTGATGCTGTATCCGATCGTGATCATCCTGCGCGAGATGGGGATTTACGGCACGCTTGGGGGCCTTGTCCTGGTGCACACGATCTTTGGCATGCCGATCCTGACGCTGCTGTTCCGCAACTACTTCAGCTCGATCCCCGAGGAGTTGTTCAAGGCCGCGCGGGTCGATGGCGCGGGGTTCTGGGGGATCTATTTCCGGATCATGCTGCCGATGAGCCTGCCGATTTTCGTGGTGGCGATGATCCTGCAGGTCACCGGCATCTGGAACGACTTCCTGTTCGGCGTGGTCTTCACCAAGCCTGACATCTACCCGATGACGGTGCAGCTGAACAACATCGTCAACTCGGTGCAGGGGGTCAAGGAATACAACGTCAACATGGCGGCGACCTTGCTGACCGGCCTTGTGCCGCTGTTCATCTACTTCGTCTCTGGCAAACTCTTTGTTCGCGGCATTGCCGCTGGCGCCGTGAAAGGCTGACCCATGACCAACACTAACGTGACCAATTCTATCGAAGTCAAGGACCTGACGCTGAATTTCGGCGCGGTGTCGGTTCTGAAGAAGATGAACCTTGATGTGGCCGAGGGCGAGTTCATCGTTCTGCTGGGGCCGTCGGGCTGCGGCAAGTCGACGCTTGCTGAACTGTCTGGCGGGGCTGTTGGACATCACCGATGGGCAGATCTTCATCAAGGGCAAGAACGTGACCTGGGCCGAGCCGTCGCGAGCGCGGCATCGGCATGGTGTTCCAGTCCTATGCGCTTTACCCGCAGATGACGGTGCGGGGGAACCTGTCCTTCGGGTTGAAGAACGCCAAGATGCCGCAGGACGAGATCGACAAGCGCGTCGCGCGGGCGGCGGAGATCTTGCAGATCGAGCCTCTGCTGGACCGCAAACCGGCGGCTTTGTCGGGCGGGCAGCGCCAGCGGGTGGCGATTGGCCGGGCGCTGGTGCGGGATGTGGATGTGTTCCTGTTTGACGAACCGCTGTCGAACCTTGACGCCAAGCTGCGCGTCGGAACTGCGGGTCGAAATCAAGCGGCTGCACAGCCGGCTGAACAACACCATGGTCTATGTGACGCATGACCAGATCGAGGCCCTGACGCTGGCTGACCGCATCGCCGTGATGCGCGGCGGGATCATTCAGCAATTGGCGGCGCCGCAGGAGATTTACAACCAGCCTGCCAATCTGTTCGTGGCGGGCTTCATCGGCTCGCCGTCGATGAACTTTCTGCATGGGGCTACGGTCGATGGCGGGCGGGCGTTTCAGTTTGGCGCGACCAAGATTGACCTGGCGGGCTATGAGGGCGGCGCGATCATGGAGCGGCCCAAGGCGATTCTGGGTCTGCGCCCCGAGCATCTGGAGATTCAGGATCATGCCGAGCCGGGGCGGACCATTGCCGCGACGGTGGAGCTGGACGAGCCGATGGGGGCGGACAGTCTGGTCTGGCTGCTGGCCGAGGGCGGCTTGCAGATGTCGGTGCGCGTGCCAGTGGAGCGGCGCATGGCGCGAGGGGCTGCGGTGCATCTGAAGGTGGATATCGCCAAGGCCTCGATTTTTGACACGGAAACCGAACAGCGGATTTGAATGATGCTTGATCTGGCAGGGCCATGGACGCTTTCCGAGGAAAGCGGCGCGTTTTCTGTTGCCCTGACCCTGCCGGGCGACGGGATTTCGGCGCTGCACGCGGCGGGCGCGATCGCCGATCCCTATTGGGGGCGCAACGAATACGACCTGCGCTGGATCGTGGCGCGGGACTGGCGGGCGACGCGGCGATTTGTGGTCGAGCGGGTCGATCTGGTGCTGGTGGTGTCGATGCTGGACACGGTGGCGGAGATCTTGGTCAACGGCCAGTTGGTGCATGCCCAGGACAATATGTTCCGCAGCCACCGCGATTGATCTGTCGGGGGTGTTGCAGCTGGGCGAGAACGAGATCGAGATCCTGTTCTTGTCCTCGTCGCAAGAGGCCGAGCGGCGGGCAAGGCGCAGCGCTATGTCGGTGCCCTATTCCAAGAACTGCCCGATCCCGCATGGCAATCTGCTGCGCAAACCCGCCTGCGATTTGGCTGGGACTGGAACATCGCGCTGGGCTGTTTCGGGCTTTACGGCGAGATCCGGCTGGAGCCTGTGGTGGCGGCACGGATTGCCGACGTCGTCGTGGCGCAGCATCACACGGCGGGCGCGGTGCGGGTCGTGGTGCGGGCCGAGGTTGAGGGCGAGGCGGAGGGCGCGGCGGTGCGTGTCGCGCTCTGCGGTATTGAGGCAACGGCGCAAGTGCGGCGCGGGGTGGCCGAGGCGGAGCTGGTGATTGCAGCGCCCGCGCTGTGGTGGCCGGTGGGGCAGGGTGCGCAGGTCTTGCACGCGCTGACGGTCACGATGGCCGATCAGGTCGTGACGCGGCGGATCGGCTTGCGCGCGGCGGAGCTGGTGACCGAGAAGGACGCGGCGGGGCTGGGCTTCAAGTTCCGCATCAATGGGCGGGATGTCTTTGCCAAGGGGGCGAACTGGATTCCCGCGGATGCCTTGGCTGGGCGGATCACGATCGAGGCCACGCGCGATCTGCTGCAATCGGCGGTCGATGCCAATATGAACATGATCCGCATCTGGGGCGGCGGGCGGTACGAGCCGGAGTGGTTCTACGACCTCTGCGACGAGTTGGGCTTGATGATCTGGCATGATTTCATGTTTGCCTGCCATATCTACCCCTCGGATCAGGCGTTTCTGGACGATGTGGCGCTGGAAGTGGCCGAGCAGGCCAAGCGGCTGAACACCCATGCGAGCATCGTTTTGTGGTGCGGCGACAATGAGTTGATCGGGGCGCTGACCTGGTTTCCCGAGACGCGGGCCAACCGCGACCTGTATCTGGTGGGCTATGACCGGCTGAACCGGGTGATCGAGCAGGCCCTGAAGGCTTCGGTGCCGGAGGCGGTTTGGTGGCCTTCGAGCCCGAGCCCGGGGCCAATGGATTTTGGCGATACCTGGCATGACGACAGCAAGGGCGACATGCACTTTTGGTCGGTCTGGCACGAGGGGCGGGATTTTGACCATTACCGCGATGTAAGCCCACGTTTTTGCTCGGAGTTCGGTTTTCAGAGCTATCCAAGCCTGGAGGTGATCCGGCAGTTTGCCGATCCGGCGGACTTCAACATCGCCGCCCCGGTGATGGAGAGCCATCAGAAGAACGCCGGTGGCAATGCCCGGATCGCCGAGACCATGTTCCGCTATTTCCGCTTTCCGGTGGATTTCGAGAACTTCGTTTACCTGAGCCAAGTGCAGCAAGGGCTGGCGATCAAGACCGCTGTCACGCATTGGCGCAGCCTGAAACCGCATTGCATGGGCACGCTGATCTGGCAGTTGAATGACACCTGGCCGGTCTGTTCCTGGTCGAGCCTGGATTACGGCGGCGGCTGGAAGCTGTTGCATCATATGGCGAAGGCATTTTATGCGCCGGTGTTTGTGTCTGCCGTGCCGGTGGCGGGGGGGATCGAGTTACGCGCGGTCAATGATGCCGCTGCGCTGGAGCTGACGGTGGTTGCGGCGGCGGTGGCGATGGATGGCTCGACGCGGCCTTTGGGGCGGGCGACGGTCACGGTTGCAGGCGAGGCGGTGCTGGCGCTGACGGTGGCTGAGGGCGATCTGGGCCCGCAGGAGATGCTGGCCTATTTCTGGGCGGAAGGCGCGCGGCGCCTTGGCGGCGATGTCTTTGCGCCCAAGCCCTACAAGGCCTATGACCTGCTGCCTGCGAACTTGAAGCAAGATGTCAAGAAGGTCGGCCAAGGTTATGACATCACGCTGACTTCCCAAGCGCTGGCCCTGTTTGTTTCGCTGGAGGCGGACCAGCCAGGGCGGTTTTCGCACAATGCCATGAGCCTGTTTCCCGGCCATGCCGCGACGGTCAGCTTCACCCCTGCCAAGCCGGGGCCAGAGCCAGAATTCACCATCCGAGATCTACATTCCGCGACCTATGGTCGTATCGCCTGAGGAGGCCCACATGTTCAGCTATCAACTCTATTCATCGCGTAACTTTCCGCCACTCGCCAAGACTTTGGCGATGGTGGCGGATGCCGGCTATAGCTCGGTCGAGGGCTTTGGCGGGCTTTATGCCGATCAGGCCGGGCTGTCTGATCTGACGGCGGGGCTGAAGGCCACGGGGCTGAAGATGCGTTCGGGGCATTTCGGGTTGGCGCAGGTCGAGGAGACGCCGGGTTGGGCGCTGGAGGTGGCCAGGACATTGGGCATGGAGCAGGTGATTGTGCCCTGGATCCATCCCGACGAGCGGCCCACCACCGGCAAAGGCTGGCATGATCTGGGGGCGCGGCTGCAAAAGGCGGGACAACCGATCCGCGATGCCGGGCTGAAGTTCGGCTGGCACAACCATGACTTTGAATTCATCAAGACCGCCGATGGCGCGCTGCCGATGACGGCGCTGTTCGAGGGCGGGCCGGAACTGGGCTGGGAAATGGACGTGGCCTGGGTGGTGCGTGGTGGGGTGGACCCCTTGCTCTGGATCGAAGAGCACAAGCACCGGATCATTGCCGCCCATGTCAAGGACATCGCGCCTGCGGGCGAGAATCTGGACGAGGGCGGCTGGGCCGATGTTGGCTATGGCGTGGTCAACTGGGGCGTGCTGTTGCCCGCGCTGCGCAAGATTGGCGTGACGAATTTCGTCATGGAGCATGACAACCCCGCCGACGACCAGCGCTTTGCCGTGCGCGCGCTGGCCAAGGCTTTGGAATTGTAAGGATATATGATGGCTGATCTCGGCATTGGAATTATTGGCTGCGGCAATATCTCGACCTCTTATCTGCGGCTGGCGCCGCTGTTCAAGGGGCTGGAGGTGCGCTCGGTTGCCGATGTGAATATGGACGTGGCAAAGGCGCGGGCGGCGGAGTTTGGCGTCGCGGCGCAATCGGTCGAGGATCTGCTGGGCAATCCAGAGATTGACGTGGTGATCAACCTGACGATCCCCGAGGCGCATTACCGGGTGACGCGGGCGATCCTGGAGGCGGGCAAGCATGCCTATTCCGAAAAGCCCCTGGTCCTGACGCTGGACGAGGGCAAAGCGCTGCGCGATCTGGCGGCCAGCAAGGGCCTGGCGGTCGGCTGTGCGCCCGATACCTTCCTGGGCGGCACGCATCAGCAGGCGCGCGCCTTGATCGACGAGGGCAAGCTGGGGCTGATCACCACGGGCAATGCCGCGATTCAGGGGCATGGGCCGGAATCCTGGCATCCCAATCCGGGGTTCTTTTATCTGCCCGGCGCGGGGCCGATCATGGATATGGGGCCCTATTACATCGCCAGCCTGATCAACCTTTTGGGGCCGGTGAAACGGGTAGGCGCGCTGACGAGCGCTGCGACGCCGACGCGGGTGATCGGCTCGGGGGTCGATGCGGGCAAGGAAATCGAGGTCAAGACGCCCTCGAACATTCAGGCTTTGCTGGAGTTTCAGTCCGGAGCGACGATTGCCTTTTCGGCGAGCTGGGATGTCTGGCACCACAAGCGCAATCACTTCGAGCTTTATGGCACCGAAGGTACGCTTTATGTGCCGGACCCCAACTTTTTTGGCGGGCCTTTGGAGATGGCCGGGCGCGATGGCGTGTTGCATCAGGTAGCCCCCTGGGATCATCCCTTTGGCGTGGTGAACCAGAAGGGGCATCGCGGCGAAGATCAGGCGAATTACCGCACGGCGGGCATGGCCGATATGGTGATGGCGGTGACCGAGGGCCGCGATGCGCGCTGTTCGCTGGAGCGCACGCTGCATGGCGTCGATGTGATGACGGCTTGCCTGACCTCGGGGGAAACGGGTCAGTTCGTGACCCTGACCACCAGTTGCACGCGGCCCGAGCCTTTGGGGCCGGAGGCGGCGCGGGCCTTGCTTAAATAGGGCTGGCGACCGGGGGTTTCACACCCCCGGGCTGCAAATCCAGGGATTTGCAGCCTCCCCCGTGGGATACTTATACAGAGAGGATGACCATGATCGTTAATCCGGTGCTGCGGGGGTTTCATGCGGACCCTTCGATCTGTCGGGTGGGCGGGGTGTATTACATCGCGGTTTCAACCTTTGAATGGTATCCGGGGGTGCAGATCTACCGCTCGGAGGATCTGGCGAATTGGAGGCTTGCCGGGCGGCCGTTGCGGCGGGCCTCGCAGCTGGATATGCGGGGAAATCCCGATAGTTGCGGGGTTTGGGCACCTTGTTTGTCTTATGCCGATGGGCGGTTCTGGCTGGTTTATACCGATGTGAAACGGCTGTCGGGCGCCTTCAAGGATGCGCATAATTACATTGTGACCTGCGAGACGGTCGAGGGCGAATGGTCGGAGCCGGTTTACGTCAATTCCAGTGGTTTTGATCCGTCGCTGTTTCATGATGACGACGGGCGCAAATGGTTCTTGAACATGCGCTGGAACCATCGCGATGCGGGGACGGGGATCAATCCGGCCAATGACCGCTTTGATGGCATCGAGGTGCAGGAGTGGCATCCTGCGCGAGGTTTGGTGGGTGAGGTCCACACGATTTACGGCGGCACGGCGCTGGGGCTGACCGAAGCGCCGCATCTGTTCAAACGCAACGGCTGGTACTATCTGACCACCGCCGAGGGCGGCACCGGCTATGATCATGCGGTGACTTTGGCGCGGTCGCGGGCGTTGCTGGGGCCCTATGAGACGCATCCGGACAGCCACGTGATGACGGCGCGCTTTGCGCCCGAGCATGGCTTGCAGCGGGTCGGGCATGGCCAATATGTCGAGGCCGAGGATGGCACGGGCTGGCACAGTTTTCTGTGTGGGCGGCCTGTGGCGGGGCCGCGGGGGCGGTTTTGTGCGACGGGGCGCGAGACCGGTCTGGCGCGGGTGATCTGGCGCGACGATTGGATGTATCTGGAGGGCGGCGGCTATCTGCCGCCTGTCGAGGCGGCGGGCGCGCAGCGGGTGGTCGCTGCGGCTGTGGAACATGATTTTACGGGCGCGCAGTTGCCCGAGGAGTTTCAGTGGCTGCGCACGCCCTATCCTGAGCGGATTTTCCAGATGACCGGGCAGGGCTTGCGGCTGATCGGACGCGAAAGCCTGGGGTCGTGGTTCGAACAGGCCTTGGTGGCGCGGCGGCAAGAGGAGCAGCAGTATGTTGCCGGCTGCACCCTGATCGCCGATCCGCCGAACTGGCAGCGGGCGGCGGGGCTTGGTGACCTATTACAACCGGCACAAGTTTCATGCAGCACTGGTGACGCATGAGCCGGGGCTGGGGCGTTGTGCGCGGGTGATCTCTTGTGCGGGGGATGTCAGCGAGGCCTTGGTGCTGACGCCGCCCATGCGCTTTGCCGCAGGGGGCGGTTTCGCTGCGTGTCGAGGTGTCGGGGGCGCGGCAGCAGTTTTATTGGCACTGTGGCGGGGCGGCGGGGCCTTTGGGGCCGGAGCTCGATGCCTCGGTGATCTCGGACGAGGGCGGGGTGGGCGAACATGGCTCTTTCACCGGGGCTTTTGTCGGCATGGTGGCTTATGATCTGACCGGCCAGGGCTGGAGTGCGGATTTCACGCGGTTTTCCTATCAAAACGCGGGCGAGGCAGGATAGGCTTGCATGAAGGGGGCGGCTTGGCATAGTTGAGCCGCGACCTAGGGGGCCAGCCTGCATGAGTGACGACAGCCGCAAGATACCGACGCATGAGCTGACCTATGCCCAGCTGCGCGACATGATCCTTTTCGGGGAACTGGCGCCGGGTCAGCCGGTGACGATTCAGGGGCTGACGGCGGATCTGGGCGCGGGGATGACTCCGGTGCGCGAGGCGATCCGGCGGCTGGCGGCGGAGGGCGCGCTGTTGCCGCAGGGCAACCGGCGGGTGACGGTGCCGAGGTTGAGTGCGGCGGATCTGGAGCAGGTGGCTTTCGCGCGCCTGACGCTGGAGCCGCGACTGGCCGAGTTGGCGGCGGCCGTGGCCACGCCTGCGCTGATTGCGCGGCTGGGCGAAATGGACGCGCGGGTTGACGTGGCGATCCGCGGCGATGATCTGCATGAATATCTGGAAAGCAACCACGCCTTTCACTTTGCCTTGTACGAGGCGGCGGGCGCGGGGGTCTTGCTGGATATGGCGCGTTCGCTGTGGTTGCGCTTTGGGCCAAGCCTGCGGGTGGTGATGGCGCAGGCCGGCAAAGCGGATTTGCCGGATGCGCATAAGGAGGCTCTTGCGGCCTTGCGGGCGGGGGATGCGGCAGGCGTGGCGGCCGCGATGCACCGTGATATTGCGCAAGGTGTCGAGCAAGTGCGGGCGGCCTTGGCGCGGGGCGAGGTTTAGGGCGAGAGGCGCGGCAGCAGGCAGCAATCGCCGTGGGCACGTCCCCCAGACTCTGAAGATCAAGCCTGGGGAGCGTCCTTGCTGCTCATTGTAGGGAAGCAAATTGCTTCGCCAGCCATCTGCCAGCTGCCATTTGCCGCTGCACGTACTGACGGTGGACTTCGGGTGAACGTGGCAATTTCCGACGGTGACGCCGGGTGTTGCAGAACCAGCAAGCGGCGACAATGTTGCCGGCAGTGTCTTTGCCACCTTCAGACCGCGGATGCAGATGCTCGGCCGTACACTGCAGAGCCTTTGGTGCGACCTTTCTAAGTAGTTGCTTCGCAATAATTTTCTCTGTGGCCTGATCCCACATCGGCAGCGCGCAGTAAAAACAATGCCCGCCTTGTTCGTTCATCTTCTGCTTACGAATCGACTTAAGTGTGCCCATTGCACATGTCCCTTTGTTCAACTTCATGAGAAGCGAATGCGCGACGTCCATAAGGACGCTCCCCGGCAGGAAGCTATTGCTCGCGCGAGACCCGATTTTTCGTGGTTCCGCAATCCGGGTATCGAAACCTGAGGCATCCACCTTCAGATCTGTTCAGCCACTGGCTTGATCAAGACGCTGTAGCTCGTCTTCGATTTCTTAAGAATGGCGAGCGACCGCTTTGGCGTCAAGGCCTGCGTGCAATTCGCCCAAAAAAGACGAGCAGATGCGGCGATGCGTCGAAGATCAGATATGCCCCTGATGGCGCCCTTCATGTGTGGATCGGGGAACTCACAAAGGTAAACATGAGAATGCTGGGCATCGAGAGGTGGGAATGGCGTGCTCGGGCCAGCGGTGTACAGCGCCCGGATTGGCCACTTTCGCAGATTGGTGGCCAAGCGAGAATTGATCGCTCCAAAAATTTGATCAAATTCCTTGAACCCTTGCCGGATAGGCCCTATCCTTGGGCAAAGGCCGCCGGATTCGGCGCGGCTATTCGCCAATTTCCACGAGGATCAGCAGATGAACAAGATCACCAACCATATGGCCACGGCAGAGCTTCAGGCGCTGGATGCGGCGCATCACATGCACCCTTTCACCGACAACTCCGCGCTGGCCAAGAAGGGCGTGCGGATCATGACCTCGGGCAAGGGCGTCTGGCTGACCGATAGCGAAGGTCACCGGATCATCGATGGCATGGCGGGGCTGTGGTGCGTCAACATCGGCTATGGCCGCACCGAGATGGGCGATGTGGCCAAGGCGCAGATGGACCAGCTGGCCTATTACAACACCTTCTTCCAGACCAGCCATGTGCCGGCGATTGCGCTGGCCGCGAAGATCGCCGAAGTGGCACCCGAGGGGATGAACGCTGTGTTCTTTGCCGGTTCGGGGTCCGAGGCCAATGACACCAATATCCGCATGGTGCGGCGCTATTGGGACATCAAGGGCCAGCCGGAAAAGCGCATCATCATCGGGCGGACCAACGGTTATCACGGCTCGACGCTGGGCGGTGGCTCGCTTGGCGGCATGTCGGGCATCCATGCCCATGGCGGCAAGATGGCGGGGATCGTGCATATCGGCGAGCCGAACTGGTGGGAGCAGGGCGGCGAGATGTCGCCTGAAGACTTCGGCTTGATGCGGGCGCAAGAGCTGGAGAAGATGATCCTGAACCTTGGCGTCGAGAACGTCGCGGCCTTTATCGGCGAGCCGGTGCAGGGCGCGGGCGGGGTGATCATTCCGCCTTCGACCTATTGGCCCGAGATCCAGCGCATCGTTGATAAATATGGCATTCTGCTGATTGCTGACGAGGTC
>CAWJNP010000084.1:0-55376 GCA_963844255.1 uncultured beta proteobacterium
TCCATCGTCTTGCTCGCACAAAGCCTTTGTATATTAGACTACACACGTCTAATATGCAATGCTAATCGATCCGCATGCGTACAACCATTGGCCACGGTCGTGGAGGCGCTGAAGCAATTCACGAGTGGAAAAGAGCCAAATGGCAATTCAGCGTCCTGGTCTGCGGCGGGCCAGCGCAGACGCGTGCATTCGCACGGCGCGGGCGGCCCGTCCGCAGCACCTATAGTTATGCTTCACTGAGCCTCGCCTTCCAGTAACCGGGCTTCCGCTTCGTTGGAGCAACGGCGACGATCTGGATCTCGTTCTCAGTGTGCAGGTACACAAGTGAGAACTTGAATTGCCTGTCCACTATCCGGCGTGTCTTGTGTTTGTACTTTGGCCAAGTCTCGGGCGCGGTGGCCGCGTGTGTCTCGGCGGCGTGAACCGCTCTGTCGTAGTGCTCCGCCAACCGAGCGCTAATGGCAGCGTAGTACTCGACCTCGTGCAGAAACTCAGCCCGAGCCTCCGGGTGATACCGGACCATTCTCACCGCCGGATTAGACGACGGGCTTCCGCGTGAACTTCATCGGCCGAAACAAGCTTGGCAGTGCCAGACTCGATTTCTGAAACCCGGCGCTCGATCTCGCGATCCCAGGCACTCTCAGCTTCGACATCGGACTCTCCTTGCAGCGAGTCCAACAATTCCTCTACGAGGCGCGCTCGATCCTCGGCGGACAAGGTCTTGGCGCGAACTGACAGTTCCTCAACTAAGGTGGACATGGTGTGACCTCCAGCGGCTACTTGCCAGTACAGTTTACAGCGACCGCGTGCAAGACGGTTGTTTGAGGCGCATAACGTGAAGTAGGTAGGAGAACTGCGGGATTGCGTTCCGTGGACCTGTAACCCATCTGAAGTTCTCTCCCTTCCGTCAACGGATTAAGCGACTTTCGGATTTGAAAATCTCTGTTATTCGCCGGTGTCCGAGTTTGCATTCCGGCGATTTCCCATCGGGCCCGCAATCCGTCCAGCCTTTCAACGCCTTAGACCTTCTCCGCCACTAAAAATACCTGTTATTCGTGAAGGTGGGTAGATGGCCACTCGTACTAGCGAGCCCGGCGCCGCGCCTCCGGTGCGGTCGAAGCTGCTTGATATGGTGCGAAATGCGATCGGGCGCCAGCGTGGCGTGATTTTTCTGCAACTGAATTTGCGTTGTCGATAGTCCTCAGCAGCCCGGCGCGAGCCAGTCCCTGTACGCCTCTTCGGTCCCAAACAGCCATGCCCCGCCGATCTCCGACGGAAGCAGCGCCGCAAACAAGTCGGGCGAAGGTTCGCTGACTGAACAGCCAGCGGCCACCAATCTTTGTCGCAATCCCTTCGC
This sequence comes from uncultured beta proteobacterium, assembly GCA_963844255.1. GTDB lineage: Bacteria > Pseudomonadota > Gammaproteobacteria > Burkholderiales > SG8-39 > SZAS-79. The sequence goes on from CAWJNP010000084.1 coordinate 1,358, forward strand.
GTCTTTGCAGGCGAGCGCATAGCCCGCCAGCGCAGGCGCGACGGGCGGTTCGCTGCCGAACAGGGATTTGCAGGCGGTGCTGCTACCGACGAGGATGTCGCCACGCCCCGTGGCAAGGCGCACGAACCCCTGGATCCGCCTGGGCAGGAGTCCGGAGAACTCCGCATAGCGCGCGGCCACCTTTGCAGGTTCCTCCGCGACGACAAACGTCGCCAGAAGTCCGGTGACGCCGTTGGGATGCGCCACGTACTGCGGCTGCCACAGGCACTCGGGTGTGAGTTGCTGCACGAACTGCACGCGACCCTCGGGCATGGCTTCGGGCGGCACACGCACGACAGTAAACCGCACCATGCGCCGCTCACCCGACACATCGACTTCGCGCTGCAGGTTGACGAGGGGCAGGGGCGAGTAGCCGTGACGTGCAAGTCGCGCGTGTTCCTCTTCAGCGGCCGGTGTGCCGAAGGCAAGCAGGTGCAGTCCGGTATGCCGGGCGATTGCGGCGCGGATCTGTTTTCCCACCACCGTGTCGCCGGTGGGCGTCAGAAATTCGAGATAACCCTGCTCGAGCATCACGCAGCGGTTGCCCGCACCGGCCGGCACGGCGGCACCGGATTCGTCGCGCGTGGTCTGCAGCGAAAACGGCGTCAGCTCAAAACCAAGCCGCCCGAGCGCCTCGGACGCTGCATCAATATCTGGCACGAAATGTGCGACATGATCGATATTGAGCGATCCTGGCGCAGGGCACTGCTGCGCAGGAATGGAGTTCGGTTCATTCAGGTTCGCCATGCTTCTTGCCTCCGGGGTGGCTAATGTACACAATTGGCGCCTATGAACAAACGCATTGATCCGAAGACAGCCGCGCCGGCGGCCACGATGACCGGCGGCGAAGCCGTGGTCGAAATGCTCAAGGCGCACGGTGTGGAGTACGTGTTCGGCCTGTGCGGCGACACCAGCCTGCCGTTCTACGATGCGCTGGCCCGCCTGCCGCACGGCATGAAGCACATCCTCACGCGCGACGAGCGCTCGGCGGCCTACATGGCGGACGGCTACGCGCGCGTGTCCGGCAAGGTGGGCGTGTGCGAAGGCCCATCGGGTGGTGGCGCGACCTACATTCTTCCCGGAATCGCGGAGGCGAACGAATCCTCGGTGCCGCTGCTGGCGATCACCAGCGACATTTCGGTCTCCTCCCGCGGCCGTTATACGCTGACCGAACTCGACCAGGGCGCGCTGATGCAGCCGCTTACCAAATGGAACGCGGTGCTGAATCGGGCAGCGGATATTCCGCGTGTGTTCCGTGCCGCGTTCAACCAGATGACCACCGGACGGCCCGGCGCGGCGCACATCGCGCTGCCGTACGACGTGCAGAGCGGCTCGGTCGAGCGCGACGATGTCTGGGGAGATCCCAGCCTGGGTCAGTACCCTGCGCGACGGACCGGTCCGGATCCGTTTTACGTGGAGCTCGCAGCCAAACTGCTGCGCACGGCGACCCGCCCGGTCATCATCTGTGGCGGCGGAGTGGTGATTTCCGGCGGGGAAACGGAACTGCTCGAACTCGCCGAGCGCCTGTCCGCACCGGTTGCGACCACGATCAGCGGGCAGGGCTCGATCAGCGAGGATCATCCGCTCGCGGTGGGCGTGGTCGGTTCCAACGGCGGAACGCCCGAGACGCGTGCAATCGTGAATTCGGCTGATCTGGTGATCTTTATCGGTTGCCGCGCCGGATCGGTCACGACCGAGCGCTGGCGCTATCCGGTTCCGGGCAAGGTGAAGGTGATCCACCTCGACGTGGATCCGGCCGTGATCGGCACCAATTACCGCGTCGACGTGCCCTTGGTGGGCGATGCGAGGCTTGCGCTTCAGGCGCTGGTGCAGGAACTCGCCGGCGGCGCGACGCCGCTGAACCGGCCGCTGGACGCGAAGGCGATCGAAAAGGCGAAGCGCGAGAAATTCGCCAAGTTCGATATCCTCGCGGCCTCCGACGACCAGCCGATCAAGCCCGAGCGTGTGGTTGCGGAACTGGCCCGGGCCCTCGATCCGGACGCGATCGTCGTCGCCGATCCCGGCACGCCGTGTCCTTACCTGTCGGCGTATTTTCCGGTGCGCGGCACCGGCCGGCGCCTGTTTTCGAATCGCGCGCACGGTGCGCTCGGGTACTCGATGGCCGCTTCGGTCGGTGCGCACCTTGGACGCCCGGGCGTAAAGTGCGTCTCCGTCATGGGCGACGGCAGTTTCGGATTCACGGTCGGCGAACTCGAGACGATCGTGCGGCTCAAGCTGCCGATCACCTTCATCGTGATCTCCAACAGCGTCTATGGCTGGATCAAGGCCGGACAGAAGAGCGGCTATAACCAGCGCTACTTTTCGGTCGATTTCAGCACGACGGACCACGCGGCGGTGGCGGCCGCGTACGGCGTGAAGAGCTGGCAGGTGAAGGATCCGCGCGAGCTGGGTGGGGTGCTGAAGCAGGCGATCGGGCATCCCGGTCCGACACTGGTGGATATTCTCTGCCAGCCCCTGCACGAAGCCAAGGCGCCGGTATCCGAGTGGGTGGCCTGACATGAGCGGCGCAAAAGATCCCGGGCGCAGCTACCACGACATGGGCGGCCTGCCGGCCGGCAAGGTGACGCCGGACGAGCACGACTACGCCGAATGGGAGCGCCGCGTCGATGCGATGATGATGCTGCTGACCGGTGTATCGGGCGGCAAGCGGCGCATGACGGTGGATGAGTTGCGCAAGAACATCGAGTCCATCGGTCCCGAGGCATACGATCGCATGAGCTACTACGAGCGCTGGGTGACTTCGCTCACCCAGACGATGCTCCAGCGGGGCCTGATCACGACTGACGATCTGACCCGCAAGATGGCCGATGTCGAAGGCAGGCTTCGTTCTGCGGAAGGGAAGTCCGGTGACGACGGCAGTCGCTGAGCGCGGCGCGGAATCGATCGCCCCGCGTTTCCGGGCCGGCGACCGCGTTTATGTGCTGAAGGCGGCGCCACTGGGGCATGTGCGTACGCCGTGGTACATCCGCGGCTGCACGGGCGTGGTCGAGCGGTTGTGCGGCGCATTTCCGAATCCCGAGGAACTGGCCTACGCGAGAAGCGGCAAGCCGCGCCAGCCGCTGTACCGGGTGCGTTTCGTACAGAAGGACGTCTGGCCGGACTACGCCGGACGCGCAGAGGACGTCATCGAAGTGGAAATATTTCAACACTGGCTGGAGCCTGCAGCATGAGCGATCAGGACCTGGGGACCTACCGGCCGCTCAGCTATTTCCAGCTGATGGAAATCACTCTGCGCGAGTTGCTGGTGGAGAAGGGCGTGATCACCGAAGCCGAGGTCGAGCATGCGATGGGCGAAATCAGCGCCCGCAGCCCGGAGCGCGGCGCAAGGATGGTTGCCCATGCCTGGCTGGATGCGGATTACAAGGCACGCATGCTTGCCGACGGCAGCAAGGCTGCCGAGGAACTCGGTTTCGAGGTGCCGGGGCTGAAACTCATCGTGGTCGAGAACACGCCCGACACGCACAATGTGATCGTCTGCACGCTGTGCTCCTGCTATCCGCGCATGCTGCTCGGCATACCGCCGGAGTGGTACAAATCGCGCAACTACCGCAGCCGCGTGGTGCACGAGCCGCGCGCTGTTCTCGCCGAGTTCGGCACGCAGTTGCCCGAGAATGTCGGCATCCGCGTGCACGACAGCACGGCCGACATGCGTTATCTGGTGCTGCCGATGCGTCCGGCCGGCACCGAAGGTTTCAATGAAGATCAGCTGTCTGCACTGGTCACCCGCGACAGCCTGATCGGCGTAACCGTGCCAAACAGGGGAACCTGACGGTTCCCCCGTACATCCATATGAGCCTATGACCTCCGTACTGTTCACCCCGATTCAGCTCGGGGGCATCACTCTGCCCAATCGCATCGCGGTGGCCCCGATGTGCCAGTACTCCGCGGACGATGGCTGCATGGGCGACTGGCACATGTCGCACCTGGGGAGCATGGCGATTTCCGGCGCCGGTCTGCTGGTCATTGAAGCCACGGCGGTGACGCGCGCGGGTCGCATCAGCCATCGCTGCGTCGGCCTGTATTCCGACCACAACGAGGCCGCGATGAAGCGCGTGCTCGACCATTGCCGCAGCCTCACGAAGAATCCGATCGGCATCCAGCTCGCGCACGCGGGCCGCAAGGCCTCGACCCAGGTGCCCTGGGAAGGCCGTTCCGCGCTCGGCCCGCTCGAGGATCCCTGGCAGACCGTGGGACCCTCGGCATTGCCTTTCGATGATGTGCCGGGATGGCATGTGCCGCACGAGCTCACCGTGGTTGAAATCCGCGCCATCGTGGATGCGTTCGCGGCTGCTGCACAACGTGCAGTGCGCCTGGGCCTGGACGTGGCCGAACTGCATGCGGCGCACGGGTACCTGCTGCACCAGTTTTTCTCACCCGTGTCGAACCAGCGCACGGACGCCTACGGCGGCTCGCTGGAAAACCGCATGCGCGCGCCGCTCGAAGTTGCGCGGGCGGTGCGCGAGGTCTGGCCCAGGGATCGTTGCCTCGGGGCGCGCATTTCAGGTCACGACTGGGTGGATACCGGCGCGTCGATCGAAGACACCATTGCCCTGGCGAAGGAATTGAAGATGCTGGGTTACGAATACCTCTGCATTACCAGTGGCGCGCTCCGCGGGCAGACGCGCTACACCATCGGGCCGAACTACCAGGTGCCGCTGGCGGCCGCGGTCAAGGCCGCCGTCCCGGACATTGCCGTGCGTGCAGTGGGGATGATTGCAGATCCGGACCAGGCCGAGGAGATCGTTGCGTCCGGCAAGGCGGACATGGTCGCGATGGCGCGCGCCTTCCTCGACAACCCGCGCTGGGTCTGGCACGCCGCGGAGAAATTCGGTGTGGCGATCGACGTGCCGCCGCAGTATTCGCGCGCCCGCTACGACGCCTGGCCGGGATCGAAACTCGCGCGCCCTCCGGCGACCACGTGAGCAGGCGAGACGAGAAGAGGGGCGCAGCCCCTCTTCTCGTCTCGCCTAGTCCAGGGTGCGCTTGTAGAAGCGCAACCCGAGCAGGATGACGACCAGCATGAACGTCGACGATCGGCCAGATCTGCGGCAGGAGTTCGTGCGAGCGTGTTCCCCTTGAGCATGATCCCACGCACGAGCACGAGGAAGTGCGTCAGCGGCAGCACCGAGCCGATGGCCTGCGCCCACTCGGGCATGCCGCGGAACGGAAACATGAAGCCCGACAGGATGATCGAGGGCAGGAAGAAGAAGAACGTCAGCTGCATGGCCTGGAGCTGGTTTCGCGCGATCGAGGAGAAGGTGATACCCAGCGTGAGGTTGGCGGCAATGAAAAGAAGAACCACGCCGTACAGCAGCACGATGTTTCCCAGCATCGGGACCTTGAACAGGGTCAGCGCGGCCGCGAACACCAGGCTGACCTGGATCAGGCCGATCATGATGTAGGGGACGATCTTCCCGGTCATGACTTCGATCGGCATGGCCGGCGTGGCCAGGAGGTTTTCAAAGGTGCCGCGCTCGCGCTCGCGCGTCATGGCCAGCCCGGTCATCAGCACCATGGTCATCGTCAGGATCACGCCCAGCAGCCCGGGAACGATGTTGTACGCCGTGATTCCCTCCGGGTTGTAGCGACGCTGCACGCGCAGATCGAATGGTGCCGCGCCAGGTTGCAGATCGGCAAGCGGGCCGCGCAGATCCCTCGCGAGCGCCGTCGATCCGATCTGCGCCAGGGCGGCGATTGCATTGCCGGTGGCGGAGGGGTCGGTGGCATCGGCCTCGATCAGCAGCGCGGGCCGTTCTCCACGCACCAGCCGACGGCCGAAACCTTCGGGTATGGTCACGACGAACTGCACCTCGCCGTGCGTCAACAGCCGGTCGGCCTCGGCCTGGCTGGCAATTGTCTTTTCGATCCGGAAATAACCGCTGTTCTGCATCCCGGCCACGAGGCTGCGCGCATAGGGGCTGGCATCCGCGGCGAGGATCGCAGTCGGCAGGTGCTTGGGATCGGCGTTGATCGCAAAGCCAAAGAGCAGCAATTGCAGCACGGGGATGCCGATGATCATGCCGAAGGTCAGCCGGTCCCGCTTGAGCTGGATGAACTCCTTGAGGATGATGCCGACCCACCGGGACCACGACAGGCCACCGGCCGCCGCGCTCATTGGAAATTGTCCTCGCTGCCGTGCATCAGGCTGATGAACACGTCCTCCAGGCCCGGTGGCACCGGTTCCCAGCGATGTGCCGTCTCCCGGCCAAGCCGGGCGGCGAGGCTCGCCAGCGCGTCGGCATCGGTCCCGGTCACGTGCAGGGTGTTGCCGAACTGCGTGACATGCGCCACGCCGGGCGCCTTGCGCAGCGATTCGGCGTATTGACCGAGCGCGGGGCCGGTCACCGCGTAGCTGCTGAGCGACTGCGCCGCGATGACTTCCTCGACCGTACCGGTCGCAAGCAGGCGGCCATAGGCGATGTAGGCGAGGCGATGGCAGCGCTCTGCCTCGTCCATGTAGTGGGTCGACACGAGGACCGATATCCCGGTCGCGGCGAGTGCGTGTATCTCCTCCCAGAAATCGCGCCTCGCCTGCGGGTCCACACCCGCGGTCGGCTCGTCGAGCAGGAGAAGTTTCGGCGAGTGGAGCATGCAGGCTGCAAGCGACATGCGCTGCTTCCATCCACCGGAAAGCGAGCCGGCCAGCTGCCCGGCGCGAGCCTCGAGTCCGAGCCTTGCGATGCTGTCGGCAACCGCCCTGCGCCGGTTCGACATGCCGTACATGCGTGCGACGAAATCGAGATTTTCGCGGATCGTCAGGTCTTCCCACAGAGAAAAGCGCTGGGTCATGTAGCCGACCTCGCGCTTGATCGAGGCCGTCTCACGTATCAGGTCGTAACCGAGACAGGTGCCCGATCCCGAATCAGGTGTCAGCAGTCCGCACAGCATGCGTATGGAAGTGGTCTTGCCGCTGCCGTTCGGTCCGAGGAAGCCGTAGATTTCGCCTGACTCGACCGACAGCGAGAGATCCTTCACCACGTGCTTGTCGCCAAACCGCTTGTTGAGGCCCCGCACATCGATGGCCAGTGCCTTCACGTGTGTCGGGCCGTTACGCTCATTTGGCGCCGATCCTGACGTCGACCGGCTGGCCGGGATGCAGTTTCGCGGCTTGGCGCGGGTCGGGCCGTGCCTCGACGAGGAATACGAGCTTTGCGCGCGATTCCCGGCTGTAGATGATCGGCGGTGTGTATTCCGGCTGCGCGGAGATATAGGTGATCCTGGCCGGAATCGGCGCGCCGCATCCATCGCAGGAAACCGAAACATTCTGTCCCGGCGAAAGCGACCCGACCACGGTCTCGGGGACGAACAGGCGCAGCTTGAGGTTGCCGGGCGGCAGGAGCGACACGACCGGCTTGCCGGCCGGCACCCATTCACCTTCGGTGTAGAACGTATCCTGCACGTAGCCTGCGGCAGTTGCGGCGACGCTTTTCTGCTGCAGACGCCATGCTGCCTGGGCAAGCACCGCCCGGGCGGCTTCGGCATCCCCGAATGCGCCGGCGAGCTCCGCGTCGCGTCCCAGGGGGAGGAGGGCCGTGCGGATCTGGGCTTCGATCTCGGCAACCCGCGCAGTATCTCGCTGGTAGGCGGCGCGCACTTCGTTCAGACGCTCGGACGAGATGAATCCGCCGGCGAAAAGTTTTTCCTGCTGACGCAGCTGCGAGCCCGACAGGTCGCGCGCTGCCTGCGCCTGCGCAAGCTGGGCGCGTATCGCATTCACTTCGGGACTGCGCCGCCCGATTTTCAGGTTGCCGAGTTTTGCTTCGGCGCTCTTCAGCCGTTCTTCCGCTTCGACGCGCGCCGCCTGTTCGCTTGCCTGTTCGAGCGAAAAGACCGGCTGGCCTTCGGTGACATTCGCGCCGCGATGCACATGCAGTTTCTGCAACTGGCCGGCAAACGGGGACGCGAGATTCACGAACTCGCCTTCGGCATAGCCCTGGTAGATCGGGGGCGTCGGCTTTTCACAAGCGCTCAGCGCAGCTGCAGCGGCCGCGGCGACGAAGACGGCGCGCAAGATGGCGCAGGCGCTGCCAGGTCGATATCGACTCACGCGTCAGTCCGCAAACATGTTCGCTACCGCTTGTGCATCGAAGCGATACTCGTGATTACACATTTCGTTGCGGATTCGGACCTCGCCTTTTTCAGCCAGTATCGCCTCCACCTCGGCACGTCCAAGCGAGCGCAGCATGTCCTTCACTTTTTCCTCGTCAAAGGGACAGTGGTATTCGACCGGCAGGAGGGTGTAGACGCGCAACAACTCTTCTGGAAACAGCCGTGTCAGCAGTTCGTAGGGCTGGGCGTCCAGGGTTTCGGAAAGAGCGAGGGTGGCCGCGAAGCGACTCATTCGGTTCCAGCCGTCGGGGTCGCGCGCGTCGGCCCCCGGCAGTTTTTCGAGCAAAAGGCCGCATGCCGCATGGTTGTCGGCCAGCAGGAGCAGAAACGCCTGCACCTGTTCCGACTGCGCAAGGTAACCGGCAAAGGTCTCCGACAGGGAATCGCCTTCAAGAGGGACGATGCTCTGATAGAGCTGCTCGCTGGCTTCGTTGTCGAGCGTGAGCGCGAAGCGCCCGTCGCCAAGCAGATCGCGTGCGTTGTGCGTTGCCGCAAGCGCTTCTGCCGCGTAGTGCGCCATGCCACGGATTTTCAATTCGGAACTGCAATCGACCACCAGAAGCGACACTGGGCCGTTGCCTCTGACCTGGAGGGTGATCCGTCCACGGCCTTTCTGGTTGGCTCCAAGCAGCACGCCCAGCGCAGCGGTTTCGCCGAGCAGGGCGGTGATCTGCGGTGGGTAGTCGCGCCCGGCGACCATGGCGCGCCAGGCCCCGGACAGACAGACCAAGCGGCCGCGAATGTCGAGGTCTTCGAACAGGAAGCGTTGAATGTAGTCAGTTGTCACGCGGTCCGCCCTGGAGTGCCTGAGCAATTATTCCACACAGGGTACGCCCTGTTCCGTCGGACGGCGTCGCACGCAGGCCCCTCCAGGTACCCGGTCAAAATAAATGCACCGTCGCGGATGTCATCGCCACCCAAACGCAGTACGCTGGCGCGGGCGCAAACCAACGAGGAGGAAGGGCAATGTCGAACACCGTACGCAGACTGATTTCGGCTGCCGGACTTGCAGTGTTGTCGGCTGCCGCGATGGCGCAGGGGGCGGCGGGTTATCCCGCCAAAACGATAAAAATCGTCGTCCCGTTTTCCGCGGGCGGCGGGACCGACCTCATGGCACGCAATATTGCGCAGAAACTGAACGAGATCTGGAAGCAACCCGTAGTTGTGGAAAACAAGACGGGCGCGGGCGGCATCATCGGTGCCGATGCAGTCGCCAAAGCCCCGGGAGACGGCTACACCTACCTCATGGGTACGACGACCACCGCAATCAACGCCAGCCTGGTTCCGAAATCCCCGTACAACCTGAAAAAGGATCTGCAGCCGGTTGCGGTGCTCGGACTGTACGCCATGATCGGCGTCGTGCCGGCCTCCTCGCCGGTGCACTCGCTTCAGGAACTTCTCGCACTCTCGCGCAGCAAGCCCTTGAGCGCAGGATCGGGCGGCAATGGGACGCCGCAGCATCTGGTGCTCGAAATGTTCAACGGTGCGTCCGGTGCAAAGATCCTGCACGTCCCCTACAAGGGTGGCGGGCCCGCGCTGATCGGTCTGCTCGGTGGTCAGATTGACGTGGTGTTTTCGCTGTCCGCAGAATGCCTGCCGCACATCAAATCGGGAAAGCTTCGCGCACTGGCGGCCACGACCCCGCAGCGGTTTTCCCTGATGCCGGACGTGCCGACCACGGCGGAAGCGGGTTTCCCCGCGGTTCAGGCTACCGGCTGGACCGGGCTGATGGTGCCCTCGTCCACGCCGAAGGACATCGTATTGAAGATCAATGCGGAACTGAACCGCGTCATGGCAACGCCCGAGATGAAAACGCGCCTGAGCGATCAGGGTTTCCTGCCGGTCGAGATGGATGTTCCGCAGACTGAGAAGTTCGTCGACGACGACGTCGCCCGCTGGGGCAAGGTCATCCGCGACGGAAACATCGCGACGCAGTAGGCCTCACCACCCGGCAGGTGTCACGCAACGGCCTCACCAGAGCGTCACGCCATTTCGTGCGCCTTGGCGGCCTCGCCCCAGACTTTGCCCCATTCGTTGCCGAGAAAATCGAGTTCGCGCCCATCCGCCTGGAAAAACTTGTTTGGCAGCTGGAACATCGCCACGGACAGGTTGCCTTCCGGACCCGCGGCAGCCTCGTGCCGGCTGCCTGCCGGCCGCCAGACAAAATTGCCGGCCGTCACGGTGCCTTCTGCGCACACCAGGGTTCCCTGCAGCAGATAGGTCTGCTCGATCAACACGTGCTCGTGGTCAGGCAGGCGCGCATTGGGCGCCATCTTCAACAGCACGGTGAGCAGGCCCGAGGGCTTGTCCACCAGCAGCGTTTTGGCCTCGACGCCGGGGTAGGCGGTCTTGGTCCACGGAAGCTGCGATACGTCGACGAATCGCGACGCCATCGGGGGCAGATTCTGGTGCTGGGGGACATTCGGTGTCACGGCGGTCGTCATTTCGGGTGGCTCCTGGGTTCGGATTCGGACCTGCGCATTATGCAACTGCCGTTGCGGTTTGCACATCCGGAAGCACGGCGGTCGCGTCGCAACGTGCCGGCCGGGACCCGACCCCACCTAAAGACCCATGTACGCCTGGCGGACGCGGTCATCGTGCAGCAGTTCCTGGCCGCTGCCCGCCATGACGATCTGGCCATTCTCCAGTACGTATGCATGCGCCGAGATCTTCAGGGAAACGGCCACGTTCTGTTCGACCAGCAGAATGGTCATGCCGCGCGCGTTCAGCGTGCGGATGATCTGGAAGACCTCCTGGACGATGGTGGGCGCAAGCCCCAGCGAAGGCTCGTCGAACATGATGAGCTCGGGCTGGCCCATGAGGCAGCGACCGATGGCAAGCATCTGCTGCTCGCCGCCGGACATGGTTCCTGCGAGCTGTTCGCGCCGCTCGGCCAAGCGCGGGAACATCGCGAAGACCTCATCCATGGTCCGCTTTGCGCTTGCCCGTGCACGCGGCAACAGGCCGCCCATTTCAAGATTTTCGCTCACGCTCAGCGAAGGGAAGATCTGACGTCCTTCGGCGACCTGCCCGATGCCGAGGTTGCAGGTCGTATAGGACTCCGAACCGGTAATATCCGCGCCCTTGAAGCGCACCTTCCCGGCGCGTGGTTTTTCCAGACCGGCGATGGTCCGGATCAGCGAGGATTTTCCTGCACCGTTTGCGCCGACGATCGCGACGATTTTGCCTTCTTCCACTTCGAGCGAAACCTCGGAGAGCGCCTGTGCATCGCCGTAGTAGAGGTCGAGCTTTTCAACCTGGAGCAGGGCGCTCATACCTCGGTGTCCTCGCCCAGGTAGCATTCGAGCACGGCGGGGTCGCGCACGACTTCCTGTGGCGTGCCGCGCGCGATGATCTCACCGTGATGCAGGACGACAATGCGGCCGGCCAGGGCCATTACGGCCCGCATGACGTGCTCGATCAGCAGTATCGTCAGGCCATCCTGTGTGTTGAGCTCCCGAAAAATCGCCACCATCTGGTCGCATTCCGTCGGCCGGAGGCCCGCCATCACCTCGTCGAGCAACAGCAGCCGGGGACGGGTTGCGAGCGCCCGCGCGACTTCAAGCCGCTTCCTGTCCGGCAGGGTCAGGGATGAGGCCGGCAGATCCCGCTTGGGTCCCAGGCCCAGCCTGTCGAGGATTGTCGAAGCGGTCTTGCGCGCCTCGTCGAGCCGGGTAGTGCGGTTGAATGCGCCGACGATGACATTGTCGAGCACCGAGAGGCCTGCAAACGGCTTGACGATCTGGAACGTGCGACCTACGCCCGCGGCGCAGATCTGGTCGGGCCGCAGACCGTCGATACGGCGGCCTGCAAAGACGATTTCGCCGGTGTCCGGAGGGAATACGCCGGCAATCATGTTGAAGCAGGTCGTCTTGCCGGCTCCGTTCGGTCCGATGAGCGCGACGATATCGCCTTCAGGAACCTCCACGCTCGCGTCGGCCACGGCCTTCAGTCCGCGAAACGACTTGGAGATGGCACGCGCCTCGAGAAGGGCCATTACTTGCCAACCCCGAGCTTGCGGGCCAGTGCAGGCCAGATGCCGTTGGGCAGGAACATCACCACGATCAGCAGCACCACTCCATAGAAGACCTGCTTGATGCCCGGGATCTCCACGCCGAGCATTGCAAGTACTTCCGTGATGCTGTCGGCAAGGACGGTGAGCACGAAGGCACCAAGGATGGGGCCGAACAGCGTGCCGATCCCGCCGATGATCGGTCCGAGGATGATTTCGATCGAACGGCTGATATGGAAGATCTGCTCCGGAAACAGGTTGTTGTAGTAGAACGCGAAGAACACGCCCGACACCGCGGTCATGCCGGAACTGATCAGCACCGCGATCATCTTGTAGCGAAAGGTGTTGATTCCCAGCGCCTGGGCTGCTTCCTCGTTTTCACGGATCGCCTGCCAGTAGTAGCCTGCGCGGCTTTTCAGCAGCCACGAACAGAAGAGCAGCGCGCCCGCAGCGAGCAGAAGCATCGCGTAGTAGTACATCTCCGGCGGGCCGCGGAAATTCAGCAGGTCCATCTGTTCGCGCTGTGCCACCTTGAGGAACAGTCCGCCCGAGGCGCCGACCCACTGGATGTGGTCGAAGCCGATGCGGGTGAATTCGGCGAACGCTATGGTCAGCAGGGCGAAGTACACGCCGGAGATGCCGAACCGGAATGCAAGAAACCCGATCGCCGCACCGATGGCCATGCAAAAGGCGATTGCCAGCCACAGTCCCGCCCACGGCCCGATGCCGAACTTGACGAAAAGCGCCGCCGCAACGTAGGCGCCGACGCCGACGTAGAGCGAGTGACCGAGAGACAACTGCCCGGCAAAGCCCATCATCACGTTCCAGGCCTGGCCCGTGTAGGCAAAGTAGAGGATCAGCGTCGCGACCGAGAGGACGTAGCTGCTGGCGAACGCGGGCAGCATGAGCAGCATCACCAGCAGGGCGCCCAGCAGAATCATTGCGCGCCGGTTCACGCCTTCCTCCCGAGCAGCCCCTGGGGACGGAACAGCAGCACCAGAATCAGCAGGGCGAAACCGAACATGCTCTTGGCGGATGGCGCGAAGAACAGACCGGCCATCGCCTCGGAAACGCCGATCAGGATTCCTCCGAGCAGGGCGCCCGGCATCGAACCGAGACCGCCGACGATCACGATGACGAAGGCGAGCAGGGTGTACCCCGGTCCCAGCGTGGGTACCACGTCGACCAGCAGGATCATCATGCACCCTGCCACCGCCACGCAGGCCGAGCCCAGCCCGAAGGTGAGCGCATACAGGTGCTTGACGTTCAGGCCGATGACCTTGGCGCCGAGATTGTTGTCGGCGCAGGCGCGGATCGATTTTCCGGTCCGCGTGTACTTGAAGAAGGCGAACAGGCCGGCGCTGGTTGCGAGGGCCATGCCCGCCGCATACAGGCGTCCCTTGTCGAACAGGATCGGGCCGAGTTCGAAGGACTCGAGCTGGTAGTCGACCTGCACGTTGAGGGCACTCGGACCGAAGATCATCAACAGGGTATTCACCATGATGATCGCGACTGCGACCAGCAGCATGAACTGGGAGTGCTCCGGGCGCGTGATGAACGGATTGATGAGTCCTGCCTGCATGGCGTAGCCGAGTGCGAAAAACGCGATCGCCACCGGGATGACCGAGACGAACGGATCAAGCTTGAATGCACCGAACAGGGCGACGGCCGCATACATTGCGATGGTCATCATTTCGCCATGGGCAAAATTCACGACCCGGACGACGCCGAAGATTACCGACAGGCCGAGCGCCATGAGGCCGTAGACCAGCCCCGTCAGCAGGCCGGAGAGGACAACGTTGGCGATGAGGTCGAGAGAGGGCATGGCGGTGCGCGCGTCACGAAAAAGGGGCCGGGATGGCCGGCCCCTTCTTCACGCGCCTGTTTTCGCTGGCGCCTGCGATCAGGCCGGCTTGTAGCCCGGCATGGGAAACACCGGTTTCGCCTCCGCAGCTGACACCGGGAGCACGACCGTCGGGCGTCCGTTCAGGTTCTGCGCACAGGCCGACAGGTTGCCTTCCACCTGACCCTTGGCATTGAACTTGATCGGCCCGCCGAGGGCGACCCGGTCGGTGATATTGGTTTCGCGTATCGCCTGCGCGAGGGCCTTGGGATCGGTGCTTTTCGCGCGCTTGAACGCGTCGGCGGCGATCAGGATGGATTCGAAGGTGTAGGCCACGTTGGTTCCGTGGAACACGAACTGCTCCTTCGGATTCTGCTTCTTGAACGCCGCCTCGACGACCTTGGTGAGGTTCATTTTCGGATTGAACCACGGCGCATTCGAGATGCAGAAGTCGGCGTGCTTGCCGAGGACCTTCGCGAACTGCTCTTCGTACATGCCGGGCGATCCCGGGCTGATCACGCCCATCGGATTCCAGCGCTGCTTGATCATCTCGCGGCGCAGGATGATCGAATCGTTGAGGCGGCAGACAAGCATCAGGAAATCCGCATTCGCGGCCTTGGCCTTCGACACCTCGACAGTGAGGTCCTTGGCTGCGGGGTCGTAGGATATCGTTTCGACCACCTTGAAGGGCAGGTTGGTCAGGTGCGGCAGCGTGGCCGAGATGCCCTTGAACATGGCCTGGCCGAAGGTGTCGTTCACGTGCATGAATACCGCCGTGCGCGGCGCGACCTTGGTTTCGCGAAACAGATCGCCGATCAGCGAAAGGCCGTTGCGCACGAGGTCCGGGGCCGTCGGAAAGTTGCGGAACACGAACTTGTAGCCCTGCTCGGTGATCTGCGGGGCAGCGGCAATATTGATAATGAACGGGACGCCGCGCTGTTCGGCGACCTGCGCAATTGCGGCGGCGGCGCCGGAGTCGAACGGGCCCGACGAGGACATGCGCCCCCTCCTGGATCAGGCGTTCGGCACGGGTGCGGGCGGTATCGACGTTGGTTTCGGTGTCGGCGTTCATCAGTTCGATGTCGACGCCGAGAAGCTGCTTGATCACGCCGGGGGCGAGGTCTGCGCCTTTCTGGCACGACTGACCGATGAAGCCCTGAAATCCGGAGCGCGGCAGCAGCACGCCCACTTTCAGCTTCGTGCCCTGGGCGCGCGCAATTCCAAACGGGGACAGCGCGGCGAGCGTTCCGCCGGTGGCGAGTGCCGCGTTGAAATCACGACGGGTGTAGCCATTGCCTTGTGACATGTACTCCTCCTCGAATCTCGTTGAGTGCCGAATGCGCGAATTTTGCGATGGCATTGTCGCCGCATCTCTGTTCACTTTGCCATCCACATCGATGCTGCGCTGCCGCAACCACTCGAAGTGCTCGACAGTGAAACACGTGTTCCGGATATTGTTATATAACATTACAATTTCTCGGTCAATATACAGACCTATGGGATGAAGAAGAACATCAACTCGCGTGGTCCCCGTCCGGGCAGTTTTGCCCGCATTGCGGGCATCGACTACGCCGACCTGGACAACCACTTCGGCTACGCCCTGAGGCGCGCCCAGGTCGCCTCGTTCGAGGCGTTCTCGCGCGCCACCGCCGGTGCAAACATCACGCCGCCGCGTTTTACCGCGCTGGTGATCCTGGATCGCAATCCAGGCATCAGTCAGACTGCGCTGGGTGAGGTGCTCGGTACGGCCCGCTCGGGCGCGATGATGCTGGCCAACTGGCTCGAAGGGCGCGGCCTGGCCGAACGGCGGCACCGTCCGGAAGACGGCAGGTCCTGGGGCCTGTTCCTGACGGCCAGGGGCGTGATCCTGCTGCGCGACTTGAAGCGTCGCATCAAGCGGCAGGACCGGCTGTTTTCCCAGCGCCTCGACGAGTCCGAGCGCAGGCAGTTGCTGCGCCTGCTGGCCAAGCTTTCGGGCTGAACGCATGAGTACTCGCAACCGTTACCGCAATGTGGCCCTGGGGCCGGCCGGCGTGTCGGTCGCCACGGACGGGCAGGGCATGCTCCTGCTGAAAGCGACGCAGCCGCTGAGCGCCTATCCGCGCCGGCTGACCCAGCGGCTTGTGCGCTGGGCGAACGAGGCGCCCGAGCGTACCTTCGTGGCCAAGCGCATGGCCGGCGGCGGCTGGCGCCGCATAACCTACGCACACGCCCTCGAGTATGCGCGGCGCATCGGTCAGGCCCTGCTGGAGCGTGGTCTTTCGCCCGAGCGGCCGCTCATGATTCTTTCGGAGAACGATCTTGAGCACGCCATGCTGGCGCTTGCCGCGTTGCATGTCGGGGTGCCGTTCATTTCGGTGTCTCCTGCGTATTCGGTGATCTCCCAGGACTATGCCCGGCTGAAGTTTGTCGCGGACCTCATGACGCCCGGTCTGGTCTTCGCAGCGGACGGACTGAAATACGAACGCGCAATTGCGGCGGCGATTCCGGGCGCCACCGAAATCCTGATCAGCCAAGGGGTGATACCGGGACGCGTTGCCACCTTGTTCAGCGACCTGTCCGCGACACGGCCCACTGGCCGCGTGGAGGACGCGCACGAGGCGATCGGGCCGCGCACGATCTCGAAGTTCCTGCTGACCTCGGGATCGACCGCCATGCCGAAGGCCGTGATCCATACGCAGGAAATGCTCACCAGCAACCTGCAGATGATCAACGACTGCCTGCCGTTTCTTGCCGAAGAACCGCCGGTGCTGGTCGATTGGCTGCCCTGGAACCATACCTTCGGCGGGAACCACAACTACGGCATCACGCTTTACAACGGGGGCACGCTGTATCTTGACGAGGGCAAGCCGGTTCCCGCCCTGATCGGCGAAACGCTCAGAAACCTGCGCGAGATCTCGCCCACGGTGTACTTCAACGTGCCGCGTGGGTTCGAGGAGATCGCGCTCGCGCTGCACGCGGACGAGGCGCTCGCGCGCATGTTTTTCAGCCGGGTGAAAATGCTGTTCTACGCAGCCGCAAGCCTGGCGCAGCCGATCTGGGACAGCCTGCACGCGATCGCGGAAAAGACCTGCGGCGAGCGAATTCTGATGATCACCGGCCTGGGCATGACCGAGACCGCGCCCTTCGCCGTTTGCGCAAACTGGGAGGCGGGTCAGTCCGGCGGCATCGGGCATCCTGCGCCAGGGGTGGAACTGCGCCTTGCGCCAGTCGGCGACAAGCTCGAGGTGCGTTACCGGGGCCCGAGTGTGACGCCCGGCTTCTGGCGCCGCGAAGCGCTGACCAGGGCCGCGTTCGACGCCGAGGGTTTTTTTCGCAGCGGCGACGCTGCGCGATTTCTCGATCCGCAGGATGCGCAGAAGGGGCTCGTATTCGACGGCCGCATTGCGGAGGACTTCAAGCTGACTTCGGGCACTTTCGTCAGCGTGGGACCGCTGCGCGCGCGCATCATCGCCGCAGGCGCGCCCTGGGTACAGGACGCGGTAATCGCGGGTCATGACCGCGGCGAAGTCACTGCACTGATCGTTCCGCGCGCCGGCACGCAGGTCAACGCGGCACTGCGCCGGGAATGCACCCGTATCCTGGATCGCGTGGCGCGCGACGCCTCGGGCAGCGCCAACCGCGTGGTGCGCGCGATCCTGCTCGCCGATCCGCTTTCGATCGATGCGGGCGAAATCACGGACAAGGGCTCGATCAACCAGCGCGCCGTGCTGAAGGCGCGCGCAGACCTGGTCGCCGACCTGTACGCCGACCCATCGCCATCCCACGTCATCCATCCCACTCACGGAGAAGCACATTGAAAACCATGAACGTAGACGAACTCGTCGCGATCGACATCCACACCCATGCCGAGAAATCGGTGCGCATGCTGCCCGACGAGGCTGCCGCGGAAGGTCTCGAGGCAAGGGGGCGCTATTTCCGCTACCAGCCACAGCATCAGACCATCGACCAGATGGCCGAGTACTACCGCGAGCGCAAGATGGGCTTCGTGTGCTTCACGGTCGATCGCGAACGGGGGCAGGGGCTGAAGAACAATATTTCCAATGAAGAGATCGCCGAGAGCGCGGCTGCAAATGCCGACGTCGCGATTCCCTTTGCCAGCATCTGCCCCTCACGCGGGAAAATGGGCGTGCGCATGGCGCGGGACCTGATCAAGAACTACAACGTCAAGGGATTCAAGTTTCATCCCACGGTCCAGGCTTTCTTCCCCAACGATCCGGACTGCTACCCGCTGTACGAGGTCATCGCGGAACACAAGCTGCCGGCCATCTTCCACACGGGACAGACCGGGATCGGCGCGGGCATGCCTGGCGGCGGCGGCCTCAAGCTCAAGTATTCCAACCCGATGTATCTGGACGATGTGGCTGCGGACTTCCCGGACATGCCGATCATCATGGCCCATCCATCGATACCGTGGCAGGACGAGGCGCTTTCCGTGGCGACGCACAAGCCCAATGTGTATATCGACCTGTCCGGCTGGTCGCCGAAATACTTCCCGGCCAACCTCGTGCAGTACGCGAATACGCTGCTCAAGCACAAGGTGCTGTTCGGCACCGACAACCCCGTGCTGTCGCCGGATCGCTGGCTGGAGGATTTCGCCAAGCTCCCGATCAAGCCCGAAGTGCGCCCGCTGATCATGAAGGAGAACGCGGTCCGGCTGCTGAAACTCAAGGGCGAAGGATGAGCGCATCGGTCGCAAGCGTCACTCTGGAGAGCGGTGTCGCTGTCATCAGGGTCAGCAACCCGCCGGTCAACACCATCGACGCGAAGGTGCGGGAAGGATTGTTCGACGCACTGGAGGAAATCCAGTCCTTTCCGGATCTTCAGGCCGTGGTGCTGCTTTGCGAAGGCAGCACTTTTTTTTCAGGCGCCGACATCGGCGAATTCGCCGGACCGCCAAAGGAGGAGGAGTACCGGCGACTGTTCAACCGGTTCGAGGCGTTGCCCGTGCCTGTCGTCGCCGCCATGCACGGCACGGTGATGGGTGGCGGGCTCGAGATTGCGCTGGCGTGCCACTATCGCGTCGCCTCGCCAGGCACCCGCTTCGGACTGCCCGAGGTGACCCTGGGGATCATCCCGGGCGCCGGAGGCACGCAGCGGCTGCCACGGCTGATCGGCGTTGAGGCGAGTCTCGATCTGATCCTGGGTGCTCGCCCGGTCGATACCGCGAGGGGCCTGGAACTCGGCATCATCGACCGTCAGATCGAAGGCGAACTGGCGGCTGGTGCAATCGCCTACGCAAAGGAACTGATTGTGTCGGGCAGGGGATCGCGGCGCACCGGAGAACGTGCGGTCGACCCGGCTACGGCCACGGACGAGATCATGGAGCGCTTTGCAGCACAGGCGAAAAAGCAATACCGCAACCGGCAGGCACCGTTCACGGCGATCGAGGCGGTGCGAGCGTCTCTCACGATGCCGTTGGCGAAAGGGCTCGAATACGAAACCGAACTGGTCAACGGTGCCAAGGCAACAACCGAGTCGAAGGCGCTGGTGCACGTGTTCTTCGCAGAGCGGGAAACGCGCAAGGTTCCCGACCTGCCTTCAACAACGAAGGCACGTCAGGTCAGGCTCGCGGCCATCATCGGTGCGGGAACCATGGGCGGCGGAATCGCCATCTGTTTTGCCAACGCCGGCATCCCGGTCATCCTGCTGGACACTGATCAGGAAGCGCTCGAGCGCGGCATCAGTGTGGTCGACTCGACCTTTGCGGGCATGGTGAAGCGCGGTCGAATCACGGCGGAGGACAAGGCCGCGCGCATGGCGCTGATTCGCGGCGCACTCGATTACTCGCAGGCCGCCGATGCCGATCTGTGGATCGAGGCCGTATTCGAGGATGTCGTGCTGAAGAAGAAGATCTTCGCCGCGATCGACAGTGTCGCCAAACCGGGTGCCGTGCTCGCAACCAACACTTCCACGCTGGATATCGAGGACATCGCCACGGCGGTCAGTCGTCCGCAGGACATGATCGGCATGCATTTCTTTTCGCCGGCCAACGTCATGCCGCTGCTCGAAGTGGTGCGCACGTCGAAAACCGGGCCCGAAGCGATTCGGACTGTGATGGATCTCGCACGGCCGCTCAGGAAGACGCCGGTACTTGCGCGGGTCTGCTACGGATTCATCGGAAACCGGATGATGGAGGGTTACGCGCGCGAAGCCGAGTTCATGGTGCTCGAGGGCGCGACGCCGCGCCAGGTCGACAGCGCGCTGGAGAGCTGGGGGATGGCCATGGGCATCCTGGCGGTGTTCGACATGGCTGGCATCGAAGTCGGAGTCAGCGTACACAAGTCGAACGCCGACAAGTTTCCGCCTGACCCGGCCTACTACCAGGCGGATTTTGCAATTTACGAGGCGGGCCGGCTGGGCCAGAAGAACGGCAAGGGCTACTACCGCTATGAGAAAGGCGATCGCACGCGGTACGACGATCCCGAAGCGCTCGAAATCCTGCGTGCACGCGCGGCCAAGCTCGGCATCCAGACGCGCCAACACAGCGAGCGGGAAATCCTGGAGCGTTGCCTCTATCCGCTGCTGAACGAAGGCATCCGGATCCTCGAGGAGGGGATCGCAGTGCGGGCGAGCGACATCGACGTGGTCTGGGCGGCGGGTTACGGTTTTCCTCGCTACCGCGGCGGACCGCTGTTCTACGCGGACACGATTGGCCTGCCGACGTTGCTCGAGGGCATGCTCAATTATCGGGAGATATTCGGTCCGATGCACTGGGAGCCGGCACCCTTGCTGGTGCAATTGGCAAAGGAGGGCATCAGCCTTGCGGAGTGGGAGCGCAGCCGACGCCCGGCTGCACGTCCGGCTCAATAAAGCGCGCTGGCGAGCTTCCTGCGATATTCTGACACGAGGGCCTCGTCGGTTGCTGCGAGGGCGAAGATCGCGAGCATCTGTTTTCGCGCTGCGCCGTCCTGGAAACTCTTGTTCCGGCGGATGAGTTCGAGCAGTTCGTCCAGGGCCTCGCGGTACTCGCCGCGACCCGCCAGCTGATTCGCCCGGGCGAGCCTTGCGTCGCAGTCGGCCGGATCCGCCGCAATGCGGCGCTCAAGCTCCTCCGCACCCGGCCCGGAACTGCCCGCGCGGGCAAAAGCGAGGCTCCGGCGCAGGTTCTCGACCCGCTCGTCCCAGTCAATGTGCGACTTGACCGCATCGAGCAGCGCTTCGGCCGCTTCCGCCTGCTTCTGCTCAATCAGCAGTTCCGCCAGATCCAGTCGAGCCGGTTCGTTGCCTGGATCGAGCGAAAGGGCCCGCTGCAGGGCCGCGGCCGCCCCGTCCAGGTCGCCCGCAGCGCGCAGGCCCGTCGCACGCGTGCGCTCCAGTTCGGCAGGCGAAGGAATCAAATTGTCGATGAAGGCGCGCAACTGAGGCAGTGGCAGCGCACCAACGAACGCGCCAACCTGCTTGCCATCACGCATCGCGCGCACATCCGGAATCGACCGAACGTTGAATTCGCGTGCCAGGTCGATGGATTCGTCCGAATTGATCCGGGCAAGCCGGAACCTTCCGCCGTACTCGATGGCCAGCTTTTCGAGCATCGGCTTGAGGACTTTGCACGGGCCGCACCAGGGTGCCCAGAAATCGATGACCACGGGCACCCGCTTCGAGGCTTCCAGGACTTCCTGATTGAAGTTCCTGGCGTCCACATCGACCGCATGGGTTTCGTTCTTCATGGTTTCCGAGGTCGTCACGCGGCATCTCCCTGCGAACATACGCAATACCGATACATTGGGGGCGGAATCGCGGGATTCAAGCGATGTAAAATACGCGCTTTCCCGGGACCTTCAGTCGGAGCGGCAATGACTTACCTCGTTATCGAAGAGTGCATCAAGTGCAAGTACATGGACTGTGTGGAGGTCTGCCCAGTCGACTGCTTTTACGAAGGCGAGAACATGCTCGTCATCAACCCGGACGAGTGCATCGACTGCGGGGTATGCGAGCCTGAGTGCCCCCCGGGGGCGATCATCCCGGATTCGGACGAACGCGGCGAAAAATGGCTCAAGCTGAATACCGATTTTTCGCTCAAGTGGCCGAACATCACGCGCAAGGGGACGGCGCCCGCGGACGCCGAGGCTTACAAGGAAGAAAAGGGCAAGTTCGAGAAGTACTTCAGTCCGGAGCCGGGCAAGGGCGAGTAGGCGGCCGCATCCATGGAACTGACCCGTGAAGAGCAGGACATGCTCGCCGGAAAAAAGGGCGAGGCGGTAAGGAAGGCGGTCGAGTACCAGATCGAAGTCGGCAAGTTCTGGGGCGCCAGGCGCTTCGTGCCGGTCACCAACGTCCACATGATGGGCGACATCGAGGTCATGGGCGACGGCGGGCTGTCCTGGCTGCAAGGATACCGCCGGCCTCGGGGCCCGCTGCGTGGTGGGCACGACCACCAATGCCCGCTGCATCGATTTCGCGCACTGCAAGCGGCTCGGGCAGGACGAGGGCGAGGCGGTCAAGGAAAAGGAACTCATCGCGCACGTTGCGGCGCATGGACGTGGTCACGACCGACACCTGCATCAACTACCAGACCGTCTACCAGCCGCACCTCGGCGAGCACGTGGCATGGGGCGATACCGGCACGGTGATCTACGCCAACTCGGTGTTCGGGGCTCGGAGCAATTTCGAATCCGGTCCGGCAGCGCTGGCAGCTGGACTGACCGGTCGCACGCCTGCCTATGGCTTTCACCTCGACGAGCATCGCAAGGGCACGTTCACGGTTGAGTTGGGCGCAGCGCTGGACGATCTTGCCGACTGGGGCGCGGTCGGGAAACTGGTCGGGGAATCCCACCAGAACTATTACGCAGTTCCCGTATTCCACGGCATGCGCCGCTCGCCTGGCGCGGACGAACTCAAGCACCTGGGGGCCGCACTCGCAAGCTATGGCTCGATGGGCATGTTTCACATGGTCGGCGTAACGCCAGAGGCGCCGGGCGTGGAGGCGGCGCTGGGCGGCAATACGCCGACTGACCGGATGGTCATCGGAGACAGCGAGATCGAATCGGTATACCGGGGCTACGGACTTGGCGACGGCGACGCCCGCCTGGTGGTCTTCTCCGGGCCGCAGCAGTCGTTGTTCGAAATGAAACTGCTTGCCAGCTTGTTCGACGGGCGCAAGGTGCGGGAAGGAACCAGCGTGTTCGTCACCACCAACAATGGGGTGCTCGAGCAGTCCCGCAAGCTCGGCTATGCGGGTGCGCTGGAGACCGCGGGCGTGACGATCCTCGAAGGCGTGTGCTTCTACATCCTGCAGAACCTCTCGCCGATGCGGATTGCAAACAAGTGGACGAACATGGTCTCAAACTCGGCCAAGATCGTGAACATCATCGGTGCTCACCGATTCAATACGATCCTGAGGCGTACACGCGACTGCGTGGAGATCGCCTGCTCCGGGCAGTTGAAATGAGCACGGACGGGAATGTGATCAAGGTCGACCGTGCCTACGGCGCGGTCGTGGAAGGCGAGGCGCTGGTGTCGGAGGAGGGCTTCTCCCCGCGCTACGACCTGGATCGCTGGACCGGCTTGATCACCAAGCCGGGCCACAAGCTCGAAGGGGCCAACATCACCGACAAGATCTGCTTTTTTCCGACAGCCAAGGGCGGCATCGCGGCAGGCTGGGCGTTTTTCGACATCAAGTGGAAGAAAATCGCGCCCAAGGCATTCATCTTCGGCGTAACCAATCCGGTGATGGTGCAGGGCGCTGTGTTCGCCGGCATCACGATCACCGAAGGCTGGAATCCGCATCCGCGAGATGCAGTCAAAACCGGCGACTGGGTGCAAGTCAATCCTGCGAACAGGACCATTGAAGTTCTGAAGAGAAAACAGTGAGCCTGCGACGTCGGCAGAGCGCGCTTGCGGCCGTGTTGCTCGCAGCAGGCTGCGCCTCGTTTGACGGCCGCGGACTGGTCGAAAGCGGCTCGAACCCTGCGCAGGTGGAAGCGCTGATGGGACCGACGACGGCAGTGGTCGAGATCGCGGGCGGTGAGAAGATCCTGTATTTCTCGCGCCTCCCTGCCGGGCGGCAGATTTTCGCCGTGACGCTCGGCGCCGACGGGAAGGCACGTGTGGTCAGACCCCTGCTCACTCGGGAGAACATTGACCGGCTCAAGGCCGGCGAAATGACCACCCGAGAGGTGCGTGAACTGCTCGGTCCGCCGGAGCCGCGAGAAGTCATGCGCCAGGCGCGACAGCAGCGAACCGTCTGGACGTATCCGTGGATGGACTTCGAGGACCGGCGGAAGCTCTCCGTGCAGTTTTCGGACGATGGCGTCTTGCGCGAGGTGATCGATCTGCGCGATGACTATCACGTGTCCCCCGGTGGCTTGCCATGACAGGATGCGCCGGCAGCAGCTGATCCCCGGGGAAGGTTACCGTCGAGGCACGCATCGTCGGAGACGAGATGCGCGATCTTCAGAGCCTAAAGAACCGTCGCGCATTCTCGCTCGTCTGGCGCGCCACTTCGGACGCGGGCCGTCCCAGCGCCTGTGCAACCGTATCCAGGACATGCGGCAGGAAAGCGGGTTCGTTGCGCCTGCCTTTGGGTTGCGGCCGCATGCTGCGCGGGGTCAGGTACGGGGCATCCGTCTCGAGCATGAGCCGTTCCGCGGGAATCTCGCGGACCAGGGCGTGCAGGTGCCGGCCGCGACGCTCGTCGCAGATCCAACCCGTGATGCCGATGTACAGATTCAGGTCGAGATAGGCGCGTAATTCGGCCGCCTCGCCGGTGAAACAGTGCGCGACAGCGGAGGGCATCCGGTCGCGGTGGGCGCGCAGGATATCGGCAAAGCGCGGATGCGCGTCGCGCGAATGAAGAAACAGCGGTTTGTCCGTCTCGCAGGCAAGTTCAACCTGCGCAACAAACCATTTTTCCTGATCGGGATGCGGCGAATAGTTGCGGTTGAAATCCAGCCCGCATTCGCCGACCGCCACGACTTTCGGCTGGGCGAGCAGTTCTCGCAGCGCCTGTATCGTTTCCGGACTGCAGTGCGCGGCCTCGTGCGGATGGACACCCGCCGTGGCATAAATCGGACCGTGGGCCGCGGCCAGCGCCTGCGCAGCCCGGCTTCCCGCGATACTGGTTCCGGTCACAATGATGGTCGCGATGCCGGCGTGTCGCGCCCTCCGGAGTACTTCCGGAAGATCGTCTCCGAACGCCGCGTGGGTAAGGTTTGCGCCGATGTCGACGAGGGGTTCGCCCGCGCCATGGGATGTACTCATTTTGGCGAGTATACCTACTGCTTTCCTGCCGCTATGATGCGTCTCGAGATCGAAAGTAAACGAAGCGGAAAGACTGAAACCACGGTGGCAAGGGGAGACGGGGACTGGATGATGCCGGGATACGCGGCCGACGGGCTGATAGCCTGTCACGCCTGTGACGGCGCGCACCGGATCGTACCGGTTCCGGTTGGAGGAAAGGCGCTTTGCCGTCGTTGCGGCGCGTTGCTGTACCGAAACCTCCCAAGGAGCCTCGACCATGCGGCTGCACTCTACGTGGCGGCACTGCTGCTGTTTCTGCTCTCAAACGTATTCCCGTTTGTAGCGCTCAAGTACGGCGACCGGGTCGAGCAGAGCCTCCTGATTTCGGGCGGATTTGCGCTCGAAAAAGCGGGGATGGGAGAAATCGGCCTGCTGGTGGTGCTGACCAGCGTCGTGTTTCCCTTCCTGACGATCTGCGGGATGCTTTATCTGCTGCTACCGCTGCGGCTGGGTATCCGCCCCCGCCTGATGACACCGGTATGGCGGATGGTGCGCACCCTCAGCCCCTGGAGCCTGATCGGGGTATTCATGCTCGGCCTGCTGGTGTCGATCGTAAAGCTCCAGGACCTGGCGGTGATCATCCCGGGCGTGGCGTTCTACGCGTTCATCGGCCTGCTGGTGGTGTCGGCGGCCGCTGCTGCAAGTTTCGATCCGGCGGTACTCTGGCCTCGAATCGGGCCGGCAGTTCCGATTCCTGCGGGCGACCCGGCACAGGTCACGACCGGAGGCGAATCCGGGGAAGCCGAGGAGGTGAGCGCTGCATCAATGGGCTTTGCGGTCTGCCATACCTGCGAACTGCTCGTGGCCCGGCCCGCCGAAGGGGCCCCTTGGGCATGTCCGCGCTGCGGCAGTGCGGTCCATGGCATGCGCTCCCGCAACAGCCTGTCACGCACCACATCCATGCTTGCGGCCGCAACGCTCCTGCTTGTTCCGGCAAATCTCTATCCGGTGATGACCGTGACGCGTTTTGGCCAGGGCGAGCCGAGCACGATCCTGTCCGGTGTCGTGCATCTGGTGCAGGACGGCGCCTGGCCGCTCGGCCTGCTGGTGTTCTTTGCCAGTTTCGTGGTGCCGGTCAGCAAGATCGGCGCACTGGGACTTCTTCTGTTCACGGTGCAGCGCGGATCGTCCTGGCGAATGCGTGACCGGACACTCATCTACAGGGTTACCGAGGCAGTTGGCGCCTGGTCGATGGTCGACGTGTTCCTGGTGGCGATTCTGGTTGCACTTGTACGGATGGAAGGGTTGGCGACGGTCCGCCCGGGGTTGGGTGCAACCTTCTTCGGTGCCGCGGTCGTTATGACGATGTTTGCCGCGCATGCGTTTGATCCCCGTCTGGTCTGGGATCGCGGGAGCCGCACATGACAGACCCGGTGGTGCGGGAGCGTGGCGGTCCGTCGCTGGTCTGGCTGATTCCGATCCTGACCGCGCTGGTCGGTGCTTGGCTGATCATCCATACGCTGACTGACCGCGGACCGCTGGTCACTGTTACCTTCCGGACTGCGGACGGCATTGAAGTCGACAAGACGCGCATCAAATACAAGAGCCTGGACATCGGCCTGGTGGAAGGCGTGCGCTTCAGCCCGGACTTCTCCCGTGTGGAAGTGCGCGCGCGGCTGAGCAAGCAGGCAGCACACTTCCTGCGAAGGGACACGCGCTTCTGGGTGGTGCGCCCCACCCTGAGCGTGCGCGGTATCTCCGGCCTTGGGACCTTGCTCTCCGGTGCCTATATCGAGATCGAACCGGGGCAGGGCGCGCCGCAGGCCTTGTTCGTCGGCCTGGAGTCGCCTCCGGTGGTCAACGCCGACGAGGCAGGCAAGCAGATCACGCTGGTCACGCACCGCCTCGGGTCGATCGATCGAGGTTCACCAATCCATTACCAGGGCATCGTTGCCGGCGAGGTGCTCGGGTATGAAATGGCGAATGACTACCGCAGCGTGCTGATCCATGCTTTCGTCAAGCCGCCTTTCGACCGGCTCGTACGCAGCAATACCCGGTTCTGGGCTGCCAGCGGACTCGACGTTTCGGCCGGGCCTGACGGTCTGCGCGTGAAGACCGAGTCGCTGCAGGCGTTGCTTTTTGGCGGGATCGCATTCGACACGCCGGATCCGCAGGACGCGGGTGTGGAGGACGTGACCGGTCTGGTGTTCACACTTCACGACGATCTCAAGTCCATTCAGGACCAGTCGTTTTCGAAGAAGATCCGTTTCGTCATGTTTTTCGAGGACTCCGTGCGCGGCCTGACAGCGGGGGCGCCGGTGGAGTTCAAGGGCATCAAGGTGGGCTCGGTGATCGATGTGCGGCTCGAGTACGACGAGCCTTCCGCGGCATTCCGGATACCGGTAATGGTCGAACTCGAGCCCGAGCGGATCGTCGCCCGCGGGAGCCGCATGAAGAAGGCGCCGCTGGAGGCATTCCAGGCGATGGTAAAACACGGCCTGCGCGCGCGGCTGAAGACCGGCAATCTGCTGACCGGGCAGTTGTTCGTCGATCTGGACATGCAGCCTAAGTCGCCCGTGCGGCTGGCCAAGTCGGGGCGTCCGGAGCCGGAATTGCCCACCGTGCAGGGAGACCTCGACCAGATGGCGGTGTCGGTGCGCGGCGTTCTCGATAAGCTGGACAAGGTTGATTTCGTCGCCATCGGCGCGGAACTGCAGGGAACGCTGAAGGGCGCCAACGGACTGGTCAATTCCCCGAACATCGAGAAATCGGTCGCGGACCTTTCGGCTTCGCTTGCCAGCATGCGCGGCATCCTGCAGAAGCTGGACAGTCGTGCCGAGCCGATCACGGAAAATCTCGAGCAGGCTCTGGCGGCGGCGCGAGATGCGCTGGAGAAATCGAAGTCGACCATGGCCCTGGTCGATGGCGTGCTCGCACCCGACTCGCCCCTGCAAGGCAATACCGCACGGCTGGCCAAGGAGCTTGCGTCCACCGCTCGCTCGATCCGCAGCCTCGTCGAGATGCTCGAGCGCAATCCGCAATCCCTGCTGTTCGGCACGAAGCCATCTGGAGAACAGAAATGATTCCGCGCGCCAGACTTGTCGCGGCTGTCGCAGGCCTTGCGCTGCTTGGCGCGTGCGCTTCGGCACCGGTAACCCGTTACTACGTGCTTTCCGCGACGGCGCCGGCTGCCGCGCACGCCGGTACAAAGCCGGTTGGCATCGTCGTGAGTGATGTGTCGGTGCCGCAGTATCTGGATCGCTCGCAGATAGTCGTGCGCGGAAGCGGACATCGGGTGCTGATGATCGAGAACGAACTCTGGGCCGGGAATCTGCGCGAAGACATGACACGCGTTCTGGTGGAGAACCTGGCCGGCCTGCTGGGTTCGGAGCGCGTCATTGCCGCGCCCCACCCGCAGCGCGTGCAGCCGGACTATCGCGTGGCGGTCGAGGTACTGCGATTCGAACGCGGCGCGGACGGCCGCGTCGAACTCAGCGCGCGCTGGTGGCTGACTCGTGCCGCCGATGGCGCCGTGCTGGCGAGCCCTGTCGAGACGCTTTCCGGTCCCGTCCTGCCGGAGCAGCCCGGCTACGAAGCGGTGGTTGCCTCGATGAGCGCGGTCTATGGCGAATTCGCGATGGTGATCGCACGCCGGGTTTCCGCAGCGGCGGCGGCCAATTGAAGCCCATGCACGCCCTGGCGCTGTTCCTGCTGGCTTCGCTGGCCGGACACGCCTGCGCACAATCGGGCCGCGAGCTGATCGAGGCGTCCCTTGAACGCCATGCGCAGCCGCCGTATGTCTACGAAGAGGAAACGCTCGTGCTGAGCGACCGCCTCGGCCAGCATACGGTACGCATGGTCAAGCACTATGCCCGGCGCGATGAGAGCGGCCTGCGCTCCGTGCGGGTACTCGAGTCGCCATTGGAACTGCGTGGCATCGAGGTGGTCGTGTCCCGTGATGCACGTGGAGGCTCGCGTCGCGGTGCGGAACCTTCGAGCCAGGTATTCGGATCGGATTTCTCCGTCGCGGATCTGGAGGAAGAGCAACCCCGGGATTTCACCTATGAGCGCCTCGAGGATATCGACCTGGAGCGCGTCCCTCACCGGGTGATTCGCGCGCTGCCGAAGAACGAGGATCTGGCGCGCGTGCTGGGGTTCGGCGAAAGGCGCATCTATCTGCGCAAGGACAACCTGTTCATCAGCCGCATCGACTATCAGGACAGGCAGGGCCGACTTGCGCGGCGCGAGACGTTTCGCGATCCGCGCCCCGATGCCACCGGCGCGTGGCATGCAGGCATGATCCTCATGGAGAACCTGCACGACAGCCGGCGCAGCGTGCTCAAGGTCGAGCGCAGGGTTCATTCCCCCGACTACGTTCCGGCATCTGTCTTTGCGGGTCTGCAATGAGGGAGGCTGCAGACAAAGCGGTTCCCGGCGCGCGCAGCTTCCTCCAGCGCTTTTTCCGTCTGGGTGTCGATTACCCGCTGCCGACGCTCGCTTTCCTGATCGCGGTCAGCATGGGGGCCGGGTTCGGCCTGCCGCGACTGTCAGTCGATACCGGATTCGACCGGTTGGTGCCCAGGAGCGATCCCGACCGTCAGGCCTATCTGCACGTTTCGCGCGAATTCGGCTCCGATCATCGCAGTTACGTCTATCTGAAAGATCCCCAGCTCTGGACCCCGGGCAAGCTTCAGGCGCTCGAGCAGCTGCACGAAGAACTCAGGCAGCTCCCGTTCGTCGAGCGCATCGACGACCTGTTCAGCCAGCGGATCGTACGTAGCATAGAAGGCCGCCTCGGCTCCCGACCGCTGCTCGCCGCGGCCCCGACCGACCAGCAGGGTGCGGAGCGCGCGCGACGTGACGCATTGGACGATCCCACGGCCATTCGCAACATCGTCAGCGCGGACGGCAGCGCCCTGGGCATCGGCATCTCGATACGCGAGGGCGCCGACGAAAAGGAGGTAAACGATGCGCTCGAGCGCGTCCTGGCGCCGGCGCGCGCGCGCTTTACGACGCTCGAACAGGTGGGTCCGCCCCGTGTCGAAGCCGAAATCCGGCGCAGCCTGAAGCACGACCTGCGAGTGCTGGTCCCCGCTTCGGCGTTGCTGCTGGCGGTCACGGTGTTCGGGTTCTGCCGGAGCGTTTTTGCGGCAGCGATGCCGCTGTGCGTGGCGTGTCTGAGCCTGCTGTGGACGTTCGGCATGATGGGCTGGGCGCGGCTGCCTGTCAGCATCCTCTCAGCGATGCTCCCCTCTCTGGTCGTGGTCATCGGAGCTACCGAGATCATGCGAATGGTCTCGGGCTATTACCTGGGTCTGCAGAAGGATGCTTCGGAGGGGTTGGTGCCGGACCGTGCCAGGGCCACTGAATTCATGTTGCGGAACGTGGGTGCGCCGGCCGTCCTGACCGTGCTGACCACTGGAGTCGGCTTCGCGAGCAATGCCTTCGCCGGAATCGCGATCATCCGGGATTTCGGCCTCACAGCGGCGTTCGCCATCCTTGCCAACGGATTGATCACGGTTCTGCTCGTGCCGATGCTCTACGCCGCGATCGGTCCGCGCAGGGGTCGACCGCTCGCATTCGCCGCGTCGGGCGGCTTTTCCGCAATGGTCACGCGAGTCTTCGGCGTAATGCGGCATCGTCTGACTCCCTGGGCACTCATTCTGGCCGCAATACTCAGTGTAATGTTCGTTCAGCAGGCGTCCAGCCTGTATGTCACCAACGAGCCGCTCACGTTCTTCCGTCCGGAACACCCGATGGTCCGGGCGGCCGAGAATATGCACCGGGACCTGGCCGGCGTGAAACTCTTCTACATCACGCTTGAAGCGAATACTGAAGGTGCATTCCGCGATCCGGCGAACGTCCAGCGACTTGCCGAAATCCAGGGTTTCATTGCAAAGCAGAAGATCTTCGACCGGAGTCTGTCGCTGGCGGACATCGTCTCCGAAGCCAACCAGGAAGCCGGCGGCGGCCGGCCGGAAGCCTATCGCGTGCCGCCCACGCGCAAGCTGATTGCCGAGTATCTGCTGCTCCATCCGCCTCGCGATCTCGAGCCCTACGTCAGCCATGATTTCCGTCGTGCGAACATCGTGGTGCGGCACAATGTGCGCGATTCGTCCACGCTGAATCACCATGTGCGTGAGCTGCGCGAAGTCGTCGGCCACTATGCCGGCCCCGCGATGACATCCGCCGTCGTCGGGGAAAACCTCATGATCAATGCGGCAGCCGACCGTCTGCTGGAAGGTCAGGCAATCGCGTTCGCGGGACTGCTCGTCGTAGTGTTCATCGTCATGTCGCTGATGTTCACGTCCGTCAAGGGCGGAATCATCGCGCTGGTGCCGAGCGTCATTCCCATCCTGATGATCCTCGGGGTGATGCGGGTCCTCGAGATTCCTATCAATGCCGGCACGGTGATGGTGGCGGTCATCGCGATCGGCATCGCGATCGACGGCACCATCCATCTGTTCTCCCGTTACAGCGAACTGTGCCGCAGCGCGAGCAACTATGATGAAGCAGTGATCGAAACTGTGAGGGAGGAGGCCGGCCCGGTCATCGCCGTCAGTCTGGCGCTGGCGCTCGGCTTCGGCGTGCTGCTCCTGTCCGATTTCACGCTGATCGCGCAGTTCGGCGCGCTGGCGGCCGCGACCATGTTGTTTTCGATTTTCGCCAATCTCCTGATTACGCCGCTGGTCATGTCCCGCATCCGGCTTGTGGGTCTCTACGAAATCCTTTCGATGTCGAAGCAGCGCGCGGCACTGGAGCACAGCGCGTTGTTCCGCGGCATGACCGACTACCAGATGCGCAAGACCATCCTCATCTCGGAGCTTCGCGAGCACGCCGACGGGGATCGCCTGATCGAGCAGGGCACCATGGGGCGCAGCATGTACATCGTGGTCGGCGGGCAGCTCGAGGTGGTGCGTCGCGATGATGGAAAGGAGCGGCGCATTGCGCTGCTCGGACCGGGAGATGTATTCGGCGAAATCGGATTCGTGCAGGCCACTCATCGCACTGCAGATGTACGCGCGGTCGGGCCGGTGTCGGTACTGCGCTTTGACCATGTCCGACTGGAAAGGGACCTGGTGTTCTTCCCGCACATCATGGCGAAGCTCAATTTCAATATCAGCGGGATCCTGGGAAAGCGCCTTGCGGACCTCGTCCAGTCTCAGCAGCCAGATGCCGCCGACAGGAAGGATTGACATGATCGTCGTTCACCACCTGAACGACTCCCGCTCACAGCGGGTGCTCTGGCTGCTGGAGGAACTCGATCTGCCATACGAAATCGCGCGCTACCAGCGCGATGCCCAGACACGCCTGGCGCCGCCCGAACTCAAGGCTGTCCATCCGCTCGGAAAGTCGCCGGTCATCACCGACGGCGACACCACGGTCATCGAGTCGGGCGCGATCATCGACTACCTGATCCGGCGTCACGGCGGCGGGCGCCTGCAGCCGAACCCCTCGAGCGCCGCATACGATGCCTATGTGCAGTGGATGCACTACGCAGAGGGTTCGGCGATGCTCCCGCTGATGCTGAACCTCTATGTTTCGCGGCTTGGTGATGGCGGTGTGCCGCTCGTGCCGCGCATCAGGAAGGAAATCGAAAATCACCTGGGCTATATCGACGCTGCGCTCGGCGGCCGGACCTACCTGCTCGGCGGAGAACTGAGCGGCGCCGATGTGCAGATGAGTTTTGTCGGAGAAATTGCGCACGCCTTTGGCAAGCGCGCCGCGCACCCGAATCTGGATGCCTGGGTCCGGCGTTGCCATGCACGGCCCGCCTATGTGCGGGCCATCGCGAAGGGCGGTTCGTATCGGTTCGCGAGTTGAGGCTGGTCCCCATGGTCTTGCGCAGATTCTGGAACCCACGCTCTGACAAGTCTCGGGTGGCGGCTTTCCTGCCGCCCGTTTCCCCAGTAGCATAAGCGCATGGCTCTCTCTCTCCGGATATTCACCCAGACCGCAGGCAGGAAGGTGCTTTCTTCCGAGCGCGTTCTGGAAGGCGCGAGCGTTACGATCGGGCGAAGCAAAAGTTGCACGCTGAGCCTGGAGGACCCGGAGCTGCAGCTTTCGCGGGTTCAGGCGGAACTGGTCAGGACCGGGCCGGGCTACATGCTCAAGGTGATTTCGAAGAACTCGCCGGTGGAGGTGAACGGGAAATCGCATCCGCCGGGAAGCCAGACCATGGTAGGTCCCGGCGATACGCTGAGCATGGCCGGCTACGATCTGGAGATTCTCGGCGACGGTGAACTGGATTCCGATCCCGAGGCAACGCGAGCGGTACCTGCGCGTCCGCGGCCGGCAGCACCGGGGCCCCAGCGCGTTGATCCTGAACCTCGTCAGCCAGCTGTGCCAGCCGCCCGGCTGCCGCCGGAGTCGGTCAGAGGGCCGGTGGCGGGTGCGGCAGTTGCCGCAGTGCCCCTTGGCGTACCGGTCCGGCGATCGGGACGCGGCCTGATGATAGGTGCGGGAATTGCCGCAGTTTTGATCGCGCTTGGATCGTTCCTGCTATGGCCCAGTCTGAAGGGAATGCTGCCGGATCAAGAAGTTCAGAAAAAGGCAGCGCTGGACGTGGCGCGACTCGAGGGAGAGGCCAGGTCGCTGATCAAACTACTGGACGATGAACGTCGCGAACG
The DNA here is from genome assembly GCA_963844255.1 of uncultured beta proteobacterium. Lineage (GTDB taxonomy): Bacteria > Pseudomonadota > Gammaproteobacteria > Burkholderiales > SG8-39 > SZAS-79. Next base: position 35,193 of record CAWJNP010000084.1, read on the forward strand.
GAAGGAAGCGGTAGCGGCGTCCACGCGCGAGGTCGCACGGATCGAGGAACAATTGCGCTCGGCGCGTACGAGCCAGGAAAAAGCCAGTATTCAGGCGGCGCTGCGTGAGGCGAGAAATACGTCTGCGCTGAACACGCTGCTTGAGCAGAAGGTACGAGACCAGACGGATGGCCAGAACGGCCTGCCGAAAGCCGAGGGAAATATCAGTGCGGCGGCATCTGCGGCAAAGAGCAAGGACAATGCGGCGGCCGCGAAAATACTGCAGGAAACGGTGGCCTTGCTGACTGCGGCTCGCACAAAGATTGCCGACGAGCGCAAGTCCGCGCAAGGCGAGCAGTTGAAGCGGCAGGATCAGTTGCAGGTGGCCGAAACCAAGGCATCGGCGGAGGCAGAAGCCCGCGCAAAAGCCGAGGCGGACGCGAAGACACGGATCGAAATCCAGGCACGCATCAAGGCGGAACTGGACGCGCGGGCGAAGAAGGAGAGTCAGGCACGCGCGGCGACTGCACCCGAGCCGGCGACCAAGGCGGAGAATGCCGCAGCTGCCCAAAAGGCACCCCCCGCAGCGAGCGGAAGTACGGACTGCGTCGCCAAGCTCGCTGGCACCTGGGTACACGCGACAGGGGGCACCTGGACATTCAACGGAAAGCAGGGGACGCTGGTCGTGAATTCCAGCAGTTACGGGCCGAAAGCGCAGCAAATCACGGTGCTGTCCCTGTCCTCTTGCGACACCGACACGATGACCTACAAGATCGTGCGCACGGCGCTCGTCAATACCGCCGACGCCAGCTTTCAATACGACAGGACGCCGGCGAGTGCGCCGAATCTGCCGAACTGGGTGAAGGTCTACACCCAGCCCTATGCGATTTCCGTCAACGGCCTGAAGTTCGGAAATTACACGTACGCCAGGCGCTGAGTGTCGCGGCGTGCGTCCCCGAGGGCGGTCGTGCCGGATCGCTCGACGGGGACTGCGGCCCTGCGCATCGCGTGCGCATGATCGATCCCGATGAACCCTGCACCTGAACGTATGCGCCTGATTGCCTGGATTCTGGCCGCGGTGGCGCTGGTCCTGGTTCTCGGTCGGCATCTGTTGCCTGCACTGCTGGCGGGACTGCTGGTGCACGAACTCGTCGGCCTGATGGCGCCCGCGCTGCAGCGGCGCATGTCGAGCGAGCGCGGCAAGCTGTTCGCCGTCGGGCTGCTCGCCACCCTGGTGGTTGCCGCGAGCGCGGCGGCGGCGTTCGGCCTGCTCGCGTTCTTTCGCAGCGATGCCGGCAGCCTTTCCGGTCTGTTTGGCAAGATGGCCCAGATCATCGAGGACGCGCGTGCCGCGCTGCCGGCCTGGCTGCTCGACATGCTTCCGGACGCAGGGGAAAACGCGGCCGGAGACCTGCAGTCGGCGACCGTGGACTGGCTGCGCGAACATGCGGCCGAATTGCGTGCCGCAGGCAAGGAAGCGGGGCTCGCGCTTGCGCATATCCTGGTCGGCATGATCATCGGCGGCATGGTCGCGACACGCGAGGTGATCGCCGGGACGGAACACGGCCCGCTGTCGATCGAACTCACGGAACGCGCACGGCGCATTGCCGAAGCGTTCCGCCGGATCGTGTTTGCGCAGGTGAAAATTTCCGCGCTTAACACCGCCTTCACTGCCATCTACCTCGCAGTCATACTGCCGCTGTGCGGCGTGCACCTGCCTTTCAGCAAAACCCTGATCGCGCTCACCTTCGTTGCCGGCCTGGTACCCGTGATCGGCAATCTCGTATCCAACACCGTGATTGTCGTCGTCAGCCTGGCCCATTCACCACAGATGGCGCTGGTCTCGCTGGGGTTCCTCGTGGTGGTACACAAACTCGAATACTTCCTCAATGCACGCATCGTCGGCGGCCGGATCAACGCCTCCGCCTGGGAACTGCTCACGGCCATGGTGGCAATGGAAGCGGTCTTCGGCATCCCCGGCGTGGTGATGGCGCCTATCGTGTATGCGTGGGTGAAAGGTGAGTTGAAGGACGCCGGGCTGGTCTAGCGCTTCCCGTCCAGCAGCACGAACGCGATGCGCGCAGTCTTGTCGGAGCGGTTGGCCCAGGCATGGTTGGTTCCACGCTGGATCAGCACGTCGCCCGCGCGCATCAGCGTCTCGTCCTTGTCCATCACGGACCAGATTTCCCCTTCCAGGATGATCGCGTAGTCGACCGATTCCGTGCGGTGCATGCCCGGATGCGCGCCGACGCTTTTGTCGTGCTGGGCATCCTTGAAGATGCCACCGAAGGTCGCCTGGATGCGGCGTTTGCGCTCCTCCGGGTCCGCAACTTCCGGCGGAAAATCGATGATTCGAAGGATCGAACCGCCGTTGCCGGGCGGCATGATTCCCTTGTGCCCGGCGACCGTATCAGGCGCATCGATCGGCGCCGGTGCGGATTCCGTGCGCCATACGTTCACGGCGCGATAACCCGGGCGTTCAGCCACGGTTCGGATGGCGGTGGCGGGTGCGTCTTCGGTGGTATACGAACGGCCGTCGGCGTCGTCGCCGGTCACGATGCGGCGGATGGGAGGGAGATGTTCGCTCATGGGGATGCGCTCGATTTTTCGTCCTGGAGCCGGGAGTGTGCCGCAACTTGGCCCTCAATGCGCTCGCGTGCGCACCCGTTTCGCTGCGTTGGTTACAATCCCGGTTCAGACTAACAAAGGCAAATCATGCGTAACTTTTTTTCTGCACTGCTGCTCTTCGTGCCTCTCCTTGCGCTGGCCGCACCCATGACCAACGACGACGTGATCAAACTCGTGCGAGGGGGATTGGGGGAATCGACGATTCTTCAGGCAATCGACAACGCGGAGCCGGGCTTTGACACCAGCACGGACGGATTGGTGAAGCTCAAGGGGGCAGGAGTGAGCGACACGGTGATCCAGCGCCTCATGTCGCGCAAAGGCGCTGCGCCAGCGGCCTTGACGACAGCGGCGCCGGCGCCAGCAACTGCCGCCTGCCATGATTGCGGAACGGTCGCAGGGATCCAGGAACACAGCAAGGCAGGGCAGGCGAGCGGTGTCGGCGCCGTTGCGGGCGGTGTGGTCGGCGGGGTGCTCGGACGCAACCTCGGCGGGAGCAAGCATCGGACGGCTGGTACGGTACTCGGTGCCGTCGGCGGCGGCCTTGCCGGCCATCAGATCGAAAAGAGCACCAAGTCGGAAAAGACCTGGGAGGTCAGCGTGCGTTTCGACGACGGCAACGTGCGGGTCTACACACTGAGCGCCCAACCGGCCTGGACCACGGGGGCGCGCGTGCGCCTGATCAACGGTGCGCTTGCACCTCTCTAAGGGAATCGACGCGATGTACAAACTTCAGGAACCCGGTGTGGTCTCGGATCGGCTGGCGCGGATCAAGGCCCTGTTTGACGCCGACGTCGCAAGCGGAACGATTCCCGGTGCCGTTGCGCTGGTCGCCCGGCACGGCAAGCTCGCGTATCTGGAGTCCTTCGGATACCGCGACCGAGAGCAGCAATTGCCCATGGGGACAGATTCGATCTTCCGCATCGCGTCGATGACCAAACCCATGGTTTCGGCCTCGATCATGATGTTGGCCGAGGAAGGCAGGCTGCGCCTCGTGAATCCGGTCTCAACCTACCTGCCCGAGATGAAGGGTCTTCAGGTCGGGGTGGAATATGCAGGCGCCAGCGGCGCGCCCGAATTGCGTCTCGTCGACGCCAGGCGGGAGATGTCGGTGCAGGATCTGTTGCGCCACACCTCTGGATTGACCTACGGGCAGTTCGGCGATTCGCTGGTGAAAAAGGCGTACCGCGACGCGAACGTGTTCGACCCCAACCAGAGCACGGCCGAGTTCATCACCAAGCTGTCGAAATTGCCGCTTGCGAACCAGCCGGGGGAAGTCTGGGACTACAGCATGTCGACCGACGTGCTGGGGCGGATTGTCGAAGTGGTGTCGGGCATGACGCTGGACAAGTTCATTGCGACGCGGATCACCGGGCCGCTGGGCATGCGCGACACCGGTTTCAGCATCGACAAGGACAAGGCCGGGCGCGTTGCCGAGCCGCAGAACGATCCGGCCACCGGCAAGCGCCCGCCGATGACGCGCGATCTGACGTTGCAGCCCGCATTTCTCTCGGGCGGCGGCGGCATGGTATCGACCGCGCCGGACTATCTGCGCTTTGCCCAGATGCTGCTGAACGGCGGCGAATTGGACGGTGTGCGCATCCTCGCCAGAAAAACCGTGGCATTGATGTCAAGCGATCACCTGCCGCCCGGGGTGCGGTTCAGCCCGACCACGCGTGCCCAGTTCGAGGAGTCGGCGCCATTGGCCGAGTTCGGACAGGGCTTCGGCCTGGGTTTCTGCGTGCGCAAGGAAGCCGGACGCAATCCGGTGCCGGGATCGGTGGGAGATTTCTACTGGTCAGGCGTGCACGGCACCTATTTCTGGATCGATCCACAGGAACAGCTGATCGGCGTGCTGATGCTCTGCGCGCCGGACCTGCGCCGCCACTACCGTGCGCTGATGCGCCAGCTCGTGTACCAGTCGCTGGACGACTAAGCGACCCCTCCGGTTCTGGCATCGATCATGTCGCAGTTTGCCGCGCCCGGCGGCACCATGGGGTAGACCTTTTCCTCGATGTCGATGCTGGCATGGATCAGCGCCGGCCCCGGCGCGGCGAGTTCGGCTGCCAGCGCTGCGCGCGGGTCCTCCTCGCGGTCGAGGTCCAGCGCCCTCAGTCCGAAGCCGCGCGCAATGGCAGGAAAATCCGGCCCCTGCTTGAAACGGGAAGCGAAGAGGCGTCTGCCGTAGAACAGCGTCTGCTGCTGGTAGACCAGGCCCAGCGCGGCGTTGTTCATGACGATGACCTTGATATTTGCGTCCAGCTCGGCTGCGGTGGCGAACTCCTGGACATTCATGAGCAGGCTGCCGTCGCCGGTGAAGCACACCACGGTGCGCTCAGGAAAGGCGAGCGCTGCACCGATGGCCGCGGGCACGCCGAAACCCATGGTGCCCAGGCCCCCGGAGGTCAGCCACTGGCGCGGCCGGGTCAGGGGGAAGGCCTGCGCCACCCACATCTGGTGCTGGCCGACATCGGTGGTCACGACGGCATCTGAAGGCAGGCAGGCCGCCACGGCGCGGATCAGGCCGTAGTGCGAGCGAGGGTCGTCGACCTCCGGCAGCTCCAGCGGGAAATCGCGCTTGAGCTCGCCTACGCGCGCGAGCCAGGCTGCGCGCAGTTGCGTCTCCACCTGCGGCAGCAACGCCTCGACCACCGTGGCGACGTCGCCGATGATGCCCCAGTGTCGCGGCCTTGATCTTGTTCAGCTCGCCCGGGATCGATGTCGATGTGGATGATCTTCGCCTTCGGGCAGAACGCCGCCACCTTGCCGGTGGCGCGGTCGTCGAAACGCGCGCCCACGGCGATCAGCAGGTCGCATTCTTCGAGCGCGAAGTTCGTGTAGCGCGCCGCGTGCATGCCGAGCATGCCCAGCGACAGCGGATGGTCGAAGGGCATCGCGCCCAGCGCCATCAGGGTCATGGTGGTCGGCAGGCCCGCCTTTTCCGCCAGCGCGCAGACCAGCGCCGAGGCGCTCGGAGTGGATCACGCCGCCGCCGAGGTACAGCACCGGGCGTCGTGCCGCGTTGATCATTCCGTGCGGCCTGCGCGATCGCGTCGGCGTCGGGCGGTCCGGAGTTTCGCGCCGGCCGGGTTCGGGCCAGCGCGGTGACTTCGATCGTCGCGCGTGAGCACGTCCTTGGGGATGTCGACCAGCACCGGCCCGGGCCGACCGCTGAGCGCGAGCCGGAAGGCGCGCGGAATGACTGTCAGCAGCTTCTCGGTGCTGTCGACCAGGAAGTTGTGCTTGCAGATCGGGACGGGTGATGCCGGAGGTGTCCACCTCCTGAAAGGCGTCGGTGCCGATCAAGGCGCGCGGCACTTGCCCGGTGATCGCCACCAGCGGGATCGAATCCAGCTTGGCATCCGCAATCGCGGTCACGAGGTTCGTCGCGCCGGGACCGGAGGAGGCCACGCAGACCGCGGCCTCGCCCGTGGCGCGCGCCCAGCCCTGGGCGATGAAGCCCGCGCCCTGTTCGTGGCGCGCCAGCACGTGGGTGATCCTTGTCGATGCCGACAGCGCGTCGTAGAACGGCAGGATCGGGCCGCCCGGGATGCCGGCGATCATTTTCACGCCCTGGCGCTCCAGCAGGCGGACCACGATCTGCGCGCCGGTGAGCGTTTCGGCGTGGGAGGGCGGCGAAGTGGCGTCTTCGGCGAGCTCGGGATCAAATTCTCGGTGCGACATGCTGACTCCATCAGTGTTGCCGGGAGTCCAGCCGGAGGGGGAAACAAAAAACCCCGCCGGTTGGGCCGGCGGGGTTTGCGATCTTTTTGCTTGTTTCTGGGTTCTAGATCACGCAGCCGCCGGCCGGTCGGGAAGTACGACCAGTACCAGCAGTACGGAGGTAATTTGGGTGTGGGCGGGGCGCGCGTTCGACCGCTGCGGCGGAGGCAGCAGTAAGCGGTGAAATCAGGGGTGGGGCTGTAGTGCATGGTGCGAATTGTGAGGGATAAACGCGGGTTTGCGCAACAAGCTTCCCTCTTGGCCATGGGAGGCCGTCTCGTCCCGGACGATTTTCTCTCGAGCATGGACGATTGTTGCGTGACGCGCAACACGCTATACTGAACGCGTGATCCATTCGTTCCGACACAAAGGGCTGAAGAAATTCTATGAGTCGGGAAGTGTGGCGGGGATCCAACCCAACCACTCGAAGCGGCTGCAAATGCTACTGACGGCCTTGGATACGGCCAAGACGATCGCAGATATGGACATCCCGGGGTTTCGACTGCACCCATTGAAGGGCGAAGGACGGGGTCGTTGGTCGGTGTGGGTGAATGGTAACTGGCGTGTTACTTTTGAATTCAAGGACGGACACGCCTACGTTCTGGACTACGAGGACTATCACTGATGGCCATGCACAATCCGCCTCATCCGGGTGAATTCATTGCCGAGGTATATCTTGCGCCGAACAACCTGAGCGGCCGGAGCTCGCGACAAAGCTGGGCGTTGCTGCCTCCACCTTGAATCGAATCTTGACCGGCGCAAGTGGTGTGAGCCCGGAAATGGCATTGCGCCTTTCCAAGGCGCTTGGCCGCTCGCCGGAAAGCTGGCTTGCAATGCAGTACAACCATGATCTGTGGCAGACGAAGCAACGTGTAAATCTCGATAAGGTTGGCCGGGTAAAACTCACGGCGGCCTGTAGCACGGTCTTTAGATGGCCGAATCCGTCGGACAGCGGCCGAGAATCCGCGGGCGTCAGTTCGGCGCGGCTGATGCGGCATTCTCCTCCAGGTGATCGGATCCAGCGGTAGCGGGAATCGGCAGCATGACTGGCGAGCTGGCCGACAGCCAGGCAAGCATCGACTTGAATGGGTCTGGAGTCAACGTCGGATCCACCAGCGGACGGTTGTGCTTGTAGGCTATGACGACGGCGTCTTCATCTTCGATTGAACCACTGACCGAGAAGTGAAGAGCAATTAGCGGATTCGTGGTCCAGTCGAGCGAGCGCGTCGGTAGCCCGTGATGTTGAGCCAGCGCCAACCATTCCCATTCGTTCTTAGGTTCTCGTTCAAGGTAGGGAAGCGCCCGATGCTTGAACTCGGATAGGAAGGACCGCTCCATGTCCAATCGATTGACGCCCTGATGACGAGATTGAAATGGCTCACGATCAATGCCTGCTTGAAGCGGCCAGCGCGTGCTCGTCTGCCCTCTAAACATCCAGCCCAAACCCTTCAGCCGAGCGGCCTTTCGAGCAATGTCTGCTACGTTGCGAATTAGCTGCGGAGGACGGTTGAAGTAGACGGACTCCCAGTTCTCTGTGATAAATTTACGTCCATTGATGAGAACAGTGTCGCGGCCTGCGACCACTAGAAGTTTTCCTCCCAGGCGTTCTAGCAGCCACGAGCGAGCGTATCCGGGAAACGGGTCCTCTGGCTTGCGAATGGCAGTCTTGGTCCGCTTCGCAATTTCCATTTCATCTTCAAGTTCTCGGCGACGGGCCTCTGGTACAAGGTCATCGGGAACCGCGGCGACGAGCTCAGCCGCGCAGTCGCCTGGGTCCCATCCGCTCTCTTGCTCTTCGACTCTTGCTGCTTGACGAGGGTTCTTGGCAACGACGAAGCAATTTTCGTCGCCATCAGGGCACGTAACCCAGTACAGGCGCCAAGTGGTCATGTTTCGGTTTGTGTGCGGTTTAACTAAATTTGGTTGATAAGAATCATCGCAACGAGACGTCTTACAAACGGTCTACTCCGCACACATGGGCCGAATTTCCGATTGCAACACGTCATTCGCCCTCAAAATCGTTGAGATCAAGCTAGGATCTATGTGCGTTTCGTAGAGAAACTCCTTAAGCATTTGCGAAATCTCGGGCCAAAGTTACCTTCCGGCCGTCCTTCCGGCTATAGTCCAAACGTTAAGACTGGATCACACACACCTAAGCGGACATTGCGCAGTTGCAGGCCAAATTGGCCGTCGGCCAGTCAGCTAAGCGCGCCACTCGCCAACGCCGCCTCCCGATCCTCCGGAAACTGGAACTGCGGCGTCTCGTCCCGCGGCTGGCGCGTATCCGCACCATCGCTGCGCCCATCCTGCTTGCGCCATTCGCCGCTCTCGTCCCAGCGGTTCGGCAGCGCCTGGATCTCCCCGGGCGTGCGCAGGGTCTCGAACCCGCCCAACGCGGCACGCATGATGCCCAGCTGGTCCTCAGTGTCGAAGGGCTTGCCCGCCGTATGCCCGAGCGGGTAGTCGATGAAGGTCGCGCGCGGCGGGCGGCCACTCTGAAAGATATCCAGCGCACTCCCGACGCACATGGTCGGAATCCCGTTGGCTTCAAGGTGGCGGGCGACCAGACACACGGTCTGGTGGCACACCGGTCACATCGCGACAAGGAGCGCCGCGTCGACCTTCTGAGCCTTGAACGCCGCGAGCAGTGCAGGCGCCGTTTCCTCGCGCACCCGGCGCTGCGAATAGACCGCCCCCATGCAGGAGAACACGCGGTCGGCGACGCTGCCGATGACGCCTTCGCCGGCCAGCTTACGCAGCGCGTCCAGCGGAAAGATGCAGCCCGGATCGCGGCGCGGATCGACGAGGTAGTTCTCGGTCAGATGCGAAAAGCGCAGGTCCTTGTTCTCGGTGGTCGCCGGAATTTCGCGGATCGAGGTGTCGTCCTTGTAGTGATACGCGGCCTGACCGAGCGCATAGGCGCCCGAAGTCGAGAGCAGGCCGATCTTCGCTTCCGACAACGGCTTCTTCAGCGTCTGCCACGGTGGCGCATCCTCAGCCTTGAACCAGCGATAGATCGGGTAACCGAGGCGCTGGTAGCGCTCGGCGATGCTGCGCATGTATTCGACGCTCATTGCAGTCTCCGGTTTTCCGTTACGCAGAACGCAGCCGCTTGCGTTCAAGGTCAGGCAGGAACCAGGCCACGATCCCGATGGCCGGCAGGTAGGACGTGAGGTGATAGACGAACTCGATGCCCTGCGCATCCGCGATACGTCCCATGGCCGCCGCGCCCAGTCCCCCGAGTCCGAACGCAAAACCGAAGAACATGCCCGACACCAGGCCCACGCGTCCGGGCAGCAGTTCGTGCGCGTACACAAGAATGGCCGGGAAGGCCGCGGCCATGATGAGGCCGATGGTGATCGTCAGCACCCCGGTCCAGAAAAGATTCGCATACGGCAGGGCGAGCGTGAACGGCAGGGCGCCGAGGATGGAGATCCAGATCATCGGCCGCCGTCCGATCCGGTCGGACAGGGCGCCACCTAGGAGCGTCCCCACCGCAATCGCCGCCATGTAGATGAACAACTGCACCTGCGCAGACTGAATGGGCAGGTGAAAGCGTTCGATCAGGTAGAACGTGAAGTAGGAGGTGAGGCTCGAGCTGTAGACGTTCTTGGAGAACACCAGCAGCATCAGCATGGTGATGAAGAACAGCGTATGCAGGCGAGGGATGCGCGGCGCCGTTGCCGCGTGGCCTGCGATTCTCGTCGCGGGAACGGCCCTGGGACGTGCCGCGTACCACATGCCTACGCGCACCAGTACGCCCATCCCCAGCATGGCCGCAAGCGAAACCCAGGCGATTGCGCCCTGACCGCGCGGCAGCACGATGAAGGCCGCGAGCAGAGGCCCGATCGCGCCGCCGACGTTGCCGCCGACCTGAAACAGGGCCTGGGCAATGCCGTAGCGACCGCCTGAGGCCATGCGCGCGACGCGCGAGGCTTCCGGATGGAAGACCGCCGAGCCGGTGCCGATCAGCCCCGCGGCAAGCAGCACCGTGGGGTAGTCCTTCGCCATCGACAGCAGAACGAGTCCCGCCAGCGTCGAGCCCATGCCGAAGGCAAGCGAATACGGTTGCGGGTGCCGGTCGGTAAAGATGCCGATGGTCGGCTGCAGCAACGAGGCCGTGAGCATGAACGCCAGCGTGATCATGCCGATCTGGGAAAAATCCAGATGAAGCTGGGCTTTCAGCATCGGATACAGCGCCGGGATCAGCGACTGCATGAGGTCGTTCAGCAGGTGGCAGAAGCTGAGCGACAGGAGGATAGGGAAGGCAGCGGCCTGCCCCGTCATGGGCGCAGCGGCCTGCGGCGCCGGCGATGCGGTCAGCGTGGCGGTGTCCTGCACGATCAGGTTTTCGGCGCGGCCGGCAGTTGCGGGACGATCTTCTCGAGGTCGGGCTTCCCAGGGGAAACGGCCGGTCTCAAAACGCGAATACAGGGTTTCAGCACCAGCGACGATGTCGAACTGGCCGGATTTCCCGGTTTGCAGCTCAACGGGTCCGCGCCCGCGGGCTTCGATCCAGGCCTTCACACGGAGGGCCTCGGGTTTGTAGCCTCAGCCTGCGCAGTATTTGATCTGTATCGTCATTTCCATTTCCCCGGGCGGCGTGGTCTGCCGCACTGCCCTTAGTTTACCCCGGCCGAGTAGGTGGAAGGTTGCAGTTCAGGCACCGTGGCGGCGCGCCGCGCCAGCCAGTACTGGTAGGGCGGGGGCACCAGAGCGAACTGCGGATCCACCCCCAGCTTCTGCGCGGCATCCATGGCCCAGTTGGGGTTGTAGAGCATTTCCCGCGCAAGTGCCACGAGGTCCGCCTGGCCGCGCTGCAGGATCGCCTCGGCCTGCGTCGCGTGCACGATCAGGCCCACGGCCATGGTCATCATCCCGGCTTCACTTCGAATTCGCTCCGCATAGGGAACCTGGTAGCCATAGGCGGGCTTCACCGTGGTCGCAAGCGGCCGGCCGAGCATGCCGCCCGAGCTGCAATCGATGATGTCGACGCCGAGCGGTTTCACGCGTTTTGCAAGTGCGACGCTCTGTGCCGGTCCCCAGCCTGCATCGTCCTCGGCCGACAGGCGCAGGAACAGCGGTTTGTCAGCCGGCCAGTTCGCGCGAACAGATTCCACCACTTCGCAGGCGAAGCGCATGCGCTTTTCTTCCGAGCCACCGTACGCATCGCTGCGTTGGTTGGCCAGTGGTGAAAGAAATTGGTGCACGAGATAGCCATGCGCGCCGTGGATCTCGACCGTGTCGAAACCGGCCGCTTGCGCACGCGCGGCGGCCTGTCCCCATGATTCGATGAGCGCGTGTATCTCGTCTGCCTTGAGTTCGTGCGGTACGGCGGAGGCCGCGTCCGCGGCCAGCGCGCTGGGTGCGACCAGATCCCAGGCAGCCCAGTCCTCAGCCGGGACATCCGCCTGCTGCAGCGGCTTGCCGCCTTCCCATGGACGCTGGCAGCGCGCCTTGCGCCCAGAGTGGCCAAGCTGGATGCCCGCAGCCGCGCCGCACTGGTGGATCAGGTCGACGACGCGCTTGAGACCCGGCACCAACGCGTCGTCCCAGATGCCCAGATCGCCGATCGTGCCGCAACCGCGGCGTTCGATCTTGGTCGACTCGACGATCACCAGTCCCGCGCCGCCGGCGGCGTAGCGCCCCGCGTTCATGATGTGCCAGTCGGTGGCAAAACCCGCGCGTGCCGAGTACTGGTGCATGGGCGCCACCACCACGCGATTCCTGAGTTCGAGTTCGCGCAAGCGCAGTGGTGTGAACAGCAAAGGTTTGCTCATGAGGTTTGGTTTCCGGTGGGTTCAAGACTTACCGCCGCGTTTGCTTCGATCGATTCGAGCCGCAGCCGGCGGGCCATCCAGATCGCGCCGCCCGCGATGCAGGCGCAGATTGCGGCGACCGTGAAGGGCAGGGTATAGCTGCCGGTGAGGTCGAACTGCCAGCCGGCGAGCCAGGGGCCGATCGCGCTGCCCACCGCGCTCGAGAACATGCCGGCGCCGACGATGGAGCCGAAGTGCTCGCCGCTGAAGCGGTCGGCCGACAGTGCAGGGGTCAGGGCCGCCGTCACCGAGTATCCCAGCCCCAACAGAATCGCGTAGGCGTAGGGTCCCCAGTGCGTGGGGTAGGTGCCGACCAGCAGCAGGGCACCGACGCTGGCAATCATGATGAGGATGCCGGCAACATAGACGAATTCGCGGTCGACCAGGTCCGAGAGCCAGCCGCCGCCGATCTTGCCGACGATACTCGCCCCGCCGACCACGCCGACCACCGAGGCCGCGATCATCGCGGCGATTCCGTGGTCGACGAGGAAGGCGACCTGGTGCACGTGCATGGTCTGGGTGCTGAGGCTGCCGAAGAAGTACGCGGTCATGATGAGCCAGAATGGCGCGGCGCGCATGGCCTCCGAGATCCGGATCGAGCGTGGCGCGCGCCGTGCGGAGGTGGTGGAGTTCGGCGCGGGCGCCGCCGCACGCGCATTTCCGCTGCGAACGAGGTACAGCGCCAAGGGCACGATCACCGCAGCGCAAATCACACCGAGCACGCGAAACGCCATCCTCCAGCCGAAACTCTGGATCAGCAACTGGCACAACGGCACCACCAGCATCATGCCGATGCCCACGCCTGCGCTGACGATGCCGAGCGCAATCCCGAGACGATCCTGGAAACGGCGCTGGACCTGGATCACCGCCGGCACCCAGCCGCAGGAGGCCACAGTCAGAGCCGTGAACACGCCGAAGAAAAGATACAGCTGCAGTGGCGTGGAGACAAAACTGTCGGCCCAGAGCGCGATCCCCAGTCCGACGCCGCCACCTGCGACGATGCGCTCGGGCCGCATCCGGTCGCAGAGCATCCCGATCAGCGGGTTGGCGATGCCGTGCACCAGGGTAAACACCGAGAACGCGCCGGCCAGCAGCGACCGGCTCCAGCCGAACTCCTGCAGGAGAACCACCATGAACACCCCGTACGCATACCAGATGCCGTAGGCGAGCGCGAGGACCAGCGCGAGCGCCGCAAGGCTCAGGGCACGACTGCGGTCGATCAAGCGCGACGATCCCCGCGCGCGCTCGAGCCGCGAAGCAACTGTCCGCCATGCCGCCCGGTTGCCTTGCCGTGTTTGAAAGAAATCTCGCCGTTCACGACTGTTGCCGCAATGCCTTCGGCCCCCTGCACGAGGCGACGCGCACCACCGGGGAGGTCGTGCTGTACGCGGGGCAGGGATGGCTTGATTCGTTGCTCGTCGAACACCACGAGATCTGCGGCAAAACCCTTGCGAACGAGACCCCTGTCCGGCAGTTCCCAGGCCGAAGCATTGTCGAAGGTGAGTTTCCTGATCGCCTGCTCGAGCGTGAACGCCTGCTTGTTCCTGACCCAGTAGCTCAGCAGGTGTGTCTGCAGCGAGGAGCCCATTTCCTGGCAGACGTGCGCGCCGGAATCGGAAAAAGTGGCCAGCGTGCGCGGGTGCTTGAGCATGCCAAGGACGTCGGCGGGCTTCTCGTTGACCAGGGGCTGGACGAACAGGAGGTGGTCGTTCTCCAGCATCAGGTCGATCATGACCTCCACCGGGTGCTGATTGCGCTCGCGCGCAAGATCGGCCACCGAGGGGTCGTCCCAGTCGACGCCGAACAATGGAAAAAGATTCGCGTAGTCGGGCCTTCGGGGATCGGTCGTCGCCAGACCGCCGCCCTGGAACACCTTGTCGCGCGGCTTCATGCCGGCTTCGTCGGCGACCAGTTGCCTGCGGACGCCGGGATCCGAGAGCCGCCGCTTTTGTTCGTCGAGTGGCAACTCCCGGATCGCGCGCCAGTGCGGCAGCGCATCGAACGGCAGGTAGGAGCGCAGCGAGAACAGCGCGTTGATCGAGCGCGTGGTCGCCTGGCCGAAGGCGCGTCCGCCGGCGGCGGCCACCTCGTCCAGATACTGCGTCTGGTATTCCCAGGGGTTGGGGCTTTCTCCCTGCTGCGTGGCGAGCACGCCGAACATCAGCGGGCGGCCGGAATCGAGGGCGATCTTGCGCAGTTGCGATAGACACTCGCGTTGCGCCGCCCCGCTGGAGATGTCCGGGCCGACCTGGAAAATTCCGGCATCAAGCTCGGCCATGACGCCTACGAGGCTCTCGATCTCCTTCCAGTCCGCGATGCGGCTGGCCACGGGCGAGCCGTCGGGTGTCATGTGGGTATTGGCGCGCGAAGTCGACAGGCCCAGCGCGCCGGCACCGATCGCCTGCCTCACGGCATCGCGCATCTGTTTCAGGTCGTCATCGGTCGCGGCCTCGGAGAGCGCGCGTTTGCCCATCACGTACATGCGCAGCGCCGAATGGCCGATGTACGCCCCATAGTTGATGCCCTTGGGCACGCGCTCCACATGGTCGAGGTATTCCGGGAAGGTCTCCCAGGTCCAGTCGATGCCGGCCATGATCGATTCGGTCGGTATGTCCTCGACGGCCGTCAGGCAGCGGGCGAACCACTCGCGTTCCTCCGGTTTGCAGGGCGCGAGTGCGAATCCGCAGTTGCCCATCACGACGGAGGTGACGCCATGCCAGGAGGAACAACTTCCCTGCGCGTCCCATGACACCTGTGCATCCATGTGCGTGTGGCCGTCGATGAAACCGGGTGAGACGATCAGCCCGTCGGCGTCGATCGTTTCCTTCGCAGCCTCGCGGATGCGGCCGATTTCCGCGATCCGGCCGCCGATCACGCCGACATCGGCCCGAAACCTCGGCCTTCCCGAACCGTCCACCACCGTGCCATTGCGTATCAGGAGGTCGAACGCCATTGTCTGTCTCCGTTGCGGTGAACGACGGATGCGTCGTCCGGGGTTGAAAGCGGTCCGGCATTCCATTGCCCGGCACTGGCTGCCGGGAAGGATCGACGTCAGAATAGCGCCTTGGCAACGGAAAACGGCGAATCAGTGATCTCCATAGCGAAACTGGGCGTGCACCTCGGCGCCGAAATTGCGGGCGTCGATCTCTCGCAACCTCTGGACGACGCCACGTTCAAAGAGATTTCGGACGCATTTTTTGTGCATCAGGTGGTGGTCTTTCGCGACCAGCATCTGGCGCCTGCGGATCAGATTGCGTTTACCCGGCGCTTCGGCGAACTGGAGCAGCACGTCAGGAAGGAACACCGGCTGGAAGGCTATCCGGAATTGCTGATCGTCTCCAACGTCCGCGATGCCGCGGGCCGGGCCGTGGGGGTCGAGGACGCGGGGCGCTTCTGGCACAGCGACCTGTCCTACAAGCAACTGCCCAGCCTGCTGTCTGCACTCTACGCGCTGGAGGTGCCGGTGCAGGACGGCGTGGTGCTCGGCAACACCAGTTTCGCCAGCACCACGGCCGCGTACGAGGCTCTGCCCACGGAGGTCAAAGCGCGCCTTCAGAGGCTGAAGAACGTGCACAGCTATCGCTTCTATCGCGCGAAGAACGTACAGGCGCAGCGAGAAGAGCAGGCGCGCGGAGCGCGCACGGTGCAGGAGCATGCACTGAGCGAGGAGCAGTTGAAGGGCGTCCCCGACGTCGAGGTGCCGGTGGTGCGCACGCATCCGGTCACCGGCCAAAAGGGGCTTTTCGTCAACGAAGCGCATTGCCCGGCCATTACGGGCCTGTCAGAGGCGGAAAGCGATGCCCTGCTTGCCGAGCTGTGCGCCCACATCATCCGGCCGGAGTTTCGCTACGAGCACCACTGGCGCGCAGGCGACCTTCTGATGTGGGACAACGTGGCCGTGCAGCACAAGGCGAACTTCGACTACGATCTCCCATTGCGCCGCGTCATGCATCGCGCCACGGTGCGCGGCGGCGTCCCCGTTTGAGCCTGGGCCGAAGCTCATCCAACCCTAGTGGTTGTCGCGCGGCGTCCCCTTGGTGATCGCGATCTTCTGGTATTTCACCGCGGGCTTCAGGACCATGCCGGCGGATAGCTCGTCCACCATGCCGCGCTGGATTTCCTGCCACGGCGTCTGGCTGGCAGGGAAGCGGTAACCGCCTTGTTTTTCAAGGGCCTTGCGCCGCCGTGCGATCTCGGTCTTGCTGATGAGAATGTCGGCGGTGCGCTTGTTGAGGTCGATGCGCACCCGGTCGCCGGTCTTGAGCAGGGCCAGTCCGCCGCCGGTGGCAGCTTCGGGCGACGCATTGAGGATCGACGGTGACCCAGAGGTGCCCGACTGCCGACCGTCGCCGATGCAGGGCAGTTCGGTGACGCCGCGCTTGATGAGTTCGCCCGGCGGCTGCATGTTGACCACCTCCGCACCGCCCGGATAGCCGACCGGACCGGCGCCGCGTACGAAGAGCATGCAGTCGTCGTCGATCTTGAGTTTTGGATCGTCGATGCGGTGGTGGTAGTCCTCCGGGCCGTCGAACACGATGGCGCGGCCTTCCCAGGCATTGAGATCCTTCGGGATTGGACAGATAGCGCTTGCGGAAGGACTCGGAGATCACGCTGGTCTTCATGATCGCGCTGTCGAACAGATTGCCCTTGAGGTTCAGAAAGCCCGCCTTCTGTTTCATCGGCTTCTCGTAGGGCCAGATCACCTGCGGATCTTCGACGGGCTTGCGACGGCAGTTCTCGTACAGGGTCTTTGCCGTTCACGGTCAGCGCGTTCTTGCGGATCTTGCCGGCCTTGATGAGTTCGTTGACCACGCCCGGCACGCCACCCGCGCGGTGGTATTCCTCGCCGAGATACTCTCCGGCCGGTTGCAGGTTGACCAGCAGCGGCACGTCGTAGCCGATCTTTTCCCAGTCGTTGTTGTCCAGCTTCACGCCGATGTGTTTCGCGATCGCGTTGAAGTGGATCGGCGCGTTGGTCGAACCGCCGATCGCGGAGTTGACCACGATCACGTTCTCGAAGGCCTCGCGGGTCATGATCTTCGAGGGACGCAGGTCTTCCCAGACCATCTCGACGATGCGCTTGCCGCTCTCGTAGGCATTCACCGCGCGATCCTTGTGCGGGGCAGGGATCGCCGCGCCGCCGGGCAGGGACATGCCCAGCGCCTCGGCCAGCGAATTCATCGTGGAGGCCGTGCCCATGGTGTTGCAGTGGCCGGGCGAGGGCGCAGACGAGGCAATCAGCTCGATGAACTCCTCGTCGTTGATTTCGCCGGCGGCCAGCAGCTCGCGCGCCTTCCACACAATGGTGCCCGAACCCGTGCGCTCGCCACGAAACCAGCCGTTCAGCATCGGTCCGCCCGAGAGCACGATCGCGGGAATGTCCACGGTCGCAGCCGCCATCAGCTGCGCCGGCGTGGTCTTGTCGCAGCCGGTGGTCAGCACCACGCCGTCGATGAAATAGCCGTACAGCAGTTCGACCAGACCGAGGTAGCAGAGGTTGCGGTCGAGCGCGGCGGTCGGCCGCTTGCCGGTCTCCTGGATCGGGTGCACCGGGAATTCGAATGCAATCCCGCCGGCCTCGCGGATGCCCTCGCGTACGCGCTCGGCCAGCACAAGATGATGGCGGTTGCAGGGCGAAAGGTCGGAGCCCGATTGGGCAATGCCGATGATCGGCTTGCCGGACTGGAGCTCCTCACGCTTCAGGCCCCAGTTCATGTAGCGCTCCAGGTACAGCGCGGTCATGTTCGGATTGTCGGGGTTGGCGAACCACTGACGCGAACGCAGCTTTGCGGGATCTTTCTTTGTCTTACCGGCCATGTTTGAATTCTCCTCGACGAACACTGGTCACTACGCTGTTCTATGCCTACATGTTGCACCAATTTTGCCCGATCATGCCGATCGTCGCCGTAGACCGAGCCACACGCCTGACAAAGGAATCCCATGCTCCTGCCCACACACCTCCTGCCCACCACCGTGGTCGGCAGCTATCCGCAGCCCGACTGGCTGGTCAACCGGGAGATGCTCTCGAAGGTCGTGCCGCGCACCCGCATGAAGGAGATCTGGCGCATTCCCGAGCCCTACCTCGAGCAGGCGCAGGACGATGCCACGGTGCTTGCAATCCGCGACATGGAACGCGCCGGCATCGACATCATCACCGACGGCGAGATGCGGCGGGAAAGCTATTCCAACCGCTTTGCGACCGCGCTGGCGGGCCTGGACAACGACAATCCGGGTGAGGTGAAGACGCGCTCGGGTGCGATGACGCCGGTGCCGCGCGTGGTGGGGCGGATCTGCCGCTGCGGCGCGGTCGAACTGCGCGACATGCAGTTCCTGCGCGGCAATACCGAGCGGCCCGCGAAAATCACGCTTCCCGGCCCGTTCACCATGGGGCAGCAGGCGAAGAACGAGTTCTACAAGGACGACGAGGAAATGGCGATGGATTTCGCCGCCGCCGTCAACGAAGAAGCGCACGAGTTGCAGAAGGCCGGCGCCGACGTGATTCAGCTGGACGAACCCTGGTTGCGCAACGACCCGGAGGGCGCGAAGCGCTACGCAGTAAAGGCGATCAACCGCGCTCTGCAGGGACTGACCGTGCCGACCGTGGTGCACCTGTGCTTTGGCTATGCAGCCGTCGTGCCCGGCGCAACCAAACCCACCGGCTATTCCTTCCTCCCCGGTCTGGCCGATACCATTGCACAGCAGATCTCCATCGAGGCGGCACAGCCAAAGCTGGACCTCGGCGTGCTGAAAGATCTTGCCGGAAAGAAAATCATGCTCGGTGTCCTCGACCTCGGCGACAACCGCATCGAGACCGCGGAGCAGGTCGCTGTGCGAATTCGGGCCGGCTTGAAGTATGTCGCGCCCGAAAACCTGATACCGGCGCCCGACTGCGGAATGAAGTACCTGCCGCGCGATGTGGCGTTCGGAAAGCTGCAGGCGCTCGCGGCTGGTGCCGCAATCGTGAGACGCGAAATCAGCTGACCCGCGGGTGCGGGGTCCTTGCTTCGTGTCAGAATCGAGGCATGGCAGACATTCAACAGTGGGCCTTTCCGGAGGCCATGCGACCCAGGCTCGACGAGGCGCAGTTCGACCTCGTACGTGCGCTGGATGCGGTCGTACTGGTGCGCACGGAAATTCCGGAGGACGGATTCACTGCGGACATCCTTGGAACCGAGCGCGGCGGATACGGGGTCGTAATCCGCGAAGATGGCCTGGTGCTGACCATCGGCTACCTGATCACCGAGGCAACCCAGGTCTGGCTCACGACCAACCGCGGCTCGGTCGTGGCCGGCTATCCGCTTGCCTACGACCAGGCGACCGGGTTCGGCCTGATCCAGCCTCTGGGAAAACTCGACGCGCCGCATCTCGCAACCGGCCTCGCGGCCGATGTGAAAGTCGGTGATGCGGCCTTCGTGATCGGCCACGGCGGTCTGCCTCACGCCCTCAAGACACGCCTGGTCGCGAAACAGGAATTTGCCGGCTACTGGGAGTACGTACTCGACGAAGCGATCTTCACGGCACCGGCACATCCGCAGTGGGGTGGTGCCGCGCTGCTCGATGCGCAAGGGCGACCTGATCGGCATCGGTTCGCTTCTGGTGGAACAGGAGGTCGACGGCAAGGTGCTGCAGACCAACATGTTCGTGCCGATCGACCCGCTGCATCCGATCCTTGAGGCGATGCTCAAGACGGGTCGCAGCCAGCATCCACCGAACCCCTGGCTGGGCATCTATACGCAGGAGCACGAGGGCAATCTGGTGATCGGCCGACTGGCGACCGGCGGTCCGGCGGAGCATGCAGGCGTGCGCATGGGCGACCTCGTGCTTGGCGTGGGGGCCCATCGCACCCACGGGCTGGCGGAATTGTTCCGCGCCGTATGGAAAGTGGGTGCCGCAGGTGTCGAAATTCCGTTGACGCTCGCGCGCGCGGGCGATGTGCTGCATATCACGGTCAAATCCGCGGACCGCAACGACTTCCTCAAGAAACCGAACCTGCAGTAGGCGCGCTTGGATTTGGAATCAGGTGCCAGGCGGACGTAGC
>CAWJNP010000085.1:0-15852 GCA_963844255.1 uncultured beta proteobacterium
CGGTATTTGCGCCAGGTCTCGAAGAAGAAATCGCGTACCTGTTCTCGGCTTGGATTGAACACGTTCAGCCCTTCGTCTTCGCCCTGAATTCGCACAGGTCCCGGATGATGCACTCGGGGCAGCGCGGTTTGCGCGCCATGCAGACGTACCGCCCATGCAGTATCAGCCAGTGATGCGCATGCAGGCTGAACTCCCCTGGGGTGAACTTGACCAATCTGCGTTCGACCTCCAGCGGGTCCTTGCCCGGCGCAATCCCCGTGCGGTTGGACACACGAAAGATGTGAGTGTCGACGGCGATCGTCGGCTGGCCGAACGCGATGTTGAGCACCACGTTGGCCGTCTTGCGCCCGACCCCGGGCAGTTCCTCGAGCGCTTCGCGCGAGGCAGGCACTTCACCGTTGTGCTGCGCAAGCAGCATCCTGGAAAGCGCGATGACGTTCTTCGCTTTCGTGCGAAACAGGCCGATGGTGCGTATGGCCTCGGCAACGCGCGCCTCGCCAAGTGCAACCATCTTCCGCGGCGTGTTGGCCACCGGGTAGAGCCGGGCGGTCGCCAGGTTGACCGACTTGTCAGTCGCCTGTGCAGACAGCACCACGGCAACCAGGAGTTCGTAGGGCGAGCCATAGAGGAGTTCCGAACGCGGATCCGGATTCTGTGCGCGCAGGCGGGAAAAGATTTCGCGGCGCTTTTGCGGATTCACCCGGGCCGGCCTCCTTTTGCGGCACGACGCGCGCGCGCGCGTTCGAGCGCCGCTTCCACCGTCGCGCGCCGCTCATGCTTCGGACTCAGCGACTGCACCGCTTCGTGCGCAAGCCGCGCCTTGCGCCGGCGCACCCGGCTGCGTGCCGCCGCGGCGTCCGCAGCGGTCCACTCGCCTTGCGGCGGATCCATCGAAATGCAATCCACGGGACAGGGCGGTACACACAGGTCACAGCCGATGCAGTAACGCTCGATGACGGTGTGCATCAGTCCTCGTGCACCCACGATCGCATCCACGGGGCAGGCGGCAATGCACAGCGCGCAGCCGATGCAGCGGTCTTCGTCGACGACGGCGACGGTGCTGCGCTTCACGCCGATGGTGCCGCTTTTCCAGCGCCAGGCCGCATGTCGCGCAGAGCCCTGGCGCATTCAGCGACCAGGGCAGGGCCGCGATAGACGAGCCCGGTATACACCTGCACCAGCGAGGCACCCGCGGCGAACTTTTCTGCCGCGTCGGCCCCGCGCATGATCCCGCCCGCGCCGATCAGCGGGATATCGCCTCCAAGTTCACCGGCAAGCGCACGCAGCACCTGTGTCGCACGCACCCTGATCGGGGCGCCCGACAGGCCGCCCTGCTCGGCGCCGTGCTGCAACCCCTCCACCCCGGCGCGCGAGGTCGAGGTGTTGGTGGCGATGACCGCATCGATTCCGTGGCTGCGCACGGCAGTCGCGATGTCCACGATCCCGGCTTCGTCCAGATCCGGTGCGATCTTGAGCGCCAGAGGTACGCGTTTGCCGTGCGCGACTGCAAGATGCTCGCGGCTGGCGGCGATACGGCCGAGGAGTGCATCCAGTTCGGTCTTCTCCTGCAGGCCGCGCAACCCCTTGGTGTTTGGCGAGGAGATGTTGATCGTGATGTAACTCGCAGAGGAATAGACGCGTTCGAGGCAGAACAGGTAATCATCCGCGGCCTTCTCGAACGGCGTGTCGAAATTCTTGCCGATGTTGATGCCGAGCACCCCCTTCCAGCGGGCACGTGCCACGTTGGCGAGAAATGCGTCGACGCCGACATTGTTGAACCCGAAACGGTTGATCAGCGCGTCCGCTTCGGGAAGTCGGAATATTCTTGGCTTGGGATTGCCTGGCTGCGGGCGGGGTGTCACCGTGCCGACCTCGATGAAGCCGAAGCCAAGCGCGGCCAGTGCATCGATGTGCTCGGCGTTCTTGTCCAGCCCGGCGGCGAGGCCGACCGGATTCGGAAACTCCAGGCCCATGACCTTCACGGGAGAACGCGCAATGCGTGCAGGCAGCAAGGCGGCGAACCGGTCGGCCATCCGCAGTGTCAGGTGATGCGCGCTTTCCGGATCGAGGGAAAAGAGCAGCGGGCGCAGCAGACGGTAGAGCATGGGACAATTTACCGGGTGGTGTTGGACATCTATGGTGTATCGGTATCGATACACAAGCTGCCATCTAAGCCGCTACAGCAGCCACTCTTGTATTTTAAATCTGTTACTTTCAGTATTGAATTACAGGCACCGGATGTGTCTAGAAATCGCACTCATCCAGACGGCGCCAGATTCCGCCGATGAACCCTTCGATCGGCAGGAAGCGCGACTTGTAGGCCATCTTCGGGCTTTCGCGGATCCAGTAGCCGAGGTAAAGATACGGCAGGCCGAGCGATCTGCAGGCCTCGATCTGCGCGAGGATGTTGTAGGTGCCGAAGCTCGCACCACGACGATCGGGTTCGAAAAACGTGTAGACCGAGGACAGACCGTCCGGCAGGAAATCCACGATCGACACCATGACCAGTTGGCCCTGGTCCCGGAACTCCACAAGCCGCGTGTCGACCCTGCTCTGGAGCAGAAAGTGGGAGTACTGGTCGCGGCTGTCGTTGTCCATGCCGCCGCCCGAGTGGCGCTTGGACTGGTAACGCAGGTACAGGGCGTAGTGTTCGAGACGGAACTTCAGCGGCTGCGTCTGGCTGGAGAGATGGGAGTGCAGCTTCCAGGCACGCTTCTGCGACCGTGCCGGGGAATATTCGTTGACCGGAATGCGCACCGGCACGCAGGCGCGGCAGTTGTCGCAGTGCGGCCGGTAGGTGAATATGCCGCTGCGGCGAAAGCCCGCCTTGACCAGGTCGCCATAAAGGTCGGTATTGATCAGGTGCGAAGGCGTTGCCACCTGCGAGCGCGCCATCCGGTCCGGAAGGTAGCTGCAGGGGTAGGGTGCGGTGACGTAGAACTGCAGTACCGCGTGCGGCAGATCGTTCAGTCGTGACATTGTGCCTCTTCGAACCGCGTGGTCCCCCGTTCCCCGATCGTCCAGGGGCCCGGCGGCTCGGCGTAGTTTACCAATGCCGAGACAGCATGCAAGAAATCGGCGCGTGCAATTTCGCGGGCCCCGAGCGAGGCCAGATGCCGGGTGTTCATCTGGCAGTCGATCATCGGAAATCCACGCGCAGACAATTCAGCCGCGAGGGCCGCCAGCGCGACCTTCGATGCGTCGGTGGCGCGGGTGAACATCGATTCACCATAGAACATCCGGCCGATCGCCATGCCGTAGAGTCCACCGACCAGCGCATCCCCCTGCCATGTCTCGAAAGAGTGCGCATATCCAAGCTGGTGCAGGCGAAGATAGGCGGCGCGCATTTCAGGCACCAGCCACGTTCCCGGCTGTCCTTGGCGGTCGCCGGAACACCCCTCGAGAACCTGCGCAAACGCGGTGTCGATGCGAACTTCATATCCCCGATTGCGGATGCTCTTTGCGAGCGAGCGCGAGATTTTCAGCTCGGCTGCCAGGAGCACCATGCGCGGATCGGGAGACCACCAGAGGATCGGTTCGCCTTCCGAATACCAGGGAAAGATTCCCTGCCGGTAGGCGAGCAGCAGGCGCTCGGCGGAAAGGTCGCCTCCCGCCGCGAGCAGGCCGTTCGGCTGGCGCAGCGCCTTTGCCAGCGGAGGAAACGGCGTGCTTTTCTCCAGCCAGGGGATCATTCAGCAGCGAACCTGCTGGCGGCAGTAGTTGTCGAGTTCCTCGACTACGGCGGCGCCGCTGACGGGTTTGCGCACCGCATCGCCGTGCTCCATCGACAACTTGAAGGCGTACTTGGCGAAGAACTGGTTGAACATTTCGCCGCCGAGCGTCCCGATGGCGGTCAATTCATCGTTGCCCGGCGCGTACTCGAGCAGGATCGCAGCAAGCGGTTGCGGTGCCGGCCCCGCGACCACCCGAGCGCCCTCGGCGGGGTCGTACTGGCTGTGCTCGGCGCAGCAGTGGATGACGCGCGCATGCCGGTTGCGCGCGCTCGCCTCCGCACGGTAGCTGATGAAGCTGATTTCCCTTGTAGGGTAGGCGAGCTGGTGCGCACAGATGGCCGAATACGCGACGATCGATCCCGCCGGGCCGACGCCGCCCTTCCACTGATAGGTCTCGTTGTTCGAGGTTTTCAGAGAGACCGGCTGCGTTACCGGCCGGCCCAGATTGAGCAGAAAACACGGCGTGGTTGCAAACGGGAAATTGAAAACGAGATTTTTCTGAACCGGAATGCGCGAGGCGCGCAGGGGGGTGCCACGGGAATCGACAAGCCGTGTTCTCGCGTAAAAATGCGCGGTCGTGGCCGCCGCGTCCGGAGACGACGAGGCGCCCGCGGCGATTCCCGCAGCACAGAGCCGGATGAATTCCCTGCGTTCCATGGGCGACCAAGTTAGCATCCGGACTTGCATCCGTCCATGCCCTGAGTATTCCCATGCAGAACAAGACGATCAATGTACGACTGCTGAGCCGTGCGCAGGTCGAGGCGCTGAGCCCGGATCCGGATGAACTGATCGGGGTCGTCGCTTCGGGTCTCGCGGCGCATGGACGTGGCCAGGTGGTGCAGCCGCCCAAGGGGCACCTGCATCTGGATCAGGTAAAGAACGGCCACTTCAATATCCTGTCCGGGTGGGTCGGACCGATCAAACGCGTGGGAATCAAGGTCATCGGCGACTATGTGGACAACTGGAAGCACGGTCTGCCCTCCGAAGTCGGGACGCTGACCCTGTACGACCCGGAAACCGGCGTGCCGGTCTGCATCATGGACGCGACCAGCCTGACCTGGCAGCGCACCGGCGCGGTCACCTGCGTGGGTGCGATGCATCTGGCGCCGAAGGGTTCGACGGTGGTCGCGCACATTGGCGCCCGCGGGACGGCGTTTTCCAATATCCGCCTGCTCGCGCGAAAGTTCAAATTGCGCGAGGTGCGGGTCAACAGTGCGCGCCCGGAATCGCGTGAGCGACTGGTCGCGCGGATCGAGCAGGAACTGGGGATCCGGGCGCGGGCCTGTTCAAGCACCGCCGAAGCAGTCGACGGAGCCGATATCGTGATCGAGGCCACGCGCCTGGAGAAGCCGGAAGTGCTGATTCCCAACTATGCGGTGAAGCCGGGCGCTCTGGTGGTCACCTATGGCTGGATGATGGCCCTCGACCCCGGCGTGGTCATGGGCGCCTCGAAGGTCATCGTGGACGACTGGGTACAATGCCAGGTCGGCGGCGCGCTGCATCCCATGATCGCGGATGGACGGTTGAACGAGCGCAACCTGCATGCTGAAATCGGACAGGTTGTCGCAGGCCTCAAGCCTGGACGGGAGTCAGGCGATGGCACCATCGTGTTCTGGCATCGCGGTTTTGCGGTCAGCGACGTGGTGCTGGGGAACTGGATTTTCGAACGCGCCGAGAAGGAGCACGTGGGCCTGCTGTTCCCGCTGCTCGAGGCCGGAGCTGAATAGCCACTCAGCTGTTGGGTCCCACGTCCTCGCCCCAGCGCTTGATCGTACCGGTGTCGAGGCCGAACAGATCCAGCGCACGCCCGACCGAATGATTGACGATGTCGTCGATGGTCTTCGGCCTGGTGTAGAACGCGGGCACCGGCGGCATCACGATCGCGCCCATCTCGGTCACCGATACCATGCTGCGCAGATGACCCAGGTGGTTGGGGGTTTCGCGCACCATCAGCACGAGGCGGCGCCGTTCCTTGAGCACCACGTCGGCCGAGCGCGACAGCAGGCTGCCGGTTACGCCGCTCGCGATCTCGGAGAGGCTGCGGATCGAGCAGGGCGCCACCAGCATGCCCAGCGTCTTGAAGGAGCCCGAGGAGATGGCTGCGCCGATGTCCTCGTTGCGGTAGACCACGTCGGCCAGCGCCTCCACATCCCTGACCTTGAGGTCGGTCTCGTAGGCGAGTGTCACCTGCGCCGAGCGGCTCATCACCAGGTGTGTTTCCACTTCGAGTTTCTTCAGCAGTTCCAGCGCCCGGATCGCGTAGATGGTGCCCGAGGCGCCGCTGACGCCGACGATCAGCCGTTGCCTGCCCATGCTCATCCGCGCACCCTGGCGATCAGTGCCCTGGTGCGGGCGTCGTAGTCGGGTGCAATCCGGCCTTTACAGCGCAGGACGCCCCCAGGGTCGTCTTGCTCGAAATGCGCGGGAACGTTTCTGAAATTCAGTGGACTGGTCGACGGGGACATTTCCGGCCTTTGTCTGGCGCTCAATAGGGCAGTCTAGCAACTGGTCGGGCTGCGGAACAGCGCGGCAGGGCCCTGTTTCAACTGCAGACTTTGTTTCCGCGGCCGATACGCACTATATTGCGGCATGCCGGGATTACACCGGTGCAAAAACATCCCTGGGGAGGAGCCCGCATGGAGACGCTCAAGAGCGGATCGGACGCCTTGTTTGTACTGCTCGGCGCAGTCATGGTGCTTGCGATGCACGCCGGTTTTGCCTTCCTCGAACTAGGCACCGTGCGGTCCAAGAATCAGGTCAATGCGCTTGTAAAGATCCTCACGGATTTCTCCGCTTCGACCATTGCATACTTTTGCGTGGGTTACGGGATCGCCTACGGCGTCAGTTTCTTCGTCGGTGCCGACGTGCTTGCCGAAAAGAACGGCTACGAACTGGTGAAATTCTTCTTTCTGCTGACCTTTGCAGCGGCCATCCCCGCGATCGTTTCCGGCGGCATCGCGGAGCGCGCAAGATTCTATCCGCAGCTCACCGCCTCAATGCTGCTGGTTGCATTCGTCTACCCGTTCTTCGAGGGCATCG
This sequence comes from uncultured beta proteobacterium, assembly GCA_963844255.1. GTDB lineage: Bacteria > Pseudomonadota > Gammaproteobacteria > Burkholderiales > SG8-39 > SZAS-79. The sequence continues at coordinate 6,774 of CAWJNP010000085.1, forward strand.
CCTGGAACCAGCATTTCGGATTTCAGGCCTGGCTCAAGGGGGCATTCGGGGTGGAGTTCCACGATTTTGCGGGATCGGTGGTTGTGCATGCCATGGGCGGCTGGATCGGCCTGGTGGCCGTGATTCTGCTGGGCGCCCGGCGCGGACGCTATTCCAAGGAAGGCAACATTGCTGCCCACCCGCCTTCATCGATTCCCTTCCTTGCCCTTGGTGCATGGATACTTACGGTCGGCTGGTTCGGTTTCAACGTCATGTCGGCGCAGGAAATCGGCAAGCTCTCCGGCCTCGTGGCAGTGAATTCACTGATGGCCATGGTCGGCGGGACGCTGGCGGCGTTGGTCGCGGGACGCAACGACCCGGGATTCGTGCACAACGGCCCGCTGGCGGGGTTGGTGGCCGTCTGCGCGGGATCGGACGTCATGCACCCGGCGGGTTCGTTCATCGTCGGGGCGGTTGCAGGCGGACTGTTCGTTTACATGTTCACGCTGACGCAAAACCGCTGGAAGATCGACGATGTGCTCGGTGTCTGGCCGCTGCACGGCCTGTGCGGTGCGTGGGGTGGAATCGCCTGTGGCATTTTCGGTACAAAGGCGCTTGGCGGCACCGGCGGGGTCGCGTTCATGCCGCAGCTGATCGGCACACTGCTGGGCATCGTCGTTGCGGTGGTGGGTGGCCTGCTGGTCTACGGCGGGCTCAAAGCCGCAGTCGGGATGAGACTCAGCCAGGAAGAGGAATTCAACGGCGCCGACCTCTCCATACACAGGATTTCGGCGGAATCGGACTAGGCTGGGCCGGACGTAGAGAAGGCGCGGTTTCGTCGAATGTGGAACAAACCGCGTTCTCAGGCCTTTGCCGGCGGCGGGACGATGTCTTCCGCGTGGAAGCCGAACGAACCGCGGCTGCGGTCTTCGAACCAGCGTTTAAGCGTAATGCCGACGGTTCGGAACGCAATCTCCTTCCACGGAATCGCACCCTCCTCGAACAATGCCACTTCGAGGCTTTCCTCTCCGGGCGCAAAGTTCAGGTCCACGAGCCGGGCGAGGTAGAACAGGTGCACCTGATTGACATGCGGCACCGACAGCATGCTGAAGGCCGCACCGAGTTCCACGCGTGCACCGGCTTCCTCCAGCGTTTCGCGCAGTGCACCCTCGCCGGTCGTTTCGTCGTTCTCCATGAATCCCGCAGGCAGGGTCCAGTATCCGTAGCGGGGCTCGATCGCGCGGCGGCAGAGCAGTACGCGTCCCTCCCAGACGGGCAGGCAGCCGACCACCAGCTTCGGATTCTGATAGTGGATCTCACCGCAGTTCTCGCAGAGATAGCGCGGCTTGTTGTCGCCGGGTGGGACGCGGTGCGCCACCGGAGCGGCACAGTTCGAGCAGAATTTCAGGATTGGGCTGGACATGGGCGCCCATGATACCTTTCACACCGGTTTTATCCACACGCAACGCTCGGGACGCGGTCCGCGCAAGTCGTGACCTGACCGACGGGGGTAGGAAAATCAGCCTGGGAACTGTAGGCGGCGCGAGCCGCTACGAGGAAATACATGCCGGTTTCCGCTGGCATGTGCCGGCCCGCTTCAACATGGGCTGGGACTGCTGCGGGCAATGGGCGCGGGATCGAAACCGATTCGCGCTCTACTGGGAAGACGAGTCCGGGGCGTCCGCGGCTTATTCCTTCTGGGACATCCAGCGGCAGGCCAATCGCCTGTCGAACGCGCTGGCGGGGCTCGGCGTGAAGCGCGGCGATCGCGTCGCGATCGTGCTCCCCCAGCGTCCGGAGACCGCGATTGCCTTCATCGCGATCTTCCAGATGGGCGCAATCGCGCTTCCGCTGTCGCACCTGTTCGGGCCGGACGCACTGGAATACCGCCTGCAGAACAGCGGCGCCAGCGTTGCAATCGTCGAGCCGACGACCCTGCCGAATCTCTGGTCGGTGCGCAATGCGCTGCCGGGTTTGCAGCATGTCATCGGTGTCGGTGGCGCGCGCGAGACCGGCGTGCATGTCTGGGAGGCGCTGCTGGCAAAGGCGGACAGTCGTTTCACTTGCGTGGATACGGCCGCCGACGATCCGGCGCTCATCATCTATACCAGCGGCACGACCGGTGCACCAAAGGGCGCCCTTCAGGCCCACCGGGCGATCCTTGGCAACCTGCCGGGATTTTCCCATTCCCATGACCTGTACCCGCAACCCGGGGACATGTTCTGGACGCCGGCCGACTGGGCCTGGGCGGGCGGGTTGCTCGACGGCCTGCTGCCGGCGTGGCACTACGGCACGCCCATCCTCGGCTATCGCGGACGGTTCGACGCCGAGCGTGCGTACTACCTGCTGGAGAAGTACGGGGTCCGGAACGCTTTTCTGTTTCCAACGGCCCTCAAGCTGATGATGAAGGCAGTTCCCGAACCGAAGAAGAACTACCGGCTGGATCTGCGCACCGTAATGAGCGCCGGCGAGTCTGTCGGCATTACCGTGATCGAGTGGGCGAGAGACCAGCTCGGGGTCACCATCAACGAGATGTTTGGTCAGACGGAAATCAACTACGTCGTGGGCAATTGCCAGGTTGCCTGGCCGGTCAAGCCCGGGTCCATCGGCCGGCCCTATCCCGGTCACACTGTGGCGATCATCGACGAGGCGGGCAGGGAAGTACCGCGCGGCGAACTCGGAGAGATCGCCGTAAACCGCAACTGCAACGGCACGCCCGACGCAGTGTTCTTCCTCGAATACTGGAAAAACCCGCAGGCGACCACGGACAAGTTCATCGGCGACTGGGGATGCACGGGCGATCAGGGGCGCATGGATGAGGACGGCTATATCTGGTATCAGGGGCGCTCGGATGACGTGATCAAGAGCTCGGGATATCGCATCGGGCCGGCGGAAATCGAGAACTGCCTGGTCAAGCATCCGGCGGTGCAGAACGCCGCGGTCATCGGAAAGCCGGATGCCGCGCGTGGTGCGATTGTGAAGGCGTTCGTCGTGCTTCAGCCGGGTCAAAGCGGCTCACCTGAGCTCGAGGACGACATTCGCCAGCACGTGCGCGCAAGGCTCGCCCCCTACGAGTATCCGCGCGAGATCGAATTCATTGCCGAGTTGCCGATGACCACGACCGGCAAGGTGCAGCGCAAGGTGCTGCGCCAGCGCGAAGAAGAACGGGCCAAGCCGCAGGCCACGGGCTGAGCAACGCTCAGGCTTCGCCGGGGCCGGCGACGACCTTGCGCGCGATCAGCGAATCCACTTCGTCGTCTGCGTAGCCCAGCCCGGCAAGGATTTCGCGCACGTTTTCCGAGATGAAAGGCGGATCGTTGCGTTTGCCCAGGCGCTCGCCATCCAGTTCAAGCGGCAGTGTCGGGACCTTGATCGACTTTCCGGGCGCAACGCGCATGTCCACGAGGCCGCCGGACGCGTTCAGGTGCGGATCATCAAACAGATCCCAGGGCCGCGAGATCGGCGCGTAGGGCAGGCCGATGGCCTCGAGTTTCTTTTCCAGATCGGCACGGGTCCAGGTCTTGAATACCGCGGCGATTTCCGGAATCAACCACCCCCGATGCCTGACGCGGGCGCCATTGGTGCGGATGTCCGGGTTGGACGCGAGCGTGTCGAGGCCGAACTCGCGGCAGAACACCTCCCACTGCGTATCGGTGACCACGCCGACGAACAGCCGCGCGTTGCCGTCCCCCGTGTCCCGGGTCTCGAAGATGTCATAGACGCCCCAGGCGGGCTTCTTCACCGACATCGGCGGCGGTGCTTCGCCGGTGATCGCGTACTGTGCCATGTGTTGCGAAACCAGGAATGCGGTGTTCTCGAACAACGCGCTCTTCACGAGTTTTCCACGCCCCGTGGTTTCTCTCTCGCGCAACGCCGCGAGGATGCCGATTGCAGCGAACATGCCGCCCATGATGTCGTTCACAGAGGAGCCGACACGCAGGGGGCGCTCTGGCAGTCCGGTCATGTAGGCGAGGCCTCCCATCATCTGCACCACCTCGTCCAGCGCCGGGCGGTCCTGGTAGGGCCCGTTGAGGAAACCCTTCAGGGTGCAGTAGATGAGGCGCGGATTGCGCTTCGACAGGTCGGCGTATCCCAGTCCCAGCTTGTCGAGCGCGCCGGGACGGAAGTTCTCTGTGACGGCATCGGCGGAATCGACCAGTTTCAGCACGATCGCCATGCCTTCAGGGTGCTTCAGGTCGAGCGCAATGCTTTTCTTGTTGCGGTTGAAGATCGGATAGAAACCCGCACCTGCCCCGACCAGGCGGCGAGTATTGTCGCCTTCAAGGGGTTCGACCTTGATGACCTCGGCGCCGAGGTCGGCAAGCACGAGCCCGCAGGACGGGCCCATGATCATGTGCGCGAATTCGACGACCCTTACGCCCTGCAGGGGAGCTTGCGCCATGTCTATGCGGCTTTTCGGAAGCCTTTCGGCAGACCGGCTCCCGCAAAGTGGCCGTAAACGGGTTCTTCGGGAATCCCGTTCACGAGAATCTCGCGCGCCCGAAGCAAGGCGTCGAAGTCGATGCCGGTGCGCAGTCCCATGCTCTCGAACATGAATGCCAGGTCTTCGGTCACCACGTTGCCGCTCGCACCCGGTGCGAAGGGGCAGCCGCCCAGTCCGCCCATGGACGAATCGAATGCGCGCGCGCCTTCCTCGTAGGCGGCCAACGCGTTGGCCAGCCCCAGCCCACGCGTGTTGTGCAGATGCACGCCGTCGAGCTTGTCACCGATGGCATCGCGAACCTTGCGGTACAGGCGCTTCATCTGGGCCGGGTTGGCGTAGCCGACGGTATCGGCCAGCGCAACGCAATCCACGCCGGCTGCCACGAGCAGGGCGGCAATCCGTACGACTTCATCTTCGGGGACTTCCCCCTGCAGCGTGCAGCCGAATGCGGTCGCCACGGCGCCCTCGATTTCCGGCCGCTTGCCGGCGGGCATGGCCGCGCGCAGGTCGCAGCATTCCTTCACCTGAGCCACCATCTGGTCCGGCGTCATGTTGACGTTCGACATGCTGTGCATGTGGCTGGCCGAGACCGGGAAGCCGATCTTGTGCGCACCGGCTTCGACCGCACGCTGGAAGCCACGCACGTTCGGCGCGAGTGCGACGACCTTGATGCCGGGGATGGTACAGGCATGCGCGACGATTTCCGCCGTGTCGGCCATCGCCGGGATGAGTTTCGGCGGCACGAACGAACCGACCTCGATTTCCTGCAGGCCTGCCGCGGCGAGCGCGCTGATCCAGGCTTTCTTGGATGCAGTGGGCATCAGGTGGTGGGCATTCTGCAGTCCATCGCGCGGACCGACTTCGCAGATCTGGACGTCGACATTGTTCATGGGTATCTCCTGGAGAACCGCAATTCTAGCGCGCTGTACCAACGGGGACAGGTGCAAGCCGCTGTTCGAAACGCGTCACGACGAGAGCGGCCGCGACGGCACCTGCCGCAAGGCAGAGCATGATCCAGAGTGAGGCCGACCAGCCCCCCAGTCCCTGGGCGATCAAGGCGATGAACAGGGGAGCAAAGAACTGCCCGAACTGGGAAGACTGCATGATCATTCCCTGCATGGTGCCGATGTGCTGCGGGCTCTTCGCGTGCACCGGCACCCCGGCAAGGACCGCCGCCGGAATCATGCCGCCAACCAGGGAAAAAGCGAGCACACAGGCAAGGCGCAGTCCGTCGGGCACGGTCCCGGAGAGGGCGCCGAGCGCCGTCAGTGCCATCGCGATGCTCGCCCAGCCGATGAGAGCACCACGCCCCGTGCCGCGCTTCAGTATCCAGCCGCCTGCGAGGTTGCCTGGAATGTTGACGGCGACATAGAGCGCAGTCAGCAGGGCGGCATTGGCCTGGCTGGCACCGCGTTCACTCACCAGAAACGTCGGAAGCCAGATCATCAGGGAACTCCACTGTCCGACATAGCATGCGAATACCGCGCACAGGGCGAGGCTGCCGGGGCGTTTGACCGATTCCGCGACGAGTTTGAGTGAACCGATCCCGCCGCCGAAGCGCGGGGCCGGAACAAACCGCGCGAGCAGAACGGCGACCAGTGCCGTATAGAGTGCGATCCCGAGCCAGAGGCTGCGCCAGCCCAGTGCGGATAAGGCCAGCGGCGCGGCAAGCAGCGCGAGCGTGCCGCCGGCCGGCATGTAGGCGCTCCACAGCGAAAATGCCACCGGTCGATCCTCTGTGGCGGTCACTCCGCTCAGCAGCGGGGCACCGGCCACCGTGAACAGCATGAAGCCGATCCCTTCGAGGAAGCGCGAGGCCAGAAGCCCGGAATAATCATGCGCAAACACGCCAACGATGCCGCCTGCCGACATCAGGCCCAGGCCGAGGAGCGCGAAACGCTTCTGGCCGTAGCGATCGACAATTGCACCGACGAACACCCCGACCAGTCCGCCCATGACATAGAACATCGTCGCAATGAAGCCGGACTGCACCAGCGTGAGTCCGAAGTCCGCGCGCAGCAGCGGCAGGGCGGGCGGCACCTTGCAGATGTGGGCGCCGGCCGCGAGGCCTGCTGCGAACACCACCCAGACACTCGTCCAGGAGGTGCGCGCTTCGCTCAAGCGGCGGTAACCGGGATCTTGAATTCCCTGATCCGCTTTTGCCATTCGGCCGGACCGGTGTCATGCACCGACACGCCGTTGGAATCGACGGCTACGGTCACGGGCATGTCTTCGATTTCGAATTCGTAGATCGCCTCCATCCCCAGGTCGGCAAACCCGACGACCCGCGACTTGCGGATGGCCTTCGACACGAGATATGCGGCGCCGCCGACCGCCATCAGATAGGCGGCCTTGTGCTTCTTGATCGACTCGATGGCCACCGGGCCGCGTTCAGCCTTGCCGACCATCGCAATCAGGCCGGTTCTGCCGAGCATGGTTTCGGTGAACTTGTCCATGCGGGTGGAGGTGGTCGGACCTGCCGGACCCACGACTTCGTCGCGCACCGGATCGACCGGACCGACGTAGTAGATCACGCGATTGGTGAAATCGGTCGGCAGTTTTTCGCCCTTGTCGAGCATGTCCTGGATGCGCTTGTGCGCGGCGTCGCGCCCGGTCAGCAACTTTCCGGACAGCAGCAGGGTCTGACCCGGCTTCCACGACGCTACTTCGGCGGGGGTGAGTGCGTCGAGGTTCACGCGCGTGGCCGAAGCCGAGGCCGACCAGGTGACCTTGGGCCAGTCCGAAAGCGAGGGCGGATCGAGTCTGGCCGGTCCCGATCCGTCGAGCACGAAATGCGCGTGTCGCGTCGCTGCACAGTTGGGGATCATTGCGATCGGCTTGTTCGCCGCATGCGTCGGATAGTCGAGGATCTTGACGTCGAGCACGGTCGACAATCCGCCCAGACCCTGCGCGCCGATGCCCAGGGCATTGACCTTGTCGTAGAGCTCGATGCGCATTTCCTCGAGTTTGCTTTTCGGGCCGCGCGCCTTGAGATCCGACATGTCGATCGGATCCATCAGCGACTCCTTGGCCATCAGCATCGCCTTTTCGGCGGTTCCGCCGACGCCGATGCCGAGCATCCCGGGCGGGCACCAGCCGGCACCCATCGTGGGTACCGTCTTGAGCACCCAGTCGACAATCGAATCCGAAGGATTGAGCATCGCGAATTTCGACTTGGCTTCGGACCCGCCCCCTTTTGCCGCCACGCTGATGTCAACCTTGTTGCCGGCCACAAGCTCGACATTGATCACCGCGGGCGTGTTGTCGCCGGTGCTTTTGCGCGTGAACATCGGATCGGCAAGCACCGAGGCGCGAAGCTTGTTGTCCGGATTGTTGTAGGCCCGCCGCACGCCCTCGTTGATCATGTCGGCTAGGCTCAGTTTCGTGTCCCAGCGCACGTCCATCCCGACCTTCAGAAACACGTTGACGATCCCCGTGTCCTGGCAGATCGGGCGGTGGCCTTCGGCACACATGCGCGAATTGGTGAGAATCTGCGCGATGGCGTCCCTGGCGGGCGCCGACTGCTCGCGCTCGTAGGCACGACCGAGCGCCTGGATGTAGTCCTTGGGGTGGTAATAGCTGATGTACTGCAGCGCATCGGCGATGCTTTGGATGAGGTCGTCCTGCTTGATGGTCGTGGTCATGATGTGCGCTAGTGTGCTGAGGCGGGTACGAGTGCGGGAGGGTGGGGCTGGTGCTGATGAAGAATGCGTTCGGTCCAGGCGATTGCGAGCGCGGAAAATACGAACGTCAGATGGATTACCGTCTGCCAGAGCAGCACCTTCACATCATAGTGTTCCGCGTTGATGAAGGTTTTCAGAAGGTGGATCGACGAGATGCCGATGATTGCGGTTGCGAGCTTCACCTTGAGCACGCCGGCGTTGACGTGCGAGAGCCATTCCGGCTGGTCCGGGTGGTCGTCGAGGTCCAGCCGTGAAACGAAGGTCTCCCATCCGCCCACGATGACCATGACGAGCAGGTTCGAGATCATCACGACGTCGATCAGACCCAGCACGATCAGCATGATCTCGGTTTCCGACGTGCCCTTGGTTGCCGTCGTGGAGACAAGGTGGACCAGTTCGACCCAGAACTGCCAAACGTAGACGCCTTGGGCGACGATCAGGCCGATGTACAGCGGGGCCTGCAGCCAGCGGCTCATGAAGATCCAGCGGGGCAAGGGGCGGAGGCTGGAAAAGGAAGTAGATTGCTTCATTGCGATGTCGTTCCGTTGGATCCGGGTGAAGCCGAATTCTATTCGAATTCCCCCGCCGCTCGCGGAGGCCGTGTCCGAATGCCGCGCGCTTTACAACGCATTGTTTTGATGCTTTTATTCGGAGAAGAACAGCATTCCAGCGAGGGGGAGCGTAGAAATGTCTTCAAACATTGAATCGGTCATGAGTGAAACGCGGGTATTCCCGCCGTCGGATGCGTTCGTCGCGCAGGCGAATATTTCCGGGATGCCTGCCTATCACGCGATGTGCCGGGAGGCCGAACAGGATTTCGAAGGCTTCTGGGCCAGGCTGGCAAAAAGAGAACTGCTCTGGTCCAAGCCGTTTACCAGGACGCTGGACGAGTCGAATGCGCCGTTCTACAAGTGGTTCCATGATGGCGAACTGAACGCGTCCTACAACTGTCTCGACCGTCACCTGAAGACCC
>CAWJNP010000086.1:0-17204 GCA_963844255.1 uncultured beta proteobacterium
GCACGATCGGGGGGACGGGAACGTTCGGGACGACGGGCACGCTGACGACGAGTTCGGTGGGCGGGACGACGCTGGGCAACGCGAACACGGTGAGCAGCTTCAACGCGACGAACACGGGCAGCGGCAATGTGAGCCTGACGAACACGGCGGTCCCGCTGACGGTTACGGGGATCAACCAAGCCGGTGGCGGGAACGTGACGGTGGCCAACACGGGGAATCTGACGATCAATGGCGCCATCAACGCCGGAACCGGAGGCGTGACAATCAATGACGCCGGCGCGTTAATTCTTACGGCGGCGGCCGATATCACTGCTGGCGGGCCGGTCAGCATAACTGGGTCGGTAGGTATCAATACGGCTGGCGATGTAACGACAGCAGGCGCAGTCGCGTACAACTCGCAAGTAGCGCTTAGTGGACCTGTTGTCATCAACTCCGGTGCAGGGGATGTTTCTTTCGCCGGCACGGTGGGTGGAAGCCCCCAATCGCTGACGGTTAATTCAACAGGTGTAACGACCTTTGGCGATGCGGTGTCGCTAGCTACGCTTACCACCAATGCTGGTGGATCAACTGTCATCAATGGGGCTTTGGTCACGACGACGGGCAATCAGACCTACGGTGACGCGGTGAAACTGGGCGCGAGTGTGACTATTCAGGGCAATGGAATCACCTTCTCGAACCTTGTCGACGGAGTTTCCCCGACCGTCGGTTCGCTGGTCATCATCAACACGGGCGGCGGGACAACGACTTTCAATGGGGCGGTCGGTTCTATCAATCCGCTTGGTGCCCTTCAAACTGATCAAGGCTTTACAGTGATCAATCAGAACGTCACGACGAGGGGCCCCCAGGACCTGGGTGGGTCGGTGAGCGGGTCATCGACTGCCATTCTTAAGAGTACCGGGACCTTGCTCGCCGGGTCGATTGGCGTGGCCAACTCGAGCATTAATTTCCCGCTGAATATCGATACCCTAGGCCCCGTCCTTATCGGGGGAGTGCTGCTGGGAACGTCAGGTGCACCGGTCGTATTCGCGCAGCAACCGAATCTGCTTAGTACGCATTTCCGCGGAAGCACTCAGTTGATCACCATGTTCGGTGCGTCCGGGCCGGCCGGGCCGGCTCCCCTATACACGCCCGCGGCCGAACAACCGTCACTTCAAATCCAGGCGGGTTCCTCGTTCACTTGGAACGGCGCACTAGTCGCCCAGTCCGACTTGCAGAAGGCTGCAGCCAGCGCAGTGTCAAGCGCGCAGGGGGCAGCAGCAGCGGCAATCGCCGAGGCGTCGAAAGCCGGATTCGATACCGACAGCGTGGCGCTGCAGATCATCTACGGCTTCGCGGGTGACGTGGGTATCAGCCCACCGTTTGAGCACCGTATTGGTGGGGTAGGAATTTCTGTGCCGGATTGCTTTGGCGACGAGGCTTGCTCAGCGGATGATGAGGAAGACAAGAAAGACAAGAAGAAACCGTAGCGCAGGTCAGTCGAAGTTGGGTTTACGTGATGTTTCGCTGAATTCGGTAGGTCCGACGGGTTTGTCGCAAAAGAGGGCGCCACGGGCGCCCTCTTTGCAGACGGGTGGGGGTTCCGGAGTGGCGGGAAGCGCGTAACTTGGCCATAATTGCAGAATGAGCGAGATTGCCCAGGCTACGGTACTGTTTGTCGACGTGAGCGGAAGCACGCGCCTGTACGAAAGTGCGGGGGATGCGGTTGCCCATGCCGCGATCGACAAGTGCATCACCATCTTCAAGGACAAGACGGCGGTCGTGGGTGGCCGGGTCATCAAGACCATTGGCGATGAGGTAATGTCGACCTTTCCCGACGCCAGCTCGGCGGCCGGAGCCGCGATCGAGATGCAGAACGCGATCGACGAACTGCCGCCCGTGGCGAACACCAAGATCGGGATAAGAATCGGCTTTCACTACGGGCCGGTGGTCGAGCGGGATAACGACGTGTTCGGGGACTCGGTCAACCTTTCGGCACGGCTCGCAGGTCTTGCCTCAAAGGGCCAGATCATGACTTCGCGCGAGACGGTCGAGATGATGTCGCCGCTGATGCGCTCTTCGTCCCGCCGCCTGTATTCGATCGAGGTGAAGGGCAAGGCGACACCTGTAGACCTCTACGAGATCCTCTGGCAGCAAAGCGAAGACCAGACGACGCTTGCCACCAATCGTTCGATGGTCAAGCAGAAGCTCACGACCCTGCGACTCAAGTACCTCGATCAGGAGATACTGCTCGAAGGGGGGCGGACAGCGCTTTCCCTCGGACGGGACAAGGCCGGTGACGTGGTCATCATTGACCGCATGGCCTCCCGGCAGCACGGGAAGATCGAGCGCCGGCTCGACAAGTTCGTACTCGCCGATCACAGTGCGAACGGTACCTACGTCACCGTCGAGGGCGAAAACGAGGTTGTTCTGCGCCGCGCGGAATTCTCGCTTCGGGGTCATGGCTGGATCTCGTTCGGCCAGCCGCGCGCAACTGCGACGGAAACCGTCGAATTCTATTGCGAGTGAGGCGGCTTCTCCCGGCTGGTTTTCGCCGACAGATGCGGCCGTGCCTGCTTGTCGCACTGCTCGGGGGCGCTTTCGCAATGGCTGGGCCGGTTTATGCGCAGAAGCCTGAATCCGGCGCAGCGGTAACCTACGAGGTGCGCCGGGGAGACAGTCTTTTCCGGATCGCTCGCCAGGTCCTGCCGCCCAAGGTCAGTGTATGGCAGATGGTGCTGGCACTCTACCGCGCCAACCCGGAGGCATTTGTCGGGGGCAACATCAACCAGCTGCCGGTAGGTCGGGTGCTCAATGTACCCTCGGCTGAAGCGGCCGCTGCCGTGGATGCGACACAGGCCGGGCGCGAAGTTCAAGCACTGATCTCCAAACCACCGGTTTCCCTGCCGCCAAGCACCGCAACGGCGCCGGCTCAGCCGATCAAGCCCGGCATGACCCAAGAAAGGCCGCCAAAGCCTGCCAGTGCGCCGGCATTGTCCGCCGCACAGGCAGAGGCAAGGTACCAGCAGGGCCTCGCCCAGGAGCGCCAGGGTGACCTCAAAGGGGCCTTGGCGGCCTACCTTGCAGCGGGGGAGTCTGGCAATGGCGGAGCGCAGAAGAAACTGGGTGACTTCTACAACGCTGGCAACGCGGTCGTCCAGCGGGACTATGAAACCGCGCTCAAGTGGTACCAGAAGGCCCGCGAACGGGGGGTCGAGATCCCCAAGCCCCTCACTCCCGGAATCCGCCACTAGACTGACCTTCGGCCGTCCACCGGTCGGTCAACCCGGCGCAGGCCGGCGCCGTTGTTCTCGAGGATGTACCCGCCACCGGCCCGCGGTGGGTTCGCCGAGCATGTCATCCAGCGAGGCACCAGCCGCGCCGCATGCTTTCGAGGCGCCCCTGACCGCCACCTGTACCTCGCGCTGCTTGCCAGGCTCGCACCGGCCTTCGAGTTTCGCGTGCACGCCTACGCCCTGATGGGCAACCACATCCATCTGCTCCTGACCGGCTCCAGGATGGCCGGAGCGGCGGAATTGATGGATGCGGTACGCACGGAATTCGGATGCGGGGTCCTGGACGTCGAACAGACGAGTGAATCGACCGCCGCCTCCAACCGGCTGATTCTGGAGGAAGGCTGCGCAGCTTCGCCGATCCACACCGCGCGACATCTGCTGGCCTGCATGCGCTACATCGAGCTCAATCCGGTCCGCGCAGGGCTTGTGCGCAGACCGGAGGAATTCCCCTGGTCAAGCTACGCAGCAAACGCCGGAAGACGGGTGGATGCGCTTCTGAGCCCGCACCCGCACTATCTGGCGCTCGGGCGCGATCCCGGACAGCGACGCGCCGCTTACCGGCGCTCGGTCGAGGCGATCCTCAGCAGGGACCGTTCAAGCGCCCTATAGAACGATTTCCCGCGCCGCACCGCGCACATCCATTTCGAACTCCAGGTCGACCACCGGGGGGCGTGTGTAATTCCAAACCACGCCGCCCGAGGCCGCCCCTCTTGCTGCAAGCATCTCACCGACAAGATGCCCGACGTTCTGTACCGTGTAGATCTGGGTGGTGATCGCGTCTTTCCAGCCGAAACCCAGCAGCTTCATGCGGCGCTCCATTTCTCCGATGACGAACGCCACTTTTTCGCGCATGCCCTCGGGCGATGTATCCCCAATGCGCACAATGCGATCACGATACGAGGGGCCGCTTTCCTTGGCGTCGCCACCCCCGGCGAGCACGAACGTACGGCGCGCGGAAGCCGGGGCCGGAACCGTGTAGGAGAAGGCGTACAAGGAAGGCCCGGCAGGCTTGTCGTACATCGGGCAGACGTTGGTGCGTGCCACGGGATTCATCAACGGGTCGCCGTCCTTGTAGATGCCCCAGCGTTCGAGCGTGGTCACATAGACCTTGTTGAAGTCGTAAAAGCCCTGATCGGTGAACGGCGCGGGTGAGCGCAGCTCGCACTGTGCAAATGCAGTCGAGGGGCGGCCAAGCGCTTTCAGGTGCGCCTCCACGGCCGCGAATCCATCTGCAAGTGGCAGCGGTTTCAGGAAGCGCGCGCGTTCCATTTCGAAGCCGGGCTCGGCGGCGACACCCCCCGAGTACTGGAACACGGCTTTCACATAGCGGTAACCGCCTGGGGCAAATACGGGAACATCAGACATGAGCATTTTCTCCGTCTATTGATCGGGGGAACTGCATGGTGAATCAGAGCGATCCGAGGTAGGCCTCGCGGATCGCCGGGTCGCTGGCAAGCGCGCCAGACTCGCCCGAACGCGTGATCCTGCCTGTATCCATAACAAAGCCATGCTGCGCGAGTTCCAGGGCCGTTGCAACATCCTGTTCGACGACGAGCAGCGAAAGGCCGTCGCGGTTGAGCGCACGCAGCGCATCGCACAACTGATCAACCACCGCCGGCGCAAGACCGAGTGACAGCTCATCGATCATCAGAAGACGGGGGGCACCCATCAGTCCGCGCACGATCGCGCACATCTGCTGTTCTCCGCCCGACAGGGTTCCCGCATCCTGATTCTGGCGATCGCGCAGAATCGGGAACATGGCGAACATCCGGGCAAGGTCCTCGCCGATTGCTGTCGCCCCGTCGCTGCGGAGGTAGGCGCCCATCAGCAGGTTGTCGCGGATGCTCATCGCCGAAAACAGGCGCCTGCCTTCCGGAACATGCGCGATTCCGGCTGCCAGCACGGCGTCGGGTTCGGCGCCCGCCAACTCGGTGCCGTCGAAGAGGATCGAGCCCGAAGTCGGACGTACCAGTCCCGACACGGTACGCATCAGCGTGGTCTTGCCGGCGCCGTTGGAGCCGACAAGGCAGACGATCTCGCCGCGACCGACTTCAAGATCAATGCCCCAGAGTACCGGCACGTCCCCGTAACCGGCTTTCACGCCCCGGACCTGCAGCAGCGCGTTCGCGGAATCCCTGGCCACTGATTCAGCCATGCACCTCTCCCGCGTTGGCAGCGTAGCGGCGGCCCAGATAGGCCTGCACCACCCGCGGGTCCTTCACTATTTCCTGCGGGTCTCCCGAAGCGATCAGTTCGCCGTGGTGGAGCACCACGATCCGTGTGCAGAGCGATAACACCACTTTCATCAGGTGTTCGATGATCAGAACCGTGATCCCGCGCCCGGCAATCGCGCGTATCAGCGCGAGCGCGTGGTCCACCTCGGTGGCGTTGAGGCCGGCGTTGACTTCGTCGAGCAGCAGCAGCTTGGGTCGCATGGCGAGACTCTTTGCAAGCTCCAATCGCTTTCGCATCGCCAGCGTAAGGGACGCGGCGCGCTTGTCCGCCATCTCGGCCAGCCCGACGAAGCGCAGGTGCTCCAGCGCCTGCGTCTCGGCTTCGCCGCCATAGGCAGCGGCGCCCGCGAACATGGCCGCTGCGGCGACGTTCTCGGCTACGGTCATTTCCGGAAACGGTTGCACGATCTGAAAGGTGCGTGCGATGCCGCGCCGCGCGGCCTGAAATGGTTTGAGCGCGGTTGCGTCGGCGCCGTCGAACAGAACCCGCCCCGCTGTTGCGCGATGCACGCCGGTGATCACATTGACCAGTGTGGTCTTGCCTGCGCCGTTCGGTCCGATCAGGCCGATGACTTCGCCCTGCGCGACCGACAGGTCGACCCGGTCGACGGCAGAAAGTCCGCCGAACCTGCGGGTTACGCCTTCAAGCTGCAGCAGGGTACTCATGGTTTCGCCTTGCGCCATGGCCAGCGCAGCGAGGACAGGCCCTTGGGCAGGAACAGCACCAGCAGCACGATCAGCAGTCCGAGCACGCCCGTATGCACCTGAAGGTAATTGCGCCAGACCAGTTCTTCCAGTGAAAGGAA
Organism: uncultured beta proteobacterium; assembly: GCA_963844255.1. GTDB lineage: Bacteria > Pseudomonadota > Gammaproteobacteria > Burkholderiales > SG8-39 > SZAS-79. The sequence goes on from CAWJNP010000086.1 coordinate 6,313, forward strand.
GATTGCTGCGCCAAACAGCGGACCGAATACCGAGCCTGCCCCGCCGAGCAGCACCATGACAATCGCCTTGACGGAGTACAGCACGTCGAATACATCAGGCGGTTCGATGTAGTGCACCCAGGAGGCGTAGATCGCGCCGGCGGCACCGGCAAACGCACCCGAGAGCATGAATGCCTCCACCTTGTAGAGCGTCGTGTTCACGCCGAGCATGTCGGCAGCCGATTCGTTCTGCTGTATGCAGCGCAGCCCGAAACCAAGCTTCGAATGGGTGACGCGCAGCATTACGGCAAACGTGATCGCAGCCAGCACCAGCATCGCGTAGAAGAAGAATTCCGACTGCGAGGCCACGGTCGCATCAGCCGGGACGGGCAGGTTGAGCCCCATCCCGCCGCCGGTGAGATCTGTCGCGGAATTGACCAGTTCGCGCAGCACCTCGGCCACGACCAGGCTGGCGATCGCAAAGTAGTGCCCGCGCAGGCGCAACAGTGCAAGGCCGAGCAAGGCGGCGAACAGCAGGGACAAGCCGCCCGCGAACACCCAGGCCAGTCCCATGGGCATGCCGAGCTTTTGCGCCACCGCGCCGGCGTAGGCGCCGAGCCCGAAGAAGGCAGCGCTTGCAAATGAGGGATACCCCGCCATTCCGCCAATGAAGTTCCAGGCCATGGCGAGCACGCCGTACATCAGCATGGTGGTGCCCAGACGCAACCAGTAGGCGTCGCCCGCGAGAGGCACCATCGCCACCAGAGCAAACAGAACGAGGCCCAGCAGCGCGCTCTTCCTTACCGGGCTCATCACGAGTAGCCGGCGCGGCCAAGCAGGCCGGTCGGGCGGAACAGCAGCATCAGGATCAGGAGCGAGAACGACAATGTGACGGCGTGCTCAGGACCGAACCAGAGCGAGCCGAAACTCTCGACCACCCCGAGCGCCAGTCCGCCGATCATCGCGCCCGGCACGCTGCCCAGGCCGCCGAGCACACAGATGACGAAGGCCTTGCCCAGATAAACAGGGCCGGCGAGCGGAGAGATCGGGAAGATCATCGCCAGCAACGGTCCGGAGGCGCCGGCCATCAAGGCGCCCAGCCCGAAGGTCACTGCGAAAATCCGCTTCACGTTGACCCCCATGAGCGCCGCAGCCTCCCTGTCCATACGCACGGCGACGATTGCCCGACCGATGCGCGAGCGCGACAACAGGAGGTAGAGCAGCACGGTGAGGCCGAGCGCAAGCAGCATTGCGTACAGGCGGTCCACCGGCAGGACGATGCCGCCCATGTGCAGCACGCCCAGCGGAGGGTTCAAGTTCAGCTTCTTGAAGTCGGCGGTGAAGGCCATCAACATGCCGTTTGAGAGCATCAGGTCGAGACCGAACGTGAGCGACAGCGTCAGCAGCACCGGCGCGGCGATCATCCGGTTGATCAGTGCGCGCTGCAGCGCGTACCCGAAGACGAAGAACAGTGGCGCGGCGATCAGGATGGAGAAAAACGGGTGGATCCCCAGTTTTGCGTGCGCGTAGTAGGCAAGATAGCCGCCCAGCACGATGAACGAGCCGTGCAGTATGTTGATGACGTTCAGTACGCCCCAGACGAGCGAAAAGCCGGCGGCAATGCATGCATAGAGGCCGCCGAGCATCAGCCCGTTGGCGAGAATCTGGAGCGTAAGCACGAATCAGCCGCGCGGCGAGACGCGCGGCCCGGTCGGCCCGGCCGCGCGCTTCATGCAGGCGTCCTCAGGGACAGCCCGTCATTTATTTCACGCCCAGCTGGAGCGTGCCCTGCTTGATTGCCGCAGGCAGGATCACGACCTGCTTCCCCTTCTGGACCTGGAACACGGGCGGGTCCAATGCGACTTCCTGCCCGTTGGCCCCGAACTTGATCGGCCCGAAGAAAGTCATCGTGTTCATTTTCGCCAGAGCGTCACGCACGGCCTTCTTGTCGAGCGTGCCGGCCGCCTCGATCGCCAGTTGCAGCACAACGCCCGAGACCGCGGAGGAGGCCTCGCCGTAGTCCGGCTCAAGGTTGTACTTTTCGCGGAACAGCTTGTTGAAGTTCTCGGTCGTCCCAAACACGTCCTTGCCCTTGTAGCGCACCGCCGGATGCCACCAGGCTGCGCTGGTGACGTTTTCCGCGCTCTTACCCAGTGCCGCGACGAACTCCTTGTAGGCCGGTCCGGCCACCATCGTCACGACCGGCGCCTCGATGCCGAGGTCTGTCATCTGCTTCTTGATCAGGATCAGGTCGTTGATGTAACCCGTGGCAAAGATCCAGTGCGGCGCAACGGCCTTGATCTGGCTCAGTGCGGAGGCGTGATCGAGCGTGCCGATCGCGTACTTTTCGAAATACAGCACATTCATGCCCTGGGCCTTGGCCGACTTCTCCATCTCCTGCGCGATCGCGAGCGGAAAGAGGTCGTTGCGCGCGAGGATTGCGACGCGCTGCACGCCGGCGGCCTGCTTTCTGATCAGTGCCGCAAGCGGTTCGGTCAGGGTCTGGTTCGGCGTATAGACGCCGAACAGATACTTGTAGCCCTGGTCATAAACCTGCTCCGAAGAGGCAGTCGCAGCGATGGTCGGCATTCCGTAACGTTCCGACACGCTGGAGGCGGCTTTTGCGGCGCCGGAGCCGAATGGCGAAAACAGGAAATCGACCTTGTCCTGGGTGATCAGCTTTTCGGTGGCCTGCACGGCGCGCGGCGTGTTGGACTGATAGTCGACATACACAATCTCGACCTTCATGCGTTTGTCGCCAACCTTGATGCCGCCGGCCTTGTTCGCGACCTCAACCCAGAGATTCATGCCGTTCTGCAGCTTTTTCGCTTCAGGTGAAAGCGGACCGGTGATCGGCAGTGGTGCACCGATTCGGATCACGCCCTGCGCGTGAACACCGGCAGCAGTCAGCGCGGAAAGTGCCGTGAGGGCGGCGCCAGCAAGCAGTCGCGTCGGAAAAAGCTTCATGGTTGATATCTCCTGGAAAGCAAAGGATCGAAATGCATGCAAAACCCATACCAGTACAGAGTCTAACAAGCATGTGCGGTGCTTATCCCACTGGTTCACCCACCGAAATGCCCAAGCGCTTGAAGATCGAGAACCGTCAACCCGCCGTATTCGACGCGCAGCAGACCGGCCTTCTCAAGAACCTGCAGCGCCTGGTTGACTCGCTGGCGGGAGACGCCGGACAGAAATCCTATCTCCTCCTGTGAAATCGACAGTTTCTGTTCGACCCCGGGATAGAGATGCGGGTTGAAAAGCCACGCAAGGCAGCGCGCAACGCGCGCATCCGGGTCAAGCAGGCGTTCCGACTCAAGCAGCGCGATGAACTGGGCCAGCCGCTCGTTCAGCTGGTTCAGTACAAACCGGTTGAATGCAATGCTTGAATCGAGCAGCCGGCAGAAAGTCGTTGCGGGAACCAGCACCACCCGCGTTTCACGCAGCGCAATGGCATCGTATCGCCAGTGCCCGCCGCGCATGACCGAGCCTTCGCCGAACCATGCGCGCGGCGGGATTCCCGTAAAACTTGCCGTACGACCTTCCGAGGAGACGCTGGACATCTTTGCCAGTCCGTCTACAACCCCGATCCAGTGTTCGACCGGCTCGCCCTTCTGACAAAGAAACCCACCCGGCGGGAGGCTCCGGCAACTCATTTCGGCGGCAACGGCCAGGCGCTCGTCATCGGAGAGTCCCCTGGCCCATGGCGAGGTGAAAACGATCTGTTCAAGCTCGTTCATGCCGGGATTGTCGCTCAGGCGACAACCTTGCGCCTGCCCTGCCCTTACACTGTGGCGCAGCAAACTTGCGCCCTTTTGCACCGGAAAGCACGGTCAAGTGGCCGCAAAGTATGTGAAAATCGCAAAGTGCCCTCCAGGCGGGACGCCGGACGGCATATAAAACCAAAATTCACTCTGGTCACCGGAGGAGACAACTCGATGGCGCACGACGTCGGGAGCTTTGACACATTTCCCAAACTGCTGCAGCAGCATGCGCTGGTGCGCGGTGAACGGCCGGCCATACGCGAAAAGGATCTGGGGATCTGGCAGACCTGGACCTGGCATGCGCTGGCCGAGGAGGTGCGCGCACTGGCGCACGGCCTGGCCTCGCTGGGCTTCAAGCGGGGCGATCATCTTGCACTGATCGGAGACAACCGCCCCCGGATCTACGCCGCGATGTGCGCCGCACAGTGTCTGGGCGGCATTTCCGTGCCCATGTACCAAGACGCGGCAGCTGCGGAGATGACGTTCCCGATCCAGAACGCCGAGATCGAGTTCGCGATTGCCGAGGATCAGGAGCAGGTGGACAAGTTGCTGGAGATCCTGCCTGACTGCCCGATGCTCAAGCACATTGTCTACGACGACACGCGCGGCATGCGCAGCTACGCGCAGCCCGAACTTCTGGCCTACGATCTTCTGCGCGACAAGGGCCTCAAGCTGCACCGGAATGATCCGGGATTTGTAGAGACCGAAATCGCCAAGGGGCGCGGATCGGACACGGCGGCGATGTTCTTCACCTCCGGCACCACGGGCAACCCCAAGGGTGTCGTGCTGACCCATGATGCCCTGATCGACCGGGCCAGCGCGGCGGCACAGATGGAGGGGCTGGACGACACCGACGTCGCACTGGCCTACCTGCCGCCCGCGTGGATCGGCCAGAACATCTTCTCCTATGCGCAGCCGTTCGTGACCGGTTACTGCATCTGCTGCCCGGAATCGGCCGAGACCGTGATGACCGATCTGCGCGAGATCGGGCCCACCTATTATTTTGCGCCGCCACGGGTGCTGGAGGCGCTGCTGACCACCGTGTCGATCCGCATGGAGGATGCGAGCGCGATCAAGCGGTCGATGTATCTCTACTTCATGGACGTTGCCCGCCGCGTGGGCGCAAACATCCTCGACGGGAAGGAGGTCAGTACTGCCGACCGCCTGCTCTATCGTCTCGGCGACGCGCTTGTCTACGGGCCGCTGCGCAACGTGCTCGGCATGAGCCGGGTGCGCGTCGCCTACACCGCGGGCGAGGCGATCGGACCGGACCTGTTCGTGTTCTATCGCTCACTCGGAATCAACCTGAAGCAGCTCTACGGGTCGACCGAGACCAGCGTGTTCGTCTGCGTCCAGCCCAATGGGCAGGTCAAGGCCGATACCGTCGGTCCGGCCGTCGCCGGCGTGGAACTCAAGTTCACGCCCCAGCGCGAGCTGCTCATCCGTTCGCCGGGGCTGTTCAAGGAGTATTACAAGAATCCGCTGGCGACCTCCGAGGCGAAGGATTCCGAGGGCTGGTTCCATACGGGTGACGCAGGCTATTTCGACCCGGACGGGCACCTCAAGATCATCGACCGGGTGAAGGACGTGGGCGCGCTGGTCGATGGCACGCTGTTCGCGCCGAAGTACCTCGAGAACAAGCTCAAGTTCTTTCCGTACATCAAGGAGGCCGTCGCGTTCGGCAACGGCAAGGACAAGGTGTGCGTCTTCATCAATTTCGACATGGAGGCGGTCGGCAACTGGGCCGAGCGGCGCAACCTGCCCTATTCAGGCTACGTGGACCTCGCCTCGCGCGACGAGGTCTATGCACTGGTGGCCGAATGCATCGAAAAGGTGAATCTCGACCTGTCGCAGGATCCGGAACTGGCGAATTCGCAGATCCATCGTTTCCTGATACTGCACAAGGAACTCGACGCCGACGACGGCGAGCTCACGCGCACGCGGAAAGTCCGGCGCGGCTATATCGGCGAGCGCTTCCAGCCACTGGTGGCCGCGCTTTACGACGGCTTGCAGACGATACACGTGGATGCACAGGTGAAATACGAGGATGGGCGCATCGGCAGCATTTCGGCGGACCTCAAGATCAGTGACGCAAAGACGTTCGCTCCCGCGGCGGCCAGGCAGGCAGCATGAGTGAAGAGCGCAAGATCGGCGAGGTGATCCTCGCGGTCGAGAATGTTTCGCTCGCGTTTGGCGGCGTCAAGGCGATCAGCGACGTGTCGTTCGACGTGCGCGAGCACGAAGTGCGCGCGATCATCGGCCCGAACGGCGCGGGCAAGAGCTCGATGCTCAACGTGATCAACGGCGTGTACCACCCGCAGCATGGCACGATCCGCCTGCGCGGCAAGGAATTTCACGACATGGATCCGCACGAGGTCGCGCTCTCCGGCATCGCGCGCACCTTCCAGAACCTGGCGCTGTTCAAGGGCATGAGCGTGCTCGACAACATCATGACCGGGCGCAACCTGCGCATGCATACCAACCTGCTGCTGCAGGCGCTGCGCATCGGCCCGGCGCTGAGGGAGGAGAACGAACATCGCGCGGTGGTCGAGCAGATCATCGATTTCCTCGAGATCCAGGCCTATCGCAAGACCCCGGTCGGGCGCCTGCCCTACGGACTGCAGAAGCGCGTCGACCTCGGGCGCGCGCTCGCGATGGAGCCCAGCGTGCTGCTGCTCGATGAGCCGATGGCCGGGATGAACGTCGAGGAGAAGCAGGACATGTGCCGCTTCATACTGGATGTCAACGACCAGTACGGGACCACGATCGTCCTGATCGAGCACGACATGAGCGTGGTGATGGATATTTCGGATCGCGTCGTGGTGCTCGACTACGGCAAGAAGATCGGCGACGGCACGCCGGAGGAGGTGCGCGGCAACCAGGCGGTGATCGACGCCTACCTCGGCGTGTCCCACTGAGAGCCGACTGATGAAGAACCTTCGCCACCTGGATCCTCGGATTCGCCCTGCTCGGCGGCCTCGTTGCGCCGTTGCTCACCGGCGCGAGCGCGCCGGGCTTCTATGTCGAGGTGCTGCTCGGCGGTCTGATGGCCGGGCGTGCTGTATTCGCTCGTGGCGCTCGGCTTCGTGCTGATCTTCAAGGCCTCGGGCGTATTCAATTTTGCCCAGGGCGTCGATGGTGCTGTTTGCCGCACTGTCGGTGGCGCGCATGGCCGAGGTCATGCCGCTGTGGGTCGCGGCACTGCTCGGCGGTGGCCATCATGATCGTGCTGGCGTTCGTCATCGAGCGGCTCGTGTTGCGCCCGCTGGTCAACCAGGACGGCGTGGTGCTGCTGATGGCGACGCTGGGCGTGACCTATTTCCTCGACGGATTCGGCCAGACCGTCTGGGGCAGCGACATCTACGAGATCAATCTCGGCATCGCCAAGGAGCCGGTGATGATCCTCCAGAGCCTGTTCGAGGGCGGCATCCTGATCAACAAGGATGACGTGGTCGCGGCGGTCGTCGCGGCCCTGCTGGTTGTCCTGCTTGCGCTCTTTTTCCAGAAGACCGCCACCGGGCGCGCGCTGCGCGCGGTGGCCGACGATCACCAGGCGGCGCAATCGATCGGGATCCCGCTCAACCGCATCTGGGTGATCGTCTGGTCGGTTGCGGGCATCGTGGCGTTGGTCGCCGGCATGATCTGGGGCGCGAAGCTGGGCGTGCAGTTCTCGATTTCCCAGGTGGCCCTGAAGGCGTTGCCGGTGGTCATCCTGGGCGGATTCACGTCGGTGCCGGGCGCCATCATCGGCGGCCTGGTCATCGGCGTCGGCGAAAAGATGGCCGAGGTCTTCCTCGGCCCGCCGATGGTCCAGCTGTTCGACCTGGCCGGTGGCGGGATCGAAAACTGGTTTGCGTACGTGCTTGCGCTGCTGTTCCTGCTGGTACGCCCGCAGGGGCTGTTCGGCGAAAAAATCATCGACCGGGTGTAGACACAATGCTTTACAGGGAAAACGGCCAGTACAAGACTTCGTACAGTGCGGACCAGCAGATGCTGCCGATCCTGCAGGATCGCGTGCTCATGGTCGTGCTGGTTGCCTTCGCGTTCATCGGCGTGCCGCTGCTTGCCAGCGACTATCTGCTGCTCTCGATCCTGATCCCGTTCCTGATCCTCTCGCTCGCGGCAATCGGACTGAACCTGCTGGTGGGCTACTGCGGCCAGATCTCGATCGGCCATGCGGCGTTCATGGCGGTCGGCGCCTATGCGGCCTACAACCTGGTGTTCAGGATTCCGCAGTTGAACTTCCTCGTGGTGCTGATCCTGGCGGGGTTGATTGCCGCGTTCGTCGGCATGTTGTTCGGCATTCCCAGCCTTCGCATCAAGGGCCTGTACCTTGCGGTGGCCACGCTTGCGGCGCAGTTTTTCATGGACTGGGTGTTCGCGCGGGTGAAGTGGTTCACCAACTATGCGGGGTCTGGTTCGGTCTCGACCTCGGCAATCGACCTGTTCGGCTGGAAGATCGACAATCCGGTGAAAAAATACCTCTTCCTCCTGGCCGTCATCATTGTATTTACGCTGATCGCCAAAAACCTCGTGCGCGGCCGCATCGGCCGGGCATGGATGGCGATGCGCGACATGGACGTGGCCGCCGAGGTGATCGGCATCCGGCCGGTGTATGCCAAGCTCACGGCCTTTGCCGTCAGTTCATTCTATGTCGGCGTCGCAGGCGCGCTGTGGGGCTTCATCCACCTCGGGTCCTGGGAACCGCTGGCGTTCAACATCACCTTGTCGCTCAACCTGCTGTTCATGATCATCATCGGCGGCATGGGCTCGATCCTCGGCAGCTATTTCGGCGCCTTCTTCATCGTCGTTCTGCCGATCGCACTCAACCAGGGGCCGGCATGGCTGGGCATTCCGCTGGGCACTGCGATGGCATCGCACCTGGAAGCCATCATATTCGGCACGCTGATCGTATTTTTCCTGATCGTCGAGCCGCTCGGGCTCGCCCGATTGTGGGCGATCGGCAAGGAGAAGCTGCGCCTGTGGCCGTTCCCGCATTGATGTGCCAAGATTTCAGTATCCGCTCGCGTCGGTTCGCCTGCGGCATTGTTCAAAGGAGGAAGTGGAGATGATAAAAGCACATGTCCTCTACTTGACTCATCGTATTGCTTTTCATACTTTTTGACAATTTAAACATAAAGTTATTCTTGTCGTCTTCAATCTCGAAAATCAATCCGGGAAGTCCACGAAATTTGTACGGCCCTTCACTGAGATTAATGTCTTCGAAACCGACGCGAATCCAGTTTCTTCCGCCAAAAGTTGTCGTTGCTTTCTGTAGAGTATATTGTCCTTCAACTTTTGTATCATTCAGAAGTTTCCAATTCATCTTGTCTGTTGATTTTACAGAGAAAAAATCATTCAGTAGAATCAATGAAGTATTTTCAAAAGAGTTCTTTTTTTCTGATAAGAGCAGGAAGGTGATCGTCCCCACTCGATACTTTCTTTGACCCGAATAATATTTAGAGAATCTGTTTCTGCATAAGAGTAAGGATAAAACTTGATATCATCAGGATTGATATCCAAAATCATATTTTCTGCAGCCAATTCTGTTGCCGATGAATCTGATTTGTATTGAAACTGATATACGAATCGGTGTGCTTTTGCTGATAATGATAATAGGAAACAAGAACAAAATCAGTTTTTTCATACTTTAATTTTAATCAAAAATATCAATACTATTTGAATTAGATTTAAATTTCAACCCTAGATATTTAGCTAAATATTTCCAAAATTTAAAGCAAAAAAATCCCTCTTCTTTCGAAAAGGGATTTATATTTAAGGTGTTGCTAAGCACTTCGTCATCAACTCCCATCTTCCAGCAAGTTTATCATACTTTTATTTCAACTTCAACTCCTGCGGAAGTTCTAATTTCATTAGAGCATCAACTGTTTTAGAAGTAGAGATAGATATCCATTAATCTCTTGTGAGCATAATTGGAATTGCTCTCTCGCTTTTTTGTTTACGTGTGGTGAATTTAATACAGTAAATATTTTCTTATGTGTTGGCAATGGAATTGGTCCTTAAAACAGCACCGGTAGTCTTTACCGTTTTTACGATTTTCTCAGCAGACTTGTCTACCAAGTTGTAATCGTAAGATTTTAATTTTATTCTTATTCTTTGTGTCATTTCTTTACTTTTTCTGCTTAACCTTTTACTTTTGCTATCACTTCTTCTGAAATATTTTGAGGAGTAGCATGGTGACTAATTCCATAGTAGATGATGCACGACCTGATGAAAGAGTTCTAAGTGAGGTTACATATCCAAACATTTCAGATAATGGAACTTTTGACCTTTATAACACCGGCACAGTTCCATTCTCTTGTCAGTTTGTCCTCTTCTCTTGTTTAAATCACCCATGACATCACCCATATATTCTTCCGGTGTAACAACTTCTATTTTCATGATAGGCTCCATAATTGCTGGCTTAGCAGCACGTCCGCTCTTTAAATCCTATTTTAGCAGCGAATTCAAAAGAAAGTGCATCTGAGTCAACCGCGTGAAATGATCCGTCATTTAAAGTAACTTTAATTGAATCCACTTCAAAACCAGCCAAGAGGACCATTCTTCATTGCAGCTTGCAAAACCTTTTTCAATTGAAGGAATAAATTCTCTTGGAACTTGACCACCTTGATCATCATTGATAAACTGCAATCCTTCTCCATCATGACTCGTCAGCTGGGCCTAATTTCGAATACGATATCAGCAAATTTACCTTTACCACCAGATTGTTTTTTGTAAATTTCTCTGTGTGAGCAGTTTTGTAAGATTGCTTCTTTATATTCTACCTGAGGCTGCACCTTGGTTTACTTCAACTTTGAATTCTCTTCTCATACGATCTACAATGAATGTCAAGGTGAAGCTCACCCATTCCTGAGATAATCGTTTGACCTGATGCTTCATCAGTTTTAACTTGGAAAGTCGGATCTTCTTCAGCTAATTTAGCCAAAGCGATACCCATTTTATCCACGTCAGCTTTAGTTTTAGGTTCAACAGCATATCCAATTACCGGATCACGGAAAACCATCGATTCTAGAACGATTGGATGTTTCTCGTCACACATTGTATCACCAGTTTTGATATATTTAAAACCTACCGCTGCACCAATATCTCCTGCTTCAATATATTCTTCTTAGGATGCACTTGTTAGCGTGC
>CAWJNP010000087.1:0-249830 GCA_963844255.1 uncultured beta proteobacterium
CGACGGTGGGAGGGACCTACGGCAGCCTGGCGATCGGGGCGGACGGCTCGTGGAGCTACACGGCGGACTCGGCGCATAACGAGTTTGTGGACGGGACGACCTACAGCGACACGTTCACGGTGTCGGCGGTGGATGGGACGACGACGACGGTGACGGTGAACATCGTTGGGACCAACGATGCGGCGGTGCTCTCGACGGCGACGGCGAGCCTGAGCGAGACCGATGCGGTGCTGACGGCGAGCGGGACGCTGACGGTGTCGGACGTGGACAACGCGGCCGAGTACACGCCGGCGACGGTGGGAGGGACCTACGGCAGCCTGGCGATCGGGGCGGACGGCTCGTGGAGCTACACGGCGGACTCGGCGCATAACGAGTTTGTGGACGGGACGACCTACAGCGACACGTTCACGGTGTCGGCGGTGGATGGGACGACGACGACGGTGACGGTGAACATCGTTGGGACCAACGATGCGGCGGTGCTCTCGACGGCGACGGCGAGCCTGAGCGAGACCGATGCGGTGCTGACGGCGAGCGGGACGCTGACGGTGTCGGACGTGGACAACGCGGCCGAGTACACGCCGGCGACGGTGGGAGGGACCTACGGCAGCCTGGCGATCGGGGCGGACGGCTCGTGGAGCTACACGGCGGACTCGGCGCATAACGAGTTTGTGGACGGGACGACCTACAGCGACACGTTCACGGTGTCGGCGGTGGATGGGACGACGACGACGGTGACGGTGAACATCGTTGGGACCAACGATGCGGCGGTGCTCTCGACGGCGACGGCGAGCCTGAGCGAGACCGATGCGGTGCTGACGGCGAGCGGGACGCTGACGGTGTCGGACGTGGACAACGCGGCCGAGTACACGCCGGCGACGGTGGGAGGGACCTACGGCAGCCTGGCGATCGGGGCGGACGGCTCGTGGAGCTACACGGCGGACTCGGCGCATAACGAGTTTGTGGACGGGACGACCTACAGCGACACGTTCACGGTGTCGGCGGTGGATGGGACGACGACGACGGTGACGGTGAACATCGTTGGGACCAACGATGCGGCGGTGCTCTCGACGGCGACGGCGAGCCTGAGCGAGACCGATGCGGTGCTGACGGCGAGCGGGACGCTGACGGTGTCGGACGTGGACAACGCGGCCGAGTACACGCCGGCGACGGTGGGAGGGACCTACGGCAGCCTGGCGATCGGGGCGGACGGCTCGTGGAGCTACACGGCGGACTCGGCGCATAACGAGTTTGTGGACGGGACGACCTACAGCGACACGTTCACGGTGTCGGCGGTGGATGGGACGACGACGACGGTGACGGTGAACATCGTTGGGACCAACGATGCGGCGGTGCTCTCGACGGCGACGGCGAGCCTGAGCGAGACCGATGCGGTGCTGACGGCGAGCGGGACGCTGACGGTGTCGGACGTGGACAACGCGGCCGAGTACACGCCGGCGACGGTGGGAGGGACCTACGGCAGCCTGGCGATCGGGGCGGACGGCTCGTGGAGCTACACGGCGGACTCGGCGCATAACGAGTTTGTGGACGGGACGACCTACAGCGACACGTTCACGGTGTCGGCGGTGGATGGGACGACGACGACGGTGACGGTGAACATCGTTGGGACCAACGATGCGGCGGTGCTCTCGACGGCGACGGCGAGCCTGAGCGAGACCGATGCGGTGCTGACGGCGAGCGGGACGCTGACGGTGTCGGACGTGGACAACGCGGCCGAGTACACGCCGGCGACGGTGGGAGGGACCTACGGCAGCCTGGCGATCGGGGCGGACGGCTCGTGGAGCTACACGGCGGACTCGGCGCATAACGAGTTTGTGGACGGGACGACCTACAGCGACACGTTCACGGTGTCGGCGGTGGATGGGACGACGACGACGGTGACGGTGAACATCGTTGGGACCAACGATGCGGCGGTGCTCTCGACGGCGACGGCGAGCCTGAGCGAGACCGATGCGGTGCTGACGGCGAGCGGGACGCTGACGGTGTCGGACGTGGACAACGCGGCCGAGTACACGCCGGCGACGGTGGGAGGGACCTACGGCAGCCTGGCGATCGGGGCGGACGGCTCGTGGAGCTACACGGCGGACTCGGCGCATAACGAGTTTGTGGACGGGACGACCTACAGCGACACGTTCACGGTGTCGGCGGTGGATGGGACGACGACGACGGTGACGGTGAACATCGTTGGGACCAACGATGCGGCGGTGCTCTCGACGGCGACGGCGAGCCTGAGCGAGACCGATGCGGTGCTGACGGCGAGCGGGACGCTGACGGTGTCGGACGTGGACAACGCGGCCGAGTACACGCCGGCGACGGTGGGAGGGACCTACGGCAGCCTGGCGATCGGGGCGGACGGCTCGTGGAGCTACACGGCGGACTCGGCGCATAACGAGTTTGTGGACGGGACGACCTACAGCGACACGTTCACGGTGTCGGCGGTGGATGGGACGACGACGACGGTGACGGTGAACATCGTTGGGACCAACGATGCGGCGGTGCTCTCGACGGCGACGGCGAGCCTGAGCGAGACCGATGCGGTGCTGACGGCGAGCGGGACGCTGACGGTGTCGGACGTGGACAACGCGGCCGAGTACACGCCGGCGACGGTGGGAGGGACCTACGGCAGCCTGGCGATCGGGGCGGACGGCTCGTGGAGCTACACGGCGGACTCGGCGCATAACGAGTTTGTGGACGGGACGACCTACAGCGACACGTTCACGGTGTCGGCGGTGGATGGGACGACGACGACGGTGACGGTGAACATCGTTGGGACCAACGATGCGGCGGTGCTCTCGACGGCGACGGCGAGCCTGAGCGAGACCGATGCGGTGCTGACGGCGAGCGGGACGCTGACGGTGTCGGACGTGGACAACGCGGCCGAGTACACGCCGGCGACGGTGGGAGGGACCTACGGCAGCCTGGCGATCGGGGCGGACGGCTCGTGGAGCTACACGGCGGACTCGGCGCATAACGAGTTTGTGGACGGGACGACCTACAGCGACACGTTCACGGTGTCGGCGGTGGATGGGACGACGACGACGGTGACGGTGAACATCGTTGGGACCAACGATGCGGCGGTGCTCTCGACGGCGACGGCGAGCCTGAGCGAGACCGATGCGGTGCTGACGGCGAGCGGGACGCTGACGGTGTCGGACGTGGACAACGCGGCCGAGTACACGCCGGCGACGGTGGGAGGGACCTACGGCAGCCTGGCGATCGGGGCGGACGGCTCGTGGAGCTACACGGCGGACTCGGCGCATAACGAGTTTGTGGACGGGACGACCTACAGCGACACGTTCACGGTGTCGGCGGTGGATGGGACGACGACGACGGTGACGGTGAACATCGTTGGGACCAACGATGCGGCGGTGCTCTCGACGGCGACGGCGAGCCTGAGCGAGACCGATGCGGTGCTGACGGCGAGCGGGACGCTGACGGTGTCGGACGTGGACAACGCGGCCGAGTACACGCCGGCGACGGTGGGAGGGACCTACGGCAGCCTGGCGATCGGGGCGGACGGCTCGTGGAGCTACACGGCGGACTCGGCGCATAACGAGTTTGTGGACGGGACGACCTACAGCGACACGTTCACGGTGTCGGCGGTGGATGGGACGACGACGACGGTGACGGTGAACATCGTTGGGACCAACGATGCGGCGGTGCTCTCGACGGCGACGGCGAGCCTGAGCGAGACCGATGCGGTGCTGACGGCGAGCGGGACGCTGACGGTGTCGGACGTGGACAACGCGGCCGAGTACACGCCGGCGACGGTGGGAGGGACCTACGGCAGCCTGGCGATCGGGGCGGACGGCTCGTGGAGCTACACGGCGGACTCGGCGCATAACGAGTTTGTGGACGGGACGACCTACAGCGACACGTTCACGGTGTCGGCGGTGGATGGGACGACGACGACGGTGACGGTGAACATCGTTGGGACCAACGATGCGGCGGTGCTCTCGACGGCGACGGCGAGCCTGAGCGAGACCGATGCGGTGCTGACGGCGAGCGGGACGCTGACGGTGTCGGACGTGGACAACGCGGCCGAGTACACGCCGGCGACGGTGGGAGGGACCTACGGCAGCCTGGCGATCGGGGCGGACGGCTCGTGGAGCTACACGGCGGACTCGGCGCATAACGAGTTTGTGGACGGGACGACCTACAGCGACACGTTCACGGTGTCGGCGGTGGATGGGACGACGACGACGGTGACGGTGAACATCGTTGGGACCAACGATGCGGCGGTGCTCTCGACGGCGACGGCGAGCCTGAGCGAGACCGATGCGGTGCTGACGGCGAGCGGGACGCTGACGGTGTCGGACGTGGACAACGCGGCCGAGTACACGCCGGCGACGGTGGGAGGGACCTACGGCAGCCTGGCGATCGGGGCGGACGGCTCGTGGAGCTACACGGCGGACTCGGCGCATAACGAGTTTGTGGACGGGACGACCTACAGCGACACGTTCACGGTGTCGGCGGTGGATGGGACGACGACGACGGTGACGGTGAACATCGTTGGGACCAACGATGCGGCGGTGCTCTCGACGGCGACGGCGAGCCTGAGCGGCTCTCGACGGCGACGGCGAGCCTGAGCGAGACCGATGCGGTGCTGACGGCGAGCGGGACGCTGACGGTGTCGGACGTGGACAACGCGGCCGAGTACACGCCGGCGACGGTGGGAGGGACCTACGGCAGCCTGGCGATCGGGGCGGACGGCTCGTGGAGCTACACGGCGGACTCGGCGCATAACGAGTTTGTGGACGGGACGACCTACAGCGACACGTTCACGGTGTCGGCGGTGGATGGGACGACGACGACGGTGACGGTGAACATCGTTGGGACCAACGATGCGGCGGTGCTCTCGACGGCGACGGCGAGCCTGAGCGAGACCGATGCGGTGCTGACGGCGAGCGGGACGCTGACGGTGTCGGACGTGGACAACGCGGCCGAGTACACGCCGGCGACGGTGGGAGGGACCTACGGCAGCCTGGCGATCGGGGCGGACGGCTCGTGGAGCTACACGGCGGACTCGGCGCATAACGAGTTTGTGGACGGGACGACCTACAGCGACACGTTCACGGTGTCGGCGGTGGATGGGACGACGACGACGGTGACGGTGAACATCGTTGGGACCAACGATGCGGCGGTGCTCTCGACGGCGACGGCGAGCCTGAGCGAGACCGATGCGGTGCTGACGGCGAGCGGGACGCTGACGGTGTCGGACGTGGACAACGCGGCCGAGTACACGCCGGCGACGGTGGGAGGGACCTACGGCAGCCTGGCGATCGGGGCGGACGGCTCGTGGAGCTACACGGCGGACTCGGCGCATAACGAGTTTGTGGACGGGACGACCTACAGCGACACGTTCACGGTGTCGGCGGTGGATGGGACGACGACGACGGTGACGGTGAACATCGTTGGGACCAACGATGCGGCGGTGCTCTCGACGGCGACGGCGAGCCTGAGCGAGACCGATGCGGTGCTGACGGCGAGCGGGACGCTGACGGTGTCGGACGTGGACAACGCGGCCGAGTACACGCCGGCGACGGTGGGAGGGACCTACGGCAGCCTGGCGATCGGGGCGGACGGCTCGTGGAGCTACACGGCGGACTCGGCGCATAACGAGTTTGTGGACGGGACGACCTACAGCGACACGTTCACGGTGTCGGCGGTGGATGGGACGACGACGACGGTGACGGTGAACATCGTTGGGACCAACGATGCGGCGGTGCTCTCGACGGCGACGGCGAGCCTGAGCGAGACCGATGCGGTGCTGACGGCGAGCGGGACGCTGACGGTGTCGGACGTGGACAACGCGGCCGAGTACACGCCGGCGACGGTGGGAGGGACCTACGGCAGCCTGGCGATCGGGGCGGACGGCTCGTGGAGCTACACGGCGGACTCGGCGCATAACGAGTTTGTGGACGGGACGACCTACAGCGACACGTTCACGGTGTCGGCGGTGGATGGGACGACGACGACGGTGACGGTGAACATCGTTGGGACCAACGATGCGGCGGTGCTCTCGACGGCGACGGCGAGCCTGAGCGAGACCGATGCGGTGCTGACGGCGAGCGGGACGCTGACGGTGTCGGACGTGGACAACGCGGCCGAGTACACGCCGGCGACGGTGGGAGGGACCTACGGCAGCCTGGCGATCGGGGCGGACGGCTCGTGGAGCTACACGGCGGACTCGGCGCATAACGAGTTTGTGGACGGGACGACCTACAGCGACACGTTCACGGTGTCGGCGGTGGATGGGACGACGACGACGGTGACGGTGAACATCGTTGGGACCAACGATGCGGCGGTGCTCTCGACGGCGACGGTTCCGATATTCGTGTCACCCGTGACCCCAGTCGTTCCGGCGCCGCCCGGTGTCAGCCCTGGTGTTTCTTTGCCGTCCGACGCGATCGCTTCTGTAAGCGTGACTACCGAGGCTGTTTCCAGCCAGCAACTGGTGGATCCAGGTCTGATAGCGCAGCCGGTGAATCTTGCCGGGAGCCTGAGCGGCAGCAGTAACCCGTCGGGGCCGGCAGTTCCTGCGACTGGTGAATCGCCGGCGGATGTCGTGAATGCCCTTCCGCCGCCTGCTGCCGGGGCCGGGACGGATATCCCGTTGACCTCTCCCTCAGATCAGGGTTTCCGGGTCGAGCTGATTTCGCAGACGGTTCTCGGCGACAGGGGCGGTGAACTCGAGTCGCTGACTGGGGCACGGTTGTTTGTGCTTGAAGGTGTGGCGGACGTGCAGGCGGACAAGCAGTATCAGATCCCGGCTGAAGCGTTCGCGCACACGGATGCGAGTGCACAGATCCGGCTTGAGGCAAGGCAGTCGAATGGAGCACCCCTGCCAGGCTGGTTGCAGTTCAATCAGACTAACGGAACGTTCAGCGGGACACCTCCGGACGGCGTTTCCGCGGCGGTCGAAGTGCAGGTGCTGGCGCATGACAGTCAGTCGCGTGAGGCATCGGTCATATTCAAGCTTGAACTCGGTGTTGCCGGCGCAGGGACAGGCAGCGCCGGCATTGGAATTGCGGACGCAACGGCAGAGCGGGGATTCGCCCTGACGAGGATCGGCGCGGATTCCGCAACCGGCGCCAGTCTCGGGGCGGATAGCGGCCAGCCGCTCAGCGGAGATCGATTGTTCGTGTTGGAAGGCGTTTCAAGTGCGGTCGGGGAGCAGAGATACCAACTGCCGCAATCAGCGTTCGCGCATACGGATGCCAAGGCCGTGGTCACGCTTGAAGCCCGGCAGGCAAATGGCATGCCGCTGCCTGCATGGCTTCAGTTCGACCCGGTGAGCGGACTGTTCCGCGGTACGCCGCCAGACGGTACCCCGGTCGCGATTGACGTGATCGTTGTTGCGCACGACGGTGCGGCGCGGCAGGCGAGTGTGGTTTTCAAGCTTGAGATGGGGGTGACCGGCGCGGATGCTCAGGGTGCTGCACCGACCCCCGGAGAAGCGGAAAGTCCGTTCCGGCAGGGGAGTGCGCCAGTGGGACCGCGCGCGGAGATCGGTATCGGGGCACAGCGGACTGTCTCCAGCTCAACCGGAACTTCGCTCGGTGATGCCCAGAGATTCGCCGAGAGCGGATTGGCGGCGCAGCAGACGGCATTTGCGGAAGCCTCGGCTGCGGCAGGCCTGGGATTTCCGGTTGCGCGTGTCCCGGTGCAGGACATCCTGCGTGTTGCGGCTGGAGATGGATTTGCCGCCGGCGATCAAAGACTGTTCGTATATCAGGGCATATTCGTCGCTCGGGGCGAGGGCCAGTATCAGGTCCCGCTGGACGCATTCGGGCACTCGGATCCGTCCGCGATCGTGCGGTTGGAGGCACGAAGCGCCGATGGAAGCCCGCTCCCGTTCTGGTTGCACTTTGACTCTTTGACGGGGACTTTCCGAGGTACCCCACCGGGCGGTCAGCATACCGCGCTGGAAATTATCCTGATGGCCCGGGATGAAGAAGGACGTGAGGCAAGTCTGGAGTTCACTCTGGAGCTCGGAGTGAAGATCGCCGACGAGGCGCCTGTGAAGGCGGACTCGGCGCCGACCGCTCCCGCACCACGCGCGCGGGCTGACGCCGATGAAGGCGACGGGGAGAATGATCCCGATGCCGTGGCGGCGGACGGAAAAGATGGACCCGGTGGCGAAAAGGACAAGCTCGAGAAAGGCAAGCCTGTGCGGGTCGGTGCCGCTCCGTTCGGGGAACAGGTCAAAGTCGCCAAAGCCGCCCGGGATCCGCTTCTGGCAAAGATCCTTGGCGAAAAGGTCAAGCCCGGTGGTCGGCCGATCGTGTAGCGGTTGGCCAGGCGAACCGGGTAACGTGCCTTATGGCAAGCTAAAATAGCTCGGGAAAGGTACGATGGGAGCTACTCTCGAGTGCACCAGTGGAGCTACCGATTTCAATTTCCAGGGATATAGGCGGACTGATCGTGGCCGGCGCGGTTTCGTTGCTTGCCGGGTGTTCGGTTGTTCCTGTGCCTTTGGACTCTGCACAGCGTGAAAGTGTTGCCCTCGAAGCAGAAGAAAAGCTGTTTGCCGGACAGGAGCCTCTCAACAGGCCAGTGACGCTCTACGAAGCGACCGCCCGTTCGCTGAAATATCAGATGGAGTACCGGGTCCGGATCATGGAGCAGGCCGCTGCCCTCGGCCAGCTTGACGTCGGCAGGTTCGACATGCTGCCAAAGTTGACCGTCAACGCGGGCTACACTTCGCGCAACAATGATTCGTTCGGATTCGGTTTTTCACCGAGCGGTACCGTTGCGACAAACCCGTCTGCGTCCCAGGAGCGCACCCATGACACGCATGGCGTTTCATTTACGTGGAGTCTGCTTGATTTTGGCTTGAGCTACTATCGCGCACAGCAGCTTGCCGACCAAAGCCTTGTCGCCGAAGAACGTCGCCGCAAGGCTCTCCAGAATCTTGTTCAGGACGTGCGCCTTGCATGGTGGAAGAGCGAGGCTGCGCAGCGCTTGCTGCCGCAGATTGACGAGTTGCTTGAGGAAGTCGATCTGGCCATCGAGAAGTCGCGGGTGATCGAGAATCGCAGGCTGCTGCCGCCTATGCAGACCGCTTCGTTGCGTCGCGGACTGCTCGACCTCGAGCAACAGATCAGTTTGCGCAGACAGGATCTGGCCCAATCCCGGATCGAACTGGCTGCGCTGCTCAACGTGCCCCCGGGCACCCAGGTTCAGATCGCACCCCCGACCCGGTACCCTGCGGCGACTCTGGAGCTGAAAACCCGGATAGATACGCTCGAAGCCGTTGCCCTGCGCAGCCGCCCGGAACTCAGTGAGGAAGCCTACAAGACACGTGTAAATCAGAACGAAGCGCGGCGGTCGGTGCTGGCTTTGTTTCCCAACCTGAATCTGGATGTGGGCAGCAACTATGACAGCAACCGCTTTCTGGTGAACAATACGTGGACGTCGGTCGGGCTGAGCGTTGCTTTCAATCTGGTGAAGGTATTTTCTCTCCCGGACGTCAAGCGATCGGCCGAGGCGCAGCGCAGAGTCGATGAGGCAAAGCGCCTCGCAATGGCCATGGCGGTAATGACACAGACCCGGATCGCCTCGGTGCGTTATTCGCTGCTCGCGCACGAGTTCGGCGTCTGGGATCAGGCGACGCGAGACGATGAGCAGATCGTCGGATATCTGGGATCTAGTGCCGGAGTAGGCATAGACACCGAATTCGAGTTGATCCGCGCAAAGGCGCGCTATCTGGTCAGCAAGATAAACCGCGACCTGTCGTATGCCAATCTGGAAGCGTCCCTTGGCAGAATCTACAACTCGGTCGGACTGGATGCCCTGCCGTCAGAAGTCGAGAGCCACGAAACGGCTTCGCTTGCACAGCAGATGCAGGCGCGCCTGGTCGAATGGGAGAACGCGAATTTTGTTCCGAAAGCCGCACCGCTCGATCTTCCGGTGACAATCGGCAAGATCGACGGCATCCCTGCAGCGGCTCTGAACGGTTTCCGTGCCTCGATCGTCAGGATCCTGGGCCTTTCAAAGGTCCGGGTCGTTGAACGTGGTGCAGGCAAGCTCGACGTGAATGCAAGCGTCACGTTGGATCCCCCGCGGGACGGGGGGCGCCCGGCGCACCTGAGGGTCGCCTTGCTGGATGCCGAGTCCGGTGCGATCAGGTTTTCATCAGAGTTCAAGACAACGCTCAGCGAACCGGTAGATGATCAACAATGGCAGACCCTGGGTGAAGGCGCTGCGTACCGCATACTTGGTCCTCTCGCCAGGCTGCAGGCCGGTCGAAATATAGCGCAACAGAAGCTCTCCGCGCTCTGGGGTGATGCCGTGCTGAAGCTCGCACGGGACACGCGTGATCCGATGATGGCGCCGCTCCTTCCCGTACCTGAAGAATCCGTTGATGCAGGCTCGCTTACGCTCCGTGTCTCGCCGGATCTGGCCTGGCCGTCGGTCGAGCAGGTGTCGAGAATTGAAACAAGTGAGGCACGCCGTGCGCAATAGATCTTCGTTGATTCTCGTGGCGTTATGTACGCTGGCGACTGTCGCAAGCACGTCGGCACAATCGCAGTCGCAATCCGGAAGCGCCGGGTCCCCTGCCGCACCAGTATCTTCGGCAACCCCGGTCGCTCCGAAGGCCGGCATCGGCGCGCTGATGGATCGATTTACGACGCTCGAGGATCGCGATATCTCGGTTCTGGTTACGTCGGGAAATGAAACCACCCTTTCCAGCCAGATGGCCGGCAAGATAAAGAAGGTGAATTATGGTCTCGGAGACAGCGTTGGCGCGAATGCGGTGATCCTGGAGTTCGATTGCGAAGAACAGAACGCGCAAATCCAGTCGGCGGAGGCAGAGTATCGTGGCGCGCGCGAGACCCATCTTACAAAGCTCCGCCTGCAGGCGCTGGGTGCGGCAGGAGAACTTGAAGTCACGGTTGCGGCATCCGTCGCGGACAAGGCAAAGAGTCAGATTACGTTGCGCGAATCGCAACTGGCGTATTGCAAGGTGGTCGCACCCTTTTCAGGACGGCTGGTGAAGCTCAAGGTAAAGCTCGCCGAAAGCGTGTCGCTCGGGCAACCGCTGCTTGAAATGGTCAATCCCGGCACACTCAAGGCGCAGTTGTACGTTCCCGCCGCGTGGCTGGGGTGGGTCAAGACGGGCACGCGATTCTCGGTGAAGACAACCCAGGACGGCCGGGCTTACCCTGCCCGTGTAACGAAACTGAATGCGCGGGTCGAAGGGGTCAGCCAGACCCTCGAGCTCGAAGCGCGATTTGACGGGTCGACCCAGGGACTCCTTCCTGGCATGGTCGGCACAGCGGTATTTCCGGATCGTCCGAAGCCGTGACCGAGCCAGTCGCAGAACCTCGAAGCACCAATATCGCCGCAGCACTGCTGGAGTTTCAGCAAAAGCTTCAGGCGTGCAGGTCGATGCGCGAATTGTCGTTCGCCGCGGTGAACGAGGGCTTCGGCGTGCTTCGCTTTGATCAGGCTGTTTTCTGGCAATACGACAGCCGTGCGCAAGTGACCGTGGAATCGGTTTCTGGACTGGCGGAGGTGACACCCGAGGCGCCGTATGTGCAATGGCTGGTGCGTGCCGCGGCTCACTTTGTCGAGGCGCCGGGCCAACCCTTGGTTGCGGCGGCACTGGACGATCTGCCGGAATCTCTGGCTGACGACGGCTCGGAATGGGTCCCGGACCATCTCGTGCACTGCCTGCTGAAAAGCCCGGAAGGTGCCGTTTTCGGAGGGCTCCTGTTTGCCCGCGACGAGGAGTTCACCGAGGTCGAACAATCCATAGTCCAGTGGATGGGGGCCTCGGTCGGCTTTGCGGTCTGGGCATGGCGCCGGGACTACCGGCCGGTCCGGCGCTGGCTGCAGCGCACCTCCACTCGGCACCTTGTGCTGGCCGTCGCGTTTGTCGCGGCGTTGCTTTCGTTTGTTCCGGTCAGACTGAGCGCCCTTGCACAGGCGGAAATCACACCTGTCAGGCCCTATCCGATCACGTCACCGGTCGAAGGTGTCGTGGATTCGATCAAGGTGCAGCCAAATCAGATCGTGGCCGCCGACGAACCGCTTGTCGTAATCAACGATACGACGACACGAAACAAGCTGGCGGTTGCGGTCAAGGCGCTGGACATCGCCAAGGCGGATCTGCAGCGAGCGATCAACAAGTCGTTTGCCGATGATGCCAGCAAGGGCGAGCTGAACCTTCTCGATGCGCGCGTCCGGGAGAAGGTGGCGGAAGTGGCGTTTCTGTCCGAGATGCTCGATCGTTACAGCATATCGGCACCGCAGGGCGGACTCGCCATCTTCGCCGACGCCGAAGAGTGGCGTGGTCGGCCCGTGCAGCCAGGCGAGCGGATCATGGTCATTGCCGATCCGTCCCTGGTCGAAGTCACGGTGTATGTTCCGCCCGAGGACGCTGTTCAGCTGGAACTTCGCAGCGAAGTTGCGATTTTCCTGAATGTCGACCCGCTGTCGCCTCTGAAAGCAAAGATCGTGCAGACAAGTTATGAAACGATCACGATGCCGGACAACAGCCTGGCCTATGTCGTGAAGGCGCAACTGGAGCCGGGATCTTTGCCGCGGATCGGCCTCCGGGGCACCGCAAAAGTGTATGCGGAGCAGGTATCGCTTGGCTACTACCTGATGCGAAAGCCGATCCTGTTCCTCCGCAAGAGTCTGGGCCTTTAGGCTGCCCAATACAGGGCCGGTAACGGTTTGAACGACAGGATCGTAGCGGCTGAAGGCGATCAGAAGAGAGGCAGTTGTCCGCCTGACACCGGTGGGCGAAACATGCCCCTGTCAAGAGGAGGCGGTTCGCGCCCCCCTCGTGAGCCTCCGTTCAGACCCAGGCGCCTGCATGCGATCGCGAATCGGCGGCCGATCAACTCCGCGAACAGACCGGTTCCGGACATGCGCTCGCCGAAGCGCGGGTCGTTGTCCCTCCCACCCCGCAACTGCCTTACGGCACTCATGACGTGCTCTGCGCGCATGGGATAGTGAAGCGACAGCCAGTCACGAAACAGGCCTTTGAGTTCATGCGGAAGTCGCATCACTATGTAGGCTGCACCCGATGCACCGGCGGCACTGGATGCCTCCAGGACTTCCTCTATGCTCTTGTCAGACAGCGCCGGAATGATCGGCGCCACCATCACGCCGCAGGGTATTCCCGCCGAAGCCAGCGCGCGCAAGGTGTCGAGGCGGCGTTGCGGGCTCGCCGCGCGCGGCTCGAGTCTGCGCGCGAGCGTTCTGTCCAGAGTGCTGATCGACACGTAAACCCGGACCAGATTGTCGCGCGCCATCGGCGCAAGCAGGTCGAGGTCGCGCTCCACCAACGCGGATTTGGTTACGATCGTCAGCGGGTGCCGGCATTCCGCCAGCAGCTCTATGATTCCCCTCGTCAGCCGGTATTTTCGTTCGACGGGCTGATAGCAGTCGGTGTTCGCGCCCAACGCGATCGGACTGGGAACATAGCGCGGCTTTGCGAGTTCCGTACGAAGCAGGTCGACCGCATTGGTTTTTGCGAATAGCCTGGTCTCGAAATCGATGCCGGGTGAAAGCTCAAGATAACTGTGGCTCGGCCTGGCGTAGCAGTAGGTGCAGCCGTGCTCGCAGCCTCGGTAAGGGTTGACCGATTGCTCGAAAGGGACGTCAGGAGACGCGTTACTAGAGATGATCGATCGTGCCCACTCCTCGGTGACGCTCGTCTGGGTCGCTGGCGGCGCTTCATCATCTTCGCACCACCCGTCGTCGAAGCGCTCGCGGGTTACTGACTCGAATCTACCCTGGGGAGCGCCATGCGCGCCCCGCGAACGCTCGACCGAGTCTACGTGTGCCTCGTAGAGGCGAATGGCATGTATTTCACTCGGTTCGTCGCTGGTCATGGAGCGGGCCGGTAAAATGCGATCCTCTTCCAGGATGTTCACTTCCCCAAAGCCGGGGATTCTACGGGATTATACTGTACAAATGAACAGTACACGCCGCAACGTCGCATTGCTGGCCGCGTGCCAGGCGATGCTGTTCAGCAACAGTTCCACACTTGCGTCGATCAACGGTCTCGCCGGCATGTCGCTTGCGACCAATCCTGCCCTCGGGACCTTGCCGGTAACGACCTGGGTGCTGGGCGGAGCCATAGCGACCGTCCCGGCCTCGCTTTACATGAAGCGTGCCGGGCGCACCCAGGGCCTGATGGCGGGTGCTGGAACCGGAATCGTGGCAGCGCTTATATGCGCACTGGCAATCGGCGTGCACAATTTCTGGCTGCTTTGCCTGGGAACTCTGGTGTTCGGGGCATCGAATGCCACGGGACAGTACTATCGTTTCGCTGCAGCAGACGTTTCGCCGGCCGACTTCAAGGCGCGCGCGATTTCCCTAGTCCTTGCGGGCGGGCTTGTTGGCGGCATACTCGGGCCGGGCTTGAGCCGCTATTCGGTGGGTGCCTTCGCCGACCGCTTCCTTGGCGCGTATCTCGCACTGATACTGTTCTGCGTGGTGACGATTGCGCTGCTCTGGTTCACCCGCATTCCGAATCCGACTCCGGAGGAGCAGGCGAGCGGCGGGCGTTCGCTGAAGGAAATTGCATCTCAACCGAAATTCATGGTCGCCGTACTTTCCGGAGCGATAGGTTATGGCGTAATGAACCTGTTGATGACGGCGACACCGATTGCGATGGGCATGTGCGGCCACCCCTTTGGGGATGCGGCATTCGTCGTGTCCTCGCATGTGATTGCGATGTTCGCCCCGTCGCTTTTTGCCGGCGCGTTGATCAAGCGCTTTGGCGTGCTCAATATCATCCTGGTGGGGGCCGCCTTGAATGTGGCTTGCGTTGTCGTTGCACTTGGGGGTGTCGACGTCCCGCATTTCTGGCTGTCCCTCGTGCTCCTCGGGGTAGGATGGAATTTCATGTACATCGGCGGAACCACACTGCTCACGGAAACGTACCGGCCCGAAGAAAAAGCCAAGGCTCAGGGTGCGAATGACCTGTGCATCTTTGCGATGATGGTGGTCTCTTCGCTGACCTCAGGCCTGCTTGTGTCACGCGCCGGCTGGGACAAGGTGAACCTCCTTGCGCTCCCGTTGCTGGCAATTGTTGCGATCGCAGCCATTACGCTTGCGTTGCGCAAGGAGCGCTTGGTTTGACAGCGCATCCCCCCGCACGCGTCGGCGATTCTTTGGCGGAGATCGACACGCCGGCATTGCTGCTCGATATGGATGCTTTTGAGCGAAATATCGCGCGTCTGCCTGCTGCGCTGGAGGGGCGCAATGTCAGAGTCCGTGCACACGCCAAGACACACAAATGCCCGGAGATTGCGCTGCGTCAGATTGCCGCGGGGGCTGTTGGCGTCTGCTGCCAGAAGGTTTCGGAAGCCGAAGCGATGGTAGACGGCGGCGTCAGTGATGTGCTTGTCTCCAATCAGGTTGTCGGTGCGGGCAAGCTTGAGCGTCTCGCACGACTTGCGAAGCGCGCCAGGATCGGCATTTGCGTGGACGACGAGCGTCAGGTATTTGCGCTCGGGAAGGCAGTGGCGGAGATCGACGCGAAGATAGACGTCTATGTGGAAATAGATGTCGGCGCGCGCCGCTGCGGCGTGGCACCGGGTGCAGCGGCTCTTGCGCTCGCAAAGGTGGTTGCCGCCACGCGAGGATTGAATTTTGCCGGGCTGCAGGCATACCAGGGATCGGCCCAGCATGTGCGTACGATGAATGAGCGCCGGGAAAAAATCGATGCCGCGATAGAGGCGGCCAGGTCTACGCGTGCTCTTATCGAAGCGAGCGGGCTGCGTTGCCCGGTTGTCACAGGGGCCGGCACCGGCAGTTTCATGTTCGAGGCGGCCAGCGGCGTATATGACGAGCTTCAGCCGGGCTCGTACATCTTCATGGATGCCGACTACGGACGAAACGAATGGGCATCGCCCCTGCCACGATTCGAGCATGCCCTCTTCGTGCTTGCCACCGTGATGAGCAGGCCCGTTCCGGAGCGGGCGGTCGTTGATGCCGGTTTGAAGGCGTCCAGCGTCGATTCCGGACTGCCCCATGTCTGGAGGCGGCCCGGACTCGAATTCGTCCGGATATCGGATGAGCATGGCGTGATCGAAGTGCGTCCCGGTGGCGTGTTACCTGAACTCGGCGAAAAGCTGCTGCTTGTGCCCGGGCATTGCGATCCCACCGTGAACCTGCACGACTGGTTCGTGTGCGTGCGAGGCGGTATCGTAGAAGCGTTGTGGCCGATCACCGGCCGCGGTGCGCTTGCCTGAGGGCGCCTTGAGCCGCCACGGCATCCACTATTACGGCTGGGCGGTGGTTGCTGCGGCGTTCACGCTGATGTTCACCGGTTTCGGTGTCGTATACACGTTTGCCGCATTTTTCAGGGCATTCCAGACCGAATTCGGCGCGCCTCGCGCGCACGTGTCGCTGGTGTTCTCGTTATGCGCATTTCTGTACTTTCTGCTTGGTGCGCCGGCCGGAATGCTTGCAGACCGGTTCGGGCCGCGGCGCGTTGCGCTGGTGGGCGCACTGGCGCTTACCTTCGGATTGGCCGGGGCGAGTTTTGCGTCATCATTGACTGCGCTTTATGTCACATACAGCGTGGGAATCGGCGTGGGAGTCGGTCTGACCTACGTCCCCTCGGTCGGAGCCGTCCAACCGTGGTTTGTGCGGCGCCGGGCCTTTGCGACAGGCGTCGCCGTCGCGGGTATCGGCGCGGGCAATCTGATCGTACCTCCCCTGGCGGCGTGGTGGATAGATCTGTACGGGTGGCGCGGCGCCTATCTGGTCTTGTCGGCATTCGCGCTCGTGCTGGCCGGGGGCGCGGCATGGATCGTTGACAACAATCCGGCGCGTCGCGAGCAGCGTACCGGAGAGCGCCTGGAGCCGCCTGCAAAGCCGGAGCCGCAACAGGGCGCAACACTTTCGCAGGCGTTGCGTTCAAGGGACTTCTGGATACTTTACGTATCGCTTTTTCTGCCCACCGTTGGCGTGTTCGTACCCATGGTGCATCTGGCCCCGTATGCCAGCGATCACGGCCATAGTGAGACGGCAGGGGTGATGCTCGTCAGCCTGATCGGATTGGGAAGCCTTCTGGGCCGCTTTACGATCGGGGGCCTGGCCGATCGAATGGGCCGTCTGCGGGCTACCGCGCTGATGTATGCCGGGCTCGGCGTCTCGTTCATCGCGTGGTGGCTGTCGGAAAGCCTCTGGGCGCTGGGGGCCATGTCGGTCGGCATGGGCCTGTTCTACGGGGGCTTCGTTGCCACGCTGCCGGCCGTCGTAATGGACATATTCGGCGGTCGCGCCGTGTCAGCGATCATCGGCGGCCTGTATACCGCGCCTGGCATCGGTACGCTGATCGGACCACCGCTTGCGGGCTTTGCTTTTGACCGTCTGGGAAGCTACGACGCGCCCATCCTCGGCGCAGCCGCCTTGTCGTTTCTCGGTGCAGCGGGAATCCTGCTTGTGCGAGGCAGAGTGAATCCGTCAAGGTGCGATATCGAGAAGAATGTTTCTCAGTCCGGGGGCAGCACGTGAGCCGTGCATCCCGTCCGGATCCGCATCCAGAAGTCGTGGTCAGCGAAGAAGACGGCGTGCGCTCTCTCCACCTGGGAGGCGATCACATCCAGAGCGCGATGCGCATGGATGCTCCCGATGACCTGGAACTCGACTACACACGGACAATGATGGCGTTCCTGTTGTTTCACCCCAGACCGCGGGACGCGTTGATGATCGGCCTGGGCGGAGGGTCGATACCGAAGTTCATTTTTCGCCGCCTGCCCGGCGTGCGAATGCGTGTGATGGAACTGAATCCGGCCGTCGTCACCGCAGCGAGGTCGCTTTTCCACGTGCCTGAGAACAGCGCGCGCCTCCGGGTCGAAGTCGGGGATGGGGCTGAAGCTGTCCACGCGATGCGCGCCGGCTGCGATCTGCTCTTTGTCGACGGGTTCGACGATGGCGCGCAGGTCCCGGCCCTCGTCAGCGAGGCTTTTTACGCCGCGGCCTGGGATGCACTGCGTTCTCCGGGCGTGTTGGTGGTCAACTTCTTCGGCCATGACCGGAAACTGGACCGGTACCTGCAGCGCATCGAGGATGCGTTCGACGGCAGCGTCATCTGCCTGAACGCACGTGACGACGGCAACGTGATTGCTTTTGCGCTGAAAGGCGCGCCGCGCGCGATTGCCTGGGAGGAACTGAAGCGCTGTGCCGCACGGCTGGAGGAGCGGCTCGGCCTGCCATTTTCGCGGTATGTTTCCGGATTACGCAAGATGAACCGCTGGACCCGGAGGGAATTGATCGTAACGCCGGAGGGGATGTGAGCAGCGCTGACTACGCCACACTGGCTGCCCTTGCGGCGGTCGCTTTTGGCGGAGCATTCATATTTGGTGTTACTGGATTCGGTTCCGCATTGCTCACTATTCCTCTGGCCACGCACCTGGTTCCGCTGCCGTTTGCGCTGGCGATGTTTTCTCTGCTCGATTGCAGCAGCGCGCTGCGCGTCGGACTCAGCGATCCCAAGAGCGCGGTCTCGGCCGAGTGGAAGCGCATACTGCCCGGGGTTGTGGCAGGGACGATCATCGGCATGACGATTCTCGTGAACCTGCCTCGGGCGATGTCCATGGCGGCGCTCGGAATTTTCGTACTTCTGGTATCGATCTCAAATATCGTTGCCGCGGGCAGCGTCTCCATCGTGGGGCGGATCTGGGCACCGGTCGCCGGCCTCGTCGGCGGAGTCACCAGTACGCTGTTCGGCGCCGGTGGCCCACCCTATGCGATTTACCTTTCGCGGCGCGCGCTCAGCAAGGAACAGTATCGTTCTACCCTGGGCGTGTGCACGATGTTCAGCATATCGCTCCGCATCGTCGCATTTTTCATTGCCGGGCCGCTGCAATCGACCACGCCATGGCTGTGGGCCCTGGTGGCGCTGCCTGCGTCCTTCGCCGGTCTCTGGGTCGCGTCGAAAGCTTTTGCGCGTGTGTCGAGAGACATGCTGATTCGCGTAATCGGCGTCATGCTCGCGGTCAGCGGAATTTCGCTGATCATGCGGGCCATGTCTCTGAACTAGAGAATCGATCTTCCACTTATCCGGATTCCAACCCGCGGACGTGGTGTTACTGTTTGTCTAGTGAATATCGTCGGCATCTTGGATCGCGCGCGCCAGCTTTTCGTAGTCGAATCCGTCCGCGCGGGCTGCATCGAGCAAGACCGCTTCCCTTCGCTGCAATAGTCGGACCGCGTCGAGCACCTGCCGCACCGACGCTGCCGGGATGACCGCCGCGCCGTGTCGGTCGGCATGGATCAGGTCGCCGCTGGCGACTTCGAGCCCGGCGACCCGGACGATATGGCCGTAGCCGGTGACATGCACCCAGGCATGCGTCGGCGTCACCCGGCCGGCGATCATCTGGAATCCCGGCGCGCTTGTATCCAGGTCGCGCACGCCGCCGTTGGTGACCACACCAAGGCAGCCCAGATTGCTGTGTATGTTTGTATTCACTTCGCCCCAGAATGCACCTAGACCGGCGCGCTCGCCATCCTGGTCCTCGATGACTACGACCGCCGGCAGCGGGCCGCCGTGAGCGATGTACTCGTAGTACGCAAGACGGCGTGCCTTGACCGCATCCTTTGACTCTGTCGGCGGCTCGGCTGCACGGATCGTGGCCGTTCGAGCGAATCCTACAATCGGGCCCATCTCGGGGTAGGCACAGAACAGCGGCTCGCGGGTATACCCGCGCACCCGATAGCAGGCGTCGATCACTTCCAGCGCATTGCAGATGGTCGGTGTATCGAAGGCGCGCAGCGCTTCGAGCTCTGCCGTGCCGACGCCCGCACTGGAACTCACGGGACGACGAGCTCGATCAGAAAGGGCCCGCGTCGGGAACAGGCTGCACGAAATACATCGGAAAATTTTTCAAGCGAATCCGCACGCACTGCTTCCATGCCCATGCCCCCCGCCAGCTGGACCCAGTCGAGGTCCGGCGGCCCGAGATCGAAAAGCTGCCTGGCACTTTTGCCGGGTGTCGCGCCAACCGCCAACAGTTCGCCCATGAGGATGCGGTAGCTGCGATTGGCGAAAATCACGTTCACGACGTCGAGATTTTCTCGCGCCTGCGTCCACAACGCTTGCACCGTATACATGCCGCCGCCGTCCGACTGAAGGCAGATGGTCTTGCGATCAGGGCAGGCAATTGCGGCACCGGTCGCGATCGGCAGCCCATTCCCGATGGCACCACCGGTGATCTGTATCCAGTCGTTCGGGGCAGCAGCGAAGGTTGGCACGAACAACTGGCGCCCGGAAGTGACGGCATCCTCCGCAACGATGGCATTTTCCGGAATAAGCGCGGCAATCGTGCCAGCGAATGCTTCCGGCGAAAACGGTCCGGTGGCCAGCGACGATTTCGGCGCTTCGGGAATCACGCAGTCGTGAGGGGCGCCGAGTTCGTCTGCAAGCGCCTCCAGCGCAGCGACAGAATCCTCCTCCTGGCGTGCAAGTACGTGCAGATTGCAGTCCTTGGGCCACATTTCGCTGGGTTTGCCGGGGTACGCGAAAAAGCCGACCGGTGGCTTTGCGCCGACAAGTACCAGATGTGCGAGTCCGCTGAGTACTTCCAGCGCGCGGTCAACGGCGTATGGTATTCGATCGATCTGAGGACGGCCGCGGCCGCGAGCCATGCGGCCGACCTGCGTAGGCACACGAAGTTTCACGCCGGTCTTGACCGCAATCCTGTGTGCGGTACGCAATCCTGTCTCGGACAACGCTGCACCGGAAAGCAGAAGCATGGCAGGTGCACCACTGCGCAAGACTCGCGCGATGGTTGCCAGCGTGTCCGGCGCGACGCGAGGCCGTGCGGGCACCGGCAAGGGGGCCGCAGGTCCGGTGCTCTCATTCCAGGCGGTGTCGGCAGGCAGGATCAGGGTCGCAATCTGTCCAGGAGACGTGCGCGCTGCCTGCACGGCGGCTGCTCCAGCACCGGGGACCTCTTCAGCGGTGGTGCAGGTGCGGACCCAGTGAGACACGGCACGTGCCAGACCCTCCGTATCGGCGGTCAGTGGCGCATCGTATGGACGGTGGTAAGTTGCCTGATCGCCGACGACGTTGACGATCGGCGAGTATGCGCGTCGTGCGTTGTGGAGATTGGCGATGCCGTTTGCCAGGCCCGGTCCGCAGTGGAGGAGCGTGGCCGCGGGCTTGCCGGTCATTCGCGCGTATCCGTCCGCGCAGCCAGTCACCACGGTTTCCGCCAGTCCAAGCACACAGCGCAGGCCCGCTACCCGGTCCAGCGCAGCGACAAAATGCATCTCCGATGTGCCGGGGTTGGCAAAGCATACCTCTACGCCGCTTGCGAGAAGGGTGCGCGCCAGACTCTCTGCGCCGTTCATGGCCATGTTGTTTCCTCAGGTGCTTGATATTTCGCGCAGCGTGACAAATTCCTCTGCAGCCGTCGGGTGAATGCCGATCGTGGAGTCGAACTGTTCCTTGGTTGCGCCGCACTTGAGCGCGATCGCGATACCCTGGATGATCTCGCCGGCGTCGGGCCCGATCATGTGCGCTCCGACCACACGCCGGCTCGCCGTATCCACGACGAGTTTCATGAAGGTCTTCTCGTCGCTTCCCGATAGCGTATGCCTGAGCGGTCGAAATCCGGTTTTGTAGATTTCCACGCTGCCGCGCTTTCTCGCGGCCTCCTCGGACAATCCGACCGTAGCCACGTTGGGAATCGCGAAGACGGCCGTGGGAATGTTTTCATAGTCGAGCGATGTCGGCTGGTCCCGGAACAGCGTCTTGGCGAGCGCCATGCCCTCGGCCGTCGCGACCGGGGTCAGGTTGATGCGGTCGGTGACGTCTCCGATCGCGTGGATCGAATCCACAGAGCTTTTCAGGTAGCCGTCAACCACGATGGCACCACCGGCACCAAGGCGAACGCCGGCGGCTTCGAGGCCGAGGTTGCTGGTGTTGGGCTTTCTGCCGGTGGCGAACATCACCGCCCCGGTCTCGCCGCTGCTGCCATCCTTGTAGGTCACCCTGATGGAACCGGTGGCAGTCTTTTCCAGCGCGGCGATGTCGCTTTCGAAGCGGATCGAGACTCCCTTTTTCGTCATTTCCTCGGCTAGCCGGAGGCCAAGGTCGGCGTCAAAGGACCGCAGCAGCCGTGCGCCCCTGTACACAAGGGTGGTCGGTATCCCGAGGCCGCTGAATATCGACGCGAACTCGACCGCAATGTAGCCGCCGCCAACCACGACGATGGATGCAGGCAGTTCAGGCAGGAAAAACGCGTCATTGGAGGTGATTGCGAGCTCACGGCCGGGGAATTCCGGCGTGGTCGGCCACGAGCCGGTGGCCACCAGAATATGTCGGGCCGAGTAGGTCTTTCCTCCGCATTCGACATGGTGGGGATCCAGAATCGTGGCGCGATCCTTCAGGATCGTCACGCCGGCGTTCTCGAGAATGCGCTCGTAGATCCTGTTCAGCCGGGAAATTTCCTTGTCCTTGTTCGCGACGAGTGTCGGCCAGTGAAACGACGGCTCGGGCGCAGTCCAGCCGAAGCCTGCAGCATCGTGGAAGTCCTCGCGGTAGTGGGCAGCGTAAGAGAAAAGCTTCTTCGGAATGCAGCCCACATTGACGCAGGTTCCGCCGAAGTAACGCTCTTCGGCGACGGCCACTTTGGCTCCGTAGCTCGCAGATACGCGGCTCGCGCGGACGCCACCCGAGCCGGCGCCAATCGTGAAAAGGTCGAAATCGAAGCGGGACATCGCCGCCAGTCCTGCGTCGTGCGGTCAGTCAGAGATTGCGGAGATTGAGCTCGATCATCTCGAGCTGCGCGGAGATCGCCATGTGCTCAGGCTTGTCGGCAAGCCATTTCAGCGCATTGCCGATACGTTGCTCAATCTGCGCACGCGGCATGCCCTCCACGCCGTTGAACAGCGAGGCCAGTTCAGGAAGGTTCTTCGCCTGGGCCAGGCCGCGCGCTTCGACCAGCATCTGCTCGATACCGGCCCGATCAAGATTCGTCACGATCTTCATTGTCTTGTCGTCACTCATACCGTCTCCTTGCGTGTTTCCCTGCCGTGGGGGAGGTTGCGCGCGCTGCCCGCACCGTCTGCCGAATCTTAGCACCCGCCCGCACGTTTTCCAGCGGTCATGATGAAAGGCGCCAGCGTCCAGATTCTTCGACGACCCGCCGATCGGAGGAAAGCTTTTCCAGATGCGCGGTCAGCGACCGCGCGGCGACTGGGTACAGTTTTTCGGAAACGTCCTCGTATACCGCCGGCACAAGTTCCTGGAGGGTCGCCGCACCCATTCTGCGCATTGCATCGACAACCTTTGCCTCGCGCGCGAGTCGGTGTGCAATCAGGCGCCGCACTTCACGATGCGGGCGTCCGATCAGATAGCCGTGCGCCGGCGCCAGGATTGCCGCGTCCTCGCCGATCAGCATCTCCAGCGTCCGGAGATAGTCGCTCATGTTGCCGTCGGGCGGATTGATCACCACGGTTGAACCCTGCATGACGTGATCGCCGGTGAACAGCATGCGGGTTTGTTCCAGCATGAAGCACAGGTGATTTGAGGCGTGGCCCGGGGTGTGAATCGCGCGCAAGGTCAGTGCCCCGCATTGCACCCGTTCGCCGTGCTCCAGTACGCGGTCGGGGGTGAAGTCCTGGTCCTGATTTTTTCCCGCCGGGGCCGGGCGTCCCATCACCGTCGCTCCGGTTGCCTCCTTGATGCGCCGTGCCGCTGGCGAGTGATCCAGGTGCGTATGGGTGCACAGCACCCAGCGGATTCTGCCGGCGCCTGCTGCCAGCAAGGCCTCGATATGGTCGTCGATTTCCGGGCCGGGATCGATCAGTGCGAGTTCGTCACCTCCAACGAGGTAGGCGTTGGTCCCACGGCCGGTCATCACGCCCGGGTTCGGTGCGATGATCCGGGTGACGTGGGGATCGAGGCGTTTTGGTACACCGTGCAACAGATCGTAAGTGGTATCGCCGGCCTCCTCCGGATCGCTCCAGTGGATTTCCGCATAGGGTGGATCCGCGCGGCGAAACAGCTTGCGTCCCTCCTTGCCCAGGGCCCAGCACGATGCATCTGCTTCAATGTCGTCCCGGCTGCTGGCGAACACGAACGCACGATGTGCATCCTCGAACTCCGCGAGTTCGGTCAGTGATACGCGAGTGGGATGCACGAGTTCGATCTCGCCCCGGGCGCAGCGCTCAAGTGCGAATCCCGGCTTTACCCACTCGCTGGCGACGGTTTCGGTGTCGTCGTGCGAACCATGCTGCCCGTGTGGCGCACGTGCGACGAAAAACCGCGCTGAAAAGCGTCGGGGGCGTCCCGGTGCGGTTATCCAGTGGCTGTAGTACGCAATGGTTTCGGCCGGAATGGCGAGCCGTTCGCGGGCAAGAAGTTCTCCGAACCGCAATGTCCCGGCGTTGACCGCTTCCCGATGAACGTTGAGCGCGAGCGTCCGCTCAGGGTCCAGTTGCGCCCCCGATTCGTCCACCGCCAGAAGAATGCCGGCTTCCTCGAAGCATTCGCGCACTGCCGCAACCCAGTACGCCAGGCCGCCGCTATCAACGCCCAGCCTGCGGTTTGCTTCGGCTTCGGTCAGGCCGAGCACACGGTCGAGTGCCTGGTGATCCGCGGCGTCCAGACCGCCGCCGGGGAAGACATAAGCGTTCGCCACGAACGCCGCCGATGGGCTGCGCTTGAGCATGAAGACTTCCGGACCGGCGGAACCGTCGCGCAGGAGGATCAGCGTTGCCGCAGGCCGGGGAATGATTCTCGTCATGATTGAATTTGCCTTCAGGTCGTGCGGGAGGAACGATCCTTCTCGTTCTGGATTTTGATCAGGTTGCGCATGCGTTCCCAGTCCTCATCGGAAAGCTTGTCGAGTTCAGTGAAGGATCCGCCATTCGCGAGGTAGCCACCTCCATCGATCGCGATGGTTTCGCCCGTCAGCCATTCGCAGCCGTCGGCCATCAGGAAGGTCGCAAGATTCTGCAGTTCAGGCATCCTGCCGATCCGGCGCATCGGATTCCTGTCATTCCCGTCCTCGAATTTTCCCTCCGGGCGCAGTCGTTTTGATGCGCCCTCGGTCGGGAATGCGCCGGGGGCAACTGCATTGAGCCGGATTCCGTACCGGCCCCATTCCACGGCGAGAGATTTTGTCATGATGTGCAGGCCGGCCTTCGACATGGCGGAAGGAACCACATACGGGGAACCGGTCCAGACCCAGGTCACCAGGATGGTCAGCACCGAACCTTTGTGGCCACCCGATATCCAGCGTCTGCCAACGGCGTGCGTGACATAGAACGTGCCGTGAAAGACGGTGTTGGCAATCGCGTTGAAGCCGTTGACCGTCAGGTCCTTGGTGGGGCTGATGAAATTGCCCGCAGCGTTGTTCACCAGGCCGGTGAGGGGGCCGGAATCGGTCCAGATGTGCTCGATCATCGCGTCGACGGCCTGCGCGTCGCGGATGTCTACGGCATGGGTTCGGACCGTGCCACCATGCGCGGCCATCAATTCCTTCGCGGTTTGGGCGAGCATCTGACCGCGGCGTCCCGCAATCCAGACCTCGGCGCCCAGCGACAGGTAGCGTTCCGCAATTTCGCGACCGAGTCCCGTACCGCCCCCGGTAATCAGGATCCGCTTACCCTTGAGCAGATCATCCTTGAACATATGCTCCCCAATCCGCACGAAGCTGGAAAGCACACATTGTAGTGGACGCGCAGACGCGCCGTTTACGCATGGCGAAGAACGTCCGCACCTGGAAAAACTAAGCGGTAAGCACGATCTTGCCGATGTGCTGCGACGTCTCCATGAGCTTGTGAGCTTCGGAGGCCTCTGCAAGCGGGAAGGTCTTATAAAGCACCGGCTTGATTCTGCCGGCTTCGATCAGCGGCCAGACGCGCTCACGCAGCGACGCCGCCACCCGTCCCTTGAACTCGACCGTGCGCGGACGCAGCGTCGACCCCGTGATCTGCAGCCGCTTGCGCATGACTTCGTTCAGGTCGAGCTCGGTCTTGGCGCCCCGCAGAAACGCGATCATCACCAGTCGACCTTCGTCGGACAGGCTCTTGAGTTCTGCCGGGACGTAATCGCCCCCGACCATGTCGAGGATGACGTTGACCCCCTTGCCTCCGGTCGCCGCCTTGAGTTCCGCTGCCCAGTCCTGTGTCCTGTAGTTGAATGCCCTCTCCGCGCCAAGCCTGACGCAGGCGGCGCACTTCTCGTCGCTGCCGGCCGTCGCGTAAACGCGGTTGCCCATGGCGGCGACCATCTGGATCGCGGTCACGCCGATTCCCGAGGAGCCACCTTGCACGAGAAATGTTTCCCCGGACTTCAAGCCGCCGCGGTCGAAAACGTTGCTGTATACCGTGAAAAACGTTTCAGGGAGTGAGCCCGCCTCGACCAGCGACAGGCCTTTCGGTACAGGCAGGGCCTGCACTTCGGGTACGACGCAGTATTCGGCATAGCCACCACCGTGCGCAAGCGCGCAGACCTGGTCCCCGATCTTCCACATTTTTACTTCCGCGCCAACTGCGGCAACTGTGCCCGCAATCTCGAGGCCGGGCAGATCAGAGGCGTCCGGCGGCGGGGCGTACAGCCCCTGGCGCTGGAGCATATCGGGGCGATTCACGCCGGCTGCCGCGACCTTGATGAGAATTTCACCTGGCTTCGGCTGAGGCAGGGGCCGTTCGGCCGGTTTGAGGACTTCGGGGCCGCCGGGCTGTGAGATTTCGACGACACGCATCTTCGCGGGCAGACTCATGGGCAATGGATTCCGGAGTTTTGGAGGTGAGGCGCGGGATGATAGCGCACGGTATGATTGCTGAAAATGTTCGCGGAGTACGCCTTGACCCGTCTGTTGCGTGTTCTGGTGTTTCTTTTCGCAGGGCTTGTTTCCGGACATGCATGCGCCAATGCACCGGTTGCACAGCTTGCGTCGGTGTCTGGAAGTCTGCCGATGGGGCGATTCGTCGAAGTGCTGGAGGACCCGACCGGGCGAATGACCCTCTCGGACGTGCGGTCGAAGGATCAGTCTGCCCGCTTCGTGCCGAGT
The DNA here is from genome assembly GCA_963844255.1 of uncultured beta proteobacterium. Taxonomy (GTDB): domain Bacteria; phylum Pseudomonadota; class Gammaproteobacteria; order Burkholderiales; family SG8-39; genus SZAS-79. The sequence goes on from CAWJNP010000087.1 coordinate 27,030, forward strand.
GGCGCTGAACAACTCAACTTCGGATATTCGCGTTCCGCCTGGTGGATTCGCTTTTGTCTGAGCCCGGGTACGGCGGTGCCGCGCGAACTGCTGCTCGAAATCCGCTTCCCGAGCATCGATTCGATAGATGTGTATACGCCGCAGCGTGGTGCGGATGGGTCGATCGCGTACGCAGCGAAACATGGCGGCGATCTTTCGCCGTGGAACGATCGGGAGGTCAAGCACCGGAACCACGTATTTCGAATCGCCGTACCTGATGCGGAGGAGGAGTTCTACGTTCGCGTAGCCTCCGAAAGTGTGCTCACGGTGCCGTTTTACCTCTGGCAGCCCGTTGCCTTCGCCAGCTACGATCGTGACACGCAACTGATCATGGGAGGGTTCTACGGACTGATCCTTGCACTTGTTATCTACAACCTGATGCTGTTCTTTTCGTTGAAGGATCAGGTGTACCTGTACTACGTGCTCTATGCCACCGTATTCGGCTTGTTTCTGTTCACCTACGATGGCCTGGCGTTCGAGTACCTCTGGCCGGAAAGCGCATGGTGGGCGAACCACGCGCCGGCAACGACGCTGAGCCTGACGCTCATGCTGGGCGCGATGTTCGCCAGGGCTTTTCTTGTCCTGCCGCGGATCGCACCCCGGGCCGACCGCATGTTGTCGGCTGCAGCGGTTTCGGGGGCGCTTCTTGCCGTTTTTGCAGCTAGCGGCATACTCCTGGACTACGGAACCATCCTTCGGCTGGTCACGCTGATCGCTGCGGCATCGGCCATGGTGACCCTCTACGTCTCGGTGCGAGAGGTGATCCGTGGATACCGTCCTGCCAGATTCTTTCTGCTTGCCTGGTCAGGGTTGCTGCTGTTTATCCTGCTTGGATCCCTGCGCAACTTCGGCCTCGCACCTGCGAATTTCGCGACAATCTATTGCCTGCATATTGGTCTTGTGCTTGACGTTCTGCTCCTCTCGTTCGGACTTGGGGACCGGATCAACACAATGAAGCGCGAAAAGGAGGTCGCCCAGGCGCAGGCGCTTTCCACGCAACAGGCATTGCTCGAGTCGACGCAGCGCAGCGAACGGGAGCAGGAGGCACGGGTTGCACAACGTACGCTGGAACTCAATCTCGCCAACGAGAAACTGCGTCGCGAAGCCGAAGAGCGCGAGTCGCTTATGGCGCAGCTCAGGGACAGCGAGGAGCGAATGCGTTTCATGGCGCAGCACGACGCTCTGACGGGGCTGCCGAACCGCTACAGCATGCAGGAACGCCTGTCTCTGGCGATCGAGGTCTCACGCCGCAACCGAAAGCGGCTGGCGGTGATGCTGGTCGATCTCGACAAGTTCAAGGCCGTGAACGACACCCGGGGGCATACGGCCGGCGACCAGATGCTTGCGACCGTTGCGAACCGGCTGCGAACGAGCGTGCGCGCATCCGATACCGTGGCACGGTACGGCGGCGACGAGTTCGTGATACTTGCTGGCGAGCTGGATCGCATCGAAGATGCAGCTATGGTCGCGGAAAAGGTGTCGGACATGGTGAGCCTGCCTGTGCCGCTCGAAGGCGGGCCCTGGAAGATCACCTGCTCGATCGGTATCTGCCTGTTCCCCGATCACGCCGAGACCGCTGCCGAACTGCTCGCGCTGGCGGACAAGGCCATGTACAGCGTCAAGGCCGACACGGCCTCCCGCGTGACGTTCTACGCGCCCGTCTGAGCTCCTGCGAGCTGGCGGCCGGCCCAGCGCAGGTCGACGTTGCCGCCGGAAACGATCACGCCGACACGCGCGCCCTGAGCCGATAGCTTTCCTTCCAGCAGCGCGGTCGCGGCGAGGGCGCCGGTCGGCTCGACGATCATTTTCATCCGCTCCCAGAGCCAGAACATCGTCTTGAGCAGTTCGAGGTCGCTGACGGTGAGCATGTCGTGGACGTAGGCCATCACCAGCGGAAAAGTGACCCGGCCCAGCGAATGCGTACGCGCGCCATCGGCGATCGTCTCCGGGTTATGGCAGCTCTGCAGGGTCCTGGTTCGAAACGAGCGCGTTGCATCGTCGCCCAGCTCCGGTTCGACGCCGATGACCTTGCAGCCAGGGGAAAGGGCACTTGCGGCCACCGCGCATCCGGACAGCAGTCCGCCCCCGCCGCAGCAGACCAGAAGGTAATCGAGCGCACCGACCTCGTCGAACAGCTCCTTTGCTGATGTGCCCTGGCCGGCGACTACGTGCGGATGGTCGAACGGGGGAATGACCGCAAGTCCGCGCGCGTCGGCAAGCTCGCGGGCATATGCTTCGCGGTCGACTTTGTGTTTGTCGTACAGCACGACTTCGGCGCCATAGCCGCGCGTCGCTTCAATCTTGACTGCCGGTGCATCCATCGGCATGACGATGACGCTCTGCACGCCAAGCATCCTTCCGGCCAGCGCGACTGCCTGCGCATGGTTTCCTGAAGAATAGGCGAGAACGCCGCGCCTCCTTTCTGCGGCCGACAGCAGGGACAGGGCATTGTAGGCGCCGCGAAACTTGAAGGCGCCCATGCGCTGAAAGTTCTCGCATTTGAAAAAAGCGCTCGCTCCTGTACGCTCGTTCACCGTGCTCGAGGTCAGCACCGGTGTGCGAAGAGCATGGCCGGCGAGTCGCGCCGCGGCACCGGTAATGTCGTCATAGCTCACAAGCAATGGTCCGAATTCGTTCAGGGTCATGTCGGTCTCCGGCAATGGACGTGATTGAACGCGATCATGAAGAGAAATGGGAGAGGGCGCGGCGCGCAATCTCCTCTCCCCATTCCTGTGCGAAGTGACCGGCCTCGGGATGCAGCCAGGGTTCGGGGCAGCCGCGAATCCAGCCGCGCAGCCGGTTCATGACCGGCGGCCCGAGTACCGGATCCCTTGATCCCACGGCCATGAATGTGTCGCCTTTCCACGAACCTGACCACCAGTCACGTGCCGTGCGCGAGACGGCGGCTCCCGGCGCGTCCGGCGAGTCGGGAACGAGAGCCGGAAAACGCCGCGCACCGGCCTTGTGTCGCGCGTCCGGGTACGGCGCTTCGTACGCGGCGGCCTCGGATGGCGTCAAATGCGGGCAGCTGCGCGCAAGCAGCTTGCCGCAGTCGAGATCCGGGTTCTTGCCCACCCAGGCACGCCACGCCAGGAACCCTTCGGTCAGCGGCTCGTCTCCGGTTGCGAGCATGGTGTTCATCACGAGCAGCCGTGAGAACCGCCCGGACATCTCCATCGGCAAGGTCAGGCCGAGCAGCCCTCCCCAATCCTGCACGACGAGCGTGATGTTCTTCAGATCCAGCCGTTCGATGAAACTCAGCAGGAATCCGCGGTGAAAATCGAAGGTGTAGGCGGCGTCGTCCACCGGTTTGTCCGAGCGGCCGAACCCGAACAGGTCGGGTGCGACGGCGCGATGCCCGGCCGCCGTGAATACCGGGATCATCCGGCGGTAGAGGAAGCTCCAGGTCGGTTCTCCGTGCAGGCAGAGGAACACCTGGCCGGCATCGGCCGGGCCTTCGTCGAGATAATGCGCGCGCATCCCGGCATGGCCGGCGAGATCCTCCAGATAGCGGGGCGCGAAGGCGAACCCGGGCAGGTTCGCAAATCGATGATCCGGTGTTCGCAGAACGGAATCCATTTCCCAATTGTAGGGTAAAGCGGAGCAACCCTGCGGCGTACAATCGAGCGCACTGAAGAGGAGATACCGCCATGGATTACTCGCACTACAAGGACCTTCATATCCGCATGATCGAGCCGGGCATACTCGAAATCGTCATGGGCAGCGAAGATGGGAAGCTGTCCACGGCCAGCCACCGTATGCACGCTGAGCTCGCAGATGTATGGCGCGACATCGACCGCGATCCCGACACACGTGTCGCGATCATCCGCGGTGCCGGGCGTGGATTTTCCGGCGGCGGAGACCTTTCACTTGTCCAGGACATCGCTGACGATCCGGCCGTGCGCGCGCGGACGTGGCGCGAGGCGCGCGACATCGTCTACAACGTGATCAATTGCTCGAAACTGGTCGTCTCGGCGATGCATGGTCCGGCGGTGGGTGCGGGGCTGGTCGTCGGACTGCTTGCCGATGTCTCGATAGCGGCGAAGAATGCGCGCATCATCGACGGGCATACGCGATTGGGCGTTGCCGCGGGCGACCACGCCGCCATCGTCTGGCCGCTGTTGTGCGGCATGGCGAAAGCCAAGTATTACCTGCTGACCTGCGAGCAGGTCAGCGGCGAGGAGGCCGAGCGCATCGGACTCGTCTCACTGTGTTGCGAGGAAGCCGAACTTCAGGCCAAGGCACTGGAGGTTGCGCGCAAGCTTGCGGGTGGGGCGCAGACCGCGCTGCGCTGGACAAAATACAGCCTGAACAACTGGCTGCGAATGGCTGGTCCGACGTTCGATGCGTCGCTGGCGCTTGAGTTTCTCGGCTTTTCGGGGCAGGAGGTGCAGGAAGGGATCGCGTCTCACCGTGAGAAGCGCAAGCCGGTGTTTCCCCCGCCACCGGCGGACTTTTAGCCGATCTTGCTGAAGTCGAGCGGGTCGCCTTCGCTTTCCGCAGGCGCTCCGGAGGCATCCGGAGCAATCGCGGAGCCGCCGCACAGGCGCTCGAGGTCGCGCGTGATCGCAGCCAGGTCCGGACCCACGCGGCTCTGATAGGAAAGAAGGACGCGCACCGGCAGGTCCGTGAGCGTGGGTTGCGGATGATCGCGCAGATGGGCTGCGTTTTGCAGCGCCGGGAGAATATGCTGACTCCTGGTACCTGCCATCGCGCTTTCGATACCGGTCATGATGGCGAATTGTGCCCGGGCGATGCCCGAAAGCAGTTCGGCGAGTTGCTCCGCGGACACTTGCAGCATGACGATTCCCCCGGGGGTGATGTCGAGATTCAGACCGATGTTAACATCGGCGCATTCGACCCGGAAAGCCAGCGCCCGCGTGTTGAGCACATGCCAAAAAAGGGTTCTGCGAGGCGTAGCGATTGCGGCCGTCTGCCTCAGCGCCGGGGTCGCGCTGCACACTGTCATGACCGGCGGAGACACCATGTTTGCAGGGAGCAGGCCGAAAAATCTGGGCGTGAACGAAGGACGTCTGGCACCGCCCCGGCGGACGCCCAATTGCGTTTCCAGCCAGGCGGACCCCGCGGATCTGCAGCACGTGATCGCCCCGATTGCATTCACGGGAAGTCCCGCCAGCGCGATGGACACGCTGCGGCGAATCGTCGATGGCATGGAAGGCAGCTCGGTCGTCAGACAGGACGCGGGCTATCTATATGCGGAATTCCGATCGAGACTGATGGGCTTTGTGGACGACGTCGAGTTCAGCGTTTCCGCAAAGGAGGGTGTGATCCATGTGCGCTCGGCGTCACGGCTCGGGCGGAGGGATTACGGCGTCAACCGGGCGCGCGTCGAATCGATTCGTCTCCAGTTCGCCGCCGCGCTCAAACGCCCGGCGGGCGGCTGACCTTCAGCACAATCGGCACAATTCGCCCAATTCCATAGTGGCTGGCTGATGGTCGGACGCCTGTTCATCGGGATCGGTGCGCATGCTCGTCAGCCGCTGGATAAATGAGGTTGGCAGGTCTAAAGTGTGCTGTACGGCACCTGCCTTTTGTCCAAAAGGTTCCCATGAACCCCGTCATGCGACTGCTTATGTACCTCCTGCTCGCGTTGACCGTGCCGGCCGGGGCGGCCGACGCGTCGAAGGAGGCGGCGGCAGCCTTGGCCACAGAGCCGCTTTCGGCCATCGTCCGGATCAAGACCCGGATACTGCCCAATGCCCGTTCCGCGGAGGCGCTGGGGACCCTGCGCGAGGGTAACGGAGTGCTGATTCGCGACAACCTTGTTCTTACCATCGGCTATCTTGTCATCGAAGCCGACGCCATCGAAGTACTGTCCGGCGAAGGGCGGGTGGTGCCCGCAACGCTGGCCGGGTATGACCATGCGAGCGGTTTCGGTCTTCTCAGGCTCGTAGCGCCGATCGAAGCCAGGCCCCTGCCCCTGGGCGATGCCACGGCGCTCGCCGAGCGCGATCCGGTGATGGTTGCCGCCTACGGCGGACGCGAGGGCGTGAGCCTTGCGTACGTCGTATCGCGCCGGCCTTTTTCGGGGAGCTGGGAGTACCTGCTGGAGTCGGCAATCTTCACCTACCCGCCGGTGATGAACTGGTCGGGCGCGGCGCTGATCGGCCCGAAGGGCGATCTGCTCGGCATCGGTTCGCTGGTGGTTGCCGACGCGATGAGTCCTGGTACCCGTTCCCCGGGAAACATGTTCGTTCCGGTCGATCTGCTCAAACCAATCCTGGACGATCTGGTCAACAAGGGCCACGCCGGGCCGGTCCGGCCGTGGCTTGGAATGTCCACCGAGGAGGCTCGAGGACGGCTCTTCGTGTCGCGGGTATCGCCGGACGGACCGGCTGCGCGCGCGGGTCTGCAACGCGGCGACATCCTCGTCGGCGTCGGCGGGGCGGAAGTGTCATCACTTGCAGATTTCTACAGGAAAGTATGGGCGAAGGGAGAGGCCGGCGTGGAGATTCAGCTCAGGGTGCTGCAGGGCACGCAGATCAGGGAGATCGGTGTGCACACGATCGATCGTGCCGACTACCTGCGCGCCAAGCCGATGCTGTAGTCTTACGGCCGCCATGGGTATCAAGTCGCTTACGGAGGAGGAACGCGCGGAGATCGAGCAGCGCGTCCGCGAGCTCGAAATCGAGCATGGTGACCTCGATGACATCATCGACCGTCTGGCGCATACGCCCGCCCAGGACCAGTTGCAGCTGCGCCGGCTGAAGAAGCGTCGGCTGTTTCTCAAGGACACGCTTGCGCGCCTGCGTGACCGGTTGATTCCAGACATCATTGCCTGAGCGCACTGCCGGATGATTGCATTGATCCAGCGAGTGACCGAAGCACGGGTCGAGGTCGGTGGCAAGGCGATCGGCTCGATTGATCGCGGCATTCTGGCTCTTATCGGTGTGCAGAAGGACGATACGGAATCGCGCGCCTCCCGGCTGCTGGAAAGGGTACTGGGGTATCGGATCTTTCCAGACGAGGAAGGCCGGATGAATTGCTCGCTTGCACAGATCGGCGGCGGCCTGCTGCTGGTGCCTCAGTTCACGCTTGCGGCCGACACGCACAAGGGCACGCGGGCTGGCTTCTCCTCGGCGGCGCCGCCGGATGAGGGTGCAAGGCTGTTCGATCTGTTCGTCGAGCGCGCGCGGGAAACGCACGCGGCGGTGGAAACCGGTCGCTTCGGTGCAGACATGCAGGTACACCTCGTCAACGACGGACCGGTGACCTTCTGGCTCGAGGTCTGAGCGCCCGGGTCCTAGCCGTCGATCGTCTTGAAATTCGCGGGCGCGACGATCTCGAGCAGCTCGACGTCCTTCGAGTGCGACATCTCGGCATGCCGGATGTTCGGCGGCTGCTGAAAGCAGGTCCCTTTCTTCATTGTGATCGCACCCACGCCTTCGTACTCGAACTTGATCCAGCCCTTGAGCACGTAAACGAACTGCAGGGTGCAGTCATGCCGGTGCCATTCGCCGTGCGGCGCCTTGCCGGGCCGCGCGCGGATGACGTGCGCAACCACCTTGCCCTTCGAGGCGCGCGCAATCCCGAGGTCGCGGTACTCGAAATAGTTTCGCAGCCCGCGCTTAACGAACTTCGCGTCCGCTGCGTGGCTTACGGTAAAGCTTTTCGCGCGCTTTTTCGCCGCGGCGGTCATCGTCTTCATGTTGCCTCCCTGGATCTGCGGACTGATTCGGTATGTCGCCGGATTCTAGCCCTTCGCAGGGGCCGCAATCGAACCGGGGAGTGAACCCCATTGGCAGCGTGCTGCGAATCGGCGTAAGCTTTCCGGATAACAATCAACGGTTCGCACGACTCCCTAATGTTCGATCAGTTCGTCGGCACCAAGCCGGTCGAAGAGCGCCACCGGTTCGACACCGCGCAACTCGACGCCTACATGCGCGCGCATGTCGAAGGCTATTCCGGGACGCTCGAAGTGTTTCAGTTCAAGGGTGGACAGTCTAATCCCACCTATCGCTTGTCGGCCGGCGGCACCCACTATGTGCTGCGCCGCAAGCCGCCGGGCAAACTGCTTCCTTCGGCTCACGCGGTGGACCGCGAGTACCGCGTGATTACCGCGCTTCACGCCGCGGGATTCCCCGTGCCGCGAACGTACGCCTTGTGCGAGGACGAATCAGTGCTCGGCACGGCGTTCTACATCATGGGCTGCGTCGAAGGCCGCGTGTTGTGGGACCAGGCGATGCCCGGCATGAACAAGGCAGAGCGCTTCGCGATCTGGGACGAGCTCAACCGGGTGATGGCGCAGCTGCATTCGATCGACTACAAGGCCGTTGGGCTGGAAACGTTCGGCAGGCCCGGAAGCTACCTCGAGCGACAGATCGGCCGCTGGACCAAGCAGTATCTGGCCTCAGAGACACAGAAGATCGAGGCAATGGACAACCTGATCGCGTGGTTGCCGAAAAACATACCGCCCGGCGACGAAACGACCGTGGTGCATGGCGACTTCCGCCTCGACAACACGATCTTCCACCCAACCGAGCCGCGTATCCTGGCGGTGCTCGACTGGGAACTGTCCACACTCGGCCACCCGATTGCCGACTTTTCGTATCACTGCATGAGCTGGCACATTCCGCCGGGAAAGTTTCGCGGAATCCAGGGTCTGCCGTTTGCGGAACTGGGCATCCCGGATGAGCAGACGTATATCGACATGTATTGCAAGCGCACCGGGCGCGCGGGCATCGACCCGACGACCTGGGATTTCAACATGGCGTACAACCTGTTTCGCATTGCCGGCATCACCCAGGGCATTGCCAAGCGGGTAGTCGACGGCACCGCGGCAAGCACGCATGCGGTCGAAGCGGGCTCAAAGGCGCCGCTGCTGGCTGAACTCGGCTGGCAGCAGGTGGAAAAAATCTTGAAGAGAAGCGGCCGGGCCGCATAGGAGACAGGCATGGATTTCGAATACACACTCAAGGTACAGAAACTGCGCAAGCGGCTTATCCAGTTCATGGATGAGCACATCTACCCGAACGAGGCGGAGTACTACGCCCACGTGCGCGGCAAGAAACGCTGGGAACCGGTGCCGGTGATCGAGAAGCTGAAGCCGCTGGCGAGGAAGGCCGGGCTGTGGAACCTGTTCCTGCCGCACTCGAAGCGCGCGCCCGAAGGCCTGTCGAACCTCGAATACGCGCCGCTGTGCGAAATCATGGGCCGCGTCTCATGGGCGCCGGAGGTCTTCAACTGCTCCGCGCCGGATACCGGCAACATGGAGACGATCGAGCGCTACGGTTCGGAAGCCCACAAGAAGCAGTGGCTCGAGCCGCTGCTCGCGGGCAAGATCCGCTCGGCCTTCCTGATGACCGAACCGGACGTGGCGAGTTCGGACGCGACCAACATCCAGTTGCGCATCAAGCGCGAAGGCAACCACTACGTCATCAACGGCACGAAATGGTGGTCTTCGGGCGCAGGTGACCCACGCTGCAAGATCTACATCGTGATGGGCAAGACCGACCCGGACAACGCCTCGCGCCACAGCCAGCAGTCGATGATCCTGGTGCCCGCCAACACGCCGGGCATCAAGATCCTGCGCCACCTGCCGGTGTTCGGTTATGACGACGCGCCGCATGGTCACATGGAGATCGAACTCAAGAACGTCAAGGTGCCTGCCTCCAACATCCTTCTGGGCGAGGGGCGCGGTTTCGAGATTGCGCAAGGCCGCCTCGGACCGGGACGCATCCACCACTGCATGCGTCTCATCGGCCAGGCCGAGCGGGCGCTTGAGAAGATGTGCAAGCGCGCTTCCTCGCGTGTCGCCTTCGGCCGCACGGTGGCCGAACAGGGCGTGACGCGCGAGCGGATTGCCGAGTCGCGCATCATGATCGACTCGACCCGGTTGATGGTCCTGCACGCTGCGTGGAAGATGGACGTGGCCGGTAACAAGGTGGCCAAGCAGGAGATCGCAATGATCAAGGTGCTGGCGCCGACCATGGCCTGCCAGGTGATCGACTGGGCCATGCAGGTGCACGGCGGCGGCGGGGTGTCGGATGACTACGGCCTGGCCAATGCCTACGCGCACGCGCGCACCCTGCGCTTTGCCGATGGTCCTGACGAGGTGCACCGCAACGCGATCGCAAAGCAGGAACTTGCCAGCCATACCTCGATTGCCGAGGCGCTGGCGACCAAGAAGCGCTGACCGCATGGAAATCAAGGGTAAGGTCGCCGTCATTACTGGGGCGGCCAGCGGTATCGGTCGCGCCACGGCGCGGCGCTTCGCCGCCGGCGGCGCGGCAGGTGTGGTTGTGGCCGATCTCAATCTCGAGGGCGCACGTGCCGTCGCGGCCGAGATCGGCGGTCACGCTGTGCGCTGCGATGTCAGTGCCGAAGACGACATCAAGGCGCTGGTGGCCGAAGCCGAAGCACAATACGGACGCATTGACGTTTATTTTTCAAATGCCGGCATCGTTGTTCGCGGTGGGATCGAGACCCCGGACGAGATCTGGGAAAGAAACTGGAAGATCCACTGCATGGCGCATGTCTGGGCCGCGCGCGCCGTCGCCGACAAGATGGCCGCGCGCGGGGAGGGATACTTCCTCGTGACCGCGTCTGCCGCGGGGTTGCTGAACATCGTTGAATCGGCGTCTTACGGCGTGACCAAGCATGGTGCAGTGGCGTTTGCCGAGTGGATGGCGATCGCCTACGGGCGACGCGGAGTGCACGTGTCGTGCCTGTGCCCGCAGGCGGTCATGACCGGGATGTATACCGGACAGGGTGGATCGGCGGGTGTCGACGGTGCGCTGACTGCGGAGCAGGTCGCCGACGAGATCGTCAAGGTCATGGGCGAGGAGACGTTCCTGGTTCTGCCGCACGCGACGGTGCTCGACTACATGCGCGCCAAGACTGCCAATTACGATCGCTGGATCGGCGGGATGCAGAAGCTCTACCTGAAGCATCAGGAGCGCGGCTGAGGGTTCCGGCGCGCCTTGTACCGGATCGGCGATGAATCAACCGGATTGAAAAAGGGAGGTCCCAATGCTCAAGCTGTGCGGTTTCCACATCAGCAACTATCACAACAAGGTACGCCTCGCGCTTCTGGAAAAAGGCGTGGCGTTCGACGAGGATCCCAACTGCCGTCCCTCGCAGAAGGACGAGTGGCTGGCGCGCTCGCCGGTCGGCAAGGTGCCGATCATCGAAATCGACGGCGGGAGCCTGGCTGAATCGCAAGTGATCTGCGAGTACATCGAGGATGCCTATCCGCAGGTGCCCCTCTACCCGAAGGACGCGCTCGCGAAGGCAAGGGTGCGCGAACTGATCACGGTGATGGAACTGCACATGGAGCTGGTCGCGCGGCGTCTGTACGGCGAGGCGTTCTTCGGCGGCAAGGTTTCTGACGACACGAAGAAGGAAGTCGAACGCGATATCGCCAAGGGTGTACGCGCCTTCGCGAAACTGGCGAAGTTCGACCCGTTCATCGCCGGCAAGGAATTGACGCTGGCCGACTGCTCGGCCTTCGTGAACCTTCCGCTGATCGCGCGGGCAACCAAGGTCGTATTCGGCAAGGATGCACTCGAGAGTCTGCCGCAGGTGAAGCCCTACCTTGCCATGCTCAGGGAGCGGCCTCACTTCAGGAAGGTCGATGATGACCGCAAGGCTGCAGGGGAAGCTGCGGCAGCTGCGGCGAAGGCGAAAGCGGCGGGTTGAGCACCGGGTGAAGCTCCATACACTGGGTACAGGCGGGCCGCGCCCGGACCCGGCGCGCACTTCGGCCTGCCATGTGCTCGAGTTTGGTGCCACACGGCTGATGTTCGACATCGGCCGCGGGGCGATACAACATGTGGCGCAGAAGGGCTTTCCGATGGCGGAGATCGGGCCGCTGTTCGTGTCGCACCTGCACGTCGACCATATCGGTGAACTGGCCAACTACCTGATCACCAGTTGGCTGGCAGGGCGCAGGAAGCCGCTTCGCGTGTTCGGGCCGCCGGGACTGGCCGGCATCGTCGACGCGCTGATGAATTCCGTCTACGAACTCGACATCGCGTTTCGCACCCAGGGCGAGACCGCGTTCGGTCCGTTCATCGGCGCAGAAGTGACCGAGGTTCGCGCCGGGCCGGTGTTCGAGACTGGTGAGTACCGCATAAGCTGTGCCGAGATGGAGCACGGCCACGGCCTGCCGTTCGGGCCGCTGTTCCGGCAGCGATGGATCTGCCTTGCCTACCGTGTCGAGGCCGAGGGGAAGGTGTTCAGCTTCAGCGGCGATGCCGTGATGTGCGATCCGCTGGTGGCGATCGCGCGACGACGCCGACCTGCACCTTCAGTGCTGCTACATGGCGACATCCGAGATGAAATCAGACCACTTCAAGGGTGTAGGCAGGTACACCCTGGCCTGCTCCGATACCGCAGGAAAGATCGCCGCCCGAGCGGGCGTGAAGCGCCTCGTGCTGACGCATTTTCGCGAGACTACGCCGGCGCTGATCGAGGAGATGCGCGCCGACATCGCGCGCGACTACGCGGGGCGGTTCGAGTTCGCCGAGGATCTCGCCGAATTTCCAATCGAGCGCGCTTATGCATGAAATTGCCGAGCTGCGTGACTACGTTCGCTTCATCGTCACCCTGCTGGCGGTGCTCGATCCGTTTCTTGCGGTGCCGATCTATGTCAGCGCGACCGCCGGGCGCGGCGAGGGCTCCCGGCGCGCGCTGGCACGCGTAGTCACGCTGACGGTACTTGCCGTGCTTGTCGTCTCGGCGTTCGCCGGGGAGCAGCTGCTGAGCCTGATGGGGGCGAGCCTGCCGGCGTTTCGTGTCGGCGGCGGACTGGTATTGCTGTTGATGGCGCTGGCCATGCTCAATGCGCAGGTGGGCGGCGTGCGCCAGTCCGAGGCCGAGGCGGAGGAACTCGAACAGGGCAGCCTGTCCGGGCGTCGTGCCCCTGGCCGTGCCCCTGCTGGCCGGGCCGGGCGCGATCAGCACGACCATCATCGCCGCGCAGTCCGGCGGGCTGGTCGCACAAGCTCGCCGTCATGATGTGCATCGTTTCGGTGTGTCTGCTGCTCGTGGGTCATGCTCAGGATGGCGCACTGGATTGCGCCGAAGATCGGTCAGACCGGGCTGAACATCGCGACCCGGCTGCTCGGCCTGCTGCTCGCGGCGATCGCGATCCAGACGATGGCCGAAGGCCTGAAGGGCCTGTTTCCGGTCCTGGCTGGCTAGCCTGCGCGCGCGAAGGCAGGCGTTTCGCAGATTCTCGCTTACGCGACCGTCGGACGGAGAGGAAACTGAGCTCTTAAGTTTTGTCGAATTACGCAAGAGAATTACCTCGTAACAGGCTTGCAGTAAGGATTTTTACGGATTAAAACTCTTACTTATCTGAGGTGACTCGACGCGCTTTCTTGGGTGCGGTGCACCAAGAAAGCTGGCCGTTTGCGCGTGTCTTTTCCAGTGTAGGATTTGCTCCGTCCCAGCCTGGAGCGACGCATGCAGATCTCGAAAACCGACAAGATGATCGCCCAGAAGGACGGCGCGATCGGCTGGATTACGTTTAACAATCCTGCCCGGCGCAACGCGGTGTCGATGGCGATGTGGGAGGCGCTCGGGGACATCGTCGCAAACTATGCCGCGGACGATGCGATCCGCGTAATCGTTCTGAAGGGTGCGGGCGACAAGGCCTTCGTCTCCGGCGCCGATATTTCGGAATTCGAGGAAAAGCGCTCCTCGCCTGAAACGACCAAGGCGTATCACGCGGTATCGCACAAGGCCAACGAGGCACTGCGTCACGTGGGCAAGCCGACGATCGCAATGATCCGCGGATTCTGCGTAGGCGGCGGGGTTTCGGTGGCGCTGGGCTGCGACCTGCGCTTTGCGTCCGACAATTCCCGGTTCGGCGTGCCGGCGGCGAAACTCGGGCTGGGCTATGAATACGACGGGGTGAAGCGGCTGATCAACGTGGTGGGTCCGGCCTTCGCCAAGGAGATTTTCTATACCGCCCGCCAGTTCAGCGCCACCGAGGCGATCGCCATGGGGCTCGTCAACCGGGTGCTGCCGGATGCGGAGCTCGAGGCGTACGTGCGCACGACGGCCGCCAGCATCGCGGCCAACGCGCCACTGACGGTCGGTTCGATCAAGACCCTGGTCAACGAGGGAGTCAAGGACGAGTCCGAGCGCGATGCCGCCCTGTGCGAGCGGGTCGTGGAACGCTGCTTCAACAGTGAAGATTACGTCGAGGGACGCACCGCGTTCATGGAGAAGAGAACGCCGGTATTCAAGGGTCGCTGAATTTCCCGTTTGAATTGCCCAAAGGAATTACCCAAAAATCACAGTACGACAGTGCCTTCAGGAGGAGGAATCATGAATCAGTCAGCATATTGGAACCGGGGTTCGTATTGCCGCGCGCAGCATGGCCGCGGCGTTGGGCGCCGCGTTCATCTGCGCAGCACTACCTGCGGCGGCACAGATGCCCGCGTGGGAAAAGGACCTGTACGAGGCCGCGAAGAAGGAGAAGCAGTTCACCGTCTACACGGCGCACTACAACACCGAATCGATCGCCAATCTCTGCGCGGCTTTCGACAAGAAATACCCCGGGGTGAAGTGCAACTTCGTTCGCACCACTGCGCAGGTCGCATTCCAGCGCTTCCAGCAGGATCTCAAGGCCAACATCGCGGTGGCTTCGGTGTTCAGCAGCACCGACGTCGGCCACTACCCCGATCTCAAGAAGAACGGCCTGCTGACGGCGTATACGCCGCACAACCTGTCGAAGATGGTCGATTCGCTCAAGCAGTACAACGACAAGGACAACCAGTACTGGGTGACCGCGGCGGCGCTCGTGGTGATTACCTACAACAACAGCCTCGTGAAGGAGGCCGACGCGCCGAAGAACTGGCCCGACCTGCTCAATCCGAAATGGAAGGACAAGGTCTCGATCGGCCATCCGGCATTCAGCGGCTACGTGGGTACCTGGACCGTGCTGATGACCAAGCTCTATGGCTGGGACTATTTCGTCAAGCTGGAAAAGAACAACCCGCAGATCGGCCGCTCGATCAACGACACGGTCACGATGCTGAACGCCAAGGAGCGCTGGGTCGCTGCCGGTCCCGAGGCGACCACATTGCTGTCGAAAGACAAGGGCAATCCGCTCAGCGTCATCTACCCGACTGACGGATCGCTCCTGATGGTTTCGCCCACCGGCATCCCGAAGAACGCGCCGGCGCCGAACGCGGGCAAGCTGTTCGTCGAATTCCTGCTGGACAAGGAAGCCGCCGAATCGCAGGTGAAGGACCATTCGCTGTCGGTGATCAAGGGCATCAAGCCCGCTCCGGGCGCCAAGCCGGTCGAGGAGATCAAGCTGATCCGTCCGACCGAGGAAGAGATCACGAAGGGCATTCCCGAAGTCAAGGAGAAGTTCCGCAATCTGTTCGGTGTCTGATTCGTGAGCGAAGTGGCAGCAAGCGCCACTGGTACGCCTTCCGGCGCGGGCCAGTGGTGGCGCCACCTCGACAAGTCGGCATGGGTCTGGTTGCTGGCGATCGTGGTACTGGTGTTCCTGGTGGTCAATCCTCTGCTGCGCCTGCTGATCGTCAGTTTTCAGCAGCCGGACGGCGCCTTTACGCTGGGGAATTACGCCGCCGCCTACAGCCACAAGCGCTATGTCGATGCGCTGCTGAATTCGCTCGTGCTGGGCGTTTCTGCGGCGAGCCTGTGCGTTGCGTTCGGCGTGCCGCTCGCCTGGGCGATCTCACGCACCGACATGCCCGCCAAGGGTCTGGTGTGGATTTCGATCCTCGGTACTTTCATCATTCCACCGTACCTTGGGGCAGTCGGCTGGATCCTGCTGGCCGGGCCGAACGCCGGGTGGCTCAACCGGCTGGCAGTTGAACTCTTCGGCACTCCCAAGGGGCCGTTCAACATCTACTCGATGCCCGGTCTGGTGCTGGTCACCGCGCTGTACAGCTTTCCCTACGTATTCGTGTTCACCAAGTCGGCCCTGGACCTCGTGTCCTCCGAAATGGAGGATGCCGCCAACATCCTCGGCGCAGGCAACCTGCGCACCACCCTGTCGATCACGCTTCCGCTGGCGATGCCGGCGATCCTCGGAGCGTTCATCCTGGTATTTCTGGAGGCGATCGCGCTGTTCGGCTCGCCGGCCCTGCTTGCGCTGCCCGGGCGCTTCCATGTGGTGACGACGCAGCTCTGGCAGTTCTTCGAGTACCCGCCCAAGGTCGGAGTCGCTGCGGCCTACGCGATGCCGCTGCTCGCCATCACGATCTTCATGTTCTGGGTGCAGCGCCGAATCACGCATCGCAAGGGTTACGTTTCGCTGACCGGAAAAGGGGGCGAGCGCCGCCCGATCCAGCTCGGCCGCTGGAAATGGCCGATGCTCGGCTATTGCCTTGCGGTCTGCACGATGTCGTTCTTCATGCCGATGGTGGTGATCTGCCAGGCGGCGCTGGCCAAGGCCTGGGGGCGCGGGTTCTCCCTGGACAACCTGACTTTCAAGAACATCTACTTCACGCTGTTCGAGAACACGCTGACCCGCAACGCGACGATCAACACTTTCCTCTATGCCGGCACGGCCTCGCTGATCGCAGTATTGCTGGCGCTGTGCATTGCCTACGTCGTGAACCGCGAGCTGGTCGGCAGGAAAGTGGCCAATGTGTTGTCGTTCCTCACCATGGCGCCGTTCGTGATCCCGGGCATCGTGCTTGCAATCGGCTTCTATGCGGCCTACACGAATCCGCCATTCACGCTGTACGGTACTGCATGGATACTCATCCTCGCCTACGCCACGCGCTTCCTGCCGATCGCGTTTTCCAACAGCAATGCGGCGATTCGCAGCATCAACCCAGAACTCGAGGATGCGGTGCGCATCCTCGGAGGCACCCGCTTCACGGCCATCCGCCGTGTCGTGGCGCCGCTTCTGAAGCGAAGCCTTGCCGGTGCATTCATCCTCGTGTTCATTCCCGGCACACGCGAACTCAGTGCCGCGATTTTCCTGTATTCGATCAATACCCAGGTACTTTCGGTGCTCCTGTTCGACAAGAGCGACGAGGGCAATTTCGAGATGCTGGCCGCGATCGGGCTGGTGCTCGTGTTCATCACTGTCGTTCTGATCCTGATCGGCTTTCGCCTGATGGGTCGCGACTTCATGCTCCGGAGGACCGCTGCGTGAGCAAGCTGGTGCTGCGTAATGTAGGGCGCACGTTCGGCGATTTCACCGCCGTGGAGAATTTCAACCTCACGCTCGGCGAAGGCGAACTGGTCTCCTTGCTCGGCCCCTCCGGCTGCGGCAAGACGACAACGCTTCGCATGATCGCCGGATTCATGGCGCCCACCTCCGGCACCATCGAGGTGGACGGCGAAGTCGTGTCCTCACCCGGTTCGACCCTGCCGCCCGAGAAGC
This sequence comes from uncultured beta proteobacterium, assembly GCA_963844255.1. Lineage (GTDB taxonomy): Bacteria > Pseudomonadota > Gammaproteobacteria > Burkholderiales > SG8-39 > SZAS-79. The sequence goes on from CAWJNP010000087.1 coordinate 44,419, forward strand.
GCCACATGTCGATGATCTTCCAGAGCTACGCGATCTGGCCGAACATGACCGTGGCCGAGAACGTCGGGTTCGGTCTCAAGATCCGCAAACTCAAGGACGACGAGATCAGAAAGCGCGTCGACGAGATCCTCGGCGTGGTGCAACTCGGTGCCCTGCGCGACCGCTATCCGGCGGAGCTGAGCGGCGGACAGCAGCAGCGCGTTGCGCTGGCACGCTCAATCGTCGTCAAGCCTGCGGTGCTGCTGCTCGATGAGCCTTTGTCGAACCTGGATGCGAACCTGCGCGAGGAGATGCGTTTCGAGATCCGCCGCCTGCACGACGAGTTCAGGATCGCGATGGTCTACGTCACCCACGACCAGGCCGAGGCGATGGTCACCTCGGACCGGATCGCGGTGATGAACAAGGGCCGCGTCGAGCAGATCGATGCGCCCTACGCCCTGTACGGCCGGCCGAAGACCCAGTTTGTCGCCGGTTTCATCGGGCGGACGAACTTTCTCGAAGGCACACTCGAGGGCGAGGCAGTGCAGTTTGGCGGTTTCTCGGTGCCGAAAAGCGCACTGCAGTCCGATGAGGCTCTCCCGAAAGACGTGCTTGTATCCCTGCGCCCGCAGAGCGTGCATCTGCACAGACAGGATCCGGGCACCGTGGCCGGCAGCATGTGCGTCCGGGGCAGCGTGGAACGGCGTGCGTATCTGGGCGAATACTGGGACTACCACGTGCGCCTTCCCGGCGTCGCCCAGCCGCTGCGGGTGACGGCCAGGGCGCAGGACGTTTTCGAAATCGACGCGCCAGTGTGGGCCGCGATCGACACCACGCAACTGACCGTGATCCGGAAGGATTAGACGCATGTCGCTACCGCTCGAAGGCGTGAACGTGCTCGACCTCACCAACGTGATGGCAGGTCCCTATTGCAGCATGGTGCTCGGCGACATGGGCGCCGAAGTGATCAAGGTGGAGAACTTTCCTGGCGGGGACACCTCGCGCAACTTCGAGCCCAAGGTCAACGACGAGTCGTACTGCTTCGCGGTGCTCAACCGCAACAAGAAAAGCATCGCGCTGAACATGAAGGATCCGCGCGGCAAGGAGATCTTCAACCGTCTGGCTGCGAAAGCGGAAATCATCACCGAGAATTTCCGCCCGGGCGTAGTAAAGAAACTCGGCATCGATTACGCCGCAGTCACGCAGTTCAATCCCGGCGTGATCTACGCGTCGATGTCCGGCTTCGGACAGACCGGACCGTACGGAAAGAAGGGCGGATTCGACATCATCGCCCAGGGCATGTCCGGGATCATGATGATGACCGGCGCACCGGGTGGCCGCCCGGCCAAGGTCGGCATCGCGATGAACGACATCGCCAGCGGCGTAACGGCCCTGTACGGCATCCTCGGCGCCTATATCGGCAAGCTCAGGACAGGGAAGGGCCAGTATCTGGAGACCTCATTGCTCGAGGCCGGCCTGGCGTGGACGCAGTGGGAGTTCGGCGCCTACTTCGGATCCGGCGAAGTCCCGACGGCGATCGGCACCCGCCACCGGCGCTCCTCGCCCTATCAGGCGTACCGAACCCTGGACGGCTATGTGACGCTGGGTGCGAGCAACGACAAGTTGTGGCGGAACTTCTGCACCATGGTCTGCAACAAGCCCGAATGGCTCACCGATCCGCGTTTCGAAACCCTGCCGCTGCGGATGCAGAACATCGATGTGCTGGAAGCGGAGATCGAAGCGATCCTGACAACAAAGCCGACGGCGCATTGGGTGGAACTGCTCGACGCGGCCGAGGTACCTGCGGGGCCCGTGTACCGCTACGAGCAGACCTTGAATGACCCCCACGTCAGGGCGCGCAACATGGTCGTCGATATCGATCACCCGATCATCGGTCCCATGAAGACCCTCGGCCTGCCGATCAAGTCGAGCGGGGACCTCACGGCCATCCGCAAACCCGCACCGTGGCTCGGCCAGCACTCCGAGGACGTGCTGCGCGGCATCGGCTATGCCGACGCGGACATCGCCGATCTGTTCGCGGCAAAAGTGGTCTTTGACCGGCAGCGCGCCGGGGCGGGTTGAGGGCCTAGGGTCGGCAGGCCACCGGCAGCCACTGCTGAGGGATGTCGGTCGCATCAGCACCGGCGATCGTCAGTCCGGCCGGCGTCCTGCCCGGTCCGCAGACCCACGACAAGGGTACCTGCGGTGCGTCCGCCACATAGCCGGGGCGCAGCGTGAGTTTCCTGCCCCGGATGTTCTTTACGGCAAGATTGCCGTACACCAGCGTAATCACACCGTCCGAAACGGTTCCCGAAGTCACCACGTTGCCGATGATCTTTGCGGACTCCGGCAGTCCTGCGCCGGCATTGTCCTTTGGCAGCGCGCCCGTGAGCGCATAGGCAGCGGACACATTGCGCTGCATGAATGCGGCGAACTCCATGCCTTCCTTCACCTGCTGCTGGATGTTGCGTTCGATGTACAGCGGGATCGTCATCAGCGCGAGCAGCGCGACAATGCCGAGCACGAACACCATCTCGATCAGCGTGAAGGCCCGGCTGAAACCGGGCCGGCGACCGCCTACAGGCTGAGCGGGTTGCGTGGCGGTCGCCCTTCGAGGATGTCTTCCATGCGCGCACGGATCGCGCCGTTGATGCGCGGATGGGTGAGGATGTAGAAGCGGTCCTGCTTCACCGCTTCGAGCACGGCCGCGCCGATGTCATCGGCCGACAGCCGTCCCGAACGCACCGCCTTGCGCAGCATCTCTTCCTTTGCCGCCTGCGCGGCGGATTTTTCCGTTGCCGGATTCGCCAGATCCGCCGGCCGGCTGCGCTCCGGGTCGGCAATGCCCGTGGGTACATAGGCCGGGCACAGCACCGAGCAGCCCACCTTCGATCCACGTTCGCCGAGGTCGTGGTACAGGGTCTCGGTCAGCGCGACCACCGCGTGCTTGGTCACGTTGTACATGGCCGAACCCGGCGGATTGATCAGCCCTGCGACCGACGCGGTGTTGACGATATGCCCTTCGTCCTGGGCGAGCAGCAGCGGCGTAAACGTACGCACCCCATGGATCACGCCCCAGAGGTTCACGCCGAGGATCCACTGCCAGTCGGCGAGCGAGTTTTCCCACGCCGGGCCCAGCGGAGAGATGCCCGCGTTGTTGCAAACGACGTGCACGCCGCCGAGCTCGGCCACGACACGCGCGGCGAGCGCATCGACCTCCGATGCCTTCGATACGTCGGTACGTACGCCGATCGCTCTTGCGCCCAGCGCCGCGAGTTCGGCAACCACGGTGTCCAGGCCCTGCTGTTCGATGTCGGCGATTGCGACATGCATGCCTTCGCGTGCGAAGTGCAGGGCCATCGCCCGGCCCAGGCCGCTCGATCCGCCCGTGACCACGGCCACCTTGCCTTCGAGAGTTTTTCATCCGTGCTCCGAGAGCCAGTCAGCCGCGTCCTTCCAGAGCGTATCCCGAAAGGGGTCGCGGAAGAAGCCGAAGTGGCCGATGCGCTCGACGCCCAGCGCATCGGGGTGGACTTCGTGAAGCTCGCCCTTCGCGGAGGGATAGAACGCGCGCAGCGCCTCGGCCGCCGCGCGCGGTGCATAGCCGTCATCCGACGATCCAGACCACGCGCAGCGGGGAGCGAAACGCGGCATAGCGTTCCTCTTCGCCGAGCGCCCCGACGATATAGCCCGGATGCCGGCACCAGCGTGCCCATTCGGTGGCGACGCCCGCCGGCAAGGTCCTCGCCTTGTCCCAGACCGGCGCGCCGGGAAGTAACCAAGGATGCCCGACAGCGCCGGGCAGCACCGCGTGCGTCGCGAGCCACATGCCGGCGCGACCGATCGCCCGACCAGTGGCGCCAGTAGCCGCTTTGCGAAGCCACCGCCAGCGCGCAGGCGTAGCGCTCGGTACCCGGCACGAGGGCGAGGCATTGCCCGCCGAAACTGTGGCCCACGACCGAACACACGCATGCCCGGTGCTTCGCTGCTGCAGGTACGCGAGCGCACCGGCGGCATCCAGCGCTGCCCAGTCGCGCATGCGTGCTTCGAACCCGGCAAGGTGCGGTGGCCGCGATTCCCCGATGCCGCGGTAGTCGAAGGTCAGGACGGTGAAGCCGCGCCCGGCCAGGTACGCCGCGAACTTCGCGTAGTACCCCTGCCGCACTCCGGCGGCGGCATGGACCACAACGGCTGCCGTGTTCGCTGCCTGCGGGCGGTAGAGGGTCGCGCCGAGTGAATAGCCATCCAGCGCGGGAAAGCGAACCGGCTGCATTACCTGGATGGCACCAATGCGCCGGCCTATTCTTTAACTATCGCGCGGGGTTGCCCGCCTGGATCGATGGCTACGTAGGTCAGCGTCGCTTCGGTGACTTTGACCACCTTGGGATCCGAGGGACGTCGCTCCGCAAATACCTCGACGTTGACCGTGACCGAAGTCCTGCCCACGCGCACGAGGTCTGCGTAGAAGGACACCAGGTCGCCGATCTGCACCGGTTGCTTGAAAACGAACGAGTTCACCGCCACCGTCGCGACGCGTCCGCGGGCCACGCCCCCGGCGACGATGCCGCCCGCGATGTCCACCTGCGACATGATCCAGCCGCCGAAGATGTCGCCGTTGTGGTTTGCGTCCGCAGGCATGGGCACGACCCGCAGGGTGGCGTGCTTGCCTTCGGGAAGCGCGAGGTTCTCTGGCTGGTGGGAGGCCTTGCCCACTTCAGTGTCCTTCGTACAAGCGACTCAAGCGGCTGCGGCGCTGTGCGCGAGGACCTGTACACGCTTGACCTTGAGCGTCGGCGTGAGCAGGCCGTTCTCCACGCTCCACGGTTCGACCGACAAGCGCCGCGCGTCGGATCTGCGCATAGCCGGGAAACGTGCGCATGCGCTCACCAATGCGCTCGAGCACCAGCTTCTCCGCCTCGGGCGATGCCAGGGCCCCGGCATCGATGTTCGCTTCCTGCGCGAGGGCCTGCCAGCGCTCGGCGTTCAGCACCACCAGCGCAGACAGGTAGGCCTTGCCTTCGCCGACCACCATGACCTGCTCGAACAGGCTGTCGCCGAGGATCGCCTCCTCGATGTCGCCGGGCGGCATCTTCTCGCCGTTGGCCAGTACCACGATGTCCTTGATCCGCCCTGTAAGGAACACGTAGCCGCTTCTCGTCGATGCGCGCGACGTCGCCGGTGTGCAGCCAGCCGTCCTCGAGCGTCGCGGCGGTCGCTTCGGGATTGTTCCAGTAGCCCATCATCACGTTCGGCCCGCGCGCGAGCAGCTCGCCGTTGTCGGCGATCCGGATTTCCACGTTCTGGATCACCTTGCCCACCGAGCCGGGCAGGTTGTCGTCGTTGCTGTTGGCCGTGATCACCGGACTGGATTCGGTCATCCCGTAGCCTTGCAACAGCGGCAGTCCGAGGCCGATGAAGATGCGCATGATGTCCGGCGCGAGCGCCGCGCCTCCGGCGCCAGCCGAGCGCAGCCGGCCGCCGAAGTTTGACAAGGACCTTGTCAGCGACCAGACGCTTGAGGATCGGCCAGAGCAGGAAGGACGGCTTCCACGGTCCGCGGCCCTGCGCGTGCTCGAAGCGGGCGTTGCCGATCTCAACTGTGCGATAGAAGAGTTTCCTCTTTCCTTCGGGGGCTTCGTCGAGTTTCGCGCTTTACGGCCGCCCAGACGCGCTCATAGATCCGCGGCACCGCATGGAAAACCGTGGGACGTACGGTCTGCAGGTCTTCGCCGAGCAGCGGGATCGAACGCGCGTAGGTGGTCTTGAACCCCACCATGATCCCCATGTAGTAACCCGACGTTGCGCTCGAACACGTGAGAGAGCGGCAGGAAGGAAAGAAATTCGTCGTCCTCGGAGACTTCGCTGCGTACCAGCGCATCCCGGCAGTTGGAAAGCAGATTGTCGTGCGAGAGCATCACGCCCTTCGGACGGCCTGTCGTGCCGCTGGTGTAGATGATCGAAGCAAGCCGTGAGGCATCGTCGGAGACGTGCCGGTTGGCACCGGTCTCGGGCAGCCACTCCGCGACGCTCTTTACGCGCGGGTCCTCAAACGGCGCGCCGGAGGGATTCAGGACGAGGATGCGCTCCACCCCGGGCAGGTCGAGCTTCAGGGCGCGGAACTGCATCCACTGTTCCTGGGTATCGAACAGCACGAGTCTGGCGCCGCAGTTGGCGAGGATGTAGGCGACGTTGTCCGGGCGATCGACCGTATAGAGCGGGACCACGACCAGCCCCTCTCCATAGGCTGCCTGGTCGAACATCACCCACTCCGGGGAATTCCTCTGCATCAGCGCGACGCGATCGCCGGGTTTCAGTCCGTCGGCGGAAAAGCCGGCCTGCCAGCGGCCGGTCGCCGCGTACATTTCACCCCAGGTCCGGGTGCGCCAGCGGCCGGTGTTCGGGTTGAAGTCGGTATAGGCGGCACGTCCGGCCGAGCGCTTTGCGCGTTCGCGGAACAGGCCGTCCAGGGTTTTCGCGTCCTCGTAACGGATCCGGCCTGTCTCTGCCTGCATGCTCGTCTCCCGCGCTATTTTTTTTCCGCAGCGTAGTGTAGCGGACCGCCGCGAAACGGCGCGAATCCGGTACCGAAGATCAGTCCGGCATCAATCAGGTCCGCATCCGCCACGATCCCTTCGGCGAGAACCGCCTTCGCTTCGTTGACGTAGGGTTCGACGAGCGCGTCGATGATGTCCGGACGCACCGTCCCGGCAGTGCCTTTGACCGGCTTGCCGTTCTCATACTTGTAGATGCCCTGGCCGGATTTCCTGCCGAGCTGGCCCAGGGCAACCTTGTCGAGCAGCGTGCGGGGCGCTTCCGGTTCGGCGCCATCGGCTGTGCGCTTCTTGCCGAGCGCCCGCCCCGCGGCCAGGCAGATGTCCAGACCGACCGTGTCGGCCAGTTCGATCGGCCCCATGGGCATGCCGAACTGTTCCATCGCCGCATCCAGGGTCTCGGGTTTGATGCCCTCATCCAGCATGCGGAACGCCTGCTGCATGTACGGTCCGAGCACCCGGTTGACGAGGAAGCCGGGGGAATCCTTCACCGGCAATGGCAGCTTGTCGATCTGGCGCACGAATGCCGCAGCTTTCCTCGCGTTCTCCGGGTCGGTACCTTCGCCTGCGACGATCTCGACCAGCATCATCTGCGGCACCGGGTTGAAAAAGTGGATGCCAACCAGGCGCGCCGGGTTCTTGAATTCTGCGGCGATGTCCGAGAGTTTCAGGCTGGAGGTATTGGTTGCAAGGATCGCGCCGGGCTTCGCCACGGCCTCGATTTTCGCGAACAGCGCGCGCTTTGCTTCGACGTTCTCGAAGATCGCCTCGATGATCACGTCGGCCCGCGCGGCGCCGGCGCCGGTCGTGTCCGGAATCAGCCGGTCCAGCGCGTCGCGTTCGCGGCGCGGATCCCGCAACCTGCGCGAAAACAGTTTCGCCGCGCGCTTGATGGCCGGAGCGATCCGCTCCGGCGCGGTGTCCTGCAGCGTGACGGTGATGCCGCGCATTGCGCAGATCGCCGCAATGTCGCCACCCATCACGCCCGCGCCGACCACGTGCACGTGCTTCGCTTCGAAGTCCGTCCCCTTGCCGAGAGATTTCATCTTTTCCTGCAGGAAGAAGATGCGGATCAGGTTTTTCGTCGTCGGGTGATCGAACAGGGCGTTGATCGAATAGGGCGCATCCAGTACCTGGAACGGATCGCCATCGTGCTTCAGCCACAGGTCGAGGATCGCGTAGGGCGCCGGGTAATGCTCCCGCCGCGCGCGTTTCGCGACCTGCTTTCTCGCCTTCGAGACAACGAAGCCGCGCAGCGGGCCGAGCATCATGCGCTGCATGAAGGGCAGGGGCTTCTTCGCCGGTGCCTCGAGTGTCAGCAGCCGGGCGGTGTTTTCCAGGACGCGCAGCGGTGCCGCCTGATCGACCAGCCCCATGCGCCTGCCGCGGCGCGCGTCGATCGTCTTGCCGGTGAGCAGCATGTCCAGCGCAGCCGCAGGGCCGATCTTCTTCGGCAGCCACTGGATGCCGTGCCAGGCGGGGACGATGCCGAGCATGACTTCAGGAAACGCGAAACGGGTGGCCGGGTCATCCAGCGCAACGATGTAGCGGCAGGCCAGTGCCAGTTCGAGGCCGCCGCCCATGCAGAAGCCGTTCACCATCGCCGTGGTGGGAAAGGGCAGGTCACGAAGTTTTTGCAGCACGTCCCAGCCTGCGCGCACGAACGACAGGGCCTCCTCGGGGGAGGCAAAACGCGTGAATTCCTCGACGTCGGCGCCCGCGATGAATGCCGCCTTGGCCGAGCGCACGATCATGCCCTTGGGCGCAATCGCGGCAATCGCGTCGAGCGCGGTTGAAAGCTCGGCGATCGCCTCGCGCGAGAAGGTGTTGGTCGATTCGTTCTGCTTGTCGAAGGTCAGCCAGACCAGGCTCTGCGCGTCCTGCTCCCAGTGCCAGTGCTTGAGCAGCGTATCGGTTTTTGCGCGGTCCATCACCGTGTTGGCGCGGTCCATCAGAGTGCCTCCACGAGCATTGCGCCACCGAGCCCGCCACCGATGCAGATCGAGGCAATGCCACGTTTCGCGTTGTTTCTCTTCAGCACCTTCAGAAGGTGCAGCACGATGCGCGCGCCCGAGGAGCCCACCGGATGCCCCAGTGCCACTGCGCCGCCATCCACATTGAGTTTCGTTTCGTCCAGAGCACCCATGGCGCCGTCCAGACCGAGTTGTTCCCTGCAGTATTTCTCGTCCTTCCACGCGGCCAGACAGCCGAGCACCTGTGCCGCGAAGGCTTCGTTGATTTCCCAGTAGTCGAGGTCATTCAGGCCGAGGTTGTTGCGCTTCAAGATCGGCGTCGCCGCATGCACCGGGCCCAGGCCCATCTGCGCCGGGTCCAACCCGGCCCATTCGGTGTCGACGATCTGCCCGATCGGCGTGAGGTCGTGGCGTTTCACCGCGGTCTCGTCGGCGAGGATCAGCCAGGCCGCACCATCGGTGATCTGCGACGAATTACCGGGGGTGACGTTGCCGTACTTGCGGTCGAAGAACGGCTTCAACTTGGCGAGGTTGGCCACCGAGGAGTCGCGCCGCACGCCATCGTCCAGCGCATAGGCATTTCCGTCCTTGTCGTAGACCGCCTCCACTTCCCCGCCGGTGGCGGCGAGGAACCCGGCGTCCTGTGCCGCGGCCACGCGCAGGTGCGAACGCACCGAGAACTCGTCCATCTGCAGCCGGGTGATGCCGAACCGGTACGCCAGGTTCTCGGCGGTCTGGCCCATCAGCAGGCCGACCATCGGGTCGGTCAGGCCTTTCATGATCGCAATCACCGGGGCGAGGTAGGCGAGCTTGAGCTTAGCGAGCTGCGCCACCTTCTGGCCGGTGGTTCTGGTCGTGTACCAGTTCGCGAGCCACAGCACCATCGCATCCGAGAACAGCAGCGGGGCGCGCGAGAGCGCGTCGGTGCCGCCGGCCAGCACGAGGTGCGAGCGGCCGGCAAGGATGTTGTTGATACCCGAATCGATCGCCTGCATGCCCGAAGCGCAGTTGCGCATCACGGTCCAGCCGGGCACCTTCTGCCCGCAGCCCATGCGCAGCGCCGCGACGCGCCCGATGTTGACCTCGTCGGCGGAGGGCGAGGCACAGCCAAGGATCACCTCGTCCAGTTCGGTGGGCGCGAACTTCTGCCGTACCAGCAACGCCCGCCCCGCCTGGGTTGCGAGGTCGCCCGCCGAAAACGGGCCGGGCTTGTTGCGTGCTTTCAGGAACGGCGATCGGGCGCCGTCAACGATGAAGATGGGTCTTGAGAGTGCGCTGGCCATGGGATTCCCGTCCGTTTGGATCTATGCCGCTTTGGCGATAACCGGCCTGGCATCGCCCTGCCTTGCAATGATTTCGGCGCGGCCGAAGTCCTGCGGGAAGTCGTCGACCTTGATGATCTCCTTGCGCAGGCGCTCCTTCTTCTGCCAGGCGGCGTATTCGTCCGCCGTGATGAGGCCCTTGTCGAAGGCAAGCGTCGCGAAATCCTCCTGCATGCGCCGTGCGAGCATACCGCTCCGTACTGCTTCGCGCAGTTTCTTCTCGATGGGTTCGCAGGCAATGGTTGCGATGAACGCGGCTTCGAGCTGGCCCGTGGGGTCGGTTTCCGATTTCGGCAGGAACATGCCCGCCGTGAGCCGGTCGCGCGCCGCCGAGGGCGCAAGGAGCAACTGCGCACACTGCTGGTTGAGTTCGTCGGAGGGCGGTGCGAAGCGCTTTCCGAGGGGAAACAGCACGACACGCAGACCAAGCCCGAAGATTCTGCTGGGGAAGTTGGCAATCACGCCATCGAGCGCCTGCTGGGCCTGATAGAGCAGGTCCTGCATCGCGAAATGCACGAGGGGCAGGTCCTCCGTCTGCCTGCCGGCATCTTCATAGCGCTTCAGCGTCGTGCTGCCCAGGTACAGCATCGACAGCACGTCTCCCAACCGCGCCGATATCTTCTCCTTGCGTTTGAGCGACCCGCCGAGCACCAGCATCGAAACGTCGGCGAGGAATGCGAACGCAGCGGAAATGCGCGTCAGGTCCTTGTAGTACCCGATCGTTTCCGGCGCCGCGTTGACAGGTGCGGCCGCAAAGTACGATCCGGTCAGCGCGTGCAGGAAGGCGCGCAGCTTGTTCATCGTCGTGTGCGCGATGTGTCCGGCAAGCGCGCGGTCGAACTCGATCAGGCCGGCGGCCCGGTCCGCGTTCTTTGCTGCGAGCATTTCGCGCAGCACGTAGGGATGGCAGCGGATCGCGCCCTGGCCGAACACGATCAGGCTGCGCGTGAGTATGTTGGCACCTTCTACCGTAATGCCCACCGGGATCACCTGGTAGCCGCGCCCCACCCAGTTGTTCGGGCCCAGGCAGATGCCTTTGCCGCCGTGGATGTCCATCGCGTCGTCGACGACTTTCCGGATCCGCTCGGTCATGTGGTATTTCATGATCGCCGAGACGACCGAGGGTTTCTCGCCCGCATCCACCGAACCGGCGGTCATGATGCGCGCCGCGTCCATCATGTAGGCGTTGGCTGCGATCCGGCCGAGCGCTTCCTCGACACCTTCGAGCTTGCCGATCGGAGTCCTGAACTGGCTGCGCACGCGCGCGTAGGCGCCGGTGAAACGCGCCATCGCCTTGGCACCGCCCACCGCGGAGGTCGGCAGCGAAATCGAACGACCCGCAGCAAGGCAGTTCATGAGCATCATCCAGCCCTTGCCGGCGAATTCGCGGCCGCCGATGATCCACTCGAGCGGCATGAACACGTCGTTGCCGGAATTCGGGCCGTTCTGGAAAACGGCGTTCAGCGGAAGATGGCGGCGGCCGATGTTGACTCCGGGCGTGTTGGTCGGAACCAGGGCACAGGTGATGCCCAGGTCCTCGGTGTCGCCCAGCAGTTTGTCCGGGTCATATAACCGGAATGCCAGGCCGAGCAGCGTGGCCACCGGGCCGAGTGTGATGTAGCGCTTGTCCCAGGTCACGCGCATGCCGAGGGTCTCCCTGCCCTGCCAGACGCCCTTGCAGACCACGCCGAAGTCCGGGATCGAGGCCGCATCCGACCCGGCCTCCGGGCTGGTCAGCGCAAAGCAGGGGATTTCCTGGCCTTTCGCCAGGCGCGGCAGGGTGTGGTTTTTCTGTTCCTCCGTGCCGTAGTGCAAAAGCAGCTCGGCCGGTCCGAGCGAGTTCGGTACCATCACCGTGACGGCCGCTGCGTTGGACCGCGTCGAGAGTTTCATCACCACCGCCGAATGCGCCAGCGCCGAGAAGCCCAGGCCGCCGTACTTCTTCGGAATGATCATGCCCAGGAATCCCTGGTCCTTGATGAATTGCCACACATTCGGCGGGAGATCCTGGCGCTCGTGCGTGATCTCCCAGTCGTTGGTCATCGCGCAGAGTTGTTCGCAGGGACCGTCGATGAAGGCCATTTCCTCGGCCGAGAGTTTCGCCTCCGGCATGGCCAGCAGCTTGTCCCAGTCGGGCTTGCCGGAGAACAGGTCGCCGTCCCACCAGACGGTGCCGGCGTCGATGGCTTCGCGCTCGGTCTGCGACATGTCGGGCAGGATCCGCCGGTAGATCGACAGCAGCGGTCCGCTGAACACCGCGCGACGGATCGGCGCCACAAGTGCGATGGCAAGGAGGACGGCAACGATGAGGGTGGCGAGCATGTGGGTCTCCGGTGCTTTTCTGTGTGCTAGGCCGCTTTGCGCACGCGGCTTGAAGTGGATCCGGGAAGCGGCGCGAGCAGCCCTGCCATCAGAAACTGTACGAGCCGGTCCTGCAGCGCGCGCGAATCGTGGCGGTCTTCCGGCTTGAAACCGGCGATCAGTTGCACGGTGTCGGTGGCGGCGAGCGTGTAGGACAGCGTGCCGAACATGAAGTGCATCCGCCAGAAGAGCTCGTCGCTCGGCAGATCCGGGAGCGCGCGCGCAAATGCGGCCTTGAAGCGTTCCATGGTGACCGCGTACATGCGCCCGATCAGCGCGCGGATCGGCTTCGCGGGTTCGGTGTAGGTGCGTCCCAGCAGGCGCACGAAATTGCGTCCGCCATTGCGCCCATCCTCGATCATTCCGAGCGACTCGGCGATGAAGGCGCGGATGATGGCCTCGGCCGTCAGGGGTTCGCCACCGGCTTCCGCTTCGAGCCGGTCGAGTTCGGCAAGACGGGCGGCATTCATCGGATCCAGGCGGCGCTGGAAGACGGCTTCGATCAGCGCATCCTTGGAACCGAAGTGGTAGTTGACCGCGGCCAGGTTGACGCCGGCACGGGTCGTGAGCAGACGCATTGAAGCGCCTTCGAATCCGTGCTGCATGAACAATTCTTCGGCCGCATCCAGGATGCGGCGCCGGGTTTCGTGCTGGGGTTTGACGGCTCTGAGTGTCATGGAGAGTTAGGCATGAATATTAAAACGAACGTTTGAATCATACGAAACCCGGGCGAGGCGGTCAACCGGGTCCAATCGGTGCCGGTCCGGACGTTCACATCGGCGATAATCAGGCGATGTCTGCAGCGCACTCCGCTTCCCCCCATTCCGCCATGCCTCCCCCCGCCGCCCCGGCGGCTGCGCGTTCGCCGCGCCGCAGCGACTGGCGCCTTATCGCCGGGCTGCTGCCCTACCTTTGGGACTACCGCTGGCGCGTGCTGCTTGCCCTGATCTTTCTGGTCGCGGCGAAGCTTGCGAATGTGGGCGTGCCCCTGGTCATGAAGGCGATCGTGGACCGGCTGGACCCCACGCTGGCGGTGCTTGCGGTCCCCATGGCCCTGCTTGCGACCTACGGCCTGCTGCGCTTTTCGACCACGTTGCTCGCCGAATTGCGCGACGTGGTCTTCGTGCGCGTCACCCAGCGCGCCATCCGGCGCGTGGCGCTCGGCGTCTTCCGCCACCTGCACGACCTGTCGCTTCGCTTTCACCTCGACCGGCAGACCGGCGGCATGACGCGCGACATCGAGCGCGGTGCGCGCGGCATCTCCACGCTGCTGTCCTACCTGATCTTCTCGATCATTCCGGTGATCCTCGAATTCGCGCTGGTCGCCGCAGTCCTGCTCGTCAAGTTCGACTGGCGTTTCGCCGCGATCACCTTTGCGGCGGTGGCGGCGTACATCGGCTATACCTTTTTCGTTTCGGAATGGCGCATCGAAATACGGAAGCAGGCCAACGAACTCGATTCGAAGGCCAATACCCGCGCCATCGACAGCCTCCTGAACTTCGAGACCGTGAAGTACTTCGGCAACGAGGAGTTCGAAGCGGGTCGCTACGACGAGAGCCTGCAGCGCTACGAAACCGCGGCGGTGCGGAACGAAATGTCGCTCGGCCTGCTGAACATCGGCCAGAGCCTGATCATCGCGGTCGCCGTCACTTCGCTGATGGCCCTGGCAGCCGAGGGTGTCGCGGCAAGGACATTGTCCATCGGCGATCTCGTGCTGATCAACGGCCTGCTGATTCAGCTCTATGTGCCGCTGAATTTCCTCGGCATGGTGTACCGCGAGATCAAGCAGTCGCTCACCGACATGGAGCGCATGTTCAATCTGCTCTCCCAGAACCTCGAGGTGAAGGACGGACCCGACGCCCGAGACCTGCCGGACGCACCGGCGGCGGTCGAGTTCCGCAACGTGGATTTTCACTACGAGGCGAACCGGAAGATCCTGCACGACGTGTCGTTCAGCATTCCGGCCGGCGCGCGCGTGGCGGTTGTCGGCCATTCCGGATCCGGCAAGTCGACGCTGGCCCGGCTGCTGTACCGGTTCTACGATGTGAACGGCGGCGCCGTACTTGCAGGCGGCGTCGACATCCGGCATCTCCGGCAGAAGAGCCTCCGCGGGGCGATCGGCATCGTTCCGCAGGATACGGTGCTGTTCAACGATACGATCCGCTACAACATCCATTACGGCCGCACCGCCGCGGGCGATAGTGAAGTCATCGAAGCGGCGCGCGCCGCGCACATCCACGAGTTCATCGAGACTCTGCCGGCGAAGTACGAATCGACGGTCGGCGAGCGCGGCCTCAAGCTTTCCGGCGGCGAGAAGCAGCGGGTGGCAATCGCGCGCGCGATCCTGAAGAATCCGCGCATCCTGATCTTCGACGAGGCCACGTCTGCACTCGACTCGGAAACAGAGCGCTCGATCCAGGCTGAACTGACCCGCATCGCCGAAGGGCGCACGACACTCGTGATTGCGCACCGCTTGTCGACTATCATGGATGCCGACCAGATTCTCGTCATGGACAGCGGACGCATCGTGGAGCGCGGCACACACCGGGAACTGCTTGCGCTGGACGGGCAGTACGCCCAGATGTGGGCCCTGCAGCAGCAGGAAGAAGAGCAGGGCGTGGCAGGCGACGTGCGTCCGGAACCCTCAGGTAGTTGAGGTTGTTTCTGGAAAAAACATCACAGACCTTTATTTTTGCTTGCTTTTATGAATTTCGATGACTAAACTTCTCAAAATCTCGAACAGGGCGTGTTGATGGAACCGCAACAACGACAGCTCCACCAGCTGGAAAAGATCGTTGCACTGTTCGCGTTGCTTGCGGTGTTCGCCCTGTCAATCGGATTCGCGCAGGCCGGGGACGGCAGCCAGAAAAAGAAGGCGCAGGCCGAGCGGGTCAGCCACCAGCAGCCGGCGCATCCGGGAAAAGTGTTCCTGCGCTCGAGCACCGCACTTGTGCAGGATGCAGACAGCGGCGAAACCCTCCTCTCCAAGAATGCCGACGCGGTCCTTCCGATCGCGTCCATCACAAAACTGATGACCGCCATGGTCGTACTCGACCGTGGGCTCGACATGGACACGCGGGTTGTCATCAGCTCGGACGACATGGACCAGCTCAAGGGTACGCACTCACGCTTGCGCCCGGGCGCTGCGCTGTCGCGCGACGAATTGCTGCTGCTGGCCCTGATGGCCTCCGAGAACCGGGCGGCTGCGGCGCTGGCGCGCACCTCCTATCCAGGCGGCACCGAGGCATTTGTCGCCGCGATGAACGCAAAGGCGCGCGAAATCGGCATGCGGGACGCCCATTTCGAGGACTCGACCGGACTGAACTCGGCCAATGTGGCGAGTGCACCCGACCTCGCGCGGATGGTCAAGGCGGCCTACGAATATCCCGTCATCCGCGAGTACTCGACGCGCGATCAGGCGCAGGTCAGTGTGCTCGGCCAGACTCTGCAGTACCGCAGCACCAACAGCCTCGTCCGCGGCCATTCCTGGGACATCGCGCTGCAAAAGACCGGCTTCATCAACGAAGCCGGCCGCTGTCTGGTCATGCACGTGCGCCTGGCCAGCAAGGACATGGTGATGATTCTGCTCGACTCGTGGGGAAAGAACTCCCGGATCGGTGACGCCCAGCGCATCAAGAAGTGGCTGGAGGCTGCCGCCCTGCGATCGCAGGGATAAGCCCGGCCGTCGCACCAAGAGCAGCATCTGCATGACGGCAGGGTCGGTTACTTTCCACGGGTCGGCGGTCACGCCGGACAATTTCCTCGAAGACGTGCTCAGCGGACTCGCGCTCCAGCGCAAGGCCCTGCCGCCCAAGTATTTCTACGACGCCCGCGGCAGCGAGTTGTTCGAGGCCATCTGCACGCTGCCCGAGTACTACCCCACGCGCACCGAACTTTCGCTCACGCAGGCGCACGTCGCCGACATCGCGCGGTTTGCGGGCGAGGGCGGCCCCGCGGTCGAGTTGATCGAATACGGCAGCGGCGCGAGCACCAAGACGCGAATCCTGATCGAACATCTGCGGCCGGCGGTCTATGTGCCGGTCGATATCTCGACTTCGGCACTGCGCCAGGCCGCGGCGCTGCTCGCCGGGGAGTTTCCATGGCTGAACATCCGCGCGGTGACCGGCGATTTCAGCCGCCCGCTGACGATTCCCGCTTTCGAAGGTGCAGGGCGCAAGGTCGTGTATTTCCCGGGTTCGACGATCGGAAACTTCAGCCGTGAAGAGGCGCGCGCGTTCCTGCGCATGACGCGCGGCCAGGTCGGCGAGGGCGGCGCCATGCTGGTTGGCGTGGACCGCAAGAAGGATCCGAACATCCTGCACGCGGCCTACAACGACGCGCAGGGCGTCACGGCGGCGTTCAACCTCAACCTGCTGCACCGGATCAATCGCGAACTCGGCGCGGATTTCGATCCCGGGAAGTTCGCGCATTACGCCTTCTACAACGCGCCCAAGGGCCGCATCGAGATGCACCTGGCGAGCCTGGCCCCGCAGAGCGTCGCAATCGGGCGACACCGCTTTGCGTTCGCTGCGGGCGAAACCATCCACACCGAAAATTCGTGCAAGTACGCCGTCGAGGAATTCGTCGCGCTGGCCGCGGAGGCCGGCTTTCGCGGCGCGGCGGTTTGGTCGGACCCGGATGGGCTGTTCAGCCTCTACGGCCTTGTAGCTGCTTAGTCAAGAACAGGGGAACCTGCGGTTCCCCCGTACCCCCTCCCTTTACAACCCGACCGGGAGCGGTCACGTGCTGGATTCGTGCCCCAGGGCGCGGGAGATTTTTTCTGCCGTGTCCCTGACCAGTGCGCCCCATTGGGGCTTCATGCGGTCGGCGGGCGTGGAGAGCGAAAGCGCTGCGACCAGGCCGCCGTTGTCGTCCCGCACCGGGGCGGCCACGCAGCGCACGCCGATCTCGACTTCCTCGTTGTCGGCTGCGTAACCCTGGCGCTGGATTCGATCGAGGTCACGCTCCAGCGCCGCCAGGGTCGTGAGCGAATTCCTGCTGTGGGCTGCAAGCCCGGTTCGCTTCGCATATTCCTTCAGCCGTGCAGCGCCGTCCTCCAGCAGGAACAACTTGCCGGCCGCGGCGACATGCAGCGGGACGCGACCGCCGATCACGTGGACGATCCGCATCGCCGAGCGGCCGGAGGAGGTGCGCTCGACGTAGACGATTTCGTCGTCCTGGCGCACGGACAGGTTGACCGTTTCCCCGGTCTGGCCATGCAGCTCGCGCATCAGCGGGAGAGCAATTTCGCGCACGCTGATGCGCGACCGCACCAGCGTGCCGAGTTCGAGCAGGCGCATCCCCAGACGGTAGCTGCCCGGTTCGACGCGATCGACCAGGCGATCCGCCGTCATTGCCGCCAGGATGCGGTGCGCGGTCGAGGGATGCAGGCCCGAGATCTGCGCGATCTGCTTGAGCACCAGGGGTTCGGGATGCTCGGCGAGCAGATCGAGCAGTTTCACCATGCGCTCGATGACCTGAATCGGATTCTTGTGTACTTGTTTTGCGCGGGCCATCGGAATTGCTGCATGGCATCAACCCTCGGATTGTAGCCGAGCCCTTCCCACGATGTGAAATTGCGTCAGGTCGCTTTACGTTGCGCACGTCGTAAGTATCGATCTGCCGAGACGGCCGCGGCGAGTCGCGCTTCGATCGGCCAGGGCTCGCCTTCGAGCCGGCTCGCAAGCAATTCCGCCATCAGGCCGCACCAGACGATGCCGCGGGAGGCGTAAGCAAACGCGGCAAACAGGCCTGTACTTTCCGGCAACGGGCCGACCACGGGAAGCCGGTCCGGCGCAACCGCGCGAAACCCCACCCTTCCCTGCAGTGACGCCGGATCGAAACCACGCTCCGCGCCCGGCAGCACGCGTGCGAGCCGGGCAAGATTTCCCGCATGGCTGTCGGTGCGGGGCAGGGGGTCGTCTTCTCCAATGTCGTAGGTCGCGCCGGTCACGACGATGCCGTCAACCGCGGGCAGGGCAAATCCGCCGCGCAGCAACACCGCGCCGATCGCCGGGAACCCTGCCGCCGGCAGGTGGGAGACTTGTCCACGCACGCTGCGCAGCGTGAGATGCTTGATCGGTGCCAGACGGATGGCGTCACGCGCGTTTGCGAGCACGACGACGGGCGCCGTCGCGAGGGTCCTTCCGTCGCCGGCGACGGCAGCCCAGCCCCCGGCCCGCGATTCCAGTTTTTGGACCTCGACTCCGAAGTGCATGCTCACCTTGGCCTTTGCGAGCAATGCGTTCGCGAGGCTCGCGGGCCGGATCCAGCCGCCCCGCGGAAACCACAACCCGCCCGCCGCGACCACGGCGCCCGCTGCGCGAGTGGCCGCCTCGCGATCGAGGTAGTCGGCGTAGTCGGTCGGGTAACCCAGGGAGGCCATCGCCGAGCGCTGTGCTGCGTCCTCCGCCTCGTCGCGCGCCATCTGCAGCACCCCGCAACGAGACCACGCCACGTTCTCCAGGGCCTCCCAGTGGCGCAGCGCGTGGAGGAAGCTGGCGCGCGAGAGGCGGGCAATGAAGCTGTCGTCCCGTGTCACCAGGGGATGGAAGGCGCCCGCATGATTCCCGGACGCCTCCTGTGCCGGAGCGGCATGCCGCTCGAGGAGCGTGACCTCCCAGTCGCGAGCTGAGAGGCGCTCGCATACTGCACTGCCCGCCAGTCCCGCGCCGATGACGATGGCTCGCCGCGCCGGTCGTGGCGAGGGGACGGTGGCATCCCGGTCCGTCCACCGCGCGCACAACATTTCGCGCTTGCGGGCAAATCCGGGCCGCTTTTCCACGCTGAAGCCGGCAAGGGCCAGCGCATCCCGGACCGGCGACGCGGCCGTATAGGTCGCGAGGGTGGCGCCGGGAGATGCAAGCCGGGACAGCGACTTCAGTATGGGCAGGGACCACATTGCGGGATTCTTCGCCGGTGCGAAACCATCGAGATAAAACGCATCCGCGCAGAGGTGCAGCTCGCGCACCAGGTCGGCGATATCGCCGAAGCAGAGCGTCAGCACGACGCGCCCGGCGTCGAATTCCAGCCGGTGCATGCCGGGGACGAGAATCGGCCAACTCGCGCGCAGTTCAGCCGCCTGGGCGGCAAGTCCGGCCAGCGGGGCGTGCAGCGTATTCAGATCTGCGACGGCGAAAGGGTGCTTTTCGATCGAAACGTAGTGCAACTTTGCGCAACGCCCGGGGTCTTCCTGCCATGCGGCACGGGTGGCCAGGAAATTCAGGCCCAGGCCGAAACCGGTTTCGAGGATCGTGAAGCACTCTCGGCCGCCCCAGCGCGCCGGCAGGTCGTTTCCGCCGAGAAACACATGGCGCGCCTGCGCGGTGCCGCCTGCGTTCGAGTGGTAAACGTCGTCGAACGCCAGGGAGTACGGCGTGCCGTCTGCCGAGAATGCGAGTGCTGCGGGTACGAGGGGAGCGGACATGCCCGGCGAAGTATACGATGTGGTTTCGGTGCCCTTGCGCCTTTGGGATGAGGGCACCCGAACGGCGGAGCTTCCGCTGAGAAGTCTCTGAACAGGCCGACATGCGAAGAGGAATGGTACTGCTGGTTTTTGCGCTCGCTGCACCGGTGGCAAGCGCGCAGATTTACCGCTCGGTGTTGCCCGACGGCAGCATTGTGTACAGCGACAAGCCCACGCCGGGCGCGCGTGACGCGCGCGAACTGGAGTTGCCACCGCCAAACGTGGCGCTGCCCGAGCCGGTTGCGCCGCCGGCCACGCCCGCTGCGGTAGGAACCACTGGCGCAACACCGGCAGCAAGCCTGGATGCGGCGCAGAATGAGGTCGTCAAGGCCGGCGAAGCGCTGGACGCGGCGCGCGCGGCGCTTGAAGCCGGGCGCGAGCCGCAGGCCGGCGAAACCGTGGGCACGGCCATCCCCGGGCGAACACGAAGATCCGACGCCTACGAGCAGCGCATCCAGTCGCTGGAAAATGCCGCGACCCGCGCGCAGAAACGATTGGACGAGGCGCTGGCGCGACGTAACGCGCTGCGCTAGGTCGCCGGCAGGACGCGCGGCCCGGAAACGCGCTAAATTCGAACATTGACCGCAACAATGAAGAGGTTTCAGTGAACAAACCCGCCGACATGAAACTCGCCACGGTCCCGATGTGGATCGCAGGCAAGCCCGTGGTCCCCGAGGGACGCATGGGCGATGTGTACAACCCCGCAACCGGGCAGGTGGCCAAGCGCGTTCCGTACGCCAATGCGGCGACGATCGACGCTGCGGTGCAGTCGGCGGCGGCCGCACTGCCCGCGTGGCGTGACACCCCGCCGCTGCGACGTGCACGAATCATGCAGAAGTTCCTGCAGCTGATGCAGGAGCGGCAGAAGGATCTCGCCGCGCTGGTGACCGATGAACATGGAAAAACGCTGCCGGACGCGATGGGCTCCGTTCAGCGCGGCATCGAAGTGATCGAATTCGCCTGCGGCATCCCGCACCTGCTGAAGGGCGAGCATTCCGAAAACGTCGGTTCGGGCGTCGACTGCCATACGCTGCGCCAGCCCGTAGGGGTGTGCGCCGGCATCACGCCGTTCAATTTTCCGGTCATGGTGCCGCTGTGGATGTTCCCGGTGGCGATCGCCTGCGGCAACACCTTCATCCTCAAGCCCTCCGAAAAGGTGCCTTCGGCCTCGGTCCTGATGGCGGAACTGTTCAAGCAGGCCGGGCTGCCCGATGGCGTACTCAACGTGGTGCACGGTGACAAGGTGGCGGTGGATGCGATCCTCGCGCACCCGGGCATCAGCGCGGTGTCCTTCGTCGGTTCCACGCCGATCGCAAAATACATCTACGAGACCTGCGCGCATCACGGCAAGCGGGTGCAGGCGCTCGGCGGGGCGAAGAACCACGCGGTGGTGCTGCCGGATGCCGACATGGAATTCACAGCCGATGCGCTGATCGGCGCGGCCTACGGCTCGGCCGGCGAGCGCTGCATGGCGATCTCGGCGGTGGTCGCGGTCGGCGCGGCGGCCGATCCCATCGTGGGCCTGCTGAAGAAGAAGGCCGAGGCAATCAAGATCGGCCCGGGCACCATGGACGGTGCCGACATGGGGCCGCTGGTCTCCGGCGTGCATCGCGACAAGGTGAAGGGCTATGTCGATGCGGGCGTGAGGGAAGGCGCGAAGCTGGTGTCGGATGGCCGCGGCCTGGTGGTGAAAGGCCACGAAAACGGTTTCTTCCTCGGCACCACGCTGTTCGACAACGTGAAACCGGCGATGAGCATCTACAAGGACGAGATCTTCGGCCCGGTGCTGATCGTGCTGCGCGTGGACACGCTGGAAGAGGCGATCGCGCTGGTGAATTCGAATCCCTATGCCAACGGCACCGCGATCTTCACCGAGTCGGGTGGTGCTGCGCGGCGGTTCGAGGCAGAGATCCAGGTCGGCATGGTCGGGGTCAACGTGCCCATTCCGGTGCCGGTGGCGTTCTATTCGTTCGGCGGCTGGAAGAATTCGCTGTTCGGCGACCTGCACGTGCATGGTGCCGAGGGCGTCAAGTTCTACACCCGCACCAAGGTCATCACGACGCGCTGGCCGCACCAGGATACGCCGGCACCGGGCTTCAACATGCCGACCCTGGGCTAGAAAAACCCGGGTCAGAGTCGACTTTTCCTGCTCGGCAGTGGCGCCAGCCATTGCTGCCACTTTTCGGATAAACCCCAGCATTGGCGCGGGTCTCAGGGTGGATTGCTGCCATCCACCTGTTGCATGTCCGGAGAAAAGTCGACTCTGACCCCGGTTTATTTGGTCGGGGGTCTTCTTGCATTGGCGAGGTCTGTGACGGAGGCGCCCGCATTGATCTGCGCCATGCGTTCTTCCTCGTAACGCACGAGTGTCTTCACCACGTCCAGCACTTCCGCCGCGCGCGCATAAGGCACGAAGCACACGCCCACTTCATCAGCGACGACGAGATCGCCCGGGCGCACCGTGATGCCGCAGATTTCGACCGGCACATTGATCGCGGTGGTTTCGATGCGCCACTTGCCGGTGACCGGGCTCGCGCCGCGAGACCAGACCGGGTAGCCGATCGCGCGCTGGTGGTCGATGTCGCGCACCGCACCGTCGACGATCGCGCCGAGTTCTCCCTGGCGTTTGCCGATCGAAGCCGAGAGTGCCCCCATGCTTGAGATGCCCTCGACGCCCTGGATCACGAGCACGTCGCCGGCTTCGGCGAGGTTGTGCGCCTCGATCTCGCCGAGGCGCGAGACTTTTCCGGCGACAGCTTCCGCCACCGGGATATCGAGCCGGCGATTGAGCGCGGTCAGCGCCTGTCCCGCGATGCGCGCTTTCGGATCGGCGGGCCGCAGTAACGCCGCCGGCACGCCGCAGGCGATGCCCAGTTCGTCGCAGGCATCGGACACCAATCCCGAAAGGTCGCCAAGTGCGCGGTAGGCGGCGAGCAAGTCCGCGGGCAGGCGCGGCAGCGCAAGCAGGCCGATGCGTTCGCGCGGAATCTTTCCGGTGAGTTGCTTTTCCACGCTCAGCCGGCGAAGCGTGCTTCGGCAAGGCCCTTCACGCCGGGGCGCACCGCAAATACGCTTCCGGCGAGCGGCTGCTTTGCGAGGTCCTCGGGTGTCAGGCGCTGCGTGGCCGAGGTGATGAACAGCGTATCGAGACCGGCGCCGCCGAAGCAGCAGCAGGTCGGGTTGGCCACCGGCATCTCGATCACCCGGTCGATCTTTCCCGACGGCGTGTAGCGCACGATCCGCCAGCCGCCGTATTCGGCATTCCAGAGGCCACCCTCGGCGTCGATGCAGGAGCCGTCGGGGCGTCCGCCGCCTGCGGCAAAGACGCGCTCGTTGGAGATGTCCCCGCTCGCAAGATCGAAATCGAAGGCCCAGATCGTGGTGCGGTGCGTATCGGCGAAATACATGGTCCGGTTGTCCGGGCTCCAGGTGATGCTGTTGGGCACGACGATGCCATCGCGCATGTGGGTGCACTCGAGATTCGCCGAGAGGCGATACAACGAACCCGTTGGTTCGCGGCGCACATCGCTCATGGTGCCGGCCCAGAATCGTCCGGCCCGGTCGCAACGGCCGTCGTTGAATCGGTTCCCGGGCAGATGCGCTTCGGGCTGTGCCGCGACGCGCAGTTCGCCCGTGACAGGGTCGAGGAAATGGATGCCCGACTGCAGCGCGGCGAGCATGCCGCCCTGCTCGCGGAACGCCACGCTTCCGACGGTCGAAGGCAATGAGATTGCGCGGGTCTGCCCGCTCGACGGATCCCAGCGTTTGAGTGAGGGCCCGCGGCTGTCCACCCACCAGAGCATCTTTTCGCGTTCGCACCACAAGGGACATTCCCCAAGGCGATCTTCACTCTTCACCACGCACTCGACTTTGGACGCGACCTGAATTGCCATTGCCCGATTCCCTCCGAGCGGGCACGATAGCATGCTATGAAAGTGATCTTCCACGGCACTTTGATTCATCACCTCGGCGATCTGTTCCTCGCGAAAGTGAAGACGGAGTGGACCGTCGAGCGCTTTTTCGAGCAGGATCCAAAGTCGGACTTCGCGCGCGCGCTGGCCGATGCCGATGCACTGATCAGCCTGGCCTGGAACGCGGGATTCCCGCCCGCGCCGAAACTGCGCCTGCTCCATCTGCCCGGGACCGGCTACGAGGGCATCGATTTCGCTTCGGTGCCCGCCGGGGCCGCGGTATGCAACGCCTACGGGCACGCTGAAGGCATGGCCGAGTACACGTTGCTCGGCATGCTGGTCTGGTGCCACCGCTTCGTCGAAGCCGACCGCACGTTCCGTACGGGGAGCTGGGAATACAGCGGCCGCATGAACGGGCCCGTAAACGAGGAGCTCTACGGAAAGACGCTCGGCATCGTCGGCTTCGGCTCGATCGGCCGCGCCGTTGCGGATCGCGCGAAGGCGTTCGGCATGAAGGTGGTCGCGATCAACCGCACCGAGCGCACGCCACCGGCCTCGGTCGATGCCTGGGTCGGGTTCGACCGCCTCGACGAAGCCCTGCGCACGCTCGACTACATCGTCGTGGCTGCCGCACTCGGCCCGGAAACCCAGGGCCTGATCGGCCCCGCACAGTTCGCGTGCATGAAGCCTTCCGCCGTTCTGATCAACGTCGGGCGTGGCGCCATCGTCGATGAGGACGCACTGTTCGACGCGCTGAAGACCAGGCGCATCCGCGGGGCGACGATCGACGCGTGGTACGGCAGCTATCCATCGAAAGACAATCCACGGGTATCGCCCTCGAAACATCCTTTCCACGAACTCGACAACCTGTACATGACGCCGCACACCTCGGCCTGGACCACGGGGATGATCGACCGGCGCTGGACCGGGATCGCGGAGAACTTCGACCGGTTCGCGCGCGGTGAGCCGCTCAGGAACCGGCTCAATTGAAGATCGCCGCCTGGTCCCTGCACTTCTACGAACTGCCCTACCTGCGTGAGGTCGTCTGGGCGAATGCGGTCGAAAGCGCGGGTCTGTATGCGCTGCTGCGCCTCACCGACAGCGACGGAATCGAAGGCGTCGCGGAAGGTACGATCAAGGCCACCTGGACCGGCGTCTCGCCGCGCTCGCTTGCCGCCGCGTTCGAAGACTTCCTGATGCCGAAGGTGCTCGGGGCCGAATGCGAAGGGGCCGCCGGTGTCATGCAGCGGCTCGCAGGTGTGCCTGAGAACCGGCTTGCGAAGGCCATGATCGACAACGCCTGCTGGCAGATCGAAGCCTGCCGGGCGGGCCGGCCGCTCTGGCAACTCTGGGGCGGCGCGCCCTCGGTGGAACTCACCTGGGCGATCACCCGCCAGCCGCCTGCGGTGATGGCCGCAGAAGCCGCCGAGGTCTGCACACGGTACGGATTTCGCACGCTCAAGGTCAAGGGCGGCCAGGGACTGGACACGGACCTTGCCGCGATGCGCGAGATCCGTGACGCCATCGGCGATGCGGTGACGTTGTACGTCGATGCCAACAGTGCCTACAAGCGCAGCGAAGGCCTGTCGTATTCGCTGGCGATGCGCGATGCGGGCGCAACCGTGTCCGAAGATCCCTGCCCGCTCAAACCCGATGCGGAATTTTCGGCACTGCAATCGGCGGCAGGGATTCCGATCCTGATCGACCGCACCTGCACTTCCGCGCTCGATGCCGCGCACTACCTCGAAAAGGGTGCGATGGCGCTGTCGACCAAGACCGGACGCATCGGCTTTACCGAGGCGCGTGAGATTTCCACGCTGGCCGCGGCACACGGCGCGCGGGTTGCGCTCGGCCTGTACGCCGAAAGCGCGCTCGGGACGCTCATCAGCCTGCAGTACGGGGCGGCGATCCCGGTGCAACTGCGACTGGTCGCTGCGGAACAGACGTTCTTCCTCGGCATGCGCGAGCAGGTGGTCACCGAGATGCCGCCGGTTGTGAACGGCTGCATCGACACTTCCCGCGCAGGCCGACACCGCCGCGCTCGTCGACTGGGCGCGGGTGAAGCGCTTCGCGCTCGCGAGCTAGCTCAGGCCGCCTGCGCGAGCACCGAGTCGCGCAGCGAATCCATGTCGTTGGTCGTGGTGCGGCGCAGTTCGCGCCGGGCGCCGAGGTCGTAGCGCCGGCCGCGATGCACGGTGGCGCGGTTGTCCCAGATCACGAAGTCGCCGAGCCGCCATTCGTGCCGGTAGACGAACTCGCGCTGCGTCGCGTGCTCGAGCAGCTCGAGCAGAAGCATGCGTCCTTCCGCCAGGGTCTTTTCGACGATATGGGTCGCGTGCACGCCGACCCAGAGCACCTTGCGCTTCGAACCGGGGTGCGTGCGCACCAGCGGCCACTGCACCGGCGGCATTTTCGCAAGCTCCGCCGCCGTCGGCTGGTCGCCCAGCCACATGCGCGAATGCAGCGCCGCGTGCACGCTGTGGAGGCCTTCAATCTCCGCCTTGAGGTCCGCGGGCAGGGCGTCCCAGGCCGCGCGCAGGTCGGCATATTCGGTTTGTCCGCCCTTCGCCGGCACCACCACGGCTGAGAGCATCGAGTACTTTCCCGCCGGCTGCTGGAACGAACTGTCGCTGTGCCAGAGCTGGTTGGCAAAATTCGAAAGAGTCTTGCGATCGGTCGCGGCATGCAGGCTGCCGTCGGGCTTCACATTGGAGATGTCGATCATCTCCCGGTACCTGAAACGGTCCGGTGCGTTGGGGTTCAACTTTTTCAGCCCGGCGTCGAGCGTGCCGAAGCGGCTGGCGAACGCGATCTGCTGGTCCTGGTCCAGCGGCTGACCGCGAAAGACGAGCACGGCGTACCGATCCATGGCATCGTCGATTGCACGCACGGTGTCGGCGTCGATGGGTTTGCCGATGTCGATGCCGCTCGCTTCGGCGACGAACAGCGGGTGCAGGGGGGAGAGCTGCAGGCTCATGGCGGGTGGCTCCGTTTCTGTGGCCGGTGCGCAAGTATGGAACGCCGTCCGGGAAATGTCGCGCGCGGGTTCGAAATCACTGCCGCACCGGCGTTTTTCCCGGCCTGCTAATATCAGTGGCCAGATCGTCCTGATCGACATCGCCCGGTTCCGGGCATGCCGCCGCAGGCGCCAACCTTCCGTGTCTTCTTCAACCAAGGAAAGCATGATGAACAAGCTCAAAGCGCGTCTGAAATCGGGCAAGGCCTGCGTAAATGCATGGCTCGCGATACCCTCCGGGTTCTCCGCCGAAGTCATGGCGCAGTGCGGCTGGGACAGCGTGACCGTCGACATCCAGCACGGGGTGCAGGACTATCAGTCGATGGTGCAGTGCTTTCAGGCGATGGACAAATATCCCATCACGCCGCTGGTGCGCGTGCCATGGAACGAGCCCGGCATCATCGGCAAGGTGCTGGACGGCGGCGCCTGGGGCGTGATCTGCCCGATGGTGAACACGGCGGCCGAATCGAAGGCGCTGGTCAGCTACTGCCTTTATCCGCCCAAGGGGAAACGCAGCAACGGCCCGATCCGCGCCGCTGCTTACGGGGAGGCCAGTCCCTACCAGTCGACCGCCAACGACGAAGTGCTGGTGATCCCGATGATCGAAACCCAGGAGGCGATCGACAACATCGACGCCATTCTGGACGTGCCCGGCATCAGCGGCATCTATATCGGTCCGAGCGACCTCGGTCTGTCACTTGGGCTCAAGCCCATGTTGGACCGCGAAGAGCCGCAGATCCTGAAGATCTACGAAAAACTTGTCGCGGCCACCACCAAGCGCGGCCAGTTCGCCGGCATCCACAACGCCACCGGCGCTTATTCGGCACGCATGATCGCCATGGGGTTCCGGCTGGTGACGATCATGAACGACAGCGGGCTGATGGCGAAGGCCGCGCGTGCGGAGATCGCAATCACCCGCAAAGAGGCGGGTGCGGTAGCGAACTGATTCAGCGACGGGGGAGAAGAACATGGCGAAATTCAAGATCATCACGGCCGCGGGCGCGGCCATTGCGAGTGCGGGCGGCAACTTCGACTACGAAATGGAAGCGCTCGAGGGCGTGGATATGGAGATCGTCAATGGCCCGGTCGGCGATGAGGACGCATTCATCGCCGCGGCGAAGGATGCGGATGTGATCTACGCGCGGGGCGGCATGCTGATCACGAAGAAGATAATCGACAGCCTCACACGCTGCCGCGCGATCACGCTGGGCAGCGTCGGCGTCGATCAGGTCGATGTGGCGGCCGCGACCGCGCGCGGCATTCCGGTGACCAATTGTCCCGACACCTTCATCGAGGAAGTGGCCGATCACGTCATGGCGCTGCTGCTCGCGGGTTCGCGCCGGGTCATCGAGCAGGATCGCATGGTTCGCGAAGGTCGCTGGCGCGAAGGCCGGCCGGCGCTGCTCAAGATTCCGCGCCTGATGGGCCAGACGCTGGGCTTCATCGCCTTCGGCCACGTTGCGCGGGCCACCGCCCTGCGGGCGAAGCCCTTCGGCCTGCGTCTGCTGGCCTACGATCCGTACATCGAGGAAATGGTCATGCACGAGCATGGCGTGGTGCCGGCCACTTTGTCGGAAGTGCTGCAGCAGTCCGATTTCGTCTCCATGCACGCGCCCGCAACGCCCGAGGCGCGCGGCATGCTGAAGGACAAGCATTTCGCGCAGATGAAGAAGACCGCGATCTTCATCAACACCGGCCGCGGGCCGACCGTGGACGAGGCCGCGTTGATCCGCGCACTGCAGGAAGGCCGCATCGCACATGCCGCGCTGGACGTGCTCGCGCAGGAACCGCCCGACCCTTCCAATCCCTTGCTGAAGATGGGCAACGTCACCCTGAGCCCGCACAACGCTTCGGCCTCGGCGCGCTTCGACCCTGCGCGCAAGCGCCGCGTCGGACAGGAACTCGCGCTCGCGCTGGCCGGCAAGTGGCCGATGAGCTGCGTCAATCCGGCGGTGCTGGCGAAGTCCTCGCTCGAGCCCTGGCAGCCTGTCTCGATGCAGCGCGGACCGAACAGCTGATACGCAGCCGGCCCGGCACTGCCGGGCCGATGGCAGCAATCTGTCCGGAAACCCACGCCAGCCGTGGGCTTCAGGTGAAAATTGGCAGCAATGTCGGTCGCCGTGCAGCTCAGTCCGGCAGCACGAAATCCAGTTGATACAACGCGCCGCTGCGCTTTGCGATGAGTTCGGGCCGCACGAGGCGGTCGCGCGCATTGCCCGAGTCTCCGGGGAAATAAACCTGCGTGGTGAAGATCCGCTCTCCCTCGCGCGCGCGCAGCTTGACGTGGATGTGGCGCGCCCGGCCCGGGTACAGCGCCGGAAGGATGGTCTCGAGCCGGTAGCGGCCGGCGGTGTCGGCAAACTGGTGCCCGCGCAGGCGGAACCCCGAGTCGTCGTACGCGCCATCCGCATCCGCGTGCCAGAAATCCAGCCATGCGCCTGGCAACGGCCTGCACTGCGCGTCGAGCACCTGTCCTTCGAGCGATATCGGCTCGCCCTTCGCGTCGGGGCGGAAGTTCGCTTTCTGCGGTGTGCCACGGGTGTAGTAGGGGCCCTCGGTCTGGGCCGGCGTGAGGTGCCCCGGCGTGCACCCGGTGGCGTTCGCACGGCGCGCAGAAATGCCTGCAATCACGGTGCCTGTGGCGAGCGCCACGCCAGCCCTCAGGAAGCGGCGGCGTGAGCTTTCGGGCCTGTGTTCGGTCATGGCGAAATCTCCTTCGGTCCGGGTCCTGCACGGGTGACGCGAGCGTCCAGTGTCCACCCCGATTGGGCCTCGCGGCCCAATCGCCTACAATATATAGTGTTTCTGTCCCGCACAAAACCCTAGGGATAGCGTATTACGTTGGTTTATCAATTACTTAGAGCATGTCCAAAAAAGCCGTATACGACGCTTCATCCATCCAGGCCCTCAAGGGGCTCGAGCCCGTGCGCCGCATGCCGGGCATGTACACGCACACCATCCATCCGCTGCATATCGTCCAGGAAGCGATCGACAACGCGGTCGACGAAGCCCTCGCCGGTTTCGGCAAACGCATCGTGGTTTCGATCCGCAAGGACGGATCGGTCGAAGTCGAAGACGAGGGCCGCGGCATCCCGGTCGACATGCATCCGGAAGAAAAGAAACCCGCCGTCGAGGTCGCGTTCACGATGCTGCACGCGGGCGGCAAGTTCGCGAAATCAAGCGACGCCGTCTATCACATCTCCGGTGGCCTGCACGGCGTCGGCGTGGCGGTGACCAATGCGCTGTCCACGCGGCTTGAGGTGGATGTCTACCGCGAGGGCGCGAAGCACACGATCGCCTTCGAGGGCGGCGAACTGGTGCAGAAACTGAAGAGCGAGAAATCGAAGCAGTACGCGGGCCGCACCGGCACCGTGGTGCGCGCCTGGCCGGATCCGAAATACTTCGACAGCCCGAACATCCCGATGATCGAGCTCGAGCACCTGATCCGCTCGAAAGCCTACCTGCTGCCGGGCCTCACCACCGTGATGCGCGTGGAAGGGAAAGAGGAGAAGAGCTGGTTGTATGAGCGCGGCATGGCGCAGTACTTCGATTTCATGCTGCAGGGGCGCGAACTCGTCGCGCCGCTGTTTACCGGCGAACGGCACTTCGACGAAAAGTCGGCGGCGGAATTTTCCGACATCCAGCCCGGCGAGGGCGCGTCCTGGGCGGTGGGCTTCCTGCCGGATGGGGATGTCTTCCAGGACAGCCACGTCAACCTGATCCCGACGCGCTCGCATGGCACGCACGAGGCCGGGTTCCGCAACGGCGTTTTCGAAGCCATCCGCGCCTTCATGGACACGCGCAGCATGACGCCCAAGGGCGTGAAGCTGATTGCCGAGGACGTCTGGAGCCGCGCCTGCTTCACGTTGTCGGCGCGCATCGTGCGCACGCAGTTCCACGGCCAGACCAAGGAAAAGCTCACCACGCGGCATGCGGCGAAGCTGGTCGAAGTGTGCGTGAAGGACGCCTACGAGCTCTGGCTGAACCAGCATCCCGAAGAGGGAAAACGCATCGTCGAACTCGCGATCGAGCAGGCGAACACGCGCCTGTCCAAGGGCAAGAAGTTCGAGCGCAAGAAATCCTCGGGCGTGGCCACGCTGCCGGGCAAGCTTGTCGACTGCGCCTCGGACGACACCTCGCGCACCGAACTGTTCCTCGTCGAGGGCGATTCGGCCGGCGGGTCGGCCAAGGAGGCGCGCGACAAGGACACCCAGGCCATCCTGCCGCTGCGCGGCAAGGTGCTCAACACCATGTCCAAGGACGCGCGCACGGTGCTGGCCAACAAGGAACTGCAGGCGATCGCCACCGCGATCGGCTGCGACCCGCACGGCATCGACGACAGTCCCGACCTCTCGGGCATCCGCTACGGAAAGATCGTGCTGATGACCGACGCGGACGTCGACGGCGGCCACATCCAGGCCCTGCTGCTCACGTTCTTCTTCATGCACATGCCGAAGATCGTCGAGACCGGCCGCATCTGGGTCGCGCAGCCGCCGCTGTTCAAGGTCGAGGTGCCGGCGCAGGGCAAGGGCAGGCCGGCAAGGCGCGTGTACTGCCTCGATGACGACGAACTCGAGGAAGCGCTCGATGTGCTGAAGAAGGAAAAGGTGCGTGAAGGCAGCTGGGAGATCTCGCGCTTCAAGGGCCTGGGCGAGATGAGCCCCGAGCAGTTGTGGGAGACCACCATGAATCCGGACTCGCGCAGGCTGGTGAGGATGCAACTGGATCGCGCGGATATCGACAAGGTGCGCGGGAAGTTCGAGTTGCTGATGGATTCGGGCGAAGCCGAAGGGCGCAGGAACTGGATGCGGGAGCATTGGAAGACGGTCGAGGCGGATGTTTGAGGAAGGGGGGTGAAGCCCCCCCTTAGACTCCCCCGGTCGTACTAACGAAGGATCGCGCGAATTTGAATTTATGCAATCTCACGTTTTGCGCAGTTTGCGCGCAGCGCAAACTGCGCAAAACGTGAGACCTGAAACTTCAAAATCGGCAATGCGGCAAAGCAGTCTGATTTGACCTGACCTGACCTGACCTGACTCTAGGAGACCACGATGGCACGCAAGCCCAAGAAAGCCCTCTGGGAACGCGGCTACAAGTCGCACTGCCTCTGGCGCGGCAAGGAAAAGCTCGCCAAGGTCAGGCTCGATGCGCAGGGCGCACTGAAATACGTATGGGAAGCGGCCGGGCGTACCGGCGAGGCGGGAACGCTTTCCTCGGCCAAGGCGGCGGCGGAATACGCGCTGCTGCTTGCTGACCGGCAACTCCCGCTGTTCGAATTCGATGAACCGCAGCAACAGGCTGTCAACTAAGGAGGGGGCAGGGCAGGAACCCCGGGGTTCCGCCCTCGCCTTCGCGTAATGGACGATACAACGACACTCGATCTTTTCTCTGCCGATTCCGGTGACGATTCCGCACCGATCGAGCAGCACGCCTCGCAGGCTTATCTCGGTTATGCGGTCTCCACGGTCAAGTCGCGCGCACTGCCGGAGGTCGCCGACGGCCTGAAGCCGGTGCAGCGCCGCATCCTGTATGCGATGGGCGACACCGGCGCAGACGGGTTTGCCAAGTGCGCGCGCTTCGTGGGCGAGGTGCTCGGCAAGTACCACCCGCACGGCGATTCCTCGACCTACGAGGCCATGGTGCACATGGCGCAGCCGTTCTCGATGCGCTATCCGCTGATCGACGGGCAGGGCAACTTCGGTTCGCGCGACGGCGACTCGGCCGCGGCCTACCGCTATACCGAAGCGAAGCTGTCCCGCTACGCCGAACTGATGCTCGCCGAAATCGGCGAGGGCACGGTCGACTTCATCAAGAACTACGACGGCAAGTTCGACGAGCCGCAGCTGCTGCCGGCGCGCATGCCGTTCGGGCTTCTCAACGGCTCGTTCGGCATTCCGGTCGGATTTTCCACCCGCATTCCGCCGCACAACCTGCGCGAGGTTGCGCTGGCCGCGGCGCTGGTGATCAGGAACCCCCGGGCCACGGTGGACGAGGTTTTGGCGCTGTTGCCCGGGCCGGATTTCCCCGGCGGCGGACAGATCATCTCCAACGCAGCCGAGATCCGCCAGGCCTACGAGACCGGTCGCGGTTCGATCGCGATGCGCGCGCGCTGGCATGTGGAACCGCTGGCCCGAGGCCAGTGGCGCATTGTCGTGGACGAGCTGCCGCACGGCGTGTCCTGCCGAAACGTGCTCGAGGAAATCGAGGCGCTGGTCAACCCCCGGCCCGCAACCGGCAAGAAGGAAGTCTCGCAGGAACAGAAGCGCCTCAAGCAGTTCGTGCTCGACCTCGTGGAAACGGTGCGCGACGAGTCCGACCGCAAGAGCCGCATGCGCATCGTGATCGAGCCGCGCTCCTCGCGGCAGGACGCGGACGAGATGATGAAGGCGCTGCTGGTGCACACCAGCCTGGAGATGCGCTACCCGCTGAACCTCACCTGGCTGGGCCTGGACGGGCTGCCCGAGACCAAGGGCATCGTCGGGGTGCTCTCGGAGTGGACGGGTTTCCGCATCGCGACCGTGAGGCGCCGCACCCAGTTCCGGCTGGAGAAATGCGAGTCGCGCCTGCATATCGTCGAGGGCCGCATCATGGCCTTCGTCAAGATCGACGAGATCATCAAGCTGATCCGCGCCTGCGACGACCAGGCCGAGGCACGCCGCAAGCTCTCGGAGAAATGGGGCTTTTCCGAGCGCCAGTCGGAGGACATCGTCAACCTGCGCCTGGGCCAGCTCACGCGCCTGGACGGGGTGAAACTCAACGACGAGAAGAAGGCCCTGGAGAAGGAGAAGGACGATTACCGCCGGATCCTCGACTCCGAGCGCGTGCTGAAGAACCTTGTCGTCAAGGAGCTCGAGGAGGACGCGAAGAAGTTCGGCGACGACCGGCGCACCTTGATCGAAGCCGACGAGCGCACGCAGATCGAACGTGCCGTGCTGGAAGAGCCGGTGACGGTGATCCTGTCGAAGAAGGGCTGGGTCCGCGCCCGCGCCGGGCACGGCATCGACCTGACCACGGTCAGCTTCAAGGACGGGGACGGCCTGGCCCAATCGGCCGAGTGCAAGACCACCGACCAGGTCGTGTTCCTCGGGTCCTCCGGCAAGACCTGGACGCTGGATGCCGCGGGCCTGCCCTCGGGCCGCGGCGACGGCGCACCGGTGAACAGCCTCGTCAACGCGAACGGCGACGCGATCGTCTGGATGGGCACGGGGTCGATGGAGGCGAGCCTGCTCCTGCACACCACCGCGGGCCACGGCTTCGTCGCGCAGCTGAAGGACATGGTCACGCGCATGAAGGCAGGCAAGGAATTCATGAAGCCGGCCGAGGGCGCGAAGGTTCTGCCGCCCGCGCCGGTGCCCGACTTCAAGGGCGACGTCAGCCCGCGGGTCGCGGCGTTATCGTCGGATGGCCGATTGCTCGTGTTCCTGCTCGACGAGGTGCCGTTGCGCCCGAACGGCGGGCTGGGCGTGCAGCTGATCGCGCTGCCCGAGAAGGTCACGCTGGCCTCGGTCGCGGTCATCGACGGAACCCGGCTCGCGGTCCACGGCATGAAGCGCGGCAAGCGCGGCGTCGTGGAACTCGGCAGGAAGGAGATCCGCGACTACGACGGCCGGCGCGCGCAGCGCGGCAAGGTGGCCGATGTCGGAATGAAGGATGTCGACAAGCTGAGCGCATAACGAATCCGCTGCCGCCACCGAAGGCTTTTCTGCGCCCGGCCCTTGCGCCGGCGTTGATCCTGCTGGCCGCGGTGTTCGCCGCATGGTTGAGTCCTTCGCTTCCGCCTTCGCTGGCGGGCCTGCCGGCGCTCGCGCCCTTTGCGGCACTGCTGGCCGCCGCGCTGATTGCACACTGGTTCAACCGCGGCCGCGCCTTCATCGCTGCGGTGTCGATGCTCGCGGCGTATGCGGCGACCCTGTATGCCTCGGGTCTTGGCGGGTTTTCCGCGAAAGTCACCTACACGGCGCTGGTGGTGCTGGTGCCGCTCAACGTGCTCGCCGCGCTGATTGCCACGGAGCGCGGTGTGTCGCATCACCAGAACCATCGCTGGCTGTTGCTGGGTGCAGCGGAAATCCTGCTCGTGTTGTGGATTGCCAGTGCCGGCCGCAGCAACCTGTCCGGGGTTGCGTGGATCGGCGTGCTCGACCACTGGTTCCTGCGCAGCCCGCCCACGCCGCTCTTTGGCCGACTCGTGTTCGGTGCCGCCATGGTCGCCGCGCTCTGGCGGACGAACCCGGTGCCGCCCGCCACGGTCCCGCGCCCGCTGGACATCGGCCTGGCGGCGGCGCTGGCAGCGTTCTTCATCGCCGCCGAGTGGGTGGGCAGCCCCGGCGTGTTCGCGATGTTCATGAGCGCCGCCGGCGTGATCCTGCTGGTGGCCGTGATGCAGGAGTCGCACCGGCTCGCCTTCGCCGACGAACTCACGGGTCTGCCGAGCCGCCGCGCCCTGCAGGAGCGGCTGCCTGCGCTCGGCCCGCACTGCGCGTTCGCCATGGTGGATGTCGACCACTTCAAGCGCTTCAACGACACCCACGGCCACGATATCGGCGACCAGGTGCTGAAGCTGGTGGCCGCGCGGCTGGCGCGAGGTCGGCGGCGGCGGGGAGGCCTACCGCTACGGCGGCGAGGAATTCTGCGTGATCTTCGAGGGGAGCGACATGGACGAGGCGCTGCCGCACCTGGAGGCGACGCGTGCCTCGATCGAGTCCTACCAGATGGCCGTGCGCAGCGAGGAGCGCCCGCGCGATGCGGAGTCCGGCAGCCGGCTGCGCGGCGCCGGGGAGGCCGAGACCCCGCCGCACAAGCTGCTTTCGGTGACCGTGAGCATCGGCGTTGCACAAAGGCTCGACGCGGAAATGAAGCCCATGGCCGCGATCAAGGCGGCCGACGAGGCGCTCTACCGCGCCAAGTCCGGCGGGCGCAACCGGGTGTCACGGTAGTACCATCCCTGCAATGTCATAAAAGCGTCCCGTCATGACTCTCCTGATCGCAGGCCTCGTTGTTTTTCTCGGCATCCACCTGGTGCCGGCGCTGCCCGCCCTGCGGGCCATATGTGCTGCAGGTCTCGGGGAGAACCGCTACAAGGGCCTGTTCTCGATCGTCGCCGGGATCGGGTTGGTGATGATCGTGTGGGGCTATGCGATTGCGCCGCGCGGCGAGCAGCTGTTTGCGCCCTCGGTCGGCGCGCGCCATGCCGCGCCGCTGGTGGTGGTCATCAGCTTCATCCTGCTGGCCGCGGCCAACATGCGCGGCCGGATACGGCGCGCGCTGAAGCACCCGATGCTGATCGGCATTGCGCTCTGGGCCGTGGTCCACCTGCTCGCCAACGGCCACCAGAAGGCGACCCTGCTGTTCGGCGCCTTCCTCGCCTATGCGGCCCTCGACCTCGGCTCCGCGGTGGCACGCGGCGCGGTGAAGACCTTCGAGCCCGTGCCGAAGCATGACTTCATTGCCGTCGGCGGGGGCATCGGCCTGGCGATCCTCGTCATGCTGTTTCACCGGATCCTGTTCGGTGTGGCGCCGGTGCCCTGGAGCCTTTGAACCCGATCGGAGTGACCATGCCGCGCAGCACACTTGACGAAGCACACATCCACCCCGCCGTTCGTGAAGCG
Organism: uncultured beta proteobacterium; assembly: GCA_963844255.1. Taxonomy (GTDB): domain Bacteria; phylum Pseudomonadota; class Gammaproteobacteria; order Burkholderiales; family SG8-39; genus SZAS-79. Next base: position 80,602 of record CAWJNP010000087.1, read on the forward strand.
GTGGCCGGCAGCCACGCGGACATCGTGCGCGAGGTGCAGGCCGCGGTTGCGGCCAACCCGGTCGTGGTGGTTGGGATGGGTCAGAACCCGTTTCCGAAAAAGGCCAGGAAACTGCTCGATGCGCAGGGTATCGCCTACGCGTACCTCGAGTACGGCAACTATCTTTCCGGCTGGCGGCGGCGCAACGCGCTCAAGATGTGGAGCGGATGGCCCACCATGCCGATGGTGTTCGTGAAGGGCGTGCTGGTGGGTGGCGCGAACGACCTGGAAAAGCTGATTGCGAGTGGGGAGCTCGCACGACTGCTGGCCTGAGGCCGCGCCTACTTCTCGTGGTTGAAGCGGTCGATGCCCGTCTTGGGTTTGTTCTTCGACTTGAGGCTCGCTTCCAGCAACGTCCCGACCAGCGCGCCGCCGACCGTGAACAGCAGCGTGTAGATCGACCAGATCGCCGCCCAGACGGCCATGTCGGTCAGCACGATGCGGACTGCCACCACCAGGAGCAAGACGGGGAACAGGAGTCCGAGGAAGAATTTCATCTGATGCCGAGGCGGGTTTTGACGCCGCCAGTATAGCGCGGTCGCGGCGGGTTTTGACGCCGCCAGCCTATAATCCCCGCAGGAGGTGATGCGATGCCGGTTGTGGGAAAACGCTTTCGCGAGGCGCTGGTCTGGGCCGCCGAACTGCACGAGGAACAGAAGCGGAAGGGCGGCGACATTCCGTATGTCGCGCACCTGCTCGGCGTGGCTGCGATCGTGCTCGAGCACGGCGGTGACGAGGACCAGGCGATCGCCGCGCTGCTGCACGATGCGCTGGAGGACCAGGCGCACCGCATGGGCCCCAATGAAATCGGCGCGCGGTTCGGAGAGCGGGTCGAACAGATCGTCGTTGCCTGCACCGACGGGGATCCCGAGGAGCAGCGTCGCCGCGACCAGGCGCTGTGGATGCGCAGGAAGCAGAAATACATCGACGAGGTCGCCACCAAGCCCGCCGAGGCCCTGCTCGTGTCGATGGCCGACAAGCTGCACAACGCGCGCGCGATCCTCGAGGACTACCGCGAGATCGGCGAGCCGCTGTGGTCGCGCTTCACCACCGGGCGGGACGGCACGCTGTGGTATTACCGCGGGCTGCTCGCCGCGTTCAAGCCGCGCGCCGAGGGGCGGTTGTGGCACGAACTCGACCGGACCGTGGCGGAAATCGGGCGGCTGGCGGGGGCGTAGGGGCGGTCTCTTGTGCAAGGTCGGGGGGTGGGTTTTAGCAGGGTTTAGGGGTAGGCTTGCGTCCGGAGATCCGTCATGAACGCAGTTCTCAAAAACCGCTTCGATTCGCATCGTGCCGAGTTGGCAGCGATCTGTGCTGAGCTCGGCGTGCGCCGGCTTGAGCTGTTTGGCTCCGCCGTGCGAAGCGACGAGCCGGAAGATCTCGATTTCCTCGTCGACCTGGGCGAACGCCCACCGGTCGAGTATGCGGAAGCGTACTTCGCGCTGCTGGAAAAGCTGCAGGCCTTGTTTTCTCGCCCGATTGACCTGGTCACGCCCGCAGGTCTGGGCAATCCGTATTTTCGTGAACGCGTCGAGCAGGAAAAAGCCTTGCTCTATGCAGCCTGACTCGGCGAAGTACCTGTTCGACGTCCGTCGCGCGGCTCAGTTGATTGCCGGCTTCTGTGCCGACCGCTCCTTCGAGGACTACGTGGCGGATGACATGCTCAGTCCGCCGTCGAGCGCCAGTTCGGGATCATCGGGGAGGCCCTGGCACGGCTTGCTAAGGCAGATCCGGCCGTCGCCGCGCAGGTGAACGACTTTCGCCGGATTGTCGCGTTCCGAAACATTCTGGTGCACGGCTATGCCACGGTGGATGATCGGATCGTCTGGGGTGTGGTCGAGGCCAGCCTGCCGGGGCTGATGAAATCCGTGGAGTCTCTGCTTACCCGCACCTGAGCGGCGCGTGAACAGGATGCGCAGGCTCACGCCCTGAGCCACCCGCAGTCGCAGACTGGCCTTCCGATGAGTTCCGGAGGCCCGCCATGCAGAGTTCCGTTTCTTCCCTGTCGTCCCACGCCCGCGCGCGCATGCAGCAGCGCGGCATCGGTTCCGACACGCTCGACCTCCTGCTTTCCTTCGGCCGCGAGGCCTATGACCACCACGGGGCGGTGATCCTCTATATGGACAAGGCCGCGCAGAAGCGGCTGGCTGCGGCGTCGCGTGCCAAGAGCGAGGTCCGGCGCCTGGCCGGGCTGTATGCCGTGCTGTCGCGGCACGGGCAGGTCATCACCGTCGGGCACCGCACCCGGCGGATCCCGCGGGCCTAGGGCGATGCGCGGCGAACCTTCGATCCGTCTGCGCGTGGGTGAGGCCAATCCCCGGCTGGATGCGTTTCTTGCACGGGTTGGGCTGGAGACTGCTGCCTGTGTTTCTGCGCAGGAGGGGCTGGACGAGGTCCTGCAGGAGCAGGGGTATGCGGGCACCGGTGGCGGGAGTGTGCTGGTGGTGGGGTTGCCGCGGGATGGGGCGCGGGCGATCGGTCGGAGGTTGAGGCAGAGGGCGGTGATTTTTCACCAGCGGGGGAGGGAGACGGAGTTGGTTTTTGTGGGGTAGGGTTAATAGAACTGGTATACGAATTGACCTGCAACCGGCTCCTGAACTAGGTTTTAGTAAAGTAAAGTTTAACTTTTATCTCGAGATGGCCTTGAAATTAGCAACAAGGAATTCGTCCACATGCTTTCACGAGGATGTGTTCTACGAATACTTTCGCCCATTTCGGCATCCTGCCGCGCAGTTCGATATTTGGGGCGGCCATGGTTTGGAGACCTACGGATCCGATCTACAGCTTGTCCGAGAGTATGACCAACGGCACGTTTGGACCGTGGTCGATGGGGACGTAGATCAATGGATTGTTCCGGGATTGCGATACGTGAATCGCATTTGCTATTTGCTGACGGAACGCCCGCATAACGGTGCGGCTATCGAATTTCGAATTGCGCGATATGGTCGATCGCTTACGAAAATTGGCCTAACACGCCGAATTTCCACGCTTTGTCGCGTGTTAGCCCGACGCTCCTAGCGCAACGCTCAATGCCGACGACCCCTTTCCTTGGCATACTTCATAGGAGGCGTATCTCAACTATTCGAATGGCCGACTGGAGCGCGCGAGCATGCCTGGGGACCAACGATCTAGACATTCTGCAGCTTGGTACTACGGCACACGTGAAGAATTTCTAAGTGAAGATAAGGACGCCATCGCCAACAAGCTAGCCGGTCGAGCGGCTGCTGAAAGTCTTGAGATCGAAGCTGCTCAAGATGAGGAATGGCGACTAAGCGTCGAGGTGCTGCAAAAGAGCCTAGATGAACGGATACCGATACTGCGCCAAGCGCTAATGGCGCCAGGATGTGAGTCGGTCCGGCACGTAATTCTTGAGTTTGATTTTCACCGCCGCGGCTTGCGAATGGATTGTTTGCTGCTCGCCGATGGGGTTCTGTTTGTCGTCGAATTTAAGCGCACAAAAATCCAGCGTGCTGACCGCGATCAGGTGATGACGTACGCGGTCAATCTGATCGAGTTTCATCGAGCTACGCGGGAATGGTGTGAATCCAAGGCCGCTATTGTCGTTCCGATCGTTGCACTTACGGCTGGGCAGGTGCAAACACCCGTTGTGTGGCCGGGACTTGCTGGACATAGTTGGACGGCTCTAGCGAACAAACCATTGGAATGCGACGAAAATAGCCTACAAGACGCAATCCAGATTGGTTTGGAAAATCGTCGTTCAAGTGAAGGAATGTCACGGAGTGAGTGGCTTGATTCTTCGTTTCGCCCTTCGTCGTCCATTCTGGATGCCACGCTTTCCTTGTATGGAAATCATGATGTTGTTGCCATTCAGGAGCACGCCGCGCCAAAGAAGGCGATAGCCGCAAGCGTGAATGAGATCCGTGAGCGTATTGAGGCTACGCTCAGCCGCGGGGAGTATCACATTATTTTCTTGTCTGGCGCTCCTGGCGCAGGCAAGACGTTGGTAGGTCTTGAAATCGTAATGCGGGGTAAGCATGCGGACGGGGCAGTGTTCGTCACTGGAAATGCGCCACTTGTTGATGTTTTGAACAAAGCACTCAGTACATCGTATCGTGCTCAAGGTAGGCGAGATGCGTCATGGACGCCTACGGGATATCGCCGCGCTGACGCCGACTTCGTAGCCGCTGCAGCTAGTTTCAAGATCGTGAAGGCGCACAACTTTCTAGGTCGCCGAGGAGAGACGCATCGTCAGGAAGATGGTCGCGTGCTGGTTTTTGATGAGGCGCAGCGTACCTATGAAATGGGCAAGATAGTTCTTGGAGAGGCCCTTCGGGATCATGAAGCGGATCTCATACTTTCCGTACAGAGAACTGCGTTCCCCAGTGGCGGAGCGGTCGTAGTTGCTCTCATTGGGCACAATCAGGCAATTAATCGGGGTGAGCGAGGGATTGTTGCTTGGCTGGACGCGGCCGTGAGCAAAGGGTGGACCTTCTCTATTGCTGACGAAACGCTTGAGTTGGCTGAATTTGCGGATCGCGAGAAGTGGGCGAATCATCCGAACCGCCAGCCGTTAGTGAACGGCCACCTTCATCAAGCGATGCGCTACTACCGCAATGCTGTTGTCGAGGAATGGGTTAGCGCTGTGCTTGATGGCAGTGCGTCGAAGGCAAGAACCCTTGTCGTCACGATGGAGTCTCATAAAAATTCTATCTGGCTGACGCGCGATCTTGAGTCTGCTCGAAAGTGGGTAAAGTCGCTTTCAGTCGGTGGTCAACGTTCTGGGCTAATTGCGTCAGGACAAGCGAGACGTCTTGCCGCGGAAGGTCTGTTTGTTGACTACAAGCCAGATATCGCAACATGGATGCTCGCTCCAAGCAGCGATATTCGATCATCCAATTCACTTGAGACCGTACAAAACCAGTACCAGGTCCAAGGACTTGAACTGGACTACTGCATCGTCTGTTGGGATGCGGACCTACGGCGCGAAGATTCTGAATGGGTGCCTTACAAACTTTCTGGCTCAGATTGGCAAAATGACAGCCTCGTTGACGTAGCCAAAAACGGCTATCGCGTCTTGCTTACGAGAGCACGAAAGGGAATGGTAATTTTTGTGCCGAGCGGAGACCTGACCGGTGAGGATCCGACACGAAATGTTGAGTTCTACGACGGGGTTTGGGAGTTCCTAAAACAATGCGGCGCCAAGGATCTTCCATCTTGAGAAGTGTCATGGCCACGGTCTCCGCTACCGACTTCCATGGTGTTTGAATCCGATCAGGCCCCGATTTGTTTCGGTACCATCTGACCAGTTGGAGCAAGCCCTGGCGGGCTGCCTTGTTCTGACCGTGGTTGTTGGCGGGGTATTCCCGCAGCGTTAGGATGGCCACATCATTCGGAAGCAGGCTGACCCCGGGGTGTCACACTCCCCGCCACCGCGTACCCCCTCGTCTGACAGGTACGCGGGCCAGGCAGATTTTCCTGCCGCCTGCCCAAAACGGGTATTAAAATACCCAATATGGGTACATCAAAGAAGCCAACCGTCAGACCTCCCGCGCCCGCGGGCCTCGCCGACGCACTGTTCTCCACGACGCAGCAGCGTGTGCTTGGTTTGCTGTTCGGCCAGCCGGGGCGCAGCTTCTATGCCACGGAACTGATTGCCCTGGCCGGTGCCGGGTCGGGCGGTGTTCAGCGCGAACTGGCCTGGCTGGCGCGAAGCGGGCTTGTCACTGTGAGCCGTATCGGCGCGCAGAAGCACTACCGGGCGAATCCCGGTTCTGTCCTGTTCGATGAGCTCTGCAGTATCGCGCGCAAGGTCCTTCCGGCAGGGGAGGCGCCGCGACGCTACGCGCCCGGATCCCCGGCGGAACGGGCCCGGGTGCTGCACTCGCCCGAGGCCACCTACGAGGCGCCCGGCACGGGCAGGCTGCGCATCCCCCGGCAGCGGATTGCCGCACTGTGCCGCAAGTACCGGATCAGGAAGCTGAGCCTGTTCGGATCGGCGGCGCGCAACGAACTGACCCCGGGGAGCGATGTCGACCTGCTGGTCGAGTTCGATCCGAAGAGCAAAGTGACCCTCTTCGACCTGCCAGGGATACAGGAGGCGTTCTCCCCGCTGTTCGGGAACCGCAGAATCGACCTTGCCACCCCGGAAATCCTCGTAAACCCATTCCGGCGCCGCGCCATCGAGTCTGACCTGAAGGTGCTGTATACGGCCTGAGGAACGTGATGCGGGCCATCTGTGGGACATGCTGCGTGCCGCGCGCGAAGCGCATGCGCTTGTCGAAGGCATTGAAATGGAACGCCTGCTTGAAGATCGGCTGCGCCTGCTGGCGCTGGAAAGATTGATCGAAGTCGTCGGCGAGTCAGCGGGGCGGGTTTCGGACGGATTCCGGCAGCGGTACCCCTCGATCGACTGGCAGGGATTGAGGGGGCAGCGAAATGTGCTTGCCCATGAATACGGGCAAATCAACCATCGCCTGCTATGCGCAGCTGCTCGATCTCGCCTGCCAGTGCTTGTGGGGATCCTGGAGAAAGTTCTCGGACCCGATTCCATCGAGGGCCCCGTGCCATGAAGGTGCAGGGTAATCCCTAGTATCGATACCAGAACACAAATTGACCGGAAACCCGCTCCAGGAGCCGGTTTCGCAAAATAATTCTTTCACTTTCACCGCAACCTGAACCTCACCGGCACCAGCGCTTCCCGCGGCGCATCCGCAGGCAGCGACTTCAGCGTCCGCGCCGCGCGCACGGCCGCCTGATCGAGCAGCGCGTGCCCGCTCGAGGTCTCGATGCGCGCTGCGATCGCATTCCCTCCGGCATCCAGAAACAGCAGGACGAGGACTTCGCCCTCCAGCCCGCGCTCGACGGCTTCGACGGGGTAGAAGAGTTCGCGCGCGATCTGCTCATTGGCGCGGCGCGCCGCGGCGCCAGACAGCATCTGCAGCCCCGGAGCGGCGTTGCGCGGGGCCTGCACCGGACGCGTGAGGTGTTTCTGGGGCGAACGAACCGCGCGTTTGACGGCGGGCGCAGGCACGGCCGGGGTATCCTCGGGCATGCGCAGTTCGGGTTGCGGCGCGGGCGCCGGTTGAACGAGCTCCACCGCGGCGAGTCTCACATGCAGGGTCGGTTCGACGGGGCGCGCGATTTTCGGCAGCACGCCAAGAAGTTGCGCACCGAACGCGAACACGGCCGCGTGCAGCAGCAACGACGCGGCGATGGCACGGCCCAGCGGGGTGTAGGTGGTTTGGTTCATGGACGAAAGGCAATGCGCGCATTCATTCTAGCGACGATTCTCGGCTCGGCACTCGCGTTCTTCACCTTGCCGGCCGGCGCGCAGTTCTGGCGCCCGAACGCCCTGCCGGATGCGGCGGAGTTCGGCGCGCGCATCGAGGAGGGCGACATCGCGCAGGCGAAGGCCTGGCTCGACCGCGGCCTCGCGCCCGACTTCCCCGGCGACCGCATCGGCACCGGCCTGATGATCGCGGCCTGGCAGGGCAACCTGCCGATGATGGAACTGTTCGTCGCGCGCGGCGCCGACGTGAACCGCACGAACACGCTGGGCGAGGACGCGCTGATGCACGCGTCGCTGCGCGGCAGGTTGGAGGCGGTGCAGTGGCTGCTCGCACGGGGCGCAAGGCTCGATCGCGGCCCGCGGCGCTGGACGGCGCTGCACTACGCGGCGTTTTCCGGGCACGCCGAAGTCGCGCGGTTCCTGGTCGCGCGCGGCGCGGACCTGAACGCGCGCAGCACCAACGGCTCGACCCCGCTGATGATGGCGGTCTACGAGGGGCACGAGGCCGCGGTCACGCAGCTGCTCGCGCTGGGCGCAGATCGCAGCCTGCGCAACGATTACGACGAGGGCGCGATGGACTGGGCCTTCAAGCACGAGCGGCTGGCGATCGCGCGGCTGGTCGGCAGCACGGCGGAGTTCGCCACGGCGGCCAACCGGCCGAAGACCGACTGGGCCGGGGCGCGGCAGTCCCTGCAGTCGGTGAGCGCGCCCGCGGCTGAACCCGCGCCGCCTGCGCAGCGCGACCAGATCGCGGAATTGATGAGCATCCGCGAGGAACTGGAAAAGCGTGGCCTGAACAAGCAGGTGCGCACGCTCGACAAACGCATCGCCTACCTTCGCGCCCGGCGTGCGCGGCCTTCGATCGACGAAAAGCGCCCGGCCGTGCTGGAGATCAGCGCGCAGCGCAAGGCCCCACGCCGGCAGAATACCCGCCTGATCCGCGAGTCCGCGGCGGGCAAGTAGCACAGTCCACCAGGGAGAACATCGCATGAATCTCGAACTCGAAGGCCGGCGCGCACTGATCACCGGTTCGACGGCCGGCATCGGCTACGCCATCGCGCACGGCCTGGCGGCCGAGGGCGCAAAGGTGGTGATCACGGGCCGCACGCAGGCCGCGGTCGACGCGGCGATTGCGCGCCTGAAATCGGAGGTGCCAGGCGCAGAGGCCGAGGGCGTGGCCGCGGATTGCGCGACCGCCGCGGGCGCACAGCAGGTGTTCGACCGCATCGACGCGGTGGACATCCTCGTCAACAACCTCGGCATCTACGACCGAAAGCCCTTCTTCGAAATCGAGGACGCCGAGTGGCTGCGCTATTTCGAGGTCAACGTGCTCTCGGGGGTGCGCTTCGCACGCCGCTACGCGCAGGCGATGGCGAAGAAGGGCTGGGGCAGGATACTTTTCGTCTCGAGCGAATCGGCGCTCAACATCCCGAAGGAAATGATCCACTACGGCATGACCAAGACCGCGCAGCTTTCGGTCTCGCACGGCCTGGCGATGGAACTGGCGGGCACGGGCGTCACGGTGAATGCGCTGCTGCCCGGCCCGACGTCCACCGAGAACACCAGCCGGATGCGTGCGGCGCGCGCCAAGGCCGCGGGAAAGCCGGTGGAGCAGATCGAAAAGGAATTCTTCCGCGACTACCGGCCGACCACGCTGATCGGGCGTTTTGCCAGCGTCACCGAAGTCGCGAACCTCGCCGTGTACCTGTGTGGCGCCGGGGCTTCGGCGACTTCGGGTGCGGCCATGCGGGTCGATGGGGGGGTGGTCAACCAGATCATGTGAAGCGGCTCAGTCGAGGCCGAGGACGGTCCTTGCGGCTTTCAGGAGGATCTCGGTCTTGAACGGCTTGGTGAGGTAGCCGTCGGCCCCGCCGACGAGGCCACGTGTCACGGCGCCGCGCGTCGCTTCGGCCGTCGTCATGATGACCGGAACGAGCTTCAACGCGGGCACCTGCTTCATGCGCTGCAGGATGTCGAAACCGTTGGTTCCCGGCAGCACCACGTCGAGCAGCACCAGGTCCGGCGCGGGCGCTTTCCTCAACTCTGCGACGATCTCTTCGCGGTCGGCGGCGTAGCGCATCTCGAATCCGGCATGGTCGAGCACGCGGCCGATCAGCGCACGGAAGTCCGGATCGTCGTCGATCAGCAGCACGACGTGTTTTTCCCCGGCGGCGAGCCGGCGGGCCGAAACCGAGCGGCGCGCGAAACTCACGTAGTACCCGTCGCTCGCCAGTGCGGGTTCGCTGACTTCGGCTTCGCGGTCGGCGCTCGCCTTCGCGCCCTCGGTGGGTTCCTTGAAGTCGGCCGCGGTAAAGAACGAAGTCAGGTCGAGCCCGGTCTCCTCCTCGACGGTCGCCTGCCGGACCAGGCCGTCGCGCAGCAGGTCGCGCAGGTGCCCGCGCAGCGCGTCCGGTGCGATGTGTTTCAAGCGCTGTTCGATATCGCCGACGTTCGACTTGCCGTCGACCTGCACCAGCAGCTCGAGGATTTCCGAGGGAAGCCGGGTCGCACCGCCGTGGATTTCGGCTTCGCCCTTTTCGGTCGGGTGCAGGACGTCCTGCGGATAGACCGGGAGCGACTCCCGGTTATCGGCGGAATAAACGCTGACGCGCTTCTCATCCATGACACCAATGTACTCTCGCGCGGCAGGAAAGGTAAAGTAACCGGATGGTCGCAAGCGTCGCGACAGCTTTCCCGTCCCCAGGAGACCGTTTCCCATGAAGATCGTCATTGCCCAGATGAAGCACGAGACCAACACCTTCTCCCCGGTGCCCACGCCCATCGGGCGGTTCGCCATCGGGGGTCCGCTGCCGCTTGCGGGCGAGGCGGCGATCCGCGCGATGCGCGGCACGGGTTCGGCGATCGGCGCGTTCATCGAACTGGCCGAGCAGGCCGGCGCGACCATCGCCTTGCCGGTCGCGGGCAATGCCTGGCCGAGCGGAAAGGTGGAGGATGCAGCGTTCGAGTACATGGCCGGCCGGATCTGCGAGGCTGCTGCCGCGGGCTGCGACGCGATCCTGCTCGACCTGCACGGGGCGATGGTCACCGAAAGCCACGATGACGGGGAGGGCGAGCTGCTGGCGCGCCTGCGCCGCCTTGCGCCGAACACGCCGATTGCGGTTGCGCTCGACATGCACACCAATCTCTATCCTGCGATTGTCGCGAATTCCAATGTGATCGCCGGCTACCAGACCTATCCGCACGTCGACGTCTACGAGACCGGCCGGCGCGCGGGCAGCGCGCTGTTTTCGATGCTCGCCGGCAAGGCGCGTCCGGCCATGGCCTGGGGCCAGCGGCCGATGCTGCCGCACGTGATGCGCCAGTCGAGCCTCGACTCGCCGAATCGCGAGATCCAGGCGCGTGCGGCGGAAATGGAAAGGCAGGGCGCGCTCTGCGCAAGCCTGTTCGTCGGCTTTCCGCATGCAGACATCGTCAATGCGGGGCTCTCGGCGGTGGTGGTGACCGACAACGACCCCGCGCTGGCGCAGCGCTGGTGCGATGAACTGCTCGACATGGCCTGGCGCGATCGCGCGAAGTGGGTCTACGAAGTCGAGCCGCTGGAAAAATCACTCGCCCGCGCACGCGCGATGAAACCCGCTTCGAATGCGGGTCCGGTCGTCCTGCTGGACCACTACGACAATGCGGCTTCCGGCGGAACGATGGACACCATGGCGGTGCTTGCCGGCATCCTCGAATCCGGGCTGGAGGATGTGGCGGCGTTCGCGGTGTTCGACCCGCAGGCCGTGGTCGAGATGCAGAAGGCGGGGCTCGGCGCGCGCGTCACGCTCAGGCTGGGCGGCCGTCTGGACATGCCGAGCCTCGGCCTCAAGGGACAGCCGCTGGAAGTCAGCGGGACCGTCAAGAACCTCTCCAACGGACAATTCCGCAACCGCGGCCCGATGTCGAAGGGCGTGTTGATGGACATGGGGCCCACCGCGGTGCTCGATACCGGGAAGGTCGAGATCGTGGTGATCTCGCGCCAGCAGGAGCCGAACGACCTCGAATGCTTCGCTTCGCAGGGCATCGACCCGACGAAGAAACGCTTCCTCATGCTGAAGAGCCGGGTGCACTGGCGTGCCGGCTTCGGCGACCTCGCGCAGGCGATCGTCGAATGCGCGGGTGTGGGTGTCTGTACGTCGGATTACAGCGTGCTCGACTTCAAACGCGTCCGCCGCCCCATCTACCCCCTCGACCCCGACGCCAAACCCTGAGCGCCCCAGCGACGAAATTCCAACGCTAGTTCGAGAGTGCTTTTAGGGAGGGGGTAACGGGGGAACCGCCAGGTTCCTCTGTTCCGGTAGTGGTAACGGGGGAACCGCCAGGTTCCTCTGTTCCGGTAGTGGTAACGGGGGAACCGTCAGGTTCACCTGTTCCGAAGCTTTCCAGATTCTTCTCTTGAATACGGCCTGACCGCCCGCATCTCCACGCTGAGTCCGATGCACTCGGCGGCATCGACGAGGCGGTCGAGGCTGAATGCATCGTGGTCATTGCAGAGCCGGCTGGTCTGTGCAATCGACAAGTGCATCGAATCTGCGGCGCTGGCGCGCGTGATGGCCAGTTCCTCGATCCGGTTCCGGATGCGCTCGCGCAGCTGTGCGCGCAATCGGGTGCTCGGTGGAACGCGCGGCTTCGAAGGGGTGCGCGGCTTCGAAGTTGCGGCTTGTTTTGCGCGGGCTCTGGCCATGGCCTGTCCTGTCGGTGTTGATTGTCAATATCGGCATGCTAGTCCCCGCAGGCGACACTTGGAAAGCAGGGTTTCGCATAAAAAAGTGTCACTTTTCCGCAGACCGTCAGTGCCGGGCGGTCGGGGTGGACTTGAAACTGCCGATTTCGCCTTCATCTGCGGTCCATGAGACCGCGTGAAATACGCAACTGGATGTGGGGCGAAGCGCTTTCGCTGATCGAGCAGGCCGAGCGTCTGCAGAGGTCGTTCGCGCGTCCGGCGGCGGCGGAGCAGAACTGGGAGCCGCCGGTGGACGTGGTCGAATCGGCCGAAACGCTGTTCATCCATGTGGCACTGCCCGGTGTATCGGCGGATGCGATCGTCGTCGGCCTGGAGTCGTCGGCCGTGACCGTGTCCGCGGTAAGGGGCTTTCCGGTCACGGCGCGCGGTGCGCGTCTGCACCGCATCGAGATTCCCTACGGCCGGTTCTTCCGGCGCATCGCGCTGCCGGTTCACCGGCTGGAACCCGCAGGGCAATCGTTCATCGACGGCTGCCTCACGCTCGCATTCCGAAAAATCGCAGTGCAGGAGTAATCGACGCCATGAGCAAGGACATCGACATCACGATCGACGCAGCCACGCAGGACGCCGGATCCACCGACGCCGGGGTGGCGCGCGCGGATGCGACCGCAGGCTACAAGCCGCTGCCGGCCGATGCGATTGCGATCGTTCCCCTGCGCAACATGCTGCTGTTCCCGGGCATCGTCGCACCGGTTACGTTCGGGCGCGAGAGTTCGGTCGCCGCCGCGCAGGACTCGGTCAAGGCCGAGCGGCGCATCGGCTTTCTCCTGCAGCGGGATGCCACGCAGGACAGGCCCGCCGGGGAGGATCTCTACTGGGTCGGCACCAGTGGCCAGATCCTGCGCTACATCACCGGCACCGAAGGCGCGCATCACATGGTGGTGCAGGGCCAGGAACGCTTCCGGGTGCTCGAGTTCCTCGAAGGCTGGCCGTTTCTGGTCGCACGCATTGCGGTCGCCGAAACCGTCGGAGAAGAAGCGAACCCGGACATCGAGGCGCGCTTCCACCAGCTGAAGCAGCGCGCCACGGAGGCGCTGGGCCTCTTGCCCCAGGCACCGGACGAGCTCGCGAACGTGGTGCAGGGCATGACCTCGGCGGCGGCCTTGTCCGACCTCGTGGTCAATTTCATGGACATCAAGGTCGAGGAAAAGCAGGCGCTGCTCGAATGCTTCGACCTGCGCGAACGCCTCGACCGCGTGCTCAGAATCCTCGGCGAGCGCGTCGAGGTGCTGCGCATCTCGGCCCGCATCGGCGAGGAAACGAAGAAGGCGTTCGACGAGCGCCAGCGTGAGCACGTGCTGCGCGAGCAGATGCGCCAGATCCAGAAGGAACTGGGTGAGTCGGACGACAGTGCCGCCGAGATCGAAGAGCTGAAGAAGGCGGTCGATGCGGCGGGCATGCCGGAGGACACGGCGAAGTACGTCAAAAAGGAACTCAGGCGCCTGGAACGGATGTCGGATTCCTCGGGCGAAGGCTCGATGCTGCGCACCTGGCTCGAATGGATGACCGAACTGCCGTGGAAGACGGAGGACGCCGGTGTGGCGAACTCGGCGGTCGACATCGCCGAAGCGCGGCGCGTGCTCGATGCAGACCACTACGGTCTGGACAAGATCAAGCGCCGGATCCTCGAATGGCTCTCGGTGCGAAAGCTCGCGCCCGAGGGGAAGAGCCCGATCCTGTGCTTTGTCGGGCCGCCCGGCGTGGGCAAGACTTCGCTGGGCATGAGCATTGCGCGCGCCACCGGACGCAAGTTCCAGCGCGTCGCGCTCGGCGGGGTGCACGACGAAGCGGAGATCCGCGGCCACAGGCGCACCTATATCGGTGCGATGCCGGGCAACGTGATCCAGGCGCTGAAGCGCGCGCAGAGCCGCAACGCGGTGTTCATGCTCGACGAGATCGACAAGGTCGGCGCGGGCGGCTTTCACGGCGATCCCGCGTCGGCCCTGCTCGAGGTCCTGGACCCCGAACAGAATTCGAAATTCCGCGACAACTACCTTGGTGTGGACTTCGATCTATCGAAGGTGCTGTTCATCGCCACGGCAAACGTGCTCGATACCATTCCGGGCCCGCTGCGCGACCGCATGGAAATCATCCAGCTGCCGGGCTATACCGAGGCCGAAAAGCTCGAGATCGCACGACGCTATCTGGTGTCGCGCCAGCTCAAGGCCAACGGACTGAAGCCTGAGCAGGCGAGCGTGACCGATGCCGCGCTACGGCGCCATCATCGCGGACTACACGCGCGAGGCAGGCGTGCGCAACCTCGAGCGCGAGATCGGCAGCGTGCTGCGGCGTGCGGCGATGCGAATCGCCGAGGGCGAGTCGACGCGCGTGGATATCGACGAGCCGGACCTGCATGCGATCCTCGGCGCGAAGCGCTTCGAGAACGAGATCGCGCAGCGTGCCGGCATGCCGGGCGTGGCCACGGGCCTGGCCTGGACGCCGGTGGGCGGGGACATACTTTTCATCGAGGCGACGAAGGTGCCCGGATCGGGCAGGCTGATCCTCACCGGACAACTGGGCGAGGTGATGAAGGAATCGGCGCAGGCCGCGCTCACGCTGGCAAAGATGCTGATCGGGGAGTCCCTGGACAAATTCGACATCCACGTGCACGTCCCTGCAGGCGCAACGCCCAAGGACGGGCCGAGCGCGGGGGTGGCGATGTACCTCGCGCTGGTGTCGCTGCTCACGGACCGGCCGGTGAAGAGCGAAGTCGCGATGACCGGCGAAATCTCGCTGCGCGGCCTCGTGCTGCCCATCGGCGGGGTCAAGGAAAAGGTGCTCGCGGCCCTGCGCGCTGGCATCCGTACCGTGCTGCTGCCGAGGAAGAACGAAAAGGACCTCGAAGACGTGCCGGCCGACGCGCGCGCCCGACTGGAGTTCGTGTTCCTCGACCGCGTGGAAGACGCGGTGCGGCACGCGATCGGGGAACTGCCGGCGCAGCAGAAGGCGGCGTGAACCTCGCGCATCTGGTCCGGCTGCTCTGAAATTCGCGTCAGCAGGGCGAAAGCAAAAGCCAACATACCGTAACACACCGTAACAGCATCGCGTGCCAGGCAGGCCTACAGTGCGCTTCCCGGCAATCGGAGCGGGGAACGGATGTCGTGAATAAAAATTGGAGATCTGCTGGATGAATATGGAAGAACGTACGCAGCTCACCCGTCTGCTGCAGTTGCTGGGTCAGGCGCAGGCAGGGGCGAAAGACCCCGAAGCTGAAGGCCTGATCCGCGACGCAACTGCGCGCCAGCCGGATGCGGCCTACCTGCTGGTGCAGCGCGTACTCCAGCTCGAAAACGAGATTCAGTCGATGCAGAAGAGCAGTTTCATCGGCGACCCGAATGCGTGGGGCCGCCCGCCCGTTGCTTCGCAACCTGCGGCTCAGACGAATGTGCAGACGCCGATGCAGCAGGCGCCGATGCAGCAGGCGCCGATTCCAACGAACACCTGGGGCAGCGGTCTGCTCGGTAACGTCGCAGGCGCGGCAGCAGGCGTTGTTGCCGGATCCCTGCTTGCGCACGGTATCGGCAGTCTCATGGGTCGCAACGCCGAGGCCAGCCATGCCGCAGTCCCTCCGGGCGGCGGCACGCTTGTCGAAACAGACTATGCGCATGCCCTTTCGAAAGAGGATGCCGACGGTGGGTACATCGCGGACGATTTCGATACCGGGGACGGCACGGACGCCGAGGATTCGCTGTAAACCGAATCGTGCCCCGGAAGGGGGGCGGACTGCCCGGGCGGATCACTGTGAACTGATTCGCGGCCGCGTCGCAAAATCGGCGAAGATGGCGCTCCACGCGTGCGGATCGCGACCCGGGTCGCGACCGACGCTGTCTCGAGGAGAATCGCCATGCCATTCGAAGTCATCGTTCCCGAAGGTTCCCCGCCGCCGCTCGCCCCGTATTCACCGGGCGCAAAAGCAGGCGGCATTGTCTACGTAGGCGGCACACTTGCGATGGATGCGGCCGGCAAGACCGTCGGCGTTGGCGATGTGCGCACCCAGACCCGGCATGTGCTCGAAGGCATCAAGGCGGTGCTGGCCGCGGCCGGTGGCACCATGGGCGACATCGCCTTCAACCAGATCTTCCTGAAGGACCTTGCCGATTATGCGGCGATGAACGAGGTCTACAGGGAGTACTTCCCGAAAAATCCGCCGGCACGCTATTGCATCCGCGCAGACCTCGTGCGCCCGGATTTCCTCGTGGAAATCGCTTCTACGGCGCATCTGGGATGAGCCTTTCCACCGCCGCACCCCGCCGCCACATGCACACGCGCACGATTCACTGCGAAGGCTTCGAGCGTGACGACGGCCTCTGGGACATCGAGGCGCGCATCGTCGACACCAAGACCTATGCGGTGACCGAACCCTACCGCGGCCTGCGCGAGGCCGGCATGCACGTGCACGACATGTCGTTGCGCCTCACCCTCGGCCGCGACATGGTGGTGCGCGACATCGAGGTCGCCACGGAACATGCGCCCTACGATCCCTGCTTTACCGTTGCGCCCGCCTACAAGGGCCTGATCGGGGCGAAGGTCGGCGCAGGCTGGCGGCGCGCCGTGAACGAGAGCGTCGGCGGCACGAAGGGCTGCACCCACCTGCGCGAGTTGTTGATGCCCGTGGCCACGGTAGCGTTCCAGACCATGGGCAGCTGGCCCAAGGAAGGCGATGTCGCGACCGAAGCGAAGCCGAGCAAGGCCGCCGTGCGCCCGTACTTTCTCGATGGCTGCAAGGCGTGGTCTGCGGACGGTGAAGTCGTCAAGCGGCTGTTCCCGCTGCACTACGTGAAGTCGCGCTGAGTTGCCTCAGAGCGCACTCGCCAGCATCCGCCGTCCGGCATCGAGCAGCGGAACCAGGCGCTCGACGAGTCTGTTCCGCATGCGCTGACCATCCGCCGTGACGCCGCACCTGGGAGAAACAATGAGTTTTCTGCGCAATCTGCTTTTGTCCGCCGCCTGTCTCGCGCTCGTGCCCACGGCCGTGCTCGCACAGGGTGCCTGCCCCAACAAGCCGGTAAAATGAGTTCCGCCGGTTTTGCCGTATTTTCCATCCGCGTCGCCAATACCGGCATCGCGTTTCCCTGCGATGCGGGCACGACCATCCTCGAAGCGGCGCGGCGCGCGGGCTACGAGTTGCCCTATTCCTGCCAGCGCGGTGCCTGCGCGAGCTGTCGCGGGCTGGTGCGCGAAGGCGAGGTCGAGACGCCGTATCCGGACGATCTCTACGTGCTGTTCTGCCAGACCCGGCCGAAATCGGACCTCGAGATCGTGCCGCGCGAGATCCGGCGCGTCGACCCGAACGCGAAGAGCACGATAGAAGCGAAAGTGCTGCGCGTCACCGACGCCGCGGATGACGTGAAGATTGTCCAGTTGCGCTTCCCGCCCGGGGTGCGCGTGAAATTCAGGGCGGGGCAGTATCTCGATGTGATCCTGGCCGATGGTGCGCGGCGCAGTTTCTCGATGGCCAATGCGCCGCAGCAGAGCGATATCGCCGTGCTGCATGTCCGGGTGATTCCCGGTGGTCGGTTTTCGGACGAGGCCCTGCGGGACCTCGCCACCGGCGGGGCGCTGAAGGTGGAACTGCCCTCCGGCGACTTCTGGTTGCGGGACAGCGCGAAACCCGCGGTGTTCGTCGCCAGCGGCACCGGCTTCGCGCCGATCAAATCCATCCTCGAGGACGCGTTCAGGCGCGGCATCAGACGGGACAGGGTTCTCTACTGGGGTGCGCGGCGCGAAAAGGACCTGTACCTTGCCGACCTGCCGCGCAAATGGGCTGCAGCGCACCCGAACTTCCGCTTCGTCCCGGTACTCTCGGAACCCGACGATGGCTGGTCCGGTCGCACGGGGTTCGTGCACCGCGCCGTGATGGAGGACTTTCCCTCGCTCGAGGCGTGCGAGGTGTATGCCTGCGGAGTCACCGCAATGGTGGATGCCGCCCGGCACGATTTCTGCGGGGAGCGCGCATTACCGCGCGACGCATTTTATTGTGATGCTTTCGTAACGCCCGCCGATGCGGCGGGCACCTGAGGAGACAGCATGGAAAAGGATCTGGAACCACTGTATGCGCGCGGCCTGAAAGTCCGCAGGGAAGTCTTGGGCGACGCCTATGTCGACAAGTCGATCAACTCGGCCGACGAGTTTTCGCGCCCGGTGCAGGAATATGTGACCGCACATGGCTGGGGCGCGAGCTGGGCGCGCGACGGGTTGGAGAAGAAGACCCGCTCGATGCTCAACCTCGCGATGCTCACCGCGCTGAACCGGCCGCATGAATTCAAGGTCCATGTGAGCGGTGCGTTGAACAACGGGGTCACGAAGGAGGAAATCCGCGAGATCCTGATCCACGCCGCCGTCTATTGCGGCGCGCCCGCAGCGCTCGACAGCTTCCGGGTCGCCAGGGAAGTCTTTGCCGAGCGCGGAATCTGACGGGGGTTCCGGAGTATTGTTACGCTTTGCAGACCCTGCGGACCACCTGGACCACGCGATGAAGAACCTCGAACACTACTGGATGCCTTTCACCGACAACCGGCGCTTCAAGGCGGCGCCGAAGATGATCGTCGGCGCGAAGGACATGTACTACAAGACCGCCGACGGAAGCGAGGTGCTCGACGGTCTGGCCACGCTCTGGTGTGTGAACGCGGGTCATTGCCGACCCAGGATCGTCGATGCCATCCGCAGGCAGGCGGGCGAGCTCGATTTCGCGTCCTCGTTTTCCACCGGCCATCCGCTGGCGTTCGAGCTCGCCGCGCGGATCGCCGGACTCGCCCCCGAAGGGATGGATCATGTGTTCTTCACCAACTCGGGCTCGGAGTCGGTCGACACCGCGATGAAGATGGCGGTGGGCTACCACCGGTTGCGCGGGGAGGCGAGCCGAACTCGCTTCATCGGCCGCGAAAAGGGCTACCACGGCGTGAACGTCGGCGGCATGTCGGTTTCCGGCGTGCCGACCAACCGCAAGGCTTACGGCGGCCTGCTGCTTGGCGGCACGGACCATCTGCGCCACACCCAGGACCTCGCTGCGCGCGCCTTTACGCGTGGCTGTGCCGCGAGCGGTGCGGAACTCGCGGACGAACTCGAGCAGCGCATCATTCCGCTGCACGATGCTTCGAACATTGCGGCCGTGATCGTCGAACCGGTTTCCGGCGCGGGCGGCGTGCTGGTGCCGCCGCAGGGCTACCTGCAGCGACTGCGCGAGATCTGCACGAAGCACGGCATCCTGCTGATCTTCGACGAGGTGATCTGCGGTTTCGGCCGCCTCGGCAGGCCCTTCGCTTCACAGTACTTCGGCGTCACGCCCGACCTGATCACCTTCGCCAAGGGCGTGACCTCGGGCAGTGTGCCGCTGGGCGGCGTGATCGTGAACAAGGCGCTGTACGAGACCTTCATGGCCTCCTCGGGCGCGGGCGTGGAGTTCTTCCACGGCTACACCTACTCAGGGCATCCGCTGGCCATGGCGGCCGGGCTCGCGACGCTGGATACCTATGCTGAGGAAAATCTCTTCGATCGCCCCAACCAGCTGGCCAGGTCGTTCGAGGACGGCGTGCATTCGTTCAAGGGCTCCCCGCACGTGGTCGACTGCCGCAACCTGGGCCTGATCGGCGCGATCGAACTCGCGCCGCGGCCCGGCGCGCCCGGCGCGCGCGGTTTCGAGGTATTCGAGAAGTGCTGGGCCAAAGGCGTGTTCGTGCGCCCGGTCGGTGACAACGTCGCCTTCTGCCCGCCGCTGATCTGCGAACAGAAGCACCTGGATCAGATGTTCAGCGCCGTCACCGAGGTCCTGCCGACCGTGGCGTGAATCAGAGCCACCCGGATTTTTTGAAGCGAAACCACAGGTAGACGTCGGCGCAGACCATGCTGGTGAGTGCGAGCGGGTAGCCCCAGATCCAATTGAGTTCAGGCATGTGCTTGAAATTCATGCCGTAAATGCCGGCCACCATGGTGGGCACCGCGACCAGCGCGGCGTAGGCCGCAAGCCGTTTGGTGGTTTCGTTTTCGGCCAGCGCAATCAGCGAAAGGTTGACCGAGGTCGCCGTGATCACCATGTCGCGGGTGGAATCGATGGTCTGGTTTAGCCGGATCAGGTGGTCGTAGACGTCGCGGAAGTATTCGCCCATGCCGGCGCAGACATGCGGCACGCGTCCTCCGTAGAGCCGTGCGACTGATTCCAGCAACGGACCCGTGGCGTGCTTGAGGACCGTCAGTTTCTGCTTGAGGCCATACAGTGCCACGATGTTTTCGCGGGCCGAGGTACCCGCGAAAATCCGGTCTTCGATCGCCTCCAGTTCCACCTCGAGCGCATCGAGCACCGGGAAATAGCGGTCGACCACCGCGTCCATCAGCGTGTACAGCACATAGCCCGAGCCGTATTTGAGCAGTTCAGGCTCGCGTTCGCAGCGCGCGCGCACGTCCTTGAAGCCGAGTGTGGTGCGGTTTCGAACACTGAGCACATAATTTCTGCCGACAAAAACATCGACCTCGCCGACCGTGATCTCTTCGGCACCGGCTTCGACCGTGTGCAGCACTGCAAACAGGGAATCGCCGTACTCCTCGATCTTGGGTCGCTGGTGGCCGTGACGTGCATCCTCGACGGCAAGTTCGTGCAGGCCGAACTCCTCCTTCATTTCATCGAGCTCGCCCGGTTCGGCGTCCTTCAGCGCCACCCAGACGAAGCAGTCCGGGCGCCCCACATAGGTGCTGATCTCCTCCTTGGGGATCTCAGCCAGTTTCCTGCCGTCCTGATAAGCAACGCAGTTGATCAACATTGGCGGGCTCCTCGTTTTGGCGCGCAGTGTATCAGCGCGATCGGCGCGGTGCGTCCGGATTCGGGCGGTCGGCGACAATGTTGCCGTCCACCAGTTCGATGATCCGGTCGCAACGCTGCGCGAGGCGCGGATCGTGGGTGACGATTAAAAATGTGGTTCCGCTGGATTCATTGACGTCGCGCAGCATGTCGAACACGCCGTCGGCCGATTTGGTGTCCAGGTTCCCGGTCGGTTCGTCTGCAAGCACCAGCGCCGGATCCATGGCCAGCGCCCGCGCGACGGCGACACGCTGCTGCTGACCCCCGGACAAGTCGTTGGCCATGTGGTCGCGCCAGGCAGTCAGGCCCACACGCTCGAGCAATGCAGAGGCCTTTTCGCGCATTTCGTCGTCCGGATGTCCGCGCGTCGCGAGGATCGGCATCATCACGTTTTCGAGCGCAGTGAACGCCGGCAGAAGGTAGTGGTACTGGAACACGAAGCCGATGTTGCGCCCGCGGAGGCGGGTCAGGTCTTCGTCGCCGAGCGTGCCGGCTTCCCGGCCGGTCACGAACAGCCGGCCCGCGGTCGGGCGGTCGAGCAGTCCGATCAGGTTGAGCAGGGTGCTTTTGCCGCCGCCCGAGGGTCCGATCAGCGCAGCGAATTCACCGCGGGCGAGTTGCAGGTCGATGCCGTGCAGGACCTCGAGTTCGGCCGGGGTGCCGATCCCGTAGGATTTCCGCACGCCCTCGAGCCGCAGGGTTTGCGCGGCGTCTGCCACGTTTCCGGATTCAGCCACGGATCGCGACCGCGGGATCGAGCCGGGCCGCGCGTCGCGCCGGGACCGCGGCGGCGAGGATGCCAACCAGCGTCGCACCGGCCGCAGCGGCCAGGAACAGTGCCGGCTCGACTGTGATGACGAACAGCGGCGTGCCGTCTGCGTTCAGGGCGACGCTGCTCCAGATGCCGAGGAAGGCCCAGCCCAGCGCGCAGCCGAACAGCGAGCCGATCAGGCCCATCACGCCGCCCTGCACCAGGAACAGGCGCAGCACCTGGGTGCGCGAAGTCCCCATCGCGCGCAGGATCCCGATCTCCTTGGATTTCTGCACCACCGAAACGACCAGCACACTGGCGATGCCGAGCGCCGCGGTGAGTCCCACGAAGAATCTGATCAGCGTGTTGGACAGGCTCTGCGCGGCCATTGCGGTGAAGAACTGGGCGTTGGTGCGGATCCAGCTGTCGGCCTGCAGCCCGGTCTGCGACTGGATCAGCTGTGCGATCGTCTCGGCCTCGAAGGGCTCGCGCACCTTCACCTCCATGCTCGAAACGCCACCAGGGAGGTTGAGCAGGTTCTGCGCCACGCGAAGGCCGATGTACACGCTGCGCTCGTTGACGGCCTTGTTGCCGAAGTCGAACAGGCCGACGACATTGAGTGTCTCGGCCGCACCGGAGGCGGTCGTCAGGCGCAGCTTGTCTCCGACGCCTGCGCCGAGGTCTTTGGACAATTCGGTGCCGATCACGATATCGGCGGCACCGGACGGCAGATGCCCGGCGACCATCTTTTCGGCAAGTCCAATCACCCTGAGGTAGGTTTCAGCTTCGATCCCGGTGATCGTGACCGCCTTGTTTGCATCCCCGCGCAGCGCAAAGCCGGGCCCGGACACCACGGGCGTGACGGCCAGGACCGAGGGCAGGCGATCGAGCTGCGCGCGCACCTTCTGCCACTGGTCGATCGAACGCAGCTGCTGCGACCGCGGTTGCACGTTCGCGGCCACGGCGCCTGCCTCGTCACCGCGCTGCGGCCGCGCGACCTGCTCCCGGGGGACGATCACAATCGGCGCCATGTAGTTGAGCGTGCGCCGGATGATGTTCGCCTGCAGTCCGGAGACCAGTGCAGACATGAACACGATCACGCCCACGCCGAGCGCCACGCCGGCGACGATCAGCAGGGTCTGCGCGAACCCCTCGCGCATGAAGCGGAATGCCGCGATCGCCTCGAAGGGCAGCCAACGGTTCATCTGCCCGCGGTCGCCGCGGCGCGCACGCGCCGGCCGGCGGCAACCATCCCGTAGGAGGCGGGAATCAGCGCGTCGCCGGGGGCGAGACCCTCGAGCATTTCCAGCCGCCCGTCACCGTGCAATCCGATCTTCACAGGGACACGCACCGCGCGTCCGTCGCGCAGCGCAAGTACCCAGGGCCGGCTGGTGGTCGCATCGCGTACCGCCTCGATCGGCGCGACCACGGCCTGGCTGCGTCGCGCGACCTCGATATCCACCGAGACGGTCATGTCCTGGCGCAGGGTGTCCGGCGGATCGGGCACCCGCAGGCGCACTTCGACCGAGCCGCGCAACGCGTCGATGCCCGGATTGATGTAGACCAGTTCGCAAGCAAAGCGCCGGCCCGGGTACGCGTCGGCCGAAGCGAGCGCTTTCTGGCCGAGCGCCAGCTGGGAGAGATTGCGCTCGTCGATCTGCACGATGATCTGCGTGTCGCCTGCGGGCGCGAGCGTCAGGAGCTCACGGCCTGGTTGGACGACATCCCCGGCTTCGACACTGCGCGAGATCAGCACGCCGTCGACCGGCGCACGGATCACGATGTCCAGGAGGCGGGCCTGCGCCACGCGCTCACCGGCGTGTGCCAGCTCAAGCGCGGTGGCTGCGAGCGCGTAGTCGCTGCCGTGTGTGGTATTCGTATCGACCTGCACGTTCGCCGCGCGCAGCTGGCTCTCGGCGACATCCAGGTTGCGCTTCGCGTCGTCCAGCTGCGCCTGGCCGATGAACCCCTGTGCCTGCAGGCGCCTGGTGCGCTCGTACTGCAGGCGTACCTGGGTCGCGGTCGCCTGGGCCTGCGTCCGGGCCTGCTGTGCGGCCGGCAGGCCGACTTCGCGCAGCTGGCGGATTCTGGCGCCGGCCTGCGCGACCCCGGCCTGCGCCTGCAGCAGCCCGGCGCGTGCATCCTTGTCGTCAAGCAGGATCAGCGTGTCGCCTTGCTTCACGCGCTGTCCCTCGGTTACCGGGATGCGCAACACGCGACCGGTGACGACCGCGCCTATGTGCACCCGGCGCGGCGACATGACGCGCCCGCTGGCGACCACGGTCTGCAACAGGTCCTCTCGCGTGGCACGCAGCACCTCGACCGGCGTGCCGAGCACGAGGTCGCGCGCAGCGTAGGCGGCCGCACCCAGTACGACAAGCACTGCAAGGATGCGCAGGACCTGACGGCGTACGGACGGCGTTTGTTTTGGCGAGTCGGTCACGGCTGGTTTGGCGGGCGGCAGGGGTTTCACAGGATTGGGATACCCCGCAGGCATGCTATCCACATGGTTCCAGAGGCCGTTGATCTGGATCAACGCGGCACGGACCAGGCCTGGCGTGAGGGTAAAATGCCTCTTTTTCAGACGGAAAAGCACATGCTGCAACTGTCAAAGCGCGCGCAAAGCCTCGGCACAGAAAACGCCTTCGTGGTGCTGGCCGAGGTCAATGAACTCGCCCGCAAGGGCAAGGACATCATCTCGTTCTGCATCGGGCAGCCGGATTTCCCGGCGCCCCTGCACGTGCAGGAAGCGGGCATCCGCGCGATCCGCGAAGGCAAGCACGGCTACACGCCCTCGGCCGGCATCGATCCGCTGCGCGAAGCCGTCGCGAAATACATGGCCGGGATGCGTGGCGGGCTGCCGATCCGCCCTGAAGACGTTGTGGTCGGCGCCGGTGCCAAGCCGTTCATTGCCTACGCGATCCAGTCGGTCACCGACTACGGCGCGAGCGACGAGGTGATCTATCCGAACCCCGGTTTTCCGATCTACGAATCGCAGATCATCGCCTGCGGGGCAAAGCCGGTGCCGATCAATCTGAAGGAGGCGCGCGATTTTTCGTTCGATCCCGCCGAGCTCGAAAAACTGATCACGCCGAAGACGAAACTGCTGATCCTCAACTATCCGCACAACCCGACCGGCGGCCTGCTGACCAAGTCCGAGCTCGAGCAGATCGCGGAAATCCTGAAACGCCACCCGCAGGTCTGGGTCTACGCCGACGAGATCTACTCGCGCCTGACTTTCGAAGGCACCTTCTTTTCGATCGCGCAGGTGCCCGGCATGTACGAGCGCACCATCATTTCGGACGGCGCATCGAAGACCTGGGCGATGACCGGTTGGCGGATCGGTTTCATTTCCAACCCGACGCTGGCGCCGGTGTTCACGCGCTGGGTGACCAATACGGATTCCTGCGCCTCGCAGATCTCGCAGTGGGCCGCGGTCGAGGCAATCAACGGTCCGCAGGACGCGGCCGAGATGATGAAGAAGAGCTTCCTCGAGCGCCGCAACCTGATCGTCGGGTTGCTGAACCGCGTGCCGGGGGTCACCTGCCGCACGCCGGGCGGCGCGTTCTACGCCTGGCCGAACGTCACCGAGGCCTGCAGGATGGTGGGCGCTGCTGATTCCGAGGCGTTCCGGCGGCGGCTGTTGCACGAAGCAGGGGTCGCGGTGCTGGCCGACATTCATTTCGGGTCGCGCGTGCCGGGCGAAGGGCAGCATGTGCGCTTTTCGTATGCGACCTCGAACGAGATGATCGAGAAGGGCGTGGCCCGCATGACGGAGTTCATCCGCGCGAACACCGTCAAGGCCGCCTGAGCGCGGCATGGCGACAGACTGGAAGCCGCCGTCGGTCACCGTCGCCGCGGTAATCGAACGCGAGGGCCGCTTCCTGATGGTCGAGGAGGAGCACGACGGCCGGCGGGTCTACAACCAGCCGGCCGGGCATCTCGATCCGGGTGAAAGCCTCGTGGCGGCCTGCGCGCGCGAGGTGATGGAGGAGACCGCGCATCGGTTTGTGCCGGAGTCCCTCGTGGGAATCTACCGTTGGTACTACGAACCGCGCGACATCACCTTCATCCGCTTTTCCTTCGCGGGCCGGGTCGACGGCTTCGAGGCGGGGCGCGCGCTCGATACGGAAATCATCGCCACGCACTGGTTTACGCGCGAGGAACTCGCCGCGAGCATTGCCATGCACCGCACCCCGCTGGTGATGTCGTGCATAGACGACTATCTCGCCGGCAGGCGCTTTCCGCTCGACGTCTTTGCACACGGTTATGCCTGAGCGCATCGTCGTCGGCATGTCGGGGGGCGTGGACTCCTCGGTCGCCGCCCTGCTGCTGAAGCAGCAGGGCTATGAAGTCATCGGTCTCTTCATGAAGAACTGGGAGGACGACGATGACGACGAATACTGCTCGACCCGCCAGGACCTGATCGACGCGGCCGCGGCGGCCGACGTGATCGGCGTGGAGCTTGAGGCAGTGAATTTCGCCGCCGAGTACAAGGACCGCGTGTTCGCAAGCTTCCTCTCCGAATACCAGGCCGGCCGCACGCCGAATCCGGACGTGCTCTGCAACGCCGAGATCAAGTTCAAGTCCTTCCTCGACCATGCCATGGATCTCGGCGCCACGCGCATCGCGACCGGCCACTACGCGCGGGTGCGCGAAACCGTGGTCGACTGCGAAGAGGGCGTGAGCCGCTTCGAACTGCTGCGTGGCCTCGATGTGACCAAGGATCAGAGCTATTTCCTCCATCGCCTCAATCAGGCGCAGCTGTCGCGCGTGCTGTTTCCGGTCGGCGAACTGGAAAAAACCGAGGTGCGACGCATTGCGCGCGAAGCCCGCCTGCCCAACCACGACAAGAAGGACTCCACCGGGATCTGCTTCATCGGCGAGCGGCCGTTCCGCGAATTTCTCAACCGTTACCTGCCGCGCGAGCCCGGACCGATCAGGACACCGGACGGAACCCTGGTGGGCCGGCACGTGGGGCTCGCGTTCTACACCATCGGCCAGAGGAAGGGCATCGGCATCGGCGGCCGGCAGGGGAGCGACGGCACCGCCTGGTATGTGGCCGAAAAGGACCTTGCGGAAAACACCTTGATCGTCGTGCAGGGCCACGACGATCCTCGTCTGCTGCGCCGCAGCCTGGCGGCAATTGACACCAGCTGGGTCAGCGGCGAACTGCCGGTGGAAGGCTCGGTACACACCGCCAAGAGCCGCTACCGGCAGGCGGATTCGACCTGCCGGCTCACGCGCGTGGCGGACGACGAACTGTCACTCGAGTTTTCCGAGCCGCACTGGGCGGTGACCTCCGGGCAGTCGGTGGTGCTGTACGACGCCGAGGTGTGCCTCGGCGGGGGGATCATCAGTTAGACAAGCTTTCTGCCACGGTTTTCGGCTGCAAGGAGAGGGGGTAACGGGGGAACCGCAGGTTCCCCTGTTCCGATGGAGGGGGTAACGGGGGAACCGCAGGTTCCCCTGTTCCGATCACCAGATGAGGTGGCCGTTCACGACCGCGCTCTTCACAAAGCGCACCAGCGGCACGATCGCGAGCATTGCATAGCTGAACAGATTGGCCTGCAGCAGAGCGGCGCGCAGCGTGTCGCGCGCGACGTTCTTCAAGAGCGGCGCGGCGACCAGGGTCTCGATCCAGAGCGCAAGAAAGAAACACGGTACCAGCGCCGCAAGCGCCAGCACATCGCCTTCGCCGGTGCCGGTCGTGGCGAAGTAGTCGAACCGTCCCAGCAGCCATCCTGCGCCGAGCACCGCAATCGAGGTGAGCAGGGTCGATACGAGATTGGCCAGTGCCGAGACCGCGGTGGCGCGGCCGGCGGAGAGCGCCAGCCGTCGCTTGAGTTCCCAGGCCTCGATCCCCGCAATCGGGATCAACAGCAGCCAGGCGTAGACGGCGAAATTGACGAACAGCAGGACGCCGTCGTTCACGCTTTCAGGCCTTGGGGGCGGTGTCCGCGAACGAGGTGCGCTCGGAGAGTTTGTCGAAGTGCCGCGCGAGGTTCGGGTAGGTGCCGCGCCAGTCGATCTCCGGGAAGCGGAACGCAAGCCACCCCAGCGTGCAGCCGCAGGCGATGTCGGCCAGCGTGTAGCCGTTGCCGTGGCACCAGGGCTTTTCGCCCAGGTCCTTTGCCATTTCGGCCAAGCCGCGCTCGAGCTTGCCGGTCTGGCGATCGATCCACGCCTTGCTCTGCAGCCCGGCTTCGCGTGCCCGCTCGTAGCGCATCAGGATGCCCGCGTCGAGCACGCCGTCGGCCAGCGCCTCCCAGCGCCGAACCGCAATGCGCCCGCGGCTTTCCTCGGGGATCAGCCTGCCCATGGGCGATACGGTATCGAGGAACTCGGCGATGACGCGCGAATCGTAGAGCGTCGCGCCGTCATCGAGCACCAGCACGGGAATCTTGCCGAGCGGATTGTGCTGCGGCACCGGCGTGTTCGCGGACATCACTTCGACGGTCTCGAAGGTGCATTCGACGCGCTTTTCGGCGAGCACGATGCGAACCTTGCGCGTATAGGGACTCGGGACCGAGCCTAGGAGTTTCATGAGGGGATCTTCCGGAGAAAAATGCGGCGCGAGTATAGCATTCCGGGCGCCGATCCTCCCGACGCGGCAGCTATAATTGCACCCCCAAAAGCACTGACATCCATCGATATGCCGGGTCCAGGCCAACTCACGCAACTCAGCGCGCTTTCCCCACTCGACGGTCGTTACGCCCGGTCGGTCGATCCGCTGCGCAAACACTTCAGCGAAGCGGCGCTGATCCGTTACCGGCTGAAGATCGAACTCGAGTGGCTGAAGTCACTCGCAGCGGAGCCTGCGATCGCCGAACTCAAGCCGTTCGGCAAAAAGACCATCGCCGCGCTCGACAGGCTGGTCGAGGGATTCTCCGAGAAGGACGCTGCGCACATCAAGAACATCGAGGCCGAGACCAACCACGACGTCAAGGCAATCGAGTACTGGCTGAAGGGCAAGCTGGCCGGCGACAGCGCGATCGATCGTTCTCTCGAGTTCATCCACTTTGCCTGCACTTCCGAGGACATCAACAACCTGTCGTATTCGCTGATGATTGCCGATGCGCGCGAAATGGTCATGCTGCCCGAACTCGATGAACTGATCGAGGGCGTGCGGGTGCTCGCGCACCGGCATGCCGATGTCGCGATGCTTTCGCGCACGCACGGCCAGCCCGCCAGTCCGACGACGCTGGGCAAGGAGATGGCTAATTTCGTGCATCGATTGCGCCGCGCACGCACGCGCATCGCCGGCGTTTCGGTGCAGGGCAAGATCAACGGCGCGGTGGGCAACTACAACGCGCACCTTGCCGCCTACCCCGGATTCGACTGGGAAGGTTTCTGCCGCCGGTTCGTCGAAAGTCTCGGCCTGGAGTTCAATCCCTACACCACGCAGATCGAGCCGCACGATGCATTCGGCGAGCTGTTCGATGCCTGGGCGCGCGCCAACACGATCCTGCTGGACCTGGACCGGGATCTCTGGGGCTATATCTCGCTCGGTTATTTCAAGCAGAAGCTCAAGGCCGGCGAAGTCGGTTCCTCGACCATGCCGCACAAGGTCAATCCGATCGATTTCGAGAATTCCGAGGGCAATGTCGGCATCGCCAACGCGCTGCTGCGCCATCTCGCCGACAAGTTGCCGGTCTCGCGCTGGCAGCGCGACCTGTCCGATTCGACCGCCCTGCGCAACACAGGCAACGCGCTCGGGCACACGCTGCTCGCCTATGCGTCGTGCCTGCGCGGTCTTGCCAAGCTCGAAGTGAATCCGGCCCGGATCGCGGAAGACCTCGATGCGAACTGGGAAGTGCTCGCCGAACCGGTGCAGCAGGTGATGCGGCGCCACGGCGTGGCGGATGCCTACGAAAAACTCAAGGAGCTCACGCGCGGCAAGGGTGTGGACGCCAAACGCATGGCGACATTCATCCGGTCGCTGCCGATCCCTGCAGACGCGAAGAAGCGGCTGCTCGCGCTGACGCCCGCGACCTACACAGGTCTTGCCGCCGCACTCGCACGGCGGGTCTGACACCCTCTCCCTCATTCGACGCGCCTCGCCGCGCGGCCCGTGCCCGTGCCCTACGCCGGTACGATCTTCCTCTCTTCGCTGCTGTTGTTCCTGGTTCAACCGCTGATCGCGCGGCTGATCCTGCCCTGGTTCGGCGGGACGGCCGCGGTCTGGACCACCTGCATGCTGTTCTTCCAGTCCGTGCTTCTTGCGGGATACGCCTACGCGCATGCAACCACGGCGAGGCTGGGACCCCGGGCGCAGGCGCTGCTGCACACTGCTCTGCTGATCGCGGGGGTGGCGCTCCTGCCGATCCTGCCCGATCCCGCATGGAAGCCCTCGGGCGGCGACGAACCGGTCTCGCGCATCCTGCTTCTGCTCGCGGCGACGGTCGGCCTGCCGTATTTCCTGCTCTCCGCCACGAGTCCGCTGGTGCAGGCCTGGTTCGCGCGTGCGCGCCCCGGCGCGAATCCGTACCGGCTGTTTGCGGTATCGAACCTCGCTTCGCTGCTGGCCCTGGTCGGATACCCCTTTCTGGTCGAGCCGTATTTTTCCAATGTCCGGCAGGTCAGCAACTGGTCATGGCTGTTCGCTGCGTTTGCCGTTTCGTGCGGGATGCTCGCCTGGCGCGCGGCCGGGCACCGCCCCGCCACGATAGTGGTGGCGGAGTCGGTGACGGCAGGGCCCGGTCCAGGACAGATCGCGCTGTGGCTCGGGTTGTCCGCAACCGGGTCGGTGATGCTGCTCGCGGTCACCAACCACATCACGCAGAACATTGCCGCGATCCCTTTGCTCTGGCTCGCACCGCTCACCCTCTACCTGCTCAGTTTCATCCTGTGCTTCGAGGGCCGCGGCCTGTATCGACCGCGCTGGATGTGGATTCCCACGCTGGTGTGGCTTGGCGGCATGGCCTGGCTGATATTCGATCCAACGCATCAGCATGATCTTTACATCCAGCTCGGTGCGTTCCTTTCGGGCCTGTTCGTGGCGTGCATGTTCTGCCACGGCGAGCTCTACCTGCGGCGGCCGGCGAACGCATACCTGACCGCGTTCTACCTGTGGGTGTCGCTCGGGGGGGCGCTCGGCGGACTGTTCGTGGCCGTGATCGCGCCGCTTGTCTTCCGGAACTACCATGAACTTGCCGTCGGTCTGATCGGCTGCGCGCTTCTTGCAGCGATCCTGTTTCGCGACCTCGGTCGCGTGGCGCTGGCGGCAAGTGCGGCCACGCTGTTCGCGGTGACGGGCGCGGTTGGCTACGACGCGTTCAAGTCACGGGAATTCCAGCGGTTGTCGACGCGCAATTTCTACGGCGTGCTCACGGTCAAGGAATATGGCGTGGAAGGGGATCCCGATCATCTGCGGCGGTTGCTCCACGGCACCATCATGCACGGGGAGCAGTTCATGACGGGCGCTGCACGCGACGAAGCAACGACGTACTACGGCACGACGTCCGGCATTGGGCGGGCCATCGCCTCAAAGCAGGGCGGACCGGTGCGGGTCGGCGTGATCGGCCTCGGCGTCGGCACGCTCGCAGCCTATGGCAGGGCGGGAGACGGCTACCGGTTCTACGAGATCAACCCGGAGGTGATCGAAATCGCACGCCGGGACTTCGCCTACCTGGGAGGCAGCAAGGCGCGGATCGAAACCGTGCTGGGCGACGCACGGCTGAGCCTGGAGCGCGAATCCGGACATGATTTCGACGTCCTTGCGGTGGATGCTTTTTCGAGCGACTCAATACCGGTGCACCTGATCACAAAGCAGGCCCTGCAGGTCTACTTCAGGCACCTGAAGCCGGACGGGATCGTCGCCTTCCATGTGTCCAACCGGTTTCTCGACCTGGCACCGGTAGTGGCGGCGCTTGCAAGCGACGCGGGCGCCACCGCCGTGGAAGTGTCGGAAAAGGGCGACGAGCGCAAGTCTCAGAGCAACTGGGTTCTGGTGTCGCGTGCCGCCGCCGCACTGCAGCCGCCTGGGATCTGGTCCGTGTCGCTGCCGATCATTCCGGAGCGCGACTGGGCGCTGTGGACCGACGACTACAACAACCTGCTTCAGGTGCTGAGGTAGGAGGCGCCGCGGTCCTCAGACCACCGCGCCTTCGTTTTCCTCGCGGCGGTCCTTCTTGACCTTGATGAACTGCGAGCGGTCGACCTTCAACCACATCAGCAATGGGCTCGCGACGAGCACCGAGGAGTAGATGCCGAAGCAGATGCCGATGGTGAGCGCGAGCGCGAAGTAGTGCAGTGCCGGCCCGCCGAAGATCAGCATCGAGGTCACCATCATCTGCGTGCTGCCGTGGGTGATGATGGTGCGCGATATGGTGCCGGTGATCGCGTCGTCGATCACGTCCGGCGTCGAGGCCTTGCGCATCTTGCGGAAGTTCTCGCGCACCCGGTCGAAGACGACGACCGACTCGTTCACCGAGTAGCCGAGCACCGCCAGCACCGCGGCGAGCACCGGGCAGCGAGAACTCCCACTGGAACAGGGCGAAGAAGCCGAGGATGATCACCACGTCGTGCAGGTTGGCGATGATCGCGGCGACGGCGAAGTGCCACTCGAAGCGCAGCGCGAGGTAGAGCACGATGCCGATCGCAGACGATGAGCAGCGCCAGCGCGCCGTTCTCCGCGAGTTCCTTGCCGACCTGCGGCCCGACGAACTCGACGCGCCGCAGTTCGGCGTCCTTGTGCTGGGCCTGCAGCGTCGCCATGACCTTGTTGGACAGCTCGGCGCTCGACTGTCCCTTGACCAGCGGCATGCGGATCAGCACGTCGCGCGAGGAGCCGAAGTTCTGCACCGCAGGTGTCCTTGTAGCCGGCCTTCTCCAGCGCGTCGCGGATGCTGCTCGACTTCGGCCGGCTCCTCGTAGCTGACCTCCATCACCGTGCCGCCGGTGAATTCGATCGAGAAATGCAGGCCCTTGGTGGCAAGGAAGACCACCGCGAGCAGGAAGGTGACGAGCGAGATGATGTTGAACACCAGCGCATGGCGCATGAACGGGATGTTGCGGCGGATCTTGAAAAATTCCATGCGTCGCCTTACTTCCAGGCCGTGTCGCCGATCGCCAGGTGTTGCACCCGCCGGCGTGAGCCGTAGATCAGGTTGACGATGGCGCGCGACACCATGACCGCGCAGAAGATCGAGGTCAGGATGCCGAGGCAGTGCACCACGGCGAAGCCGCGCACCGGGCCGGAGCCGAAGATCAGCAGCGCCAGGCCGGCGATCAGGGTGGTGATGTTGGAGTCGAGGATGGTGCCGAAGGCGCGCTCGTAGCCGGCCGTGGATCGCCGCCTGCGGCGTCGCGCCGCTGCGCAGCTTCCTCGCGGATGCGCTCGTTGATCAGCACGTTGGCGTCGATCGCCATGCCCAGCGTCAGCGCGATGGCCGCGATGCCGGGCAGGGTCAGCGTGGCCTGCAGCAGCGACAGCAGCGCCACCAGGAACAGCAGGTTCGACGCCGAGCGCAGACCGAGGAAATCAGGCCGAACAGCGACGTAGTAGACGATCATGAAGGCCGACGATGGCGACGAAGCCCCACATGCGTCGAATTGAAGCCCTTCTCGATGTTGTCCGCGCCGAGGCTCGGGCCGACGGTGCGCTCCTCGATGATCTCCATCGGCGCGGCAAGCGAGCCGGCGCGCAGCAGCAGCGCCATGTCGTTGGCTTCCACCGTGCTCATGCGGCCGCGAGATCTGCACGCGTCCGCCGCCGATCTCGGTGCGGATCACCGGCGCGGTGACGACCTCGCCCTTGCCTTTTTCGATCAGCAGGATCGCCATGCGCTTGCCGACGTTCTCGCGGGTGACGTCCTTGAAGATGCGCGCGCCGGTCGCATCCAGCGTGAGGTGCACCGCCGGTTCCTGGGTCTGGTTGTCGAAGCCCGGCTGGGCGTCGGTCAGCCGGTCGCCGGTGAGCACGACCTGCTTTCTTGCACCAGCAGCGGCGCGCCGCCGCGCTCGACGTAGAACTCGTCGCCGAACGGCACCTGGCCCTTTGCCGCGGCCGCCAGCGTTTCGGGATTCATGCGCTCCTCGTCCACCATGCGGATTTCCAGGCGTGGCGGTGCGCCCGAGGATGTCCTTGGCCTTGGCGGTGTCCTGCACGCCGGGCAGCTGCACGACGATGCGGTCGGCACCCTGCTGCTGGATGACCGGCTCGGCCACGCCGAGTTCGTTGATGCGGTTGTGCAGGGTGGTGATGTTCTGCTTGAGCGCGTATTCCTGAGTGCGCTTGATCGCTTCCGGCTTGAGCGTCGCCGGTAAGCCGGAACTCGGCACCGTTCTGCGTTTCGGCGAGCAGCAGGTCGGACATGTTGTCGCCGAGCAGGCGCTTCGCCTTGTCGCGCGTTTCGGCGTCGCGGAAGCGTATCCGGATGGTCTGGCCTTCGCGCGCGATGCCGGAATGGCGGATGTTCTTGTCGCGCAGCAGGCTGCGCACGTCCCCGGCAAGGCTGTCCAGGCGCTTGGTGAGCGCCGCCTGCATGTCGACCTGCAGCAGGAAATGCACGCCGCCGCGCAGGTCCAGGCCGAGATACATCGGCAGCGCATGGATCGCCGTGAGCCAGTTGGGCGAGGACGACAGCAGGTTGAGCGCGACGACGTAGCTGGGGTTGGTGGCGTCCGGATTGAGCATCTGGTTGATGAGGTCCTTCGCCTTCAGCTGCGTGTCGGTGTCCGCAAAGCGCACGCGCACGCTGTTGGCGTCGAGCAGGGCCGCCGTGTAGGTGATCTTGGCCGCCTTCAGCGCCTGCTCGACGCGGGCGAGCACCCCCGCATCGAGCTTCAAGGTCACCTTGCCGCTGGAGACCTGGACCGCCGGCGATTCGCCGAAGAAATTCGGCAGCGTGTAGAGGAAGCCCAGCACCAGCGCAATGGCGATCAGGGTGTACTTCCAGACGGGATAGCGGTTCACTGTTTTACGCCCGATGCGGTCGACTCAATTGGTTCTGCCAGATGCAGCCTACTGAATGGTTTTCAGGGTGCCTTTGGGCAACAGGGTCTGCACCGCCGCTTTCTGCACGCTGATTTCGGTGTTGGCGGCGATTTCGAGGACGATGTAGGCCTCGTTGATCTTGGTGATCCGGCCGAGCACGCCGCCGGCGGTGATGACCTCGTCGCCCTTCTGCAGGCTTTCGATCATCGCTTTTGCTTCCTTTGCGCGCTTCATCTGCGGGCGGATCATCAGGAAATACAGCAGCACGAACATCAGAATGATCGGCAGCAGACCCATGAAACCGGCGTCGCCGCCACCGGCGGCAGGCGCCTGAGCGAATGCGGAGGAAATCAGCACGGGATACTCCTGAGGAGGTTCGAACAAGGCGCCCGGCCAAGACCCATTCCAAGACCGTGGGGCGCAGGAAGCGCTAAATTATAGCAGCTTGCCCGAGTCAGCCGCCCTCTGGCCCCTGATCGGGCCCGTCTGGGGGCACCTCCCGCCTTCGCGCGGCCCGCAGGGCGGCGGCCGCCTGCGCGAGCCTGCCCGCCTCGATGGCTGCGCGCAGTTCGCCCATCAGGATCTGGTAGTAGTACAGGTTGTGGATGGTGTTGAGCCGGGCGCCGAGGATCTCGTTGATGCGCTGCAGATGATGCAGGTAGGCGCGCGTGAAGTTCCGGCAGCAGTAGCAGCCGCAGGCTGCGTCCAGCGGCCGGGTGTCCTCGCGGTGCCGGCGTTGCGTGATCTTGACGTCGCCGAAGCGGGTGAACAGCCAGCCGTTGCGCGCGTTGCGGGTCGGGCATCACGCAGTCGAACATGTCGATGCCGTGCCAGCACCGCCGTCGACCAGGTCTTCCGGCGTGCCGACGCCCATCAGGTAGCGCGGCTTGCCGGCCGGCAGGCGCGGCGCGGTGTGGGCGAGGATGCGCTGCATGTCCTCCTTGGGCTCGCCGACCGACAGTCCGCCGATGGCGTAGCCGTCGAAGCCGATGTCCTCCAGGCCGGCGAGCGATTCGTCCCGCAGGGCCTCGAACATGCCGCCCTGCACGATGCCGAACAGAGCGCGTTGCGCGCACCGTTGCAACGCTCGCCTGCGTGCGCCGGCTCGCTGCGCGAGCGCGCCGCCCAGCGCAGCGACTAGCCGCATCGAGTCGGCCGCTTCCGTTTCGCGTCGCGGGGTAGGGCGTGCATTCGTCGAAGATCATGACGATGTCGGAGTTCAGCACGCGCTGGATGCGCATCGATTCCTCCGGCGTCAGCAAGAGCTTGTCGCCGTTGATCGGCGACGGCAAAGCGCACGCCTTCTTCGCGTGATCTTGCGCAGTGGCGCCCAGGCTGAACACCTGGAAGCCGCCGGAGTCGGTGAGGATCGGTGCGTCCCAGCCCATGAAGCGGTGCAGGCCGCCGTGCGCGCTCGATCACCTCGAGTCCCGGGCGCAGCCACAGGTGGAAGGTGTTGCCGAGCACGATCTGCGCGCCGATCTCGTGCAGTTCCGCGGGCGACATCGCCTTGACCGTGCCGTAGGTGCCGACCGGCATGAAGACCGGGGTTTCGACCGTGCCGTGCGCGAGTTCCAGGCGGCCGCGGCGCGCCGCGCCGTCGGTCGCCGTGATCGTGAATTTCACGGTGCGCGGGTCAAGGCGCGCGCTCGATCAGCATCGCGTCGCCGTAGGAAAAGAAGCGGTAGCGGCTTGCGATCGCGTGCGCGTAGGCGCGGCGGATGTTCTCCATGCCGGCGAACGCCGAGACCAGCATCAGCAGCGTCGACTGCGGCAGGTGGAAATTGGTGAGCAGCCGGTCGACCACGCGGAACCGGAATCCGGGCGTGACGAACAGGTCGGTTTCGCCGCCTCCGGCGCGCAGCGCGCCGGTCCGCGCGGCGCTCTCCAGCGCGCGCAACGCGGTCGTGCCCACGGCCACCACGCGCCGGCCCGCGGCGCGTGCCGCGCGATCGCGTCCACGGTGGCCTGCGGCACGTTGTAGCGCTCGCTGTGCATGCGGTGGTCGGCCACCTGTTCCACGCGCACCGGCTGGAACGTGCCCGCGCCGACATGCAGCGTGACGCGCGCGATTCGCACGCCGCGCGCCGCCAGCCCGTCGAGCATCGGCGTGTCGAAGTGCAGGCCGGCCGTGGGCGCGGCAACGGCGCCGGGCCGCTCCGCATACACCGTCTGGTAGCGTTCCAGGTCCTCGGGTGTCGGCACGTGGGTGATGTACGGTGGCAGCGGAACCGAGCCGTGGTATTCGAGCACGTCTTCGAGCGGCTCGGAGAAGCGCACCCGGTAGAGGTCGCCTTCGCGCCCGACGACCGTGGCACTCACGGCGTCGTCTATGCTGATCAGCGCGCCGCTGCGCAGCGGCTGACTCGCTCGGATCAACGCAAATGCCTCATGCGTGCCGGCCTGCCGTTCGATGAAGACTTCCAGCCTGCCGCCGGTGATCTTCTTCGCGGCCAGGCGCGCCTTGATCACGCGCGTGTCGTTCAGAACCAGCACGTCGCCCGTGGCAAGGTGCTGCGGCAGATCCGTGAACATCTGGTCGCCGAATTTGCCGCTGACGCCGTCCAGCCAAAGCATGCGGCTCGCGCGTCGTTGCGCGGCCGGATGCTGCGCAATGAGCGACTCGGGCAGCGCAAAATCAAAATCGTCGACACGCATGGCAGCGCATTATAGATGTGGGCGCGCTGATTCCGACCTGCGGCGTGAGATAATTGCCATCCCCTCCGGAATGCCGGGATGGCGGAATTGGTAGACGCAGCGGACTCAAAATCCGCCGACTAATCATCGTGCGGGTTCGAGTCCCGCTCCCGGCACCACACGCTGCCCATGAATTCGATCTGGTCAGGCGCTTTCATCGTCATTGCCTGCGTGGCTGCGACCTGCGCCGGCGGGTGCACGGATGAAAAGTCTTTGAGCGCGGCCGATGCGCTGGCCGAGGAGGGGCGCAACTTCATGACCGGCGCTGCCGGTTCTCCGCGCGATCCGGCCAGGGCGCGCCAGCGTTTCGAACAAGCCGCGCAAAAGGGATCCGGGGCCGGATTGCTCTATCTCGGCCTGCTTGAGGTTTCAGGGGACGACGGTCTGCAGAACCTGCGGGAAGGCTGTGCGCTGTTCAGGTTGTCGGCCGGACGCGGGCACCCGGGCGGTCTGCGTGAGTACGGCAATTGCCACCTGCACGGCCTCGGCGGCGTCGACCGAGACGCGGTGGCCGCCGCACGCCTTTACCGGCAGTCGATAGAGCATGGCGGCGTCCTGGCGCACGCTCCGCTGGCCATGCTCTATCGACACGGCATCGGCGTGAATAAGAATCCGGAAGAAAGCGCCCGCCTGCTGCGCGCAGGGGCGGGGAAGGGGTGCGGGGACTGCAGCGCCGGGCTTGCCGAACTTCAGGCCGATGGGGGTCTGTAAGGAATTGTCCTGTCAAGGCAGGTACTTGCTAGACATTCATGCGGGCCGCAGGTAGTCTGGCCAGTCCTGAGGGGGACGGGAACGCACTCGAGCGGCCATGGCAACAGCGCAAGTCCACATACTTCCGGCGTTGAAGAACACCATCATTGTTGTCGATGACCAGTCGACCGGCCGCGCAATACTGGAGCAGGTCGTGAGAGGACTGGACGATCGCGTGATCGTGCAGCCGTTCGCGCGTCCCGTCGATGCCGTCGTCTGGGCCACAAAACACGTTGCGGACCTGGTCCTCGTGGACTATTCGATGCCGGACATGGACGGCATCGAGTTCGTCCAGCGACTGCGCGCGCTGCCCGGCTATGAACATGTGCCCATGGTCATGGTGACAGTGCACGATGACCGCAAGATCCGCTACGCCGCGCTCGACGCCGGAATCACGGATTTCCTGATCAAGCCGATCGATGCGCGAGAGTGCCTTGCCCGCTGTCGCAACCTCATCACGCTGCGCCGCCAGCACCTGGCGCTCGAGGACCGCAAGCGGCTGCTCGAAGGCATGGTGGAGGACGCGACGCAGGAAATCCGCGAGCGCGAGAAGGAAACCCTGCTGCGTCTGGCGCTGGCCGGGGAATTCCGCGACGAAGAAACCGGCAACCACCTGATCCGCATGGCGCGTTATTCGCGGCTGATCGCCGATACGATCGGCCTTTCTCACGAGGAAGCCGAGACGGTCGAACTTGCGGCGCCGCTGCACGACATCGGCAAGATCGGCATTCCGGACGGGATCCTGCTCAAGCCCGGAAGGCTGGACGAGCCCGAACTGAAGATCATGCGGCGCCATCCGGTGATCGGACACGAAATCCTCAAGGGCAGTGCCTCGAAATATGTGCGCATGGGGGCCCTGATCGCACTCGGCCACCACGAGAAGTACGACGGGTCCGGGTATCCGAACGGACTGGTCGCGGACCATATCCCGCTGTGTGCACGGGTGGTCGCCGTGGCCGACGTGTATGACGCCCTGACCGCGGTGCGGCCCTACAAGAAGGCCTGGCCCGTCGAGGAGGCCTATGATTATCTGCGGGCGCAGCGTGGCAGGCATTTCGACCCCGGCATGGTAGACGCGTTTCTCGGCGTCGCCGACGACGTGGCACGCATCCAGCAGGAACTCGGCGATCGCATCGCCGGGCACGAAGCGATCTGAAAGCGATGCTGCGCTTCGTGAACGCCATGCGCCAGCGGTTCGCCGCGCGCCCGGATACCGAGCTCGAGCAGGCGCTGGTTCGCATTGCAGTCGCGGTGGTGCTCGGTCTGTACATGCTCAAGGGCTGGGATCTAGGGCACGTTGGGACGCTGCAGCCGGACGTCATTGTGTTTCTCGCGTTCTTTACAGTTTCGGCCGGAACGCTTGCCTGGGCGTTCTTTTCGTCGGGTATTTCCCACATGCGCCGCTTCATCGCGCTTGCTGCCGATATCGCGACCGTCACCTGGACCATGTGGTTTTTCGAGGAGCGCGCGCTCGCGCTGTATCTTGTCTACGTCTGGGTGACGCTGGCCAACGGTTTCCGCTTCGGACCCCGCTACCTGCTTCTGTCGCTCGGCCTGAGTGCGGCGGGTTTCTCCGCGGTGCTTGCAACAAGCCCGTACTGGAGTACGCGCTTGGGCGAGGGCGCGGGTCTGCTGCTCGGCCTGGTGGTTCTCAGCCTGTATGTGCTCTCGCTGGTGAACCGGATGTTCGACGCCCTCTCCCGTGCCGAGGCCGCAAACCAGGCCAAGCGCAGGTTCATCTCCGTGGTCAGCCACGAGATGCGCACGCCGCTGAACGCGATCATCGGGATGGCGGACCTGCTGCGCGATACGAAGCTTTCGCGCGAGCAGGCCGACATGCTGCAGACCCTGCGCGGTTCCTCGCAGATCATGCTGGGCCTGGTCGAGGAGGTGCTGGATTTCTCCAAGATAGAGGCCGGCAAGCTGACGCTCGAGCGGGCCGCGTTCGACCTGCACGCGCTGGTGAACAGCACCTCGAGGATCGTCGCGTCGCAGGCCGCCGCCAAGCGCGTGCAGTTCGTGGTCTCGATCATGCCCGAGGTGCCGCCTGCGCTGCTGGGTGACCCCCACCATCTGCGGCAGATCCTGATCAACCTGGCGAGCAATGCGGTCAAGTTCACCGAGCAGGGGAGCGTCACCCTGCACGTGTCGGCCGAGGAGGAGACCGGGCCTCTGGTGCGGCTGAAATTCTCGATTCGCGATACCGGAATCGGGATTGCCCCGGAGGCGCAGAAACGGATCTTCGAGAGTTTCGCTCAGGCCGACCAGACGACGACACGGCGCTTCGGAGGAACGGGGCTGGGGACGACGATCGCCCGCCAGC
Organism: uncultured beta proteobacterium; assembly: GCA_963844255.1. GTDB lineage: Bacteria > Pseudomonadota > Gammaproteobacteria > Burkholderiales > SG8-39 > SZAS-79. Next base: position 120,883 of record CAWJNP010000087.1, read on the forward strand.
TGGTCGAACTCATGGGCGGCCGGATCGGCCTCGAGAGCGCGGTCGGCCTGGGAAGCACGTTCTGGTTCGAGGTTTCGCTGGAAAAGCAGGTCGAACAGCCCGGCGTGAGCAGCGGGGAGCTCGCCGGTTCCCGCATCCTGCTCGTCGGCTTTCCGCGCGCGGAACTGGCGTCCATGTCCGAGGCGCTCGCGTCCTGGGGCGCGCTGGGAATACCAGTCGCCAGCGTCGAGGAGGGCACGCAGCGCCTCGCCGCGGAAATCAGCCTCGCAAAGCCTTATCACAGCGCCCTGCTCTACGCCGCGAGCGGGTCGGATGGCGTGCAGGCCGCGCAACGTTTCCTGCGGACCGCGCCGAGTCCGGCGCCACCGGCCATCCTGTGCGCCCCGCGCGAGCAGCAGGTCCAGCGCTTCGCTGCGCTCTCGGCGGGCTATTCCGCGGTGCTCGAGCTGCCCTTCGAAAAGCGCCAGCTGTTCAACGTTCTGCATTCGGTCGCGGCTGTCGACGAGGTGCGCGACGGCGTGGTCAGGCTGGAAGACTACGCGCGGCGCGGCTCGAACGCGCGCAAGTGCCGCGTGCTGGCCGCGGATGACAACCCCACCAACCGGGAAGTGATCGGAAAGATCCTGGAGCGCGGCGGGCACTCGGTGACGCTGGTATGCGACGGCGACGAAGTTCTGGAGGCGATGGAGCGCGCGAAGTACGACATCGTGCTGCTTGACCGCAACATGGCCCGCATGGGCGGCGTCGAGGCGCTGCAGGTGATTCGTCTGGCGGGCCGCGGACTGGATCGGGTTCCGGTGATCGTGCTTTCGGCGGACGTCACCCCCGATGCCCGACAGGAATGCATGGATGCGGGGGCGGACGCCTTCCTGCCCAAGCCGATCGAGGCCATCCGGCTGCTCGAGGGAATCCAGGAGCTGGTGGGCAAGGCGGGCGGCGGGTCGCTGGCTGGTTCCGATGTGACAGCCGCGTTCGGACACGCGCCGGTACCGGCGCCGTTCGGCCAGATGGCAGTGGTCAATCCGGAAACGCTTGCGCAGCTCGAGGCCCTCGGGTCGCCGGGATTTCTCGAGAGGCTGATCGATGTCTTCGTGGCCGACAACGTGGTGCTTCTGCAGAAGGTGCAGGACTCAATCGCGGCGCGCAATTTCACCGAATTTCGCAACCACCTCCACGCCATGAAGGGTTCGGCTGCAAGCATGGGTGCCGAGCGCCTTACGCGCATCTGCAACGATCAGGGCAAGCATTCGGACGCCGAATTGCGGCTCAAGTCGGCGCAGCTGGCGAAGTCCCTGGAGCAGGAGCTTTCCGCCGCACGCGAGGCCCTGCAGCGACACCTGAACGAAAAGCGCCAGTCGGCAAGCTGAAAGTCGGCCGATTGCGGCGCGGGCCGGGTTGTGGCGGCGTCCCCGGGATAGAATGCCCGAGGATGATGCTTCCGCCACCCAACCCCCTACCCAGGGAGTCCCGCTCATGTCGTTTTTCATAGCGCTGATCGAAGCCACCGACGCCAGCCGTCGCGAACTCGAATCCGAGCCCAAGATCCACTCGATGATTCACCACGGCCTGAGCCTGGCCGAATACCGCGCATTTCTGCACGACCTTTACCACATCGTCTGGCATTTCTGCCCGATCATGTCCGCGGCGGCGTCGCGCTGCGACGACCGGTTCCGCTCGGTGCGTTACGAGCTCTACGAGCGGATCGAAGAGGAAAAGGGACACGAGGAGTGGGTGCTCGACGACATCCGTGCCGTCGGCGGGGATCTGGACGCCGCGCATGCGCGTCCGCCCAGCGCTCCGGTCCAGAGCGTGATCGCGTTCAACTACTGGAGCGCCGAGCGCCAGCATCCCTGCTCGGTGCTGGGGATGCTCTACCAGCTGGAAGTCATCTCGTCGGTCTACGGCGGGCGGGTCGCGGGAGCGATCGCGAAAGCCATCGGCCGGGAAGTGGATGCCGGTGGATTTCGCTTCCTCACGTCGCACGCGTCGATGGACCAGGACCACATGGCCAAGCTCAACAAGCTCGTCAAGACGATCGACGACCCGGGAGCACAGGCCGCGATCGTCAATTCGACGCGCGTGAATTTCCATCAGTTCGGGCAGATGTTCGGCAAGGGCGGGTTTGCCGCCAACATGCCTGACGCGGCATAGCCGCCGTCAAGCGCATCGCCGGCGCGTACCCTCCGCTTATTCGTTGGCGGCGCGCGCCTCCAGCGTGATGTCGCTGACATCGCCCTGTTCCATCCTGCGCATCTGCGCGCTGACGATCATGCCCATCTTGCGCAGGTCCCGGTCATCGAGGCGCAGCGCGCAATCGACCCAGGTGTCCGCGATCCCGTCCAGTTCCTCGCGCGTGATCGGGAACACATGCTGGCGTGCGCGCAGGATGCCCTGCATCCCGTTGCGGCGCCGCGCCTGTTTCGAGATCCAGTCGTGCACCGCGCCCTCGCCGCCGCCATCGGGCGCGACCACATCGACCAGTCCCATCGCATGCAGCGTCCTTGCAGGCAGCACCTTGCCCGAGAGGATCAGATCCTCGGCCGCGCGCATGCCGATGCGCCGCGCCAGCAGGCTGTAGGCCCCCATTCCTGGGAACAGGTTGAACAGTATTTCCGGCAGGCCCATCTGTGCCGATTCCTCGGCGATGATCACGTCAGAAGACAGTGCCGTCTCGAACCCGCCCCCCAGTGCGTCGCCCTGCACCAGCGAGATCGTCGTCAGCGTCGGGCTGTCGTAGTTGCGGATGCGCGCATGGACGTTATCGATGCACAGCCGGGCGTAATGGGCCAGGGCCTCGCGATCACGCGCCTTGATGAGAAGCAGGAACAGGGCGAGATCGCCGCCGAGCCCGAAGACCCTGGGAACCCGCGATGCCGCGACGTAATAGTTCACGCTGCGCATGTCGCCTTCCCAGTCGATGCGCCCGTTGTTTGTCCTGAGTGCCGTGTCGTGCTGATTGATGTCGTTCAGCAGGCCAAGGTTGAAGCAGGGGGTTCCCTGCGGGTTCATCAGCCCCCACAAAACACCGTCTGTCGGTTCGAACTCGAAATCGAGCTGCCGGAATTTCTTGCCACAAGCCGATCGCAACCCGGAATCGAGAAATTTTACTTCGTGCATGTTGCTCATGTTTCACTCCCTTCGATTGAGCCCCTGCGGGGGCTATTGCCGTGGTCCGGTTCTTCAGGAAATCCTTGAGGATTCGGACGCTTCCGAAAACAATTAGACGCGGCTTCAAAGGGTTGCGCAATGACAGATTCTTACAAATCGAGGCGCGGCGGGGCCGCATGTTGCGCGGCAACGACGCGGCAGGACAGCGGGGTAAATCGGCGAAAAGGTGTCAGGCCGCCGCGGCAGCTTCGGCCAGCCTCAGGTGGGCGCCCTGGGCCAGCAGCGCACGCTGCAACTCGCCGATGTCGATGGCGCGCGGCGGCAGGCCGCGGTTCGCGGCAATGGCCGCTGCGGTGCCAGCGGCCTGGCCGGTGAGCCAGCACTGGGGAATTTCGCGCAGGAAGGAGTGCGATGTTGCGTCGCACGCAATATGCCGGCCGCAGGCCAGCACGCCGTCGAGCGATTCCGGCACGAGGCTGCCGTACGGGATCGAGATATTCGGGAATTTGGGCGAAAGGCAGGGCGAAACGCCGATTTCGTCGGCGTGGACCAGCCCCGTGGGCCACTGCGCGCGCGCGACGCGCGAAACGCCGGCGAGCCGGCGCGCATGGCGCACCCCCAGCTGTGGCGCGCCGTAAAGCAGATACGCGTTCTCGAAGCCCGGCGCGTGGTTGCGATAGAACGCCAGGTGCTGCGCCATGAGTTGGCGCGAGCGGATTTCCACCGTGGTCAGGTCATCGACGTCCAGCGCCGAGTAACCCGACTGTCGGGGGCCCATGTAAAGCGCGATGTCGTTGCGCCAGGAAACGAAGGGTTTTTCGAAGAAGCGCAGTTCTTCGCGCCCGCGCTGCATGAACTGCGCAAACTGCTCAGGCTGGCCGGCCTTGAAATCGATCCAGCGTTCCATGTCCACGCCGCCGAACAGCCACGAGGTGTTCATGCAGTGGTGGATGTCGGACTCCTCAATGTCGGTCTCGCAACGCGCGCCGGCCGCCGCGTGAAGGTCGCCGTCGCCCGTGGCGTCGACCACCACCTTCGCACGGACCGCCTGTCGTCCGGACTTGCTCTCGAAAATCGCGCCGCAGACCCGGCCTTCCTCGACCAGCGGGGCGGCGATCCACGCATGGTGGACCAGATGCACCTTGCGCTCGAGCAGCAGTTCCTGGGACAGGAGCTTGAGCCGCTCGGGATCGAGCGTCGGCGACCAGGTCACCACGCCGTGGAATGCACTCGTTCGCTGGGACCAGTAGGCTGCGCGGTCTGCATCGCGCGAACCCCATTCGCTCCGGTCCGGGCCGGCAACTGCGCCCGCAGGCAGGCGCGAAAACACCTCTTCGGCGAATCCGCGGATGACGAGGCGGCCCTCCCAGTCCGTCATCCGGTCGATCCAGATCACCAGGCCGCCGGTCGACAGTCCGCCCAGGTGGTTGTATCGCTCGAGCAGCACCACGTCGGCACCCATGCGCGCGGCCGCAGCGGCTGCCGCGGTACCGGACGGTCCGCCGCCGGCGACGAGCACGTCGCATTCACGGTAGACCGGTGTCTCGCGCGCCGCTTCGCGCACGCTGCCCAGATTCAACCGCGCGCGCGCGCCGCCTTCCCTGCCCCGGAACATCTCGGACACGAAAAACTGCTCGTCGGGATTCTTCTCGGCCATGCTGTTCTCCGTGGGGTTGATGGAGGTTGCGGCCATTGTAGTGCAGCCTCGTCGTCCGGCACCGTGGTGCAGCCGGCTTGCGCGGATGCCGCCAAACCGGGAACATCCGCGTCTTTGCCCGACCCATCGCAGGAAACTCATGATCCATACAAGTTACGCGCGTCGCGGCATTGCCGTGGCCTCGCATTCGCTGGCGGCACAGTCGGCAGCCGCCGTGCTGCGTGAGGGCGGCAACGCCATCGAGGCGATGGTTTCGGCGGCGGCCACCATTGCAGTGGTCTATCCGCACATGACCGGCATCGGCGGCGATGCGTTCTGGCTCATTTCGCTGCCTGGGGAGAAGCCCGTCGCCATCGATGCCTGCGGACCCGCTGCGGCGGCCGCCTCGATCGGGTATTACCGGGCGCAGGGCCTGACATCGATCCCGCCGCGCGGTCCGATGGCCGCCAATACCGTCGCCGGCACGATCGCGGGCTGGGACTGTGCGCTGGGGATTTCGCGCACGCGCTGCGGGGGCAGGCTGCCACTCTCACGCCTGCTCGCGGATTCGATCTGCTATGCCGGGCGCGGCGTGCCCGTGACCCTGAGCCAGGAGATGAATACGCGCGGCAAGCGTGCGGAACTGGAAGGCGTGATGGGTTTCGCCGACCGGTTCATGCCCGAGGGGCAGGCGCCGTTGCGCGGTGCCCTGTTCGCACAGACGACACTGGGCGCGACGATGCAGCAGCTCGCACAGGCAGGTCTGGATGATTTCTATCGCGGCGACCTCGCGCGCTCGATCGCAAAGGATCTGGCAGCCGCCGGCAGCCCGCTGGCACTTGCCGACCTGGAGGCCTATGTCGCGCGCGAAGTCGAGCCGCTGACGCTCGCGCATTCGACCGGAACGCTCTACAACATGACGCCACCGACCCAGGGCGTGATCTCGCTCGCGATCCTCGGGATCCTCGACCGGCTGGGCCTCGCGAAATTCGAAGCCGACAGCGCGGACCACGTGCACGCCATTGTCGAGGCGACCAAGCAGGCGTTTCTGGAAATCCGCGACAAGCACGTGACCGATCCCGCGCACATGACCCGTCGAGCCCCAGTCACTGCTCGACGATGCCGGCCTGCAGGCGCTCGCCGCGAACATCGACATGAAGAAGGCGCTGCCCTGGGGCGGCAAGTCCAAGCCCGGTGGAACGGTCTGGATGGGCGTGATCGACGGCGAGGGGCGGGCGGTGAGTTTCATCCAGAGCATCTACCATGAGTTCGGATCGGGCCTGGTGCTGCCCGGGTCGCATATCAACTGGCAGAACCGCGGATGCAGCTTCTCGTTGAACGAGACGGCGGTGAACAGCCTGCGGCCCGGCAAGAAGCCGTTTCACACACTGAACCCGGCGCTGGCCCGGCTGCGGGACGGACGCACTCTGGTGTATGGCACCATGGGCGGCGACGGCCAACCCCAGACCCAGGCCGCGGTATTCACGCGCTATGCGGTGTTCAACCAGACCGTGCAGCGCGCCATCAGTGCCCCACGCTGGCTGCTCGGGCGCACCTGGGGCTCGGCCTCCGAGACGCTGAAACTCGAAGCACGCATTGGTGCAGCGCTCATAGAAGACCTGCGATCCCGCGGCCATGACGTTGAAGTGCTGGGAGATTTCGAAGAGACGATGGGGCACGCCGGCGCACTTGTGCGGCATCCGAACGGCGCGCTGGAGGGTGGATTCGATCCTCGCGGCGACGGAAGCGTCGCGGGATTCTGACCCGGACATTCTGCTAGTGGAAAGAACACTCCACATGGGTTAAAGTTTTGAAGCCCGCACGAACAAGGGCACGCCGCACGGGGGAACCGCATGTACGCAATAGTCTACAAAACCGACGGCTTTCCGATCTGTCGCCAGATTGACGGAGTGTCGCCGGATCCTGTCGTAACCTGGACCAATGAATCGGACGCGAAGACCTTCATCACGTCCAAGGGCGGCGAGGCCGATTTTCAGCCGGTCGCCATTACCGACGATGCGATGGATCAGATCGCGAAGGCCATGGGCTGCCCGGTCGAATCGCTGACTTTCGATCCCTATCCAGGATGAACTGCGCGGGATGAACGGCGCGGCCTGAAGCCGCGCGCTCAGAACTCCAGGTTGTCTATCAGACGCGTCGCGCCCAGCCGTGCTGCTCCCAGCACGACGCGCTGCGTATCGGCCGCCGTAGCCGGTGCGAAATCCGCAGACCGCCGCACGGAAATGTAATCCGGCGTCCAGCCGGCGTCTGCAAGCCTGCGCATGGCCTGCGCACACAGCGCCTCAAGGTTGGGTTCGCCGGCGAGAACGCTTGTTCGCAGTGCCGAGAGCTCGGCATGCAGGCGCGGTGCTTCGACGCGTTCGCCCGCGGACAGGTAGCGATTGCGCGAGCTCATTGCCAGCCCGTCGGGTTCGCGCACCGTTTCGCCCGCGACGATGCGCAGCGGCAGGTCGAACTGTTCGACCAAGCTGCGCACGACCATCAGCTGCTGGTAGTCCTTCTTGCCGAAGACCGCCACATCGGGCTGCATGCAGTTCAGCAGCTTGAGCACCACGGTGGCCACGCCATGGAAGAAGCGCGGCCGGAAGGCGCCCTCGAGCTCCTCGGCAAATCCGGGCGGCGTGACGATGCAGGTCTGGGGCTGCGGATAGAGCACGCGCTCGTCAGGCGCAAACAGCAGTTCCACACCCTCGGCACGCAGCATCTCGCAGTCGTTCTCGAAGGTGCGCGGATAGCTGTCGAAATCCTCGGTCGGGGCGAATTGCAGGCGGTTCACGAAAATGCTCGCGGCCACGTGGGTCGCCTCCGTGCGCGCCTGCCTCACCAGCGCGATATGCCCGGCGTGCAGGCCGCCCATGGTCGGCACGAACGCAAGCGCACCGAGCGTCGCGCGCGCCTTGCGCAGTTCGACAATCGACCTGGCAATCAGCATCTGGGGCTCCTCCCGGATCCGGGCCGGTTCATCCGCCGCTGTTGAAGAATTCGCGCCGGCTGCGCATGGTCGCGATCCGGTGCATCAGCAGTTCGAGGTCTTCCTCGCGGTCGGCAAAATTCAGATTCTCTGAATTGACGATGAGCACCGGCGCCGCCGTGTAGTGGTAGAAAAAGCGCGTGTAGGTCTCCGCCAGCAGGGCAAGATACTCCTCGCTGACCGGGCGTTCGAAAGCGACATTCCGGCGGCGCACCCGGCCGATCAGGGTATCGGGCTGCGCCTGCAGGTAGATCACGAGATCGGGCTGCGGTGCCTGCGGCTTCAGGGTTTCGAAGATCCGGTCATACAGCGCCAGTTCCTCGCCCGACAGGGTGATGCGGGCGAACAGCGGATCCTTGTCCAGCAGGAAATCAGCCACCGTCACGTGGCTGAACATGTCGAGTTGCGCCAGGGGTTCGAGCTGCTTGGCGCGCTGGAACAGGAAGAACAGTTGCGTGGGCAGCGCAAACCGCGCCATGTCCTCGTAGAACCGGGCAAGGAACGGATTTTCCATCGGCTGCTCGAGGAGCATTTCGGCGGACAGCCTGCCGGCCAGTTTCTTTGCCAGGCTCGTCTTGCCGACGCCGATCGGCCCTTCGACGACGATGTATTTTAGGTTTTCCACGCTAGGCCGAATATACCTTGCCGGAGATGCACCGCACCGGTCGGAAACTCAGTCGATTCTTGCGCAAACCTGCGCATCCAGCGCATCCAGTGCCGCAAGGCAGCCGGCGGCGGTGCCACGACCGGGGATCAGGGCCGTCGGCGCGATCTCAAGCAGCGGCAGGAGCACAAACGCGCGCTCATGCATTCGCGGATGGGGCAGCGTGAGCGCCGGCGTGACACGTACCGTGTCCTCAAAAAGGAGCAGGTCGAGGTCGAGCGTGCGGGGGGCGTTCGGAAAGCTGCGGTCGCGCGCATGCGCCGATTCGATGCGCTGCAGCTCGCCGAGCAGGGCCTCCGGGGACAACCCGGTCTCGATCTTCGCGACCGCATTGATGAAGTCCGGCTGATTCGCGTAGCCGACCGGCGCAGAGCGCCAGAGCGACGAGCGCGCCAGGAGCGAAGACTGCGGAAGCTGCGCCAGTTCGTCGAAGGCGCGGCGCACCTGCGATTCCGGGTTGTCCAGATTGGCGCCCAGGCCGACATACGCGGCGGCCCTCGCCCGGGTCGTTCCGGGTTCGCTCACGCGTCGCGTTCGGATCCCGTGTCGTGCTCCGGCGCGGCCGACGATGCCGCCCCATCGGCCGGCTTCTTGCGCCGGCGGCGGCGCCGTGTTTTCGGGCCGCTGTCGGGCTGGAGCATCGCCCTGCGTGTTTCTTCTTCGGCACTCTGGAAGGAACGCCACCAGATTTCGAGCTCCTCCGGAACCTCGCCGCTGGCGGCGCGCAGCGCAAGGAAATCGTAGGCCATGCGAAATCGCGGCGACTCGAGCAGCCGGTAGGGCCGCTGGCCGGAGCGCTGCTCGAAGCGCGGCTGCATGGTCCACACTTCGCGCATGGTGGAGGTGAGTTTGCGGGTGATCGCCAGCTTCTCGCACTGGGTTTCGAGCACCTCGTCCATGGCGGCTTCGAGCGCGGGAACCGCGCGTTCGCCTTTCTTCTCGCGCGCCTTCGAAGCGGCCAGGACTTCATGCCAGAGCAGCGCCGCGAACAGGAACGCCGGTGACACCGACCGGTCGGTCTTGATCCGCTCGTCGGTCTGGGCGAGCGCCAGGGTCACGAAACGCTCGCCCAGCGGCTGGTCGAGGATCACGTCGAGCAGCGGCAGCAGGCCCTGCGACAGGCCTTCATCGCGCAGGCGACGTACGCATGCACTGGCGTGTCCCGACAGCAGGAGTTTCAGCATTTCGTCGAACAGGCGTGCGGGCGGGACATTGCCGATCAGCGGGGCGAGCTTCTTGATCGGCGCCCGCGTTCCCGCCTCGATCGACAGGCCGAGCTTGGCTGCGAGCCGCACGGCGCGCAGCATGCGCACCGGGTCTTCGCGGTAGCGTGCCGCCGGGTCGCCGATCGCGCGCATGGTCCGCTTTTTCAGGTCCGAGAGGCCTTCGTGATAGTCGATGATCTCCTCGGTGGCGGGGTCGTAGTAGAGCGCATTGACGGAGAAATCGCGCCGCAGGGCGTCTTCCTCTGCGGTGCCGAACACGTTGTCGCGCAGCACGCGGCCGTGCTCGTCCTTCTGCGCGTCGCCGGTGTCCGCAGCGCGGAAGGTCGATACCTCGATCGTCTCTTGGTTGAGGATCACGTGGACGATGCGAAAGCGCCGGCCGATGAGGATCGCGCGGCGGAACAGCGGCTTCACCTGTTCGGGACGCGCGTCGGTGGCGACGTCGTAGTCCTTGGGCGTGGCGCCTAGCAGCAGGTCGCGCACCGCCCCGCCGACCACGTAGGCGGAAAACCCGGCATCGTGCAGGACGCTGCAGACCCGCAGCGCGACCGGGCTGATGCTGTTGCGGTCGATGCCGTGCTTGGCGCGCGGGATGCGTTTCGGGCCGGCTGCCTTGAGGCCGAGCACCTTGCGGATGAACTTCTTGATCATGCCTCCTGGGAATCTATCTGAGCGAAATGACGGGCCAGCCCCGGCGCGCCGCTTCGGCCGCCAGCGTCGGATCGGGATCCACGGCCACCGGCTGTTTTACCAGAGAAAGCAGCGGAAGGTCGTTTTGCGAGTCGCTGTAGAACGTGCTGCGTGCATAGTCCTCCATCGCCCGGCCGAGTCCGGCCAGCCAATCCTTCACCCGCACGATCTTGCCTTCGCGAAAGCAGGGTGTGCCCGCCACCCGGCCGGTGTAGCGGCCATCCCGGCACTCGGGCTCGGTGGCAATCAGGTGCGGTACCCCGAACGCCTCGGCAATCGGTGCGGTGACGAAGCTGTTGGTGGCGGTGACCACCGCGCACAGGTCGCCCGCGTCCAGGTGGCGGCGGACGAGGTCGATGGCCGCTCGCCCCATCATCGGGCGGATGCGCGTTTCCATGAATTCGGCGTGCCAGCGGGCGAGGTCCTCGGGCGTGTGGCGCGCGAGCGGCTCGAGCGCGAATTCGAGGTAGGCGTCGATGTCCAGCGTGCCGGCCTTGTACTGCTCGAAGAAGGCATTGTTGCGCGCCTCGTACTCGTCGCGATCGAGGATGCCGCGGTCGATCAGGAACTGGCCCCACTCATAGTCGCTGTCGCCCTGCAGCAGCGTGTTGTCGAGGTCGAACAGGGTCAGGCTCACCGGCATCACTCGGCGTCCGCGAGCGCTTCGCGCACCAGCGGGATCGTGACCGGGCGCTGGCGGGACAGCGAATAGGTATCGAGCTGCGCGAGGATGGCCTCGAGTGAGTGCAGGTCGCGGCGCACGTGGGTCAGCAGGTAGGCGACGACCTCGTCCGGAATCCGCATCCCGCGGCGCGCGGCCGCATCGCGCAGGTAGGCGGATTTTTCGGCATCGCTGAGAGGCTTGACCTGGTAGACCAGGCCCCAGGCCAGGCGGCTCTTGAGGTCGTCGCGCAGCGCGAGCTGGGCGGGCGGAACGGGCCCGGCGGCCAGCACGGTGCCTGCCGCGCGCTCGCCGCCCGTTTCACGCGCCTCGTTGATGCGATTGAACAGTGCGATCTGTCCGTCGGCGTCCAGCGTCTCCACGTCGTCGGCCAACACCAGGCGGGCGGGTTGGTGCGCGGCCCGCAGCGTGGCGCCAAGCAGGTGGCTGCGGCCCGAACCGGGCGCACCCCAGAGGTAGACCACGGTTTCGCGCAGCCGTCCGGCGGCCAGTTCGCGCAGGCTGTCGAGCAACTCGGCGTTGTCGCCTTCCACGAATCCCTCGAAGGTCGGCTCGGGCTGCGGCGAGATCTCGAGCACCAGCTGCCGCATGCTCATTTGCCGGCGTCCCGATCAGCCGTCCCGCGGTACAGGTCGCTCGAGAGATAGGCGCTGCCGAGGTGGCGCATGCCCACGAGCAGGGCGGCGCTCGCGGGAAGCGCGAGCAGCACCCCGAAGAAGCCGAACACCTGGCCGAAGGCGAGGAGCGAAAAGATCACGGCGACCGGATGCAGGCCGATGCGCTTGCCCACCAGCAGAGGCGTGACCAGGGTTCCCTCCAGCGTCTGTCCGAGGCCAAACGCCAGCCAGACGAAGAGCACACCGGTAAAGCTGTCGAACTGCAGCAGCGCGGCGACGGTGCCGAGCACGGTGCCGATGAACGCGCCGATATAGGGCAGGAACACCAGGCCACCGGTGATGATCCCGATCGGCAGCGCGAATTCCAGGCCCGTCATCCAGAGCGCGATCGAATAGAACAGCACCATGACCACGATCACCAGCAGCTGCCCGCGCAGGAACTCGGCGAGCACCGCGTCGATCTCGCCGGCGATGCGGACCACGAGCGCGTGCCGTTCGCGCGGAATCGCGGCCCCGATGCGCGCAACGATCAGGTTCCAGTCGCGCAGCAGATAGAACAACACCACCGGCACCAGCAGCAGGTTGATCAGGAAGCCGAGCAGCGCGAGGCCGCCGATCTGCAGCGAGCCGAGCAGACGCGGAAGCAAGTCCTGTTTGGACTGCAGGAACTGCGCGGTGAACATCTTGACCGATTCGCGGTCGAGGATGATCGAGATCCCGAAGTGCTCCTGCAGCAGCGGCGCCAGATTGTTGTTCAGCCAGGTCAGGAAATCGGGCAGCCGCTCGAACATCATGCGCGCTTCCTTGTAGAACAGCGGGAGAACGACCAGCAGCAGGGCGACCACGATCAGGATTACGAAGACCAGCACCAGGACGACTGCCGCGCTGCGGACCAGATAGCGCCCGCACAGGCGGTTGACCAGCGGATTCAGCACATAGGCGAGGATCGCGCCGGCAAGGAAGGGGGCGAGGATCGGCGAGAGCAGCCATACCAGCCAGGAGACGACCAGCGAGATTACAAGCCACGCCCACATCCGCGGATTCGCGAAACCGATGCCGTTCATTTGCAGTAAAATGCGAGAGGAAAATCGCGTGACGCGTAGCCCCCAACTCTAACACGCCCGACCGGCGTCCTTCCCCTCGGATTCGAGCATGAGCACAGGCCTGTCCTACCGCGACGCAGGTGTCGACATCGACGCGGGCGACGCCCTCGTGGAGGCGATCAAGCCCTACGCCCGGCGCACCATGCGGCCCGAGGTCCTCGCCGGAATCGGCGGGTTCGGCGCCCTGATGGAAATCCCGAAGAAATACCGCGAACCGGTGCTGGTGTCCGGCACCGACGGGGTGGGCACCAAGCTCAAGCTCGCGTTCGCGCTTGGCCGGCACGACACCGTGGGCATCGATCTCGTCGGCATGAGCGTGAACGACGTGCTGGTGCAGGGCGCGGAGCCGCTGTTCTTTCTCGATTACTTTGCCTGCGGTAAGCTGGACAAGGCGGTGGCCGCGGAGGTCATCAAGGGCATCGCGCACGGTTGCGAACTCGCGGGCTGCGCGCTGATCGGCGGGGAGACCGCCGAGATGCCGGGCATGTATCCCGAGGGCGAGTACGACCTCGCCGGGTTCTGCGTCGGCGTGGTGGAGAAAGCGAAGATCATCAACGGGCAATCGATCGCGCCCGGGGACGTCGTGCTCGGGTTGGCTTCGAGCGGCGCGCACTCCAACGGCTATTCGCTCGTTCGGAAGATCATCGAGCGCGCCAGGCCCGACCTCAAGGCCGATTTCCACGGCCGCATGCTGGAAGATGTGCTCATGGAGCCGACGCGCATCTACGTGAAGTCCGCGCTCGCGCTGATGGCCGCGCTGCCGGTCAAGGGCCTTGCGCATATCACCGGCGGCGGGATCACCGGCAACGTGCCGCGCGTACTGCCCGAGGGCACGCGCGCGGTGATCGACGGCAAGTCCTGGCCGCGGCCGCCGCTGTTCGACTGGCTGAAGGCCGAAGGCGGCGTCGCCGAGGACGAGATGCACCGCGTGTTCAACTGCGGGATCGGGATGGTGATCGTGGTGGCGGCGGGGGATGCGGCGCAGGCGATGAAAATCCTGGCCGATGGCGGGGAGACGGTGTGGACGATCGGGCGGATCGAGAAGCATACGGACGGGCCGCAGACGGTGGTTCTCTAGAGTGGTCCGGGTGCCTTGCTAGTACTTCCGTAGTATTGATTCTTAAAGATTTAGGTTACAAACTCCGCTCTGCAAGCCTTACACGCGGTAGTTTGTGTATCGGTATCGATACATTTATCTGACCAATTTTCTCAGTCGCCGGTTCTCCGCGAGTGAATGTCTCGATTAGAAGAGTTCACGACGGCGGGGATCGACGCACAATGACTTTGCGTTCTGCGCTTAACGCGAATTTCGTCGGTGCAAGTTAACTATGACTTGGTCGCCCGAACGTCCGTTTCAATCCCTTGCGCTTACCGGCGGGGGGTTTCGTGGGCTTTTCACCGCTAGGGCCCTTCAGGTCATTGAAGAACACGCTAAAGCGCCGATCGGGACACTCTTCGATCTGACGTGTGGTACCTCGATTGGGGGGATTGTCGCCTTAGCTGTGGCTTTCGAAGTGCCAATGTCTAAAGTCGTCGAAGTGTTCCAGGCGGAAGGGCCAAACATCTTCCCGCCACATACGACACCTACTTCTTCGCTTGGGAAAGGCGTAGATCTGTTCAGGTACAGGAGCAGGCCTCGATACTCGACGGAGGCGCTTCGCTCGGCTGTCACGCAACTCATACACAAAGATGCGACGCTTGGTGATGCACTCCATCCAGTCGCAATTCCGGCTGTTAACGTAACTCAGGGGCGGCCGCAGGTCTTCAAGACGCGCCACAAGACGGAATGGAAACGCGACGCAAAGTTGAAGGCGCTAGACGTGGCCATCGCCACCTCGGCCGCTCCCACGTTCTTTGAGCTTGCTGAGGTGGATGGCAATCTTTACGCGGACGGGGGGCTATTTGCTAACGCGCCAGACCTGGTGGCCATTCACGAAGCGGAGCACTTCTTCGGTGTGCCGGTCGAGATGCAGAGGTTGCTGAGTGTGGGGACGACAACCAAAAGTTACTCGGTGTCCTTCGGCGCGGGTAGGCAGTTCGGAATTGCTGATTGGATGGAAGACCTCCGGCTCTTCTCGGTCACAATTTCGTCGCAACAGCAGTTTGTTGATCAACTCGTCACCCATCGAATGGGTGAGCGGTACTTCAGGCTCGATTTTGAGCCATCGCAAGAGCAGGCGAAGGACCTAGGTCTCGACGTTGCGACCGATGTGGCTAAGAAGACATTGATTGCTCTGGCCAGTAAGGCGACTACCGACGTGCTGGGAACGCGACTTTCGCACTACATCTCTCATCGCCCCCAATTGAAGATAGTCAGGGGGGGATAAGTGGGCAAGGCATCGTCGCTATTCAATGGAGCTGTGGGACAGACGCTTATTGGTCGCGTTACTCCGACCGCAGAACAAAGAGAGTTTCTGCAGGAACAATGGAATACGCTGGCTGAGTATTTAAGAAATGCCCTTGGATCAAGCCACGGCTACGCTATTTCGACTTGGCTCCAAGGCTCATATAAATACGGCACACTCATTAAGCCAGTTCATCCCGGCGAGGAGTACGACGTCGACGTTGGTGTCTACTTCCACTGGGATGACGAAGAAGACGTCGAGCCTAGTGCGAAGCAACTCCGAGACTGGGTTCAGGCTGAGTTGTTGGCATATGCGAAGACGTGCGCCGAGTTGGAGAACGTGGAGGAGCCGCCCAAGGAACGCTGCTCGCGAGGGTCTTACGTCCGCCAGTTTCATATAGATACGCCGGTCTACCATCTAAACCCAGATACGGACGTTCGTCGTCTGGCCTGTCTTTCGGATAAATGGGAGTACAGCGACCCGAAAGCGATCTACAAATGGTTCAAGGATTCGGTCGATAGCGACGACAGGGACCAACTTCGTCGCCTTGTGCGCTATCTCAAGGCGTGGGCTGCGGTATCTTTCAATGATGCGCCGAAATCGCGACCATCGTCCATTTTCCTTACTGTACTCGCCACCGAGGCGTACAAGGCTCTCTGGGCAGAGCGGTTGCTTGGAATGGATGACGATGATGCCTTAGTCGCGATCATTAATAAGCTCCATAAGCGACTGTATGAGGACCGAAAAGTGGAGAACCCGATAGACGAAACTGAAGACCTCAATCGGATGACGTCGGAAGGTTGGGACGGTTTTTTGCCGTCCCTGACTGCGTTACGCGAAGTCGCGGATCGGGCAGTAGATGCGGATGACGAGGCATCTGCTGCGCTTATCTGGTCAGAAGCTTTTTCCTTTCTAATGCCGCTCCCCGAGACAGATCAAGTGGAAGTTGTGGAAGAAAGTTCAGGGCGTGCCGTCATGCAATTGCCTGAGATTGATATTGCGGTGTATTCGCGAGATCCGAAGGCGTTTGTCGGAAGCTACAAAAACGAGGTTCTAAGCGTCGCCAAGGATTGCGATCTCACTTTCACGATTTCCAATCCTCACGTAGTGCCAGAATTCGCCACGGTGGAATGGACGGTAAGAAATGAGGGTGGCGAAGCTGAGGCGCGGAGTGACCTTGGACATCGCCAGATTGGCATCAGGAAACTCTCGGTCGAAGAGCACACTGCATACATTGGTCGCCATTTCATGGATTGCATCGTCAGGATGAACGGCCAGATCTACGCGGTTCGGCGCGTTCCAGTGAACATACGCGACATTCGACATGCTCTCCGAAATCCACCTCGTCCTTCCTATACGAAGCTTAGGAGCTTCCTGCGTAGACGTCGCTGAGTGTCAATGCAAATACATCAGTCTTCATGCCGAGTCGACACACCGGGGGCGCAGGTCCGATTTCCGTTCAAACTGACTTCACTTGATTCTCGCAGGTCTCGAACGCCTTCGAGGCGGAAAGCTTTTTCGCCCTATTTCGTTGTAGGTATCATTATCGGCAGCGCTGCCGAATGTCGAGCGGCTGGATATGCTGATCCTTTGAGAAATACCGCTAGTTCTGTATAAAGTAAAGGCAGGCCACCCAAGCGACAAGAGCGGGAATATCGCGCCGCGCCGTGGAGCCGGCGAGAGGAGTCACAAGAATGGAAGGCCAAGAGGGAGACCCAGAATCTCCGCCTGCGGATTCGCTTTCGTGTGTCGCCCTCGAAATTGAGGCTGATCCAACGCTTGGCTACGCCTCCATCCAGAACGCAGTGCCCGTTGTACGGTCGCTTCGGCTGACCAATCAAGGATCAGAGGCACGCGAGAACCTGCAGGTTCTCATCACTTGCGATCCACCGTTCGCTCAAGGCATCAAGCTTCGGTTTGACCGGCTCGCGCCGAGCGAGTCGCGCCGAATTTCGCCGGTGGACTTGGTGCCAGACCACGCCTTTCTCGCCGACCTGCAGGAGTCCGTCAACGCTCTTATCAAGGTGTCTGTGCTGGCAGGGACCGAAGAACTGGCTCGCGCGGATAAGTCGATTGAAGTCCTGGCATACGACCAGTGGGCGGGGACGCGCGCACTGCCGGAACTGCTGGCGGCATTTTGCATGCCGAACAATCCCGCGGTTGATGTTCTCATCGGACAAGCGTCCAAGCTATTGCGGTCGGAGTACGCCGATCTGTCCATGAATGGCTATCAATCCAAGAGCCGTGACGTTGTGTGGAAGCAGGTATCGGCTCTATACAGCACGATCTCCGCTCAGACGCTGCAGTACGCCGAGCCACCCGCGTCTTTCGGCACGGATGGGCAGAAGATTCGTACACCTGAGCGCATCCTTGATGGGCGCGTTGCGACGTGCATGGACCTGTCCATGCTATTTGCCTCTTGTCTGGAGCAGGCAGGCTTGCGTGCTGTGATCCTAATTAAAGAGGGCCACGCCTGGGTGGGCGTCTGGCTGCACTCAGCTTGCTTTCCTGACCCGCTCACAGACGACGTACAGGCAGTCCGCAAACGCGTCGACAGTGGCGAGTTTCTGGTTTTCGAAACCACGGGCGTTGCTCAGCATCATAGTCGCAGGCCGTCCTTGCGCATTGCCGTCGAGCAAGGTCACGCGCACTTGCTCGAAGAAGACACGTTTAGGTACGCAGTCGACATCCATCGCGCCCGTGAACTGCAAATCAAGCCGCTGCCTTCACGTACCACTCCGGTGAGGCGTGCCGAGGCTGAGGCGATAGAGGCGCCGGCCGCCATTGAGCCCACACCGCACCTACCGCCTCTGGACCCGGAGTTTCTGACGCCCTTAGACCTTCCGACAGAGGACACGCCGGAGGGACGGCTCTCGAAGTGGAAATCGAAACTTCTGGACCTCACCTTGAGGAACCGGTTGCTCAATTTCAAGCCCACGAAATCGACGCTGCAGTTCGTAGCGCCGAACCTGGCTGGGATGGAAGACGCGCTTTCGGAAGGTACGGAGTTCAGGATTCGACCGCTCCCCAATCTCATGGAGGGAGCAGACCCTCGCATGGCACAGGTACATGCCATTCGCGGCGGACGCTCGCCAGTGGATGACATGGCCTTGGAGGCACTTGCCAATAAGGAGTTGCTGGCCAAAGTGCCGCCCGAAGCGCTCGACGCCAACCTACTGACTATTTTCAGAGGAGCGCGCACGGGACTGGAGGAAGGCGGCGCAAATACGCTGTACCTGGCTATCGGTTTTCTCCGCTGGACGGAGGCTGTGAAGTCCGAGTCTGTGCATTTGGCACCCATTCTTTTGATACCTGTTTCCCTGCAGCGCCAGTCGGTACGCAGTGGCTTTCGCCTTAGCCGGCACGATGATGAGGCGATAGTCAATCCGACTTTGCTTCAATTGCTGAAGAATAGCTTCGAGCTACGTATCGCAGGGCTGGAAGTCATTCAGACCGACGAGAAAGGTATCGACGTCAACAAGGTGCTACAAGCCTTTAGGCTGGCGGTACGTGAGATTCCGAAGTGGGAGGTCCTAGAGCAGGCTCATCTCGGCATCTTCTCGTTCACGAAGTACCTGATGTGGAAAGACCTTCAGGACCGCACTGAGCAGCTCAAGGCCAATCGCGTCGTCAAGCACCTCATCGACAATCCAGGCCAAGCATTCGCGCGCGACGACAACGATGGCAACTTCGACAGGCTGGACGAAACGCATCGGCCTCAGGACATTCTGGCTCCGCTACTCTCGGACTCATCTCAGCTCAAAGCTATCTGCGTCGTCGATGCGGGGCGAGACTTGGTGCTGGAAGGTCCGCCCGGCACTGGCAAGAGCCAAACCATCACGAACCTGATTGCGCACACGCTTGCCAAGGGCAAGACCGTGCTCTTCGTGTCGGAAAAGCTGGCGGCGCTTGAGGTCGTGCACCGGCGTCTGGTTGGCATCAACTTGGGGCCGTTTTGCCTGGAGCTCCACTCGTCCAAGGCAAAGAAATCCGAGGTGCTACTGCAGCTTGGTAAGGCACTGGATATTGTTGGCCAGCGCACCGCCGACGAATGGATGAGAGAGGCCGAGCGTTTGGCGCAGTTGCGGCAAGAGCTGAACGATCTGGTGGACTCCCTGCATCGGAGCCATCCGTGCGGGCTCACGGTTTTCGAGGCTATCGGCACTTGCATTGAGCACAAAGCCGAAGAACCATCGCAATTACCTTGGTCGGACGCACTGACCCACAGCCGAGAGCAGTTGGACAAGTTGCGCGAGACGTCTCGCAAGATGGCTGCTCTGGCGGGCGCACTGGGGCCTCTGCGCGCCCATCCCCTGTTGTTAATCGGGAAAAGTGATTGGTCTCCAACATGGCAAGATGAGTTGCTGGCCGCTGCAAAAGCCCTTGACCTTGCCATATTTTCGGTTCGCGAAAAGTCACAGACGGTAGGGAAACTCCTTGGGTATCCCTCGTCAGGGCTGAGTCTGCAGGCGTACGCATTGCTGGACCAACTCGCCGATGTCCTGATGGCCGCGCCCAAGGTTCCGATGGGTCTAGCCCGTCATGCGCACGACGTCAACGCGCGAACTCGTGTCCACTTGCTGGCAAAGCACGGCTTAGCACGCAATGGTCACTGGGAGAGAGTCGGTCCTGGGTGGGGCACGCATCTGGCAAAGCTAAATGCTGTCGAACTGCAGGCTGAATGGTTCCAAGCCTCATCTACGTGGTGGCCCAAGAGCTTCTTCGCCAAGCGAGTCGTGAAGGCGCGTCTGGC
Organism: uncultured beta proteobacterium; assembly: GCA_963844255.1. Lineage (GTDB taxonomy): Bacteria > Pseudomonadota > Gammaproteobacteria > Burkholderiales > SG8-39 > SZAS-79. The sequence goes on from CAWJNP010000087.1 coordinate 140,699, forward strand.
GGGCCTTCGCGCCGATAAGAGGCCACCCAGTGATCCCGAGGTACAGGACATGTTGGCGCCACTCGCCGAAGTCAATGACGAAGACCAAGTTCTGCGGGCGATGCATGCAGACGCAGAGGCACTATTACAGGATGTCTACTCAGGAATCCAGACAGACTGGGCTGCCTTGGCAAGCCATGAGAGCTGGGCCAAGAGATTCTCGGATGCTGTCGCGCTAGTGGCCGGCGTGGACAACAAGCTGGCCGCTGACCTTCGCCAGACGCTCCAACCGCTGGTTTCTGAAAACAGGGCGGTGCTCGCTCCCAATGGCCATGTCGGTCAAGCGCTCCTTGAGTACCGAGACGCGTGGCGCAAATTTAGGCAAAAGCTCGACGCGATCGAGTCCGTTGCGAGGCCCACAGCGCTGCTACAGGATTCAGACTTAGCGGACGGGGGGCTTGAACGTATTCAGGGAATTCTGACCGGATGGCAGATTTCGAAGCGGCTGATACAGGCTTGGTGTCTTTGGCGCAATGTCCGCGACCACGCGATCTCGCAAGGGCTCCAAGGTCTGGTCACGAATCTGGAAAACGGGACGGTGGCCCTGGCCGACGTGGCGTCGCACTTCGAATTCAGTTACCGATACTGGTGGGTCAAGAAGACCATCGATAACGATCTGACCTTGCGTAGCTTTTCCAGTGCAGATCACAAACGAAAGATTCTCGAATTCCGTCAGGCCGACGCGCGCTTTCAGCAGTTGACCGAACAGTACATCGCCGCAACGCTTTCCGGACGCATCCCTGCACCCTCAGGTGTCGTGGTAGGCGCCGACACTGAGTTGGGGCGCCTCCGCCGAGAGCTGCAGAAGCAGCGGCGGCACATGCCAGTGCGTCAGCTGGTTCAGAGCCTGCCGACACTGCTCCCGAGACTCAAGCCCTGTCTGCTCATGTCGCCGCTGTCTGTGGCGCAGTACCTGGACGCGGGCTACGCGCAGTTCGACCTTGTCGTCTTCGACGAAGCTTCACAGATTCCCGTATGGGATGCTGTTGGTGCGATCGCGCGGGGTAGGCAGTTGGCAGTGGTCGGTGACCCCAAGCAGTTGCCACCCACCAACTTCTTCAACAAATCGACGGACTCCGATGAGGCCGACGCTGGCGATGAGCAGGTCGAGGATCTGGAAAGCATCCTGGACGAGTGCCTAGGCGCAGGGATGAATCAATTGAGTTTGCAGTGGCACTACCGCAGCCGGCACGAGAGCCTGATCACCTTCAGCAACATCAATTATTATGAGTCGAAGCTGATCACGTTCCCGTCGCCCGTCACAGACGACGTTGCCGTAAGCGTTAAGCGCGTGAACGGGATCTACGACCGGGGCGGTAGCCGCACCAACAGAATTGAAGCGGAGGCTATCGTCAAGGGCATAGAGGCGCACTACCTGGATAGCTCCAAGCAGGATCTGACATTGGGTGTGGTCACGTTCAACCAGCCTCAGCAGGCGCTCATAGAAACGCTGCTCGACGCACACCGCAGGAGTAGTCAGAAACTCGACAAAGCCATCGCCGCGAATTCACATGAGCCGCTGTTCATCAAGAATCTGGAGAACGTGCAGGGTGACGAGCGCGACGTCATCTTCTTCTCGATTACGTTTGGTCCCGATACTGCCGGCAAAACCACGATGAACTTCGGTCCGCTCAACGGCGAGGGCGGACACAGGCGGCTTAACGTCGCCATCTCTCGAGCACGAGAGGCAGTCGTCATCTACGCTACGCTCATGCCGGAACATATTGACTTGGCCAAGGTTCGGGCTGCCGGTGTGCGCGACCTGAAACACTACCTCGAGTTTGCTCTGAAAGGACCGCGTGCTCTCGTCGAGCAAAGTTCGCCGACGGGACTTGAACCAGACAGTCCGTTCGAGGTTGCCGTCATTAAGATGCTGCGTGATCGCGGCTGGACAGTTCACCCGCAAGTTGGCTGCTCTGGCTATCGAATTGATATTGGCGTCGTGGACCCGAGGGCGCCGGGCCGATATCTGGTTGGTATCGAGTGTGATGGCAGGTCGTATCACTCGGGTGCCACCGCGCGTGATCGTGACAGACTGCGGCAGCACGTACTGGAAGGTCTGGGTTGGCGTATCTATCGAATATGGTCTACGGACTGGTGGATTAACCCAGAAGGGGAGATTGAGACCATTTCGACTTTGCTACATGGACTGCTGGAAGTGCAGGAAGATTCTCAGGCTATTGTGGCCTGCGGAACTGACACAACGGGCGGCAATGCTGACGAGTCCGAGTTTGAATCGGAGTCTGATGCGCGCCTAGAAGACTCGCCCACTCCTCAGACTCACGACTCGACGGATCGTATACAGTCGTTACGTACTTTTGAAGAAGCAATAGTGCCGTCATTGGGAGTCCCTGATAAGTTCTACGAACCCAATTCTGCACCCCTGCTCAGAGAGCATCTCAGGCTTGCGATTGATGCGGAAGGGCCAGTGCTGGAAGCCGTGTTGTTTCGTCGAATGGCGCGAGCGTGGGGACTCGGCCGAACTGGTCGCAGAATCGTTGAGCGCCTGCATCGACTGATGCCAAATGACATACGTCGAACCAAGGATGATTCCGGGACGTTTTACTGGCCTCAAGGCTGCGAACCGGCGACTTGGACCGACTGTCGTGTAGCCGACGCGACCGATGCCTCACGCCGCCACATCGATGAAGTTTGTATCGAGGAAATCTCGCTACTGTTGCTGCACATTCTCCGATACGCTGGCGCTTCGCCGCGGGGCGACGCTGCTCGGTCTGTCTGTAGGCTGTTGGGCATGGCACGAACTACGGAAGAATCGGAAGCCCGAGTGGGTAGTGCCATAGAGAGGCTACTGGCAATGGAGGCCATAACTGAAGTCAATGGAGCCGTCCGGCTCCCGATTTGAGCTAGCCCTAACCTCCGTTTCAGTTCTAGGAAAAGCGCATGCGCGGAGTGGCTGCACTATCCAATGATCTGAAGGGGTAGGTAATCAGTAATGTTTAAGATTTCAAACGAAGAGTCCGCTACAGAGGCCGCGCTCCTGTCAATTTATGTATCGGTATCGATACAGCTACGCGGGATTCTTCTCTCTGTCTATGATCCCTTGCGCGCCAAATAAATGCCCACCAGCACCACCACCCCGCCCGCGATCTGCAGCGCCACCAGCGGCTCGCCCAGCAGCACCCAGGCAAACACGCCCGCCATCACCGGCTGCAGCAGCAGGCTGACCGAAGAGAACGAGGCCGGCAGGTGCGCGAGCGCATAGGCGATGAGTCCCTGCCCGCAGGCGTGCGAGATCAGCGCGATGCCGACGAGCTTCCACCATCCCGCCGCGCTCACCGGCAGCATCTGCTCGCCGGTGGCGAGCGCAACCGGCAGCAGCACCAGCGCGGTGATCGCGGTGGTGACCGCCATCAGGCGCAGCGTCCCCGCGCCACGGTCTCGCAGGCCCTTCACGGTGAGCAGGTACCAGGCGTAGAACATCGCCGTGACCACGCCGAACGCGTCGCCGAGCAGCGCGGTGGAGGAGAACTTCATGCTGGTGCTCACCAGCATCGCGACGCCGCTGAGCGCGGTGACGAGGCCGACCAGGAACACGCGGCTCGGCTTCTGGCGGAACAGCAGCCAGGCGGCGAGCGTGACGAAGATCGCCGCGAGATTGGCGAGCAGGGTCGAATTCGCCACCGACGTCAGCTTGACCGAGAAGTGCCAGAAGAAAAGATCCCCGCTGAAGGCGAGGCCGGCGGCGAACAGCAGCCAGCGCGTGCGCACTTCGCTTGCGTCAGGCGCTGCGCGGCGTCCGTACAGCGCGTACAGCGGCCAGAGCACCGGCAGGGCGAGGGCCACGCGCCAGAACGCGGTCGCGGTGGGGCCGGTTTCGGACACGCGCACGAAGATCGGCGACAGTGCAATGCAGACCGCGCCGAGGAGCAGCGCAAGCAGGGCGAGCCCTCGCGAGGGCGAACAATCGAGGACTGCATCGGCGACGCATTATCGCAGCGCCGCGCGCATGGCGCGGGTGGTAAAATTTTTCACTCCCATGAACAACAAACCGCGCTTCGTCCACCTCAGGCTGCACAGCGAGTATTCGGTGACGGACGGCATCGTCCGCATCGATGAGGCGGTGACGCGCGCGGTGGCCGACGGCATGCCCGCGCTGGCGCTGACCGATGCTGGCAACCTGTTCGGGATGGTGAAGTTCTACAAGGCGGCGCGCGGCGCGGGCATCAAGCCGCTGATCGGCGCCGACTGCTGGGTGCAGAACCCGGTCGAGCGCGACAAGCCGTCGCGCATCCTGCTGCTGGCCGCCTCGCGCACAGGCTATCTGCGCCTGTGCGAGCTGCTGTCGCGCGCCTGGCTCAGCAACCAGCATCGCGCGCGCGCCGAGATCGACCGGCAGTGGCTCAAGGAGGACGGCACCGAAGGCCTGATCGCGCTCTCGGGGGCCGCGCTGGGCGACATCGGCATGCGCTTGCATTCGGACAACCGCGCTGCCGCCGAAAAGTCTGGCGAAAGAGTGGGCCGGTCTCTTTCCCGGCCGCTACTACCTCGAGTTGCAGCGCGCCGGCCAGCCGCAGACCGAGACCCTGGTGGCGCGCACGGTGGAACTCGCAGGCCACCTCGGGCTGCCGGTGGTGGCCACCCACCCGGTGCAGTTCGTCGGCGCGGGACGATTTCAAGGCGCACGAGGCGCGCGTGTGCATCTCGCAGGGCTACGTGCTCGGCGACCAGCGCCGGCCGAAGCTCTTCACCGAGGAGCAGTACTTCAAGACGCAGGACGAGATGGCGGCGCTGTTCGCCGACATCCCGCAGGCGCTGGAGAACTCGATCGAGATCGCGCGGCGCTGCAACCTCGACGATCGAGCTGGGCAAGATCGCGTCTGCCGCGAGTTTCCGACGCCGGAGGGCGAGACGATCGAGGCCTACCTGCGTCAGCAGAGCGCCGCAGGGACTGGCGGCGCGGCTGGAGAAGCTCTTTCCCGATGCGGCAGCGCGCGAGGCAAACGCCGCGCGTTACACGGAGCGCCTCGAATTCGAGATCGCCACCATCGTGCAGATGGGCTTCCCGGGCTACTTCCTGATCGTCGCCGACTTCATCAACTGGGCCAAGGCAGAACGGCGTGCCGGTCGGCCCGGGCCGCGGCTCGGGCGCCGGCTCGCTGGTCGCGTATTCCCTGGGCATCACCGACCTCGATCCGCTGCGCTACGACCTGCTGTTCGAGCGCTTCCTGAATCCGGAGCGGGTGTCGATGCCCGACTTCGACATCGACTTCTGCCAGGACGGCCGCGACCGGGTGATCGACTACGTGCGCGACAAGTACGGCGCCGACTGCGTGTCGCAGATCGCCACCTTCGGCACCATGGCCGCGCAGGGCGGTGATCCGCGACGTCGGCCGCGTGCTCGACCTCGGCTACAACTTCTGCGACCAGATCGCGAAGCTGATTCCGTTCCAGCCCGGCAAGACGATCACGCTGGAGGACGCGCGCAGGATGGAGCCGCTGCTCGCCGAGCGCGAGCAGAACGAGGAGGAGGTGCGCGAGCTGCTCGCGCTCGGCCGGCAAGCTCGAAGGCCTGACGCGCAACGTCGGCATGCATGCCGGCGGCGTGCTGATCGCGCCCGGGCAAGCTGACCGACTTCTGCCCGCTGTACGCGGCCGACGGCACCGAGAACGTGATCTCGCAGTTCGACAAGGACGATGTCGAGGCCGTCGGCCTGGTGAAGTTCGACTTCCTCGGACTCACCACGCTCACCATCCTCGACTGGGCGGTGCGCTACGTGAAGCTGCTCGGCGAGACGGAGTTCGACCTCGAGACGATTCCGCTCGACGATCCGGCCAGCTACAAGCTGCTGCACGGCGGGCAACACGACCGCGGTGTTCCAGTTGGAATCGCGCGGCATGCGCGACCTGCTCACGCAAGGCGCGGCCCGACCGCTTCGAGGACATCATCGCGCTGGTGGCGCTGTACCGCCCGGGCCCGATGGACCTGATTCCCGACTTCATCGAGCGCAAGCACGGCAAGCGCTTCGAGTACCTGCATCCGCTGCTCGAACCGATCCTCGAGCCGACCTACGGCATCATGGTGTACCAGGAGCAGGTGATGCAGATCGCGCAGGTATCGGCGGCTACTCGCTGGGCGGCGCCGACCTGCTGCGCCGCGCGATGGGCAAGAAGAAGCCCGAGGAGATGGCCAAGCAGCGCGAGATCTTCGTCACCGGCGCGACGGAAAAGGGCATCGGCGCCAGACAAGGCGAACGAGATCTTCGACCTGATGGAGAAGTTCGCCGGCTACGGCTTCAACAAGTCGCACGCCGCGGCCTACGCGCTGGTCGCCTACCAGACCGCCTACCTGAAGGCGCACCACGCGGCGGCGTTCATGGCGGCCAACTTGTCCGCGGTGATGGACGACACCGACAAGGTGCGACAGCCTTCACAAGGACGCCTCGCCAACGGCCTCGCGGTGCTGCCGCCGGACGTCAACCAATCGGACTACCGCTTCACGCCGGTCGACGCGAAGACGATCCGCTACGGACTCGGCGGCATCAAGGGCACCGGCGCGCTCGGCGATCGAGGGAATCATCGCGACCCGCACCTCCGATGGTCCGTTCACCGACCTGTTCGATTTCTGCCGCCGCGTCGACAGGCGGCTCGTCAACCGCCGCGCGATCGAGGCGCTGGTGCGCGCCGGCGCGTTCGACGCGATCGACGCGAACCGCGCAAGCGTGCTGGCCTCGGTCGGCCTCGCGATGGAGGCCGCGGACCAGGACGAGCGCCAGGCTTCGCAGGAGAGCCTGTTCGGCGACCCGGCCGAATCCCGCGGAGCGGCGTTCCGCCTGATCGAGGCCAAGCCCTGGGACATGAAGCAGCGCCTGCTCGAAGAAAAAGCGGCGCTGGGTTTCACATTGTCGGGGCATCTGTTCAACGCCTATGCGCGCGACCTCGAGGGCTTTTCGCGCACCGCGCTTGCGAAGCTCGCACCCACGCAGGGCACGGTCTGGCTCGCGGGCGTCATCGCCTCACTGCGGGTGCAGATGACCCGGCGCGGAAAGATGGTGGTGATCGTGCTCGACGACGGCACGGCGCAGGCCGAGATCACCGTGTTCAACGAGCTCTTCGACCGCCATCGCGACAAGCTGAAGGAGGACGCCCTGCTCGTCGCGGTCTGCAAGGTGCAGGTGCCACGCGACGAATCCTTTGGCGGGCTGCGCGTCTCCGCGGAAGAGCTGCTCGACCTCGCCGCGCTGCGCAGCCGCTATGCGCAGAACCTGCGGCTGGACATCAACGGACAGGCCGACGCGAAGAAGCTCAAGGATTACCTCGCACCGTTCCGGACCGCGCAGAATGGAACGAACGACGGGGCCAACCATGAGCCCAACGGCGGGGCCGGCGGAGGTGTGAAAGGCGGCTGCCCGGTGATCGTCGAGTATCACAACGGCGTCGCGCGGGTCGACGTGGCGCTCGGGCCGGAATGGCGGGTGCGACCGGACGAACAGTTGCTCAATCAGCTCGAGGAGTGGCTTACCCCCGAGCACGTGAAGGTGACCTACTCATTCGCACTGCCCGCCTGAGCCCTGCTGGGCAGCGCGCAGCGAGGGCGCGCCGACAGGGGTCGCGCGCCGCGAGGGCGCGCTCAGCGCCGCTCTGTCCCGATATCGGGTTCACCGCATGACTTCAGGATCTCGGCGCGCACCGCGTCGCGCAGGCGCACCGCTGCGGCCCAGTCCTGCCCGTCGGCACTGACCGGCGCACCGACCGTCACCGACACCGCCGCGCGGCGCAGAACCCAGGTGCCGTCGCGCAGCACCGAGCGGATGCCGCGCAGCGCCACCGGGATCACCGGGATGCCGGCCTGTGCCGCGGCCTGGAACGCGCCGGTGCGAAAATCCATCAGACCCGTGTGGCGGGTCAGCGTGCCTTCCGGGAATACGACGAGCGAAATCCCCTGCTTGGCGGCTTCGCCGAGCTCGGATGCGTGTTCGGCGCTCTTGGCCACATCGAAGCGCTCGATGAACTGCGTGCCAAAGCCCGAGAGCAGGGCGCGCATCAGCGGGTTGTCCTTGAACTCGCGCTTGGCGACGAACGCATATCCCCGGTGTTCCAGTAGAGAGAGCAGGACCAGTGCGTCGAGATAGCTGGTGTGGTTGACCGCGAGCACGAGCGGCGTGCTCGTCTGCAGGTGCTCCATTCCGCGCGTCGCGACCGGAATGCCCGACAGGATCAGGAACCACTTCGACACGCCCTTGCCCACGTTCCAGCACTGCCTGCGCGGCAAAAGCAATGCGGCCAGCAGGGCCCAGGGAAACAGCAGCGCGAACGCGAGGTAGCCGCGCAGCGCGAACAAGGCGCCGCCGGCGGTACGCAGGCCGCGGCGCAGCTGCGGCATCGCGCCGGCCAGCATGAGGCGCGCGAACTGCATCCAGACCGCCTGCGGTTTTACGGACGAGGGCCCACGCTCGTAATATTCTCGCGCGGCCACGCGCCGGATCTTGCCGCTCGAGGTCTTGGGCACGGTGCCCGGCGGTGCGAGCACGATGTCGTCCGCGGGCCCGCCGAGCAGGCCCACCGCGAGGTCGTTGATCATGCGTTTGAGATCTTCGTGGCGCGATGCGTCGCGGTCCTTCATCTCGGCCAGCACCACCACGCGCTCGGTGCCGGCCTCGGGATCGCGGCTGCCGAACACCGCAACGCAGCCGCGCCGGATGCCGGCCAGATCGCCCACGGCCTGTTCGAGTTCATAAGGACTGATGTTGCGCCCGCCGCGGATGATGATGTCCTTCTCGCGACCGGTCAGGAACAGCACGCCCTCCGAGAGATAGGCGCGGTCGCCGGTATTGACCCACTCGCCGTCGAACAGCGTCCTGGTCGCTTCCGGATTGCGGTAGTAGCCCGAGGTTGAAGACGGCCCGCGAAACTGGAGCAGGCCCTCCTGCCGGTCGGGCAGTTCGAGCCCGGCGCCGTCCACGGTGCGGATGTCGTGGCCCGGGATCGGTGTCCCGCAACCGATCACGATCAGCGGCGAGGGATCGTCCGGCAGCGCCTCGACAGCCTCCCCGGTGCGCGTGAAGCGGTCGCGGTCGAGCCGGTCCGCGCGCCAGGGGCTGCCCGGAACGGTGATCGCCACGCCCACCGAGGATTCGGCCAGTCCGTAGGAGGGCGAAAGGCAGTTCTTCGGCAGCCCGTACCTGCCGAAGCGCTTCTCGAATTCGATGATGGTGTCCGGGCTGACGGGCTCGGCGGCGTTGAATGCAAATCGCCAGGACGACAGATCGATGCCCTCCATGTCCGCATCCGAAATTCGGCGCAGGCACAGCTCGAACGAGAAGTTGGGCCCGCCGGACATGGTGCCGCGGTGGCGATGGATCGCGCGCATCCAGCTCGCCGGGCGGGAGAGAAACGCCAGCGGCGACATCAGCACCGTGGGAAAGCCGAGCACCAGCGAGGCGAAGTTCGCGCCGATCAGACCGAGGTCGTGGTACAGCGGCAGCCAGCTCACGAACACGTCCTCGGGTCCCGGCGTTGACTGCCGCACCCATCGCGCGCACGTTGGCCATCAGGTTGGCGTGCGACAGCACCACGCCCTTCGGGTTGCCCGTGCTGCCCGAGGTGTACTGCAGGAAACCGGTGTCGCCGGGTTTGCCGTGCACCGGTGCGAAGTCCTGCCCGCCGGGTTTGTCGAGGTCCTCGGGCACCAGCACGAGGCGCAGCGACTCGACCTGCGCGCGCAGCAGGTAGGCGAGTGCCTTGGCCTCTCGCACCGTGATCATGATCGTCGGCCCCGCGCTCTTCAGGATGCTGACGTGGCGGGTCATGTGGTCTTCGATCGTCGACAGGCGCGCCGGCGGATAGAGCGGCACCGGCACGCCGCCCGCAAGCAGCACGCCGTAGAACGAGTACAGATACTCCCGGCAGGTCGGCAGCATGATCGCGACCATCTGGCCCGGCTGCAGTCCGGCGCGCGAGAGTTGCGCCGCATAGCCCATCGCGCCATCCCACAACGCGCGATAGCTCAGCGGGTATTCCTTGTCTTCCTCGTACATGAACACGGTGAGGCGGTCGGGCTGGCGTTCGACGTGGTACTGGAGTGCCTCGGTCAGCGTGCGCGCCTGGGCGTTCGTGGGGGCGCGCACGCCCTCGCTTTGAACGAGGCTTGCGACACTGCGGTCGGCCGCCTGCGGCGCGTGTCCTGCGCCTGCGAGCAGAAAGCGCAACAGGTCGCGCGGTGTCTCGGCAGTGGCCAGCGCCTGCTCGGGCAGGCTCGCGCCGAATTCCTTTTCGAGGCGCAGCACCAGTTCGACGCGCGCAAGGCTGTCGAGGCCGAGCTCCTTTTCGAGCGAGCTGTCGAGCGTGACGTGCGGTTCGACGTTCGGGCGCGCTTCCTTTGTCACGGCTGCGACGACTTCGAGCACGCGCTCGGGTTTGATCTCGTTGTTTGTCTCGTTCATCGCAGGTTCCCGCGCCTGTGTTGACGCATGTTGTCGATGTGCCGCGCGGTGCACTGCGCGATGTGGAGCGAGTGTACACTCGGCACAGACTTACGACCCTGAGCGAGGATGCCGTGATCGTCAAGCAGATCTGGACCGGAAACAACTACCGTAATTTCAACTACCTGATCGCCTGCGGGGAGACCGGGGAGGCGCTGGCGATCGATCCGCTGGACGTGGCGAAATGTCTCAAGGCAGCCAGGGACGAGGGCTGGAGCATCACCCAGATCCTCAATACCCATGAGCACCACGACCACACCGGCGGCAACGCGGCAATGGTGGACGCGACCGGCGCGAAGATCCTCGCGCACAAGAACGCGAAGGACAAGATTGCCAACGTGTCGCGGGGCCTGTCGGCGGGCGACGTGATCAAGGTCGGCAAGACGGTCGAGCTCGAAGCCCTGGATACGCCGGGCCACACCATGTGCCATATCTGCCTGCGCTCGCACACCGACCGGCCCGCGCTGTTTTCAGGCGACACCCTGTTCAACGCCGGCGCCGGCAACTGCCACAACGGCGGGCATCCGGCCGAGCTCTACAAGACCTTCGTCGAGCAGCTCGCCAAGCTGCCGCCCGAGACCCTGCTCTATCCGGGCCACGACTACATCGAGAACAACCTCAAGTTCACCCTCGACCGCGAGCCCGACAACCGCGCCGCGAAAGCGATGCTCGACAAGCTCAGTGGGCAGGACACCAATCGCGCCCACGTGAGCTCGATGGAGGAGGAGCGCGAGGTCAATACCTTCTTCAGGCTCTCGAACCCCACCGTCATCGCGGCACTGCGCGAGTCGTTTCCCGACCTGCCCGAGAATCCCGATCCGCAGACCGTGTTCCTCAAGCTGCGGGAGTTGCGCAACACCTGGTAAGGAAAGTGGGGTCAGAGTCGACTTTTCCTGCCCAATGGCAGCGCAAACCAATGCTGCCATTTTTCGAGCAATCTAGAGTACTGGAGCGGATCTCAAGGCGAATTGTTGCCATCGCCCAGGCACGGGATCGGAGAAAAGTCGACTCTGACCCGGCTTTTACTGCGTCTCACAAATGCCCTCCAGCGCGAGCGCGACGCCTGCGAGCGCATCCCAGCCGGAGGTGTGGCCGATCGCGTCGATGCGTGCGAGGTCGGGCAGGACGCCCGAGAGCAAGGCCGTGATCGCGTCGTTCACCGCCTCGCCGCATTCGCCCTCCGCGGCGCAGGCCAGGTGGGCCTGGCTGATGCGGTTGGTTCCGTCCTTCGCCAGCGGCAGCGCCCAGGCGGCGAGGTGCGCGGCAACGTCAGAGCGGCCCGTCGCGTGCAAGGCGCACAGCGCGCCGCCGATGAGGTCGTCGCCGGAAGGCGTGAGGCCCGGCCCGAGACCGATCAATCCGGCGGCAGCCTGGGGCGCGCCTTCGGGCGCGGCCAGCCAGCGCGCCAGCGCCTTGACTGCGGGCGCTCGCTTGCGTGCAGGGTCGAGCACACAGGCGAAACCTTCCTGAGGCAACCGGTCCGCGTGCCACCGCGCGCAGGCGCGCGAGGGCTGCGGCAACGACCGCTGCGTCCCAGTCCGCGTGCGGAGCGCGGCTGCCAGAGCGTGGCGCGGTGAGGTCGACACGGAGCGCGTCGCCGACTGATACGGCATCGGGAAGGAATTCGCTATGCGCATTGAGCGGCCCGTTGCCCACCAAGCCGATGCATGCAAGGCCAGCCGATGTCTCGACGTAGCAGCTGCGTTCGAACACCGCGATGACGCGCGCTTCACCTGAAATCAGTGCGCGCCTTGCGAACCTGCCGATCGACGACAACCTCAATCGGCGACGACATGGGTGCCGGTTTTGCCCTCCAGCGCCGGCAGCGCCTGCTCCAGATGCGCGATGATCGCGCGCCGTCCGCCGCCCGCGATGAACGAAAGCGCGGCCTCGATCTTCGGTCCCATGCTGCCCTTGGCGAAATGACCCTCGGTCTGATACGCGCGCAGTTCAGCCGCCTTCACCGTGCCCAGCGCACGCGCATCCGGTTTCCCGAAATTCACCGAGACCTGCGACACCGCAGTCAGGATCATCAGCGTGTCGATGCCCGAGCTGGTTCGCGAGCAGTGCGGAGGTGAGGTCCTTGTCGATCACCGCCGGCACGCCCTGGTGCGAACGGTCGGCGCGCGCGATGACCGGTATGCCGCCACCGCCTGCGGCGATGACCGCGATGCCCTGTTCGGCCAGCGACTCGATCAGGTCGATGTCGAGGATCTTGCGCGGCCTCGGCGAAGGCACGATGTAGCGCCAGCCGCGCCCCGCGTCCTCCATCATGGTCCAGCCGAGCTGGGTTTCGAGGTTGCGCGCTTCTTCCGCGGTAAAGAACGGCCCGATCGGCTTGGACGGATTGCGGAACGCCGGGTCATCAAAGTCGACTTCGACCCGCGTGAGCAGGCACGCGACGCGGCGATCGACCTCGGCGCGCGCGAGTTCGTCCTCCATGCCCTGCATCATCAGGTGCGCGATGCCGCCCTGGCTGTGCGCCACGCAGACGTCGAGGCGCATCGGCGGCACCTGTTCGCGGGCGTGGTACTGACGCAGGAGGATTTTTCCGACCACCGGTCCGTTGCCATGGGTCAGGATCAGCTTGTTGTCCAGGGCCAGCAGCGGCAGCAGGGAGCGCGCCGCGCGCGCGGCCACGATTTCCTGTTCTTCGGTGGTGCCGCGGATGTTCTCGGGGTGCGTGGCGTTGCCGCCGATCGCGACCACGAGCCGCGCGGGTAGAGGTTCGCGCTGTGGATTCATTCTGGCGATGATAGCAGCGCGCCGGTATAATTTTCGAAACACTTCCCGCCGCTGTTGCCCGCCGGTGCAAGACTGAGTCGCGCGCGATGCGGATCAAGAAAACCATGTCCATCCAGAAGCTGCTTTCGGGCGTTCCCCGCGTCGTCAACATCGGCCTGTCCGGGTTCGCGGCGGATCTCGCTGCACAGGGCACGCCGGTTGTTCAACTCGACTGGCGGCCACCCGCGCGCAACAGCGCGCAGATCGATGCCGCGTTTGCCACGCTCGCTGCGCACGAGACGCGCATCGCCGAGGCCAATGCGGAAGCACTGCGCCGCATGCTGGCAGCCAACCCCGTGCTGATCGATGTCCGGCCCGCGGGAGAGGTCATCCGCGGACTGGGTGACCGGATGATCCTGCACGCCGGCCCGCCGATCGAATGGACCCGCATGTGCGGCCCGCTGCAGGGCGCGGTCGCCGGGGCGATCGTGTTCGAAGGCTGGGCGCCGGACCTCGACGCGGCTACTGCCCTTGCGGCCTCGGGCGGTGTGCAGTTCCATCCGAACCATCATTTCGACGCCGTGGGGCCGATGACCGGCATCACCACGCGTTCGATGCCGGTCATGGTGGTGGAGAACAAGAGTTTCGGAAACCGCGCTTACTGCATGATCAACGAGGGCCTGGGCAAGGTGATGCGCTTCGGCGCCAACGACGCGGAGGTGCTTGCGCGCCTGCACTGGCTTGCAGACAGCTTCGGTCCGGCCCTGGGGGCGGCGCTGCGCTCTGTCGGTGGACTCGAACTCGCGCCCCTGATCTCGCGCGGCCTGGCGATGGGCGACGAGATGCATCAGCGCAATGTGGCCTGTTCCGCGCTGACGCTGCGCGCGCTTGCGCCGCATTTCGCCAAGGTCGTCGCCGACGGCACCGAGCTTTCGAAGATGCTCGCCTTCATCGCCGGCAACGAGCAGTTCTTCCTCAACATCGGCATGGTGATGGGGAAAAGCATCATGGATCCGGTGCGCGGGATCGAGGCTTCGAGCGTGGTGACCGCGATGTGCAGGAACGGCACCGACTTCGGGGTGCGCGTGTCCGGCACAGGCGACACCTGGTTCACCGCGCCGGTGGAGATGCCGCAGGGCCTGTATTTCCCGGGGTATTCGGAAAAGGACGCAAACCCCGACATGGGCGATTCGGCGATCATGGAAACGATCGGCGTGGGCGCCTTCGCGATGGCAACCGCGCCCTCGGTGGTCGGCTTCGTCGGCGCGGGCAGCGTGCAGGACGCGCTGGCGTTTACCAGCGCGATGGGCGAGATCACGCTCCAGAAGAATCCGAAATGGACGATGCCGGCGCTCGATTTCGAGGGCGTGCCCACGGGCATCGACGTGCGCCGGGTGGTGGAGACCGGCATCCAGCCGGCGATCAACACCGGCATTGCGCACCGCAAGCCGGGCGTGGGCCAGGTCGGTGCCGGGGTGGCGCGTGCCCCGCTGGCCTGCTTTGAACAAGGCCTGCTCGCGCTCGCCGCAGTGCTGGGCGCGAAGCCGGGGGCCTCGCGATGAGCGTGACGGTCAACCGCGTGCGGCGCGGCTTCTACGCAGATTCAGTCGCACTGATGCGCATTTCGCGCGGCCTCTCGCAACTGCCCGGCGTGACCGAGGCCTCGCTGATGATCGGCACCCCGACCAATCGCGCACTGCTTGCGGAATCCGGGTTGCTCGATGCCGAAGGCGAAAAGGCACAGGCGGACGACCTCGTGATCGCCGTTCGCGCCGCGGACCGCGCGGCGGCGGACGCGGCGCTGGCCGAAGCCGAGAAACAGTTGTCCGGGCGCGGTGCGGCCGGTTCCCCGGGTGCGGTGCGCGGTACGGCAAAAGCTGTCCGCAGCCTTGCGTCGGCACAGTCCGCGCTGCCCGAGGCGAACCTCGCCCTGATTTCGGTGCCGGGCGAGTTTGCCGCCGAGGAAGCTCGGCGCGCGCTGGCGCGCGGGCTGCACGTGATGATTTTCTCAGACAACGTGGGCATCGCCGACGAGATCGCGCTGAAGCGCGAGGCCGTGGAGCGCGGACTGCTGCTCATGGGACCGGACTGCGGCACGGCGCTTATCGGCGGTGCGCCGATTGCGTTCGCCAACGTCGTTCCCCGCGGCGATGTCGGGCTCATCTCGGCCTCGGGTACCGGGCTGCAGGAGGTCAGCTGCCTCCTCGCGCGCGCGGGTCGCGGGATTTCCCATGGCATCGGTGTCGGCGGCCGCGACCTTTCGGAGGAGGTCGGGGGGCTGATGACGCTGGCGGCGATTGACGCGCTCGAGGACGACCCGGCGACGCGGCATATCGTGATCATCTCGAAACCGCCGGCCGCGCGGGTTGCCGGGCTGATTGCAGCACGCGTAGCAAAATGCGCAAAACCGGTCACGTTGTGCCTGCTCGGTTCGGGCGGCATGACCCTGGCATCGGCGGCGGAGCAGGTGCTGGGCCGTCCGATTGCCGGTCACGCTGCACCCGGGCTGGTGCAGCGCGCCGGGTGGCTACGCGGCCTGTACAGCGGCGGGACGCTGTGCAACGAGGCGCAGATTGTCCTGCTTGGCGCCGGGCTCGCGGTGCGTTCCAACGTGCCTGTGCCGGGCGCCGGCGAAACGGCGCGCCTCGAGATCGACGCGCACTGCCTGATCGACCTTGGCGACGACGATTACACGCGCGGCCGGCCGCACCCGATGATCGATCCCGAACTGCGCAATGCGCTGCTGGAAAAGACGCTGGCCGACCCCGCGGTCGCGGTGGTGCTGCTGGACGTGGTCATCGGCTATGGCGCCCATGCCGATCCCGCCGGCCTGATCGCGCGTTCGATCGAAGCGGCGCGCAATGCCGGGTCGGGATTCCCGCTTCCGGCGATCGTTGCGTCGATCACCGGGACCGATGCGGATCCGCAGGGCTATTCCCGCCAGGCGGCGCGGCTGGCGGCAGCGGGGGTGCACGTCGCGGGCTCGAATGCGCAGGCCGCGGCGTGGTGCGTGGCCGCCTTGTCCAACCCTGGACGCTAGCCGATCGGGTTGATCCCGAAGTCCTGAAACTTGTCCTGTACGCGATCCGGGATGAGAAGCGAGTGCGTTTTCGTCATTTCCCTGTCTCCCATCGTCATGTCGGCCCGTGTGCCCTATGGTAAGCTGATGAAAAGAGATTTAAAACGTAACAACTTAAGGTAGTAAAAGGGGAACCCAAATGCGGATCGTACTGATCGTTGTGGCAATCGCGGCACTGCTCGGCTACCTGGCAGTTGCATTCATTCTGCCGCAGATGGAGAGCGGCGAGACGCGGGACGCGGCGGCCGTGCTGGTATCCGGCGCCAATAGCGCCAAGTCCGAAGTCACGGCCGCGGCCGAAAAGGCGGGTAATCTGACCGGCGCCGGCGCAAACGTGAAACTCGCTGCGAAAAACGATCCCAAGTACGGCGAGCTGAAGTGGGTCGTCGAGGCGAACGGCGTGATTCGCGGCTGGAACGAAAAGAATGCGATCGAGTTTGCGCTGACCCCGTCGCTGGCCGGCGGAAAAGTCGGCTGGAGCTGCAAGGGTTATCCCTCCCAGGCCATGCCGGTGACTTGCGGCGGTAAGTGAACTAACAGGGGGTTCGGGCCCACGGCAGGAACAGGGGGCGCAGGCCCCTTCCGCTGCGCGGAGCCTTCCCGCGCCCCCCCGTTACCTCCCGGGCGTTCTAACGTGATCCGGGCACGATGCTCTGTACAGAAACAAGCGGCCTTGGCCGCTTTTTTATTTTCTGCGGGCGGTGATTGCGGTGAGGATGCCCTGCAAGATTGCCAGAGGTGTGGGCGGGCAGCCGGGCACCGCCACGTCGACCGGGATGACGTTTTCCACCTTGCCGCAACTGGCATAGCTTTCGCCGAAGATTCCGCCGGTACAACCGCAATCACCCAGCGCCACGACGAGTTTCGGTTCGGGCACGGCCTCCCAGGTGCGACGCAGGGCGACCTCCATGTTCTTCGAGACCGGGCCGGTGACCAGGAGCATGTCCGCATGGCGCGGGCTGGCCACGAACTTGATCCCCAGTCCCTCGAGGTTGTAGTACGGATTGCTCAGCGCCTGGATTTCGAGTTCGCAGCCGTTGCATGAACCTGCATCGACCTGGCGGATCGTGAGCGCCCGCCCGAGCAGACGCAGCGTTTCGCCGTTCAGTCGATCGGAAATGACGCGCAACGTGTCGTCTGCGACGGGTGGAGACTCGGTCCGGATCCCCGTTTTCGCGATCTGCCTGAGCAACTTGAACATCAGAGATCCTGTCCCGAATACGAAAGATTGAACGACTTGTTGATGAGAGGAAAGTCGGGGACGATATTGCCGATGATCGCATGTTCGATCGCCGGCCAGTTCTGCCACGACGGATCGTGCGGATGGCAACGGCGGATCGAACCGTCCGGCCCCGACTCCAGCGCGACAAAGATTTCTCCCCGCCAGCCTTCGACCCAGCCGATGCCGAAAGCGCCCGCAGGCGGATCCTGGACGACCTCGGTGATCGGACCTTCTGGGAGATCCTGGAGGATCCGGCGAATCAGTCGCAAGGATTCAGAGGTTTCCTCGAACCGCACTTCCACGCGCGCGGCCACATCCCCGGCGCGTTGAACCGCAATCTGGGGTGCGATGCTGTCGTATGGCGGAAGGCCCGGATGGACGCGGACGTCGATCGCATGGCCACAGGCCCGCGCCGCCACGCCGACCACGCCCAGCCTCGAGGCAACCCCGGGGTCGAGCACGCCGCAGGCGATGAACCGATCCTGCAGTCCCGAATGGTCCTCGTAGATCCGGCGCATGGTTCGCAATTCAGCGGCAATGACAGCCGATTGCTCGAGCAACAGATCCGCCGCTCCCGAGTCGATGTCGCGGGCTACACCGCCCGGGACTATGCAATCCATGAGGTAACGATGCCCGAATATGCGCTGGTTGAGTCGCAGCACGTCCTCCTTGAGGCGAGAGAACTGTGCCAGGCCAAATGCAAGACCGCCATCGTTCCCAAGTGCCCCCAGATCGCCAAGATGGTTGGCAATCCGCTCGCGTTCCAGCAGCAGGGCGCGCAGCAGGACGGATCGTGGCGGCGCCTCGAGGTGCGCGAGACCCTCGAGGGCCATCGCATAGGCCCAGGCGTACGCGACCGTGCTGTCGCCCGAGACGCGCCCCGCAAGCTTCGCGCCTTCGGCAATGTTCATGGACTCGAATCGCTTTTCGATGCCCTTGTGCACATAGCCCAGGCGCTCCTCGAGCCGCAGGACATGTTCGCCGACAACCGAGAAGCGGAAATGGCCCGGCTCGATGGTGCCGGCGTGCACCGGACCGACCGGGATTTCGTGCACGCCGTCGCCCTCCACGGACACGAAGTCATAGCGCTCTCCGCTCTGCGCAAACTGCGTGGTCGCCCCGAAATTGCTCACGAGCGGAAAGGTGCCTGCGGGCCAGGCAGCGTGTCGCAGCCATGGGCGCGGGTCGGGTTCACGGCCTGCCTGGGAAACGGCGCGTATGCCGTTCAGGTCGCGTGCGGCGCGCTGCATCCGGCCGGCGCAGGCGAACAGGTCGGAAATGTCGGGATAGGTTTCTGCGGCTGCCTCCAGCGGGAGTTCCAGGCACAACAGACCTTCGAATGCCACAAACAGGGCCAGGATGCGCGATCCCCCGGCGCGACTGCTTTCGTCGCAGGCCCACAGCGCGGCGAGCCGCGCGCCTTCGGCTGCGAGCGATTCTGCCGTTCTGCGCCAGTCGTCGGCGTCGACGCGGGCGCGCCACGCGGGCGCCGCCCCGTTCAGGCGCTCAAGCTCCAATCCAAGATTCGCGATGCCCACGTGGCTAACCGATCAATCTGGCAGCCTGGCGATACCACTCGGCCAGGTAAGGTGGCGTGTACAGGCCCAGCATCAGAACCAGCGTCAGATGCGTGAAGACCGGGATCAGGGCGGGCGGATGCGGCAGTCTGCGCGCAGTCGTCTCGCCGAACACCATCGGCTGGACCTTGCCAAAAATGGCAGCAAAGGAGACACCGAGCGCAAACAGCAGGATCGGTGCGGCCCAGGGCTGTTGCGCGATTGCGGTGGTAAGGATCAGGAATTCGCTGGCAAACACGCCGAACGGCGGCATGCCGAGGATGGCGACCGTCCCAAGCATCAATCCCCAGCCGACCGTGGGGTTGATCCGCATCAGGCCGCGGATATCATCCATCAGCTGAGAGCCCGCTTTTTGCGTGGCATGGCCGACGGCGAAGAAAATCGCGCTCTTCGTAAGCGAGTGGAGCGTCATGTGGAGGAGGCCGGCAAAACTGGCCACCGGACCGCCCATGCCGAACGCGAACGTGATCAGGCCCATGTGCTCTATCGACGAGTAGGCGAACATGCGCTTGACATCCTTCTGGCGCGAGAGAAAGCACGCGGCGACCACCACCGAAAGCAGTCCGAAGCCCATCATCAGGCGGCTGGCAAATGGCGTGCCTCCGCCACTGACGGCCAGCAATGCGCCGTCGGTTATCACCTTGCAGCGAATCAGCGCGTAGAGCGCAACGTTGAGGAGGAGGCCCGACAGCACCGCGGAGATCGGCGTGGGACCCTCCGCGTGCGCATCGGGCAGCCAGTTGTGCAGCGGCACCAGCCCGACCTTGGTCCCGTAGCCGACCATCAGAAAAACAAAGGCGAGCGACATGACGGTGGGCTCAAGCTGGGCCTTTACGGCGTCGAGGTTGGTCCAGAGCAGGGCGCCAACCCCGGGCCCGAGGATCTTTTCAGACGCGAAATAGACGAGGATCGTACCGAACAGCGCCTGTGCGATCCCGACGCCGCAGAGAATGAAGTACTTCCATGCTGCTTCGAGTGACGCGTGGGTGCGGTACAGCGCGATCAGCAGCACGGTCGTAAGCGTGGCGGCCTCCAGCGCCACCCACATGACCCCGAGGTTGTTGGTCGTGAGGACAACGAGCATCGTGAGCGTGAACATCTGGTACATGCTGTGGTACAGCCTCAGTCCCGCGTTGCTCACCTTGCCGTGCTCGTGCTCGATGCGCATGTAGGGCCGCGAAAACAGCGACGTGGTCATCGCCACAAACGCCGTCAACGCGACCAGGAAGACGTTCAGCGAATCGACGAAGAACTGCTCCCACAGCAGGATCATCGGCCCGTCGGCGATGATCTTCACGGTAAGCACGGCAGACGCAAGAAAGGTGAGCGTGCTGAAAACGACGTTGATTTCCGCCGCGCGCCGGTGATGGCCGAACAGGGCAAGCACGATCGCGCCGATCAGCGGGGTCACGAGCAGGAACGTCATTTCCCCCATCACGATTCCTTCAGCTTTTCGAGATGGCGCGTGTCGAGCGAGTCGAATCGCTCGCGGATCTGGAAAAAGAAGACACCCAGGATCAGCACGCCGACCAGTACGTCAAGGGCAATGCCGAATTCGATCACCATGGGCATGCCGTGGGTCGCTCCGGTCGCGGCGAGCACGAGGCCGTTTTCCATGGCAAGAAACCCGACCACCTGTGGCACCGCCTTCGAACGGGTGATCATCATCAGAAAGGCAAGCAGAACCGAGGCGAGTGCGATTCCCAGC
Source organism: uncultured beta proteobacterium (assembly GCA_963844255.1). Lineage (GTDB taxonomy): Bacteria > Pseudomonadota > Gammaproteobacteria > Burkholderiales > SG8-39 > SZAS-79. The sequence goes on from CAWJNP010000087.1 coordinate 161,487, forward strand.
GTGCTCTTGGTCACGGCGCCGGCCAGTTGCGAGACCGGCTGGACGAGGTTGAAGGCAAGGATCACGAGCACGATGCCGACGATCATCGTGGTCGAGACATTGAAAAGGGTCTCGACATCCCACTTGAGGTTCAGTTTGCGTATCAGGCGGTGCAGAATCCACGGCAGAAGCAGAACCTTCAGCACCAGCGTGAGCAGGGCAGACCAGTACAGGTGATGCTGGCCGCTCACGAGCGCCACCAGCGCGGTCGATACGCACAGCATCATGCCCTGGGCGGCGAACAGATTGATCAGCGCAAGGATCTTGCGCTGCGCGAGCATCGCAAAAGCGAGCAGCAGCATGATCGCCGCGCACAGGTTGATCAGCTGCGGTGCGTAGTGGGCGAGGACGGCCGGCATCGCTCAGCTCTCCAGGAGCACGCGTACGAGCATTGCGAGCACCGCGATCAGGAATGCGATGCCGAGGAATTCGGGAGCCCGGAAGATGCGCATTTTCGCGCTCAGCGTCTCGATCAGCGCGAGGAAGGCACCGCCCAGTGCGAGCTTGCAGATAAGGACGGGCAGGGCCAGCAGCAAGCCCAGCGAGGCGCCGCTCTCGGCGATTCCGAACGGCACGAACAGCGCGATCCCGATGCAGGAATAGACGAACAACTTGAGGCTTGCCGCCCATTCGATCATTGCGAGGTGGCGGCCCGAGTACTCGAGGATCATCGCTTCATGGATCATCGTCAGCTCGAGGTGCGTCGTCGGATTGTCCACCGGGATGCGGGCATTCTCGGCGAGCGAGACCATTGTGAAAGCCACGCCGGCGAACGCGAGGCTCGGGTAGATCACGAATTCCTTGTGTGCCAGCGCTTCGACGATCGTCGCCAGCGAGGTCGAGTGCGAGATCAGCGACGCGGTGAACATGACCATCAACAATGCCGGTTCCGCCAGGAATCCGACCATCATTTCGCGCCGGGCCCCGAGCGAGCCGAACGCCGTTCCGATGTCCATGCCGGCGAGCGAAATGAACATCCGCGCCAGCGCGAGCAACCCGACCAGCGCAATGGCGTCTGCCGCGGCATTCAGCGGCAGGTCGGTACTGAGCGTCGGCACGATCGCCGCGGACAGCGCCAGGCAACTGAATATCATGTACGGTGCGAGCCGGAACAGGGGCGACGCGTTGTGGGCGAGCACCACTTCCTTGGCGAACAGTTTGAGCAGCATGCGGTAGGGCTGCAGGATGCCGGGACCGGTCCTGTTCTGCAGCCACGCGCGGCACTGGTTGACCCAGCCGGTAAGCAGGGGCGCGAGAAGGATCGCAAGCACCATTTCGGTGAACTGCGCGGCCATGCCTGCAGCGGAAATCACCATGGCATTCCAGGCCTTTTCGGCGTCGCGGTCATCATCTGACAAACAGCAGCAACGCCAGCAGTGTCACGAAACTGTAGATGAGATAGACCGAGATTCGTCCGCGCTGCAATACCGTGATCAGCCCGGTTGCGCGCATCACGCCGCGCGCGAACGGCAGAAACAGCCAGTGCCATATGGGGTCACCGACGGTTTCAGCGTAGCGCGGCTTCGCGTCGAACGGACCCGGGAGCTGCTGCTCGACCCGGAAATACTGCTCAAATACCCGGCGCACCGGTTGGCCGAAACCCTGCGCGGTATCCTGCATGCGCGAGTCGAGATACGGAAACCCGCAGTCCCAGGCTGCGCCGCGCCGCATGCGTCCATGGTAGAAGAGACGCACGCAAAGCCACGCAACCGCGAACAGCAGCACGGTCATGAGCAGGAACAGCAGCGGACTGTAGCTCGCCCTCTCCGCGCTGATCGGCACCAGGAAAAGCCAGCCGCTGGAAGCCGACTGAGTGGCGATTCCGTAGCCGGTCAGCGGGCGCGTGACCTGCTCGATCAGCCCGATCACGGTCAGAGGGAACAGGCCGAGGGCCACACAGCCGCAGGCGAGCCACAGCAGCCCGGCACGCTTCCACAGGCCTGCATCCTGGACTTCAACCAGTCTCGGCTCGCGCGGCTGGCCGAGAAACACCACTCCGTAGAACTTGACCATCACGTAACCCGACAGCGCAGCCGTCAGCGCGATCAGTCCGGCGGCAACCGGGACCAGCATGTTCAGGTAGGCATGGGGCAGCCCGGGTGTGAACAGGAACGCCTGCAGGAGCAGCCATTCCGAGACGAAGCCGTTCAGCGGCGGCAACCCTGCGATCGCAAGTGTGCCGACCAGCGACAGCCAGGCCACCCAGGGCATGCGATGGATCAGGCCGCCGAGCTTGCCCAGCGAGCGCTCCTTGGTGGAGTGCAGAACCGAGCCCGTGGCTAGAAACAACAGGCTTTTGAAGAAAGCGTGGTTGATGCAGTGGTAGAGCGTTGCTGTCAGCGCAAGCGCCGCGAGCGGGCCCATCGAGAAACCGCGGAACAGGATGGTCAGGCCGAAGCCGCTTGCGATCAGTCCGATGTTCTCAATCGACGAATACGCGAGCAGCCGTTTCATGTCGGTCTGAACCGCCGCGAAGACGATGCCGAACAGGGCCGACACGAGGCCGATGCTCAGGGCGATGACGCCCCACCACCACAGTGGATTGCCGATCAGGTCGAAGGTCACGCGCAGCAGGCCGTAGATCGCAGTCTTCAGCATCACCGCGCTCATCAGGGCCGAGACCGGCGAAGGCGCCGCCGGATGCGCTTCGGGCAGCCAGACGTGCAGCGGCAGCAGGCCGGCCTTGGCGCCGAAGCCCAGCAGCGCGAGCAGGAAGGCGACGGTGCCCCACAGCGGTGTGGGATGCGAGGCGCGCATGGACGCGAACTCGTAGCTGCCGCTGCCGCCTTCCAGGGCCCCGAAGCACATCAGGATCGCCAACGCGCCGACGTGCGCGATCAGCAGGTACAGGAATCCCGCACGCCGGATCTCGGCATGGCGGTGGTCTGTGGTCACCAGGAAGAACGAGGACAGGGCCATCGTCTCCCAGGCCACCATGAAAAAGTAGGCGTCGTCGGCTGTGAGCACCAGCGCCATGCTGGCGAGGAACACGTGGTAGTAGAAGCACAGCAGCCCCGGGAGCGTGCCCTGTTCGCCGTGCCGGAAGTAGCCGCTGGCGAACACCGAGATGCCTGCAGCGACGCTCCCCGTGAGCAGGAGGAAGAATGCCGACAGCGCGTCGATGCGCGCGTGGAACGGCAGATCGGGGAGGCCGAGTGGCAGGATGACGATGGCGGGCGGTTCGAAAATTGCACCTAGTGCGACGACCGCCATCAGAATGCCGACGAGGGCTCCGAGCGGGAACAGTACCCGCGCGATGTAGAAGAAATTGCGCGGCGCGAAAAAGCCCGCGCCGCCGATCGCAAGCCACGCGGCGGCGAGCCAGAGCGTTGCGTGCAGGGAGTCGAGACTCACGCGCGCATGTCCGGGCTATTTCACCTTCATGCCAGGCTGCGCGCCGCTGTCCGGGGACAGCAGGAAGATGCCGGGGCCTTCGCCCGAGGCCGCGAGCACCATGCCCTCCGAGAGCCCGAAGCGCATCTTTCGCGGCGCGAGGTTGGCAACCATCACGGTCAGGCGGCCCTTGAGCTGCTCGGGGGTGTAGGCGGATTTGATCCCGGCGAACACGGTGCGGGTTTCGCCGCCCAGATCCAGCGTCAGTTTGACGAGCTTGTCCGCACCCTCCACGGCTTCTGCGTTGGCGATCAGCGCAACCCGAAGATCCACCTTGGCGAAATCGTCGATCGAGATCGAGGAATCGGCCGTGGCAGGTGCGGGCGCGGCGGGGATGGTGGGTGCGGTCACGGTTTTGGCTTCTTTCAGTTCAGGTGCGCTGGGAAGGTCGAAGAGCGCGTCGAGTTGCTTCGGGTCGACGCGCGTCATGAGGTGCTTGTATTCGTCGATCGTGTGGCCGCCCTCGAGCACGGTCTGGGCATCTTTCCATTCGAGCGAAGGGATGTTCAGAAACTTCTCCACGCTCCCGGCAAGCGCAGGCATCACGGGTTTCAAGTAGAGCGTAAGGATCCGGAACGCGTTGATCGCCACCGTGCATACGACGTGGAGCCGGTTTTGGCTCTCCTCGCCAGCCTGCTTGGCGATTTCCCAAGGCTTCTTTTCATCTACATAATGATTCACTGCATCGGCAAGCGTCATGATCTGACGCAAAGCTTTGCCATACTCCCGAGAATCAAAAAGGTCTGCAATCTCGTTCGCCGCCGTAGCGAGTTCGTTTTGCAGCGACTCCTTGTCTGCCAGAGCTCCCTCCATCGAAAGGAGCTTGCTGCCGAACTTGTTGCGCAGGAACGGGGCGCAGCGGCTCGCGATGTTGATGTACTTGCCCACGAGATCGCTGTTCACCCGCGCGAGGAAATCGTCCGGGTTGAAATCCAGGTCCTCGACGTTGGCGTTCAGCTTGGCTGCGATGTAGTAGCGCAGCCACTCCGGATTCATGCCCTAGCTCGAGATAGCGCAGCGGCGAGATCCCGGTGCCGCGGCTCTTCGACATCTTCTCGCCGGAGACGTTGATGAAGCCGTGCACGAAGACGTTGGTCGGCACCTTGTAGTACGGGCCGGCGAACTTGAGCATCGCCGGCCAGAACAGGGTGTGAAAGTAGATGATGTCCTTGCCGATGAAATGCACCTGTTCGGTGTTCGCGTCGGCAAGGAAGGCCTCGAAGTCGATCGCCCGCCTTCGCGCAGTAGGCTTTGAAGCTGGCGAGGTAGCCGATCGGCGCGTCGAGCCAGACGTAGAAGTACTTGCCGGGCGCATCGGGGATCTGGATGCCGAAGTAGGGCGCGTCGCGCGAGATGTCCCAGTCGCCCAGCGCCTTGTCGCCTTCGCCGTCCAGCCATTCGCGCGCCTTGTTGGCGACCTGCGGCTGCAGGCGCTGCGGCTGGTCGATCCAGTCGCGCAGGAAGGCCACGCAGGCGTCGTCGGAGAGCTTGAAGAAATAGTGCTCGGAGCTCTTTCATCACCGGCGTGGCGCCCGAGAGCGTCGAGTAGGGATTCTTCAGGTCGGTGGGCGAATAGACCGAACTGCAGTTCTCGCAGGCATCGCCGTACTGGTCCTTCGCGCCGCACTTCGGGCATTCGCCCTTGATGTAGCGGTCGGCGAGGAACATGCCCTTCACCGGGTCGTAGAACTGCTCGACCGGCTTCTTGTAGATCAGGCCCGCTTTCGACAGGCGCTTGTAGATGTCCTGCGAGAGCTAGGTGTTCTCCGGCGAGTGGGTCGAGTGCCAGTGGTCGAACCGGATGTGGAAGCCGTCCAGGTACTGCTTGCGGCCCGCGGCAATCCGCCGCGACAAAATCTTCCGGGCGTTATGTCCCGGCCTTTTCGGCCGCAAGCATGATCGGCGCGCCGTGCGCGTCGTCGGCGCCGACGAAATGCACGGTATTGCCCTGCATGCGCTGGAAGCGCACCCAGATGTCGGCCTGGATGTACTCCATGATGTGACCGACGTGGAACGGCCCGTTGGCGTAGGGCAGCGCCGTGGTGACGAAGATCTTGCGGGCGGGGGCGTGCATCGAGGGAACCGAACCAAAGGCGCAATTCTAACAAAGCGGGTAGGGTCTCTGCGCCGGAATCGTGTTCCGGCGCAGAGATTTGGTTACACTTGCCCCTCTCCAGAATCCGCACAACCCGGTCACCCCATGCCCCTCAGCGAAGCACAGGTCCAGTCCGCCCTCAAGGAACTGGTCGATCCGAACACCGGACGAGGATTTCATTTCGACCCGATCCGCAAAGAACATCAAGGTCTCCGGCGACGACGTCTCGCTCGACATCGAACTCGGTTATCCGGGCGAAAAGCCAGTTCGATCCCATCCGCAAGCAGGTGCTCGCGAAACTGCGCGCCCTGCCGGGCGCGGGCAACGTCAGCGTCGGGCGTGACCAGCAAGGTCGTCTCGCACGCTGTGCAGCGCGGGGTGAAGCTGATTCCCGGCATCAAGAACATCATCGCCGTGGCCTCGGGCAAGGGTGGCGTGGGCAAGAGCACCACCGCGGTCAATCTCGCGCTGGCGCTGGCGGCCGAAGGGCGCCAGCGTCGGCATGCTCGACGCCGACATCTACGGGCCCTCGCAGCCGACCATGCTCGGCATCAGCGGCCGGCCGGAGTCGAAGGACGGCAAGAGCCTGGAGCCGATGGAAGGCCATGGCATACAGGCGATCTCGATCGGCTTCCTGATCGATGCCGACACGCCCATGGTCTGGCGCGGACCGATGGTGACCCAGGCGCTCGAGCAGCTGCTGAAGGAAACCCGCTGGCGCGACATCGACTACCTCGTCGTCGACCTGCCGCCCGGCACCGGCGACATCCAGCTGACGCTGGCGCAGAAGGTGCCGGTCACCGGCGCCGTCATCGTCACCACGCCGCAGGACATCGCGCTGCTCGACGCGAAGAAGGGCCTCAAGATGTTCGAGAAGGTCGGCATCCCGATCCTCGGCATCGTCGAGAACATGAGCACGCACATCTGCTCGAAGTGCGGCCACGAGGAGCACATCTTCGGCGCCGGCGGTGCGCAGCGCATGGGCAAGGACTACGGCGTGGACGTGCTCGGCAGCCTGCCGCTGGACATCGCGATCCGCGAGCAGGCCGACTCGGGCAAGCCGAGCGTGGTTTCGGATCCGGACGGACGAGATCGCCGAGATCTACCGCGCGATCGCGCGCCGCTGCGCGGTCAAGATCGCCGAGAGCCAGAAAGACATGACCGCCAAGTTTCCGAATATCGTGGTGCAGAACACTTGAAGGTTTTTGGGGACGTTTGGTCGGGGAATTGTTACAAGGTCAAGCTGGCGCTGACACAGCTGCGCCTCCCGTTCGAGTGGGTGGACATCGACATCATGAAGAGTGAGTCGAAGACACCCGAATTTCTTGCGATGAACCCGAACGGTCGCGTGCCGACCCTTCAGCTGGATGACGGCATCTGCCTGCCCGAGTCGAACGCGATCCTCTGGTATCTCGCAGAAGGCACCCCGCTCGTTCCTGACTCAAGGCTTGCGCGTGCCCAGGCGCTGCAGTGGATGTTTTTCGAGCAGTACAGCCACGAGCCGAACATCGCGACTTCCCGCTACATCAAGAGGTATCTCGGCAACCCGCCGGAGAAAGCAGCGGCTCTCGCAGCCCGAGTGGGACCGGGATACGCGGCCCTCAGGGTGATGGAGACCCATCTCAAGGCCAACGACTGGTTCGCGGGCGGACAGTACTCGATTGCTGACATCACGCTGTACGCCTATACGCACTGCGCAGGCGAGGGCGGTTTCGATCTTGCCCGGTTTCCCTCCATCCGTGCCTGGTTGGAGGCGGTCGCTGCGCGACCGTTGCACGTCGCGATGGGCTGAGTCCGGCCTGAATCGCCCGGATCGGGCACGGACGCCTCTAGGCGATATTTCGTACGTTCTGCCCTTGGTTTGGAACTGTCCTGGACGCTCGATGCGTTCGATCGGCTGATCGCGGGCCCAGGCGGCGCTCGACCGGGCGGCGCTTGTCACACGGGATCGGCTGCTGACCGAACTTACTGCTTTCTTCGAAATTCCGCGTCGTACGCGTCCACCTTGCCTACAAGCCTCGTTCCTACAACCGTGAGTACAATTTTGGCATTGCCGCATCCACGCAAGGCGCCCGGCGAAGTTGTCAGTTCGAGTAGATTCTCGCGAACCGAGCCTTCGATCAGATAATCGCCCGCGCAACTGTATTTCGGCACGTTGTATCGCCCGACTATTCTTCCGTTATCCGCACTTTCTATTACGAGAGTCACGCGTTGGTTCCAAGGGCGACCATCGACCGTTATGCCCGAAAAGTCCGCTTCGTAGGTTCCAGGCAAACCTTGCTGACCATGCGCGAGTGGTGAGAACAACAACAACGCACCAACAACGCCGATTCGAATTCGCATGTCGTTATCGCCCTTGATGAAAAGACAAGCAAGTGTCGCGCACCGGCTTTCTCATTCGATCACCCTGTCGGCACGCAGCAGAATCGACTGCGGAATCGCGAGGCCGAGCGCGCGTGCCGCCTTCTTGTTGATCACCAACTCGAACGAGTTCGGCTCCTCGACCGGCAAATCCGCCGGGGGCGCGCCGCGCAGGATCTTGTCCACGTAGGCCGCAGCGCGCTGCGACATTTCGGTCACGTTGGCCGAGAACGAGATCAGGCCACCGAAATCGACGGAGGCGACCCCGGTGTAACTGGCCGGTAAGCGCACCCGCGCGGCGTGCTCGACCACTGCGCCGCGGACGCCTCCACTCAGACGGCCGTACACGAAGACCAGAACGGCATCGAACCGCCCGCGCACCATGCGGTCGAACGCCGGGCCGATTTCCCCGTCTGGACCCACATGAAATGTTTCGATGCTCACGCCCAGCCGTTCGCCGGCACCGGCGAGTTCTTTCAGGCCGTTCTGCAAAACAGAGGACATGCCCGACTGCCCGGGCGTATCGATCAGCACGGCGACACGTTTGGCGCGGGGCAACAGCTCTTTCAACAACTGGAGGCGCTTAGGGTACAACTCCTGCTCGCGGGTGGTCACGCCGGTGATGTTGCCGCCCGGCCGCCCGAGGCTTGAAACAAAGCCTTCGCCGACAGGATCGCTGACGAACGAAAAAACGATCGGCGTTTCGGGCGCCCCTTTGCGCGCGGCGCGCACCGAGCCCGGGAGTACCGTGTGAATGACATCCACCTTTTCGGTCACCAACTCACGGGCTAGGGACTCGAAGCGACGCGGGTCGCCTTGTGCGTATCGATTGACGATCAGGAGGTTTCGTCCCTCCGTCCATCCGAGCTCACGCAGGCGCGACTCGAAAGTCGTGCCGTAAGCAAGGTTTCCGCCCTCCTGTTTGCCGGGCCACAGACACCCGAGGCGTTTCGGAGCGAGCGCCGGTTGCGCGAGCGTGCCGAATGTCGCAGCACCAAAGGCTGCTCCCGTCGCGCGAAGAAATAGTCGCCGCTTCATTCGATCACCTCGGTCGCTTCATTCGCAGTCCGCCGCATCGATCGTGAACCGCCGTACTTCGCCCGATCACCCGGCGGCTGCCTTGACCGGCGAACCGGCCGAAGCAGGCTCTCCGGAAGCTCCGGTCGGTCTTACTTCAGCGCTTCTTCGTCACAGGTCCGCCACGGTCCCAAAGCAGCGGCACCTTATAGCGTTTGAATTCGCTGTCGATCGACACCAGCGTGAGGCCCTCGATCTGCGCCTGTGCGATGAGCATGCGATCGAACGGGTCCTTCAGCGGGCCGGGCAAGGCGCCTGCGGCCAGCGCATGATCGAGAGTAATAGGCAGTACTTGCATTTGTGAAGCGCTCAGCAGCCCGGCGAGATTCTCCACCGCGTCCTGCGCGTGAGGCAGTTTACCCAGCTTTGATTTGATGGCCAGTTCCCAGCCCGTCGCACTGCTCACGTACGCCTGTGAGTCCATATCCCCGATGGCCTCGCGCGCCGGGCTCGGCAGTTGCGGGTCATCGAACAGCCACCACAGCAGGGCGTGGGTGTCCAGTAGCAGCCTCAGCGGTACCACGCTTCGATCTCATCGGCCGGCAGCGGCTCGAAGAATGCTTTGGTCAGTCGCCCCTTGACCAGCCCGGGCTTGCGTTCACGGCGGGAATCGAACGCCGTCAATTTCGCGATCGGCTTGCCCGCCTTGGCGATCACGATCTCTTCGCCCCGGCCGGCGCGTTCTACAAGGCGTGACAGGTGCGTCTTTGCCTGGTGCATATTGACTTGGGTTCCCATGCATTTCTCCTGCCACGTAAACTAGACTAAGCTAATGAACTAGACTAAGTGTAACGGAAGCTGCCATTCCGATCAACCCGTTGCCTCTAGTTCGGCTCGGGAGCGTGCGGTTGGCGACTCTGCGCCGTCCCTAATCTGGCCACGCAGACATCGCATCGCCGCCGAACCCGGGTAAAATCGCCAGTCCTTTAGGTCCCGAAGGGTTTTGCGCGACAAGATGAAGCCGAACGTATGAGCATCAAGGCGGACAAATGGATCCGGCGCATGGCCGCGAGCCACCGGATGATCGAGCCCTTCGAATCGGGGCAGGTGCGCTCGGTGGACGGGCGCCGCATCGTCTCCTACGGCACCTCGAGCTACGGCTACGACATCCGTTGTTCGGATGAATTCAAGATCTTCACCAACATCAACTCGACCATCGTCGACCCCAAGGCGTTCGACCCGAGTTCGTTCGTCGATTTCAAGGGCCCGGTGTGCATCATCCCGCCGAACTCCTTCGCGCTGGCCCGCACGATCGAGTACTTTCGAATTCCGCGCAATGTGCTTACCATCTGCCTTGGCAAATCGACCTATGCGCGCTGCGGCATCATCGTCAACGTCACCCCGCTCGAGCCCGAGTGGGAGGGACACGTGACGCTCGAATTTTCCAACACCACGCCGCTGCCGGCCAAGATCTACGCCAACGAGGGCGTGGCGCAGGTGCTGTTCATCGAGTCGGACGAAGTCTGCGAAACCTCGTACAAGGATCGCGGCGGGAAGTACCAGGGCCAGACGGGCGTGACCCTGCCCCGGATCTGAAGCCACGTCAGACCCCTCGCGCGATACGTTCCCGATGACCCCTCACCGCTGCGGCGCGTGAAACCGCCCGACCGCCCACCCCCGGCAGGTCCCTTCGCTTTGCGGCGCTCGACGCAGTCTTTGACTCGTCGCGCGCCGGCGCTGCCTTTTTCTCCACGGAGAACCGCATGAAATTCCGCTTCCCCATCGTCATCATCGACGAAGACTTCCGCTCCGAGAACACCTCGGGCCTCGGCATCCGCGCGCTGGCCAAGGCGATCGAGGACGAGGGCATGGAGATCCTCGGCGTGACCAGCTACGGCGACCTGTCGCAGTTCGCCCAGCAGCAGAGCCGCGCCTCGGCCTTCATCCTGTCGATCGACGACGAGGAGTTCACGCCCGGCCCCGAGGTCGACCCGGCGGTGCTGAACCTGCGCAAGTTCATCGAGGAGATCCGCTTCAAGAACGCGGACATCCCGATCTACCTGTACGGCGAGACGCGCACCTCGCGCCACATCCCGAACGACATCCTGCGCGAACTGCACGGCTTCATCCACATGTTCGAGGACACGCCGGAGTTCGTCGCGCGCCATATCATCCGCGAGGCGAAGTCCTACCTCGACGGACTCGCGCCGCCGTTCTTCCGCGCGCTGACCCACTACGCGCAGGACGGGTCGTACTCCTGGCACTGCCCGGGGCATTCGGGCGGGGTCGCGTTCCTGAAAAGCCCGGTCGGGCAGATGTTCCACCAGTTCTTCGGCGAGAACATGCTGCGCGCGGACGTCTGCAACGCGGTGGACGAACTCGGCCAGCTGCTCGACCACACCGGGCCGGTGGGCGCCTCGGAGAAGAACGCCGCGCGCATCTTCGGTGCCGACCACTGTTTCTTCGTCACCAACGGCACCTCGACCTCGAACAAGATGGTCTGGCACGCCAACGTCGCGCCGGACGACATCGTGGTGGTGGACCGCAACTGCCACGTGTCGATCCTGCACGCGATCACCATGACCGGCGCGATCCCCGTGTTCCTCACGCCGACGCGCAACCACCTGGGCATCATCGGGCCGATCCCGCTGGAGGAGTTCCAGCCCGGACAACATCGCGAAGAAGATCGAGGCCAACCCGTTCGCGCGCGCGGCCAAGCGGAAGAAGCCGCGCATCCTGACGATCACCCAGAGCACCTACGACGGCGTGCTCTACAACGTCGAGATCCTGAAGGAGACGCTCAACTCCTCGATCGACACGCTGCACTTCGACGAGGCCTGGCTGCCGCACGCGACCTTCCACGATTTCTACAAGAACATGCACGCCATCGGCCGCGACCGTCCGCGGCCGAAGGACGCGATGATCTACGCCACCCACTCCACGCACAAGCTGCTGGCCGGAATCTCGCAGGCTTCGCAGATCCTCGTGCAGGAATCGCAGACGCAGGAAACTCGACCGTCACGCGTTCAACGAGGCCTACCTGATGCACACCTCGACCTCGCCGCAGTACGCGATCATCGCGTCCTGCGACGTGGCCGCGGCGATGATGGAGCCGCCCGGCGGCACCGCGCTGGTCGAGGAGTCGATCCTCGAGGCGCTCGATTTCCGCCGCGCGATGCGCAAGGTGGACACCGAATGGGGCAAGGACTGGTGGTTCAAGGTCTGGGGCCCGGAAAAGTCGGCGACCGAAGGCATCGGCTCGCGCGAGGAGTGGGTGCTCAAGGCCAACGAGAAATGGCACGGCTTCGGCAACCTGGCTCCCGGCTTCAACATGCTCGACCCGATCAAGGCCACCGTGATCACCCCGGGCCTGGACGTATCCGGCAAGTTCGCGAAGACCGGGATACCGGCGGCGATCGTCACCCGGTACCTCGCCGAGCACGGCGTCATCGTGGAGAAGACCGGGCTGTATTCGTTCTTCATCATGTTCACGATCGGCATCACCAAGGGGCGCTGGAACACGCTGGTGACGGCGCTGCAGCAGTTCAAGGACGACTACGACAAGAACCAGCCCCTGTGGCGCGATGCTGCCGGAGTTCTGCCAGGCGCAGCCGCAATACGAACGCCTCGGAATCCGCGACCTGTGCGACCAGATCCACGGCATGTACAAGGCCAACGACGTGGCACGGGTCACCACCGAAATGTACCTCTCGGACATGCAGCCGGCGATGAAGCCCTCGGACGCTTTCGCCGCGATGGCGCACCGCGAGATCGACCGCGTCAAGATCGACGACCTCGAAGGCCGCGTGACCAGCGTGCTGGTCACGCCATATCCGCCCGGCATTCCGCTGCTGATCCCTGGCGAGCGCTTCAACGCCACCATCGTGAGTTACCTGAAGTTCGCGCGCGAGTTCAACCGCCGCTTCCCGGGCTTCGAGACCGACATCCACGGATTGGTCGAGGAACCGGTCGAGGGCGTGGTGGAGTGCTACGTCGACTGCGTCCGGCAGGCGTGAATCTCTGACTTTCAAATCGCAAAGTCAGCCCCTGGAGCGGGTCCCGCGCCCGCTGACGTGCCGGTTCCGGAAATTCTCCAGGATTACATCGTCGGATTGACGATCTCTCCGCCCAGGGCCGTGAGGCCCCACATCGACATGTTGGCGTCCCAGTTGAACCCGATGTGCGCGGAGCCGGTGTGCGCGTCCCGGAACAGGCGCTCGAGCGGGTACTTGTTGTAGATTCCGTTGGCGCCTGCCATCTCGTGCAGGGTATCCACCGCCTCGACCGCGAGCTTGCAGGCGAGCGAACAGTTGCGCCGCCAGCGCAGTTTGTCCTGCATCGGAGGCATTTCGCCGCGCGCGGCGAATTTCTGCGCCTCCAGGCAATCGTTGTGCATCGAAACGCGCGCCATGTCGATCTTGGCGCCGGCCACGCCGGTGCGCACCTGCACCGTCTGGAAGTCGCGCATCTTCATGGTCGAGTAGCTGGTGCTTCGTTCTTTGACCGACGCGATGGTCATCTCCAACGCCGCCTGCGCATTGCCGATGATGGCTCCGCCCAGACAGTGCGTGCCGATCCCGCCCAGCGGCACCTGGTAGAGGGGGTTCGGATTGGCCTTGAAGCCGGGGAAATCGGCACCGCCGCGGGCGGTGTACATCGACATCGCCCGATAGTCCGGCACGAAGAGTTCGTCGACCTTGACGGACTTGCTTCCCGTGGCACGCATCCCCAGGGTCTGCCAGTCGTCGATGACCTCGAAGTCCTTGCGCGGGATCATGCACATGCGGTGGTCTACGACCTTGTCGCCGTCCTTCACGATGCAGGCGAGCTGGTTCCAGCTCGAGGGGTCCACGCCGGAGGAGAAATTCCAGTAACCGGACAGCACGATACCGCCGTCGACCTTGCGGGCGCGGCCCTGCGGATAGGCGATGCCCGAGGCGATCACGGCATCGGGGTCTTCGCTCCAGACCTCTTCCTGGATCTTCGGATCAAACAGCGCGAGCATCCAGTGGTGGATCGCGAGGTTGCCCACGTTCCAGGCAATCGATGCATCGCCCCGGCCGATGATTTCCGGCAGGTCGAATACCGAGACGAAGTCGAGCTCCATGCCGCCCCAGCGCCTGGGCTGCAGGAAGCGCAGAAGGCCGTTCTCGTGCAGCAGGGCGAGGATTTCCGGCGTGATCCTGCGCGCCTCCTCGGCGGCGCCGGAAAGGGCGCGCAATTGCGGGACCAGGGCGTGCGCCCGGCGCGCCGCCTCGTCGAAACCAACGTCTGCAAAGCTGCGGCGCTTGTCCATGTGCGCGCCTCCTCAGGAAGGCTTGGTGACGGTGCCGGCCTTGTCCTTCGCATCGGCCAGGGCGGGCATGGTCGAATAGTCCTCGCCATAAGCCGGCATTTCCTTCAGGCCGTTGAAATTCAGCTCGATCGTCAGGCCGTCCGGATCGCGCACGAAGATCTGGAACAGGTCGAACTCGGGCAGCGCGCGCGCCCAGGAATCGCATTTCATTTCGGCAAAGCGAAGGCGGAAGGCTTCCGGGTCGGTGGCCAGAAACGCGATGTGGTCGATCGTCCCGGAGTTGTCCCTGGCCGCATGTGCCGGCGTGCCGCGGTAGTACAGCTCCGAGTTCTGTATGCCATGCTGGCCCATGTGTACCCAGATGCGGCCTTCACGTCCGAGCCAGTAGCCGGAGAAGGGGAACGGCGGGCGCGGCATGATTTCCAGGTCGAGCGCCTTGCAGTAGAAATCCTTCGTCGCCTCGAGGTCGTTGGCGCGCACGAAATAGTGATTGAGTTCGGTGACTGGCATGACGTTCTCCGCGTGTGGCGTGTGGCATGTGTACGGGGGATGCACCCCCCGTGCCTGAACCTGCAAGCGCAAGTGTAGCGGAGGAATTTGCCGCGGGAGCGCTGAGGTACACTCTGTTTCGAACCAATCATCGATCCTGGAGCATGTCGTGAAAGCACCTGCATTCGCCTATGCCCGGCCGCGCGCGCTGGAGGAGGCATTCGACCTGCTGGATCGCCACGGCGAACAGGCAAGGGTGCTCGCCGGCGGTCAGAGTCTGATCGCAATGCTCAACCTGCGTGTGGCGATGCCCGAGATGCTCATCGACATCAGCGGCCTGGCCGGAATGGATCACATTTCGCTCTCCGCAGATGCGCTTCACATCGGGGCGCTGGTGCGGCATCGGGAGATCGAGCGTTCGCCCGAGGTGGCCGCGCACTGTCCCCTGCTCGCGCAGGCGGCGCCGCATATCGCGCACGTCGCGATCCGCAACGTCGGAACATTCGGCGGATCGCTGGCGCTGGCCGATCCCGCCGCCGAATGGCCGGCCTGCTGCCTCGCACTCGATGCGCGCTTCCGGCTGGTTTCGCGCAAGGGCGAGCGAACCGTGCCGGCCAGGACCTTCTTCAAGGGGCTGTACGCGACGGAACTGCAACCCGGGGAATTGCTCGCCGAGGTCGAGATTCCTCTGCTGCCGGGTTACCGAAGCGGATTTCTCGAACTTTCGCGCCGCCATGGGGACTACGCCATGATCGGTGTCGCCGCGCTGGCGAGGAACGAAGGCAACCGCCTGCACGATGTGCGCCTGGCCTACCTGGGTGCGGGCACCACGCCGATCCTGGCCAGGCACGCGATGCAGGCCGCGGAGGGCAAACCGCCGGCAACCGACCTGGCCGCCGAGCTCGGCCAGGACCTGTCTCCAATGGATGACCTCGAGAACAGCGCGAAAACCAAGCTGCACCTCGCAAACGTGCTGGCCCGCCGCGTGCTCGCGGCGCTGGCTACCTGAAAGGAGCCTGCATGGATCAGTCGATGAATGTCACGCTGACCGTCAACGGAACGAAGGTCACGCGCCGCGTGCTGCCGCGCACACACCTGATCGACTTCCTGCGGGACGACCTCGGCCTCACCGGCTCGCATATCGGCTGCGAACACGGCGCCTGCGGTGCCTGCACGGTGCGCATCGATGGCGAGATCGTGCGCGGTTGCCTCACGCTGGCCGTCCAGTGCGAAGGACGGTCGGTCGATACCATCGAAGGCCTGTCGGACGATGGTGAACTGGCCGAGTTGCAGCACGCGTTCCACGAAAGAAACGCGTTGCAGTGCGGGTACTGCACGCCGGGCATGCTGGTGGCGGCACTCGATCTCGTGAAATCCGAGCCGGATGCCACGCGCGAGCGGATCCGCGAACACCTGTCGGGAAACTACTGTCGCTGCACGGGCTACCACGCGATTGTCGATGCGATCGAAGTCGTGCTCGTGGCACGTCGCAAGGGAGTCCGGGCATGAACGCGCGCGCCGAAATTCCGGTCAGGGATGCGAAATCGCGCACCGAGTCGGGTTACATCGGCAAGCCCGAACCGCGCGCCAACGCAAAACGCCTGCTGCAGGGGCGCGGCTCCTACATCGACGATCTGCGTTTTCCCCGTCTCGCTCATGTCGTGTTCCTGCGCAGCCCGCATGCGCACGCGAAGATCCTGCGGCTCGATTTCACCAAGGCGCGCGCCGCGCCGGGCGTGATCGCCGTCGTCGACGGACGCGCGGTCGCCGAATTCTGCACCCCCTGGGTCGGCGTGCTGGGGCACCTGCAGGGGATCAAGTCGCCGCCGCAGCATGCGCTGGCCATCGAGCGTGCCTGCTGGCAGGGCGAGGCGGTGGCCGCGGTGGTCGCCGAGACGCGCGCCCAGGCCGAGGACGCCTGCGAGTTGATCGAGGCCGAGTGGGACCCGTTGCCCGCCGTGATCGACATGCACGCTGCGCTGGCCGGCGAGACCGTGATCCACCCGGAGTTCGAGGACAACATCTGTTTCAAGCGTTCGGTCGACAACGGCGAAGTGGACGCCGCATTCGCCAAAGCCGACGTCGTGGTCGAAGAGAGCTACAGCTTTGGCCGGCACACCGGCGTATGCCTCGAGGGCCGCGCGATCCTGGCCGATTACAACGTCGCGGAAAACACACTTACAGTGCATCAGGCGACCCAGGCCCCGCACATGATGCAGGACATCTTCGCCAAGCATCTGAAGCTTCCCGAGGCGAACGTGCGCGTACTCTGCGGGGACATCGGCGGTGCCTACGGGATCAAGGTGCACGTGTACCCGGACGAAATGTGCACCGCCGCGCTCTCGATGATGCTGCGCCGCCCGGTCAAGTTCATCGCCGACCGGCTGGAATCGTTTCTGTCGGACATCCATGCGCGCGAGCACAAGGTCACGGTCCGCCTTGCCGCCACGAAGGAGGGCGAGATCCTCGCCTTCGACCTGGACGACCTGACCGCGATCGGCCCGTATTCGGTGTACCCGCGCACCAGCGGGATCGAGGGTAACCAGGTCGTGAACCTCACGGGCGGCCCCTACAAGCACAGGAATTACCGCGCCAGACTCAATGTCGTGTTCACCAACAAGAACGTGACCTGCCAGTACCGCGCCGTCGGCCATCCGATTGCCGTGGCGCTGACCGAGGGGATCGTGGACCTCGCGGCCCAGAAGCTCGGCATGGATCCGGCCGAATTCCGCCGCCGCAACCTGGTCCCGGACGACGCGTATCCCTACACGGGTGCAGCGGGAATGAAGTTCGAGGTGCTCACACACCACCAGTGCCTGGACAAGCTGCTTGCCCTGATGGACTACAAGGCCTTGCGCGCGGAACAGGCGGGCTTGAGGAAGCAGGGCGTCCACCGCGGCATCGGCTTTGCCGCGATGATCGAGGTGACCAACCCTTCACCGGCGTTCTACGGGGTCGGCGGCGCGCGCATTTCGGCCCAGGACGGCGCGACCCTGCGCCTCGAACCGACCGGAATGCTCACTGTGCTTTCGAGCGTCACCGAGCAGGGCCAGGGGACGGAAGCCATCTTCGCGCAGATTGCGGCCACGACCGTGGGCGTGACCCTGGACCGTGTCAGGGTGATCACCGGCGACACCAGCACCACGCCCTACGGCGGCGGCACCTGGGCTTCGCGCGGCGCCGGCATCGGCGGCGAGGCGGTGCTGCAGGCGGGCAAGGCGCTGCGCTCGAACATCCTCGACATCGCCGCCGCGATCCTCGGCGCGGACAAGGCGACGCTGGACATCTTCAACAACGAAGTCATCGATAGTGCGAGCGGCGAATCGAAGCTGCCGCTGGCCGAACTCGGCCGCGTCGGCGTATTTCCGCCCGGACACGCTGCCGATGAAATTCCAGTCCGAACTGATGGTGACGCGCCACTACACGCCGCGCGAGTACGGTTTCACCTTCACCAACGGGATCCAGGCTTCCCTGGTCGAAGTCGACACCGACACCGGTTTCGTGAAGCTGCTCAAGCACTGGTGCGTGGAGGACTGCGGCACGGTGATCAACCCGCTGCTGGTCGACGAGCAGATCCGCGGCGGCGTGGTGCAGGGCATCGGCGCGGCCCTGTTCGAGGAGTGCCATTACTCCGAGGACGGGCAGCTGCTCAACGCCACGATGGCGGACTACATGGTGCCGATGTCGGTCGAGATGCCGGACATCGTCTGCGGCCACGTGGAATCGAAGACACGCACGTCGGAACTCGGTGCCAAGGGCGTGGGCGAGGCCGGTACCGCGGGGGCCTCCGGGGCCGTAATGAACGCGATCAACGACGCACTCAGTCCCTTCAAGGCACGGGTGACGGCAATGCCGTTCACGCCGCAACGGGTACTGGGCGCCCTGGGGAAGGTCTAGGCCGTACCGAGGTAGTAGTTCTTCACCATGTCGTTCTGTTCGAGCTCGGCGACCGTCCGCCCTTCGAACACGATCTCGCCATGGACGATGAGGTAGCCGCGATCCGCGATCCGGATCGCCTGGTGGAAGTTCTGCTCGGCCATCAGTACCGTGAGACCGTGCTTTTCCTTGAGCTGCTTGATCATGGTGACGGTGGTCGAAACGAGCAGCGGCGACAGTCCCACCGAGGGCTCGTCGATCAGCAGCAGCCTGGGTGAGGACATCAGCGCGCGGGCGATCGCGAGCATCTGCTGCTGGCCGCCGGACATCGAGCCGGCAAGCTGGCGGCGGCGCTCCTGAAGGACCGGAAAGGTTTCGTAGGACAGCGCCAGGTTTTTCGCGATGTCCGGCCGGGCCTTCGGGCGGAACGCGCCCAGGAGCAGGTTCTCCTCCACGGTCAGTTTAGGGAACAGGCGCCGGCCCTCGGGAACCATCGCGATGCCGAGGTTGACGATTTCCTCCGTCGAAAGCCTGGTCAGGTCGTGCGTCGCACCGTCGATCGAAAACAGGATCTCCCCTGCGGTCGGGCGCACCATCCCCATCACGCATTTCATGAGCGTGCTCTTGCCGTTCCCGTTGGTGCCGAGGAACGCCACGGTTTCGCCCTCGCGTATGCCGATCGAGACGCCGTGCAGGGCACGTACCGCGCCGTAGCCGGCGTCCACATCGCGAACGGTCAGTTCAAGCGCCAAGGTAGGCCCTCTGGACTTCGGGGTTGGCGACGATGGATTCGGGCGTTCCTTCGCAGATGATGCGCCCGGCATCCAGGCAGATCACGCGCTGCGAGAACTTCATCACCGCCTGCATGATGTGCTCGATCATGATCACGCTGATGCCGGTGGCGTTCAGCTTGAACAGGATCTCCAGCACCTCGCTCACTTCGTTTTGCGACAATCCGGCCATCGCTTCGTCGGAGATCAGCATGCGAGGTTTTGAGGCCATTGCGCGCGCGAGCTCCATTTTGCGCAGTTCGACCTGAGACAGGCGGTTGGAGCGGATGTCCGCCTTGTCGGCCAGACCCATGCCGCGCAGCAGTTCCATCGCCTCGCCGCGCGTGTCCGCCTTGTGCAGGGATCCGCGATGCGCGACGAACTCTAGCGGGACCACGAGGTTCTCGAGCACGGTCATGCTCGAGAAGGGGCGCGGAATCTGGAAACTGCGGGCGATCCCGCGCCGCGTGCGCTGGAAAGCGGGCAGCTTCGACATCTCCTCCCCGTCGAACAGGATGCTGCCGTCATCGTTCTTCAGCGACCCGGAGATGCAGCTGATCAGGGTGGTCTTGCCCGAGCCGTTCGGGCCGATCAGCCCGAAGCGCTCCCCCTGACCAACCTCGATGCTGACATGGTCGAGCGCCGTGAACCCGCCGAAGTGCTTCGACAGGTTCTGGACGCGTAGCAGGGGCGACCTCACGCGTCCCCTTTCTTCAGGACGTAGCGGCGCCACAGGCCGATGATTCCCTCGGGCGCACCGACCACGAAGACGACCAGCAGGACGCCGACGACCATCACGTTGAGTTCCGAGGAAATCGTCACCGTGACGACCTGCTGCACCGTGCCGAGCAGGAACGCGCCGATCACCGGGCCGATCCAGTGCGAGGTGCCGCCGATGATGGGCATCGCCAGCGCGGAGACCGAATAATTGAGGCTGAACGCGGAGGCCGGTTCGACGAAGCTCTGGTACATCGCCAGCGGCGCGCCGATCGCGCTCATCAGCGCGCCGGAGATTGCACAGGCGATCAGCTTGAGCCGCAGCGTCGGCACGCCGGCGCATTCGGCGGCTTCCTCGTTGTCGCGAATCGCGCGCAGGCCGCGCCCGATCCAGGAGGTCTGGACATAGCGCGCAGTGGCCACTGCGATGATGGCCAGG
Organism: uncultured beta proteobacterium; assembly: GCA_963844255.1. GTDB lineage: Bacteria > Pseudomonadota > Gammaproteobacteria > Burkholderiales > SG8-39 > SZAS-79. Next base: position 181,979 of record CAWJNP010000087.1, read on the forward strand.
ATCGCCGCCACCACGAAGATCATCTTGGTATAGGAGTCGAAGGGTTCCAGCACCGGCGGGCGCATGATCTGGATGCCGGAGGCGCCGCCCACGAAGCGCCAGTTGTTGACCGTGGTCTCGAGGATGATCGCCACCGCCACCGTGGCGATCGAAAAGAAGATGCCGCGCAGCCGCAGGGTGAGCAGCCCGACCCCGCAACCCATGGCGGCGCCCACGACCGCCGCGGCGAGGATCTGCAACGGCAGCGGCGCATGGATGAACTTGATCAGCATCACGGCGATATAGGCACCGATCCCGAAGAAGGCGCTGGTGCCGAAATTGACGTATCCGGCGTAGCCGCCAAGGATGTTCCATGCAGTTGCGAGCACCACGAACTGCAGGACGATGTAGGCCGCGAAAAAATAGTACTCGTTGTCGATGGTGAACGCCGCGAGCAGGGCGAGACCCAGCAGGACCGCCGCGCTGATCCAGAACAAGCCGCTGCGCTTCATCGCGATCCGCTCATTGATTTCATCTTCCGCTCATCTGCCGAAGAGTCCCTGCGGCCGCAGGCCCAGCACGACCAGCAGCAGCCCGAAGGACACCGCGGGCGCCCAGGAGGCTCCGAACATGGTCAGAACGATCGATTCGGAAATGCCCAGTATCAGCCCGGCGACCAGCGTGCCGCTCATGCTGCCCAGCCCTGCCAGCACGACGACGCAGAAGGTGCGTCCGATGTAGATGCGGCCCATGCCGGGGTCCACCGGGCCGACGATGATCAGCAGCGCACCGGCGAGCGCCGCCACTGCGGTGGCGATGCCGAAGGCCCATTGCTTGATGCGCACCGGATTCGCGCCCATCAGGCGCAGCGCAGGTTCGTCCTGCGCCACGGCCTTGATTGCGCGGCCGGTGAAGGTCTTCGAAAGGTAGAGCGTGAGCACGGTGGTCAGGATCAGTGCCATGCCGAACGCCACGAGCAGGCGCATCGGGATGCGCATTTCGCCCAGGCTCATGCTCTTGCCGATGTAGTCCGCCTCGACGAAGCGCTGGTCGACGCCGAACGCCAGGATCAGGCCGACTTCGACGATGAACGCGACGCCGAAAAAGAACGCGAGACCGCGCACGCCGGTGTCGCCGCCGCGTTTCTCGAAGGTTTCGTAGTAGAAACGGTAGACGAGGATCCCGAACACGAAGAAAACCGGCATCAGCGCGAGGCCTGAGAGGATCGGATCCCAGCCCATCTTGCCGCCCAGCAGGAATGTGCCGTAGGAACCGAGCACGACGAAGGCAGGATGGGCGATGTGCGGCACGTCGAGCAGGCCGAAGGACACCGACAGGCCGATGCTGACCGCCGTGTAGAAGCAGCCGAGCAGCACCCCGAAGATGATCGCGTCGCCGAGCAGGTCAAGCGAGAACACGCGGCACTCCGTCGTCGCAGTATCTGGTCACAGAAAGGAAAAGAAAGACGGCGCGGCAGGGCCGCGCCGTCGGATCGGCCGGGCGCCTACTTGTGCGCCTTGTCGAAGGGGATGACCTCGCCGTTCTTGTAGTTGGACGGGTACAGGATGACCTGCTTGCCTGCCTGGCGGAACTGCTCGACGTTCTTGTCGGCCACGCCACGGAACTGGATCATCGGCACGCTCGGTTTGGCTCGCTCGCCGTCGGCCGTAAAGGTGATCGGTCCGACGATGGTCTTCATCTCGTTCTTGTGCAGGTACTCGGCCAGCTTCTTGTGGTCGAGGCTCTTGGTGCCGGCGACTGCCTGCTCGAGCATCTGCCCGATCGCGTAGTTGAACGGCGGCAGGTAATAGCCGAGCGGATCGACCTTCGCTTCGGCCGCCTTGGCCGCATAGCGCGAGAGGAAATCCTTCACGCCGGGGAAGTCCATGCCGGGCACGTAGCTGTTGTAGTTCACGATGCCGTTCAGTTGCGATCCCAGCGATTCCATGATCGGGGTGAACTGCAGGCCGACCATGCCGCCGCCGAACAGTTTCACCGACGAACCGACGCCGACCTCGTTGACCGCGCGCACGATCGCGACCGAATCACCCGGGTAGGAGGCAACGAACACCATGTCCGGCTTGGCCGCGCGGATGGCACGCAGCATCGAGGAGAAGTCCACCGTGTTGGGCGGATAGTTCTGTTCGTATACGATGTTCAACCCGAGCTTCTTGACCTGCCCCTTGGCACCGGTAGCGAGGTTCTGCGCGAATTCCTGGTCCGACGCAAGGATCGCGATGCTCTTCAGTTTGAGCGACTTGCTCGCCTGGAAATAGCCTTCGAACCAGCTTTCGGCGTCGCCCCAGGGCGCGTTGTTGAACCACATCGTGTGCTGCACCTTGTGGTTTACCTGGAACGAGAAGTTGCCCATGAGCAGCAGGTTGCGTTCCTTCACCAGCGGCAGCAGCGGCGCGGTCGGGTACGGTGGCATACGGGGCGATGAGCAGGTCGACCTTGTCGATGTCGAGCAGCTTGGTGTAGATCCCCGGGGTGTTGGCGGGATTACCCTGGTCGTCGAACGAGATCAGTTCGACCTTGCGCCCGAGCATGCCGCCCTTGGCGTTGACGTCGTCCTTCCACATGTTGAGTGCGAGCAGCGCCGCCTTGCCACCGGCGCCGAGCGGGCCGGTCTGCGGCATCGACAGGCCGATCTTGATCGGCGCCTGCGCCTGCGCGAGCGGGGTGAATGCGATGGCCGACGCGAGCGCCGCGAAAGCAGCGGCGAATGCCGACAGCAATTGTCTTATTTTCATGATTGTCTCCTCCTCAAGAGTGAATCAAAGCCATGCTGACACGGGGGTTTCCTCCCTGTCAATCGGAGAGGGATGTGCTATAGACGCTGCGTTCGATATTTTGCGGCCGCCCGGGCCGCGCAGAGGAGACCGCTTGAAGCTTGGAACATTCATGATGCCGCTGCACCCGCCCGGCCGCCTGCCGTGCGAAACACTGGCGGAGGATCGCGAAGCGATACTGCTGGCCGACCGACTGGGTTTCTGCGAGGCCTACGTCGGCGAACACGTCACCGATCTCGCCGAGAACGTCACCTCGTGCCTGATGTTCCTCGCCAGCCTTGCGCACGAAACCCGCCAGATCGTTCTTGGCAGCGGAACCATCAACATGCCGAACACCCATCCTGCGAGCGTTGCTGCGCAGGTGGCCATGCTCGACCACATGCTCGGCGGCCGTTTCATCATGGGCATCAGTCCCGGCGGCCTGATGTCGGATGCGGAGGTATTCGGCAACTACGGAAAGGACCGCAATGAAATGTTTCTCGAGTGCATCAACATGGTGCTCGAGATCTGGAAGGGCAAGGCGCCCTACCGGTTGAGCGGAAAGCACTACACAGTCAGCACGGAAAAGACGATGATTCCGGAGATCGGCCAGGGCAGCATCCTGCGGCCCTTCCAGCATCCGCATCCGCAGATCGTGGTCACCGCCGTGGCGCCGCATTCCCGGGGCGTGACCGAGGCGGCCAAGCGCGGCTGGCAGCCGATCTCGGCCAACTTCCTTCTTCCGGAGTGGGTGGCATCGCATTGGCCGCGTTATGCCGAGGGTCGGGAAGCAGTCGGCGCGGTGGCTAGCCCGGCCGAATGGCGGGTTGCGAAGTCGATCTTCGTCGCCGACGACGACGCGGTGGCCGAACGTTACGGCCGGTCTCCGGAAGGCCCCTACCATTTCTACTTCAAGCAACTCGTGCGCAAGCTTGTCGGATTCGCAGGCCGCTCCAATCTGTTCAAGCTCGAACAGAGCGAGCCGGACGAAAAAATCACGCCCGACTACGTGACCCGGAAGCTCGTGATCGCAGGCACGGTAAACAGCGTGGTCGACCAGATCCTTGCGTTCAGGAAGCAGACAGGTCCTTTCGGCACCTTGCTCTATCCCTGTCACGACTGGATGGATCCGGTTCTCGGCAGGCGCTCCATGCAGCTCATGGCGGAAGAAGTCATGCCGCGGGTGAACGCGGCGCTCGGAGAGGGTTAGAGGCTCGGAACAGGGGAACCCAGGTTCCCCCCGTTACCGCTTCCTAGATCTTTTCGTATAGAACGAAGTCGAACGCGGGGTCGTTCGCCGATTCGTGCGGCTTGCGTTGCGTTTCGCGGAACGCGCTGCGGTCCCAGTCCGGAAAGCGGGTGTCGCCCTCGTAATCCCTGCGGATTTCGGTCAGGACCAGTCCGTCGGCCAGCGGCAGCGCTGCCTTGTACAGTTCGCCGCCGCCGATCACGAAGACCACGTCTTCGCCGATGCAGAAGGCGAGCGCTCCCGCAAGCGAAGAGGCAATGCTCACTCCCGCAATCTCCAATCCCGGGGTGCGGCTGACGACGATGTTCTCCCGTCCTGGCAGTGGTTTTCCGATCGACTCGTAGGTCTTGCGACCCATGATCACCGGGTGGCCGAGGGTCAGCGCCTTGAAGTGCTTCAGGTCTTCGGGCAGATGCCAGGGCATGCGGTTGCCGGCGCCGATGATTCCGTTCGAGGCCACCGCGGCGACGAGGTATACCCGAGTATCGGGTGCGGCTGCCACTTCGCCGGGTGTGACATTCGTCCTGTCTGGTGATTCGACCATCGTGCAATTATAGGACCATGAGTTCGATAGCCACCGTGACCTCGATCCTGCCCCAGAGGAGCTTTCCGCGCTCGTTCCTGAAGCTGCTGGTGGCGGGTTTCCTGCTGTTCGCACTGCCGCTTGCCGGTGCGCTGATGTATTCGGCCTGGAGCACCGAGCGGCTGGCCGGGCAGGCCCAGAATGCGGTGTTCAGCGCGGCGCAGGCCGCACGCGGCAGCCGCGCGCTGGTCAACCGCGTGAGTTCGATCGAGCGCATCGCCCAGCAGATGCTGGTTTCGGCCGACCCGGAACTGCTCGCCGATTACGGGCGCGTCAGAAGGAGTTTCTCGCTGGTGTGCGGCGAGCTCAGCCAGTTGCCGCTGGATTCCGAGCAGCTCGCCGCGCTGAACCGCACCATCGACCTCGAGAGCCGGCTACACACGCTTCTCGAGGGCTCGCCACAGTCGAAACTCGACCCCCGCGTGGTCGGCGCGCGGGCGCGCGAGCTGGCCGACAGCGGCTACGAGGTGCTTGCGATCAGCTATGTGGTTGCCGACCGTGAGGTCGAGCGGCTGCGCGCCTCGGCCGAAGGCGTGCGCCAGCAGATGACGGTGCTGCTGTTCGTCGCGATCGCGCTCGCGCTGGCGATCGCGCTTGCGCTCACCCGGGTGATCGCGCGTCCCATCCGCCAGCTCGACGCGGCGATTCGGCAGCTCGGCAGCGCGGATTTCTCGCGTCCGATCCGCGTTGCCGGGCCAGACGACCTGCAGTACCTCGGCATGCGGCTGGACTGGCTGCGCCGTCGCCTGACCGAACTGGAGGCCCAGAGGAACCGCTTCCTCCGGCACGTATCGCACGAATTGAAGACGCCGCTCACCGCGCTGCGCGAAGGGGCGGAGTTGCTGCACGACGGCATCGGTGGGCCGCTGGCGCCCCAGCAGCGGCAGGTGGTCGGGATTCTGCGGGAGAACAGCATCAAGCTGCAGCGCATGATCGAGGAACTGCTCGATTACCAGCGCGCCTTGCACGATGCGGCGACGCTCGAACGCAGGCCCGTGGCGCTTGCCACTCTGTTGCGCGAAGTTGCCGACGCCCATCTTCTCGAAGCGCAGGCAAAGCACCAGACGGTGGAACTCAGCGCGCGGCCGGCCCAGATCGAAGCCGATGGCGAGAAGCTGCGCACGGTGTTCGACAACCTGGTCGGCAACGCGCTCAAGTTCACACCCGAAGGCGGCCGCATCGAGCTCGTCCTCTCCGAAAAGAGCGACTCGGTCAGCGTCGAGGTCATCGACAACGGACCGGGCGTTCCGCCGGAGGAGAGGCGCTCGATCTTCGACACCTTCTTCCGCGGCCGCGCAAAGAGCGCCGGCCGGGTCGAGGGCAGCGGACTGGGGCTCGCAATCGCGCGCGAATTCGTGCAGGCGCACGGCGGCACGATCGGCGTTGCTTCCGACAAGCGCGGGTCGCGCTTCAGCGTGGTCCTGCCGCGGCATGGCGCGGAGGTCGCGTGAGGCCGCGATTCGCAGCCTGCGTGTTCGCAAGCGCTGCGTTGTGCGGCTGCGGCGGGAATGTCCCGCTCGTCGGCGACGCCGATAGCGCGCAGGCGGCGGAGCTGATGAGCTATTTGGGACGCGCCGCGCAACTCGACGCCCCGGAGCAGAAGCAGGAACTCGCGCGCGCCCAGCAGGAGTGCGCGCGCCCGGCGCACTCCGTGGCCTGCCTCAGGCTCGGCGGCCTGTATGCCCAGCCTGCTGCCGCGCTGCGCAACGATCCGCGCGCGCTCGAGCTGCTCGCGCGGCAGACCGAGGCGCCCGGCCGGGCTGACAGGGAACCGCGCCCGCTGGCCGACCTCGCGGCCTTGCTGCTGGTGCAGGTCGAGGAAAGGATCCGCATTGCGCGCAGCGAAGAGAAGAAGCAGGAGGCGCTGCGCTCGACCAACGAGGCGCTGCACGAGCGCGTGCGGGCGATCAATGCGCTCGAGCGCGAGAACCTCGAGCGCGAGGACCGCGCGCGCGCCGCCCGGGAGCGGCGCAAGTGACCGGCAGGCCGCCTGCGATTCTGCTGGTCGACGACGACGCCGACCTGCTCGAGTTGATCGCGATGCGCCTGGCCGCAGCCGGCTACCGCGTCAACGCGGTGCGGTCCGGCGAAGCCGCGCTGGCGAGTCTGGCGGCCGAGCGCCCGCAGGCGGTGATCACCGACCTGCGCATGCATGGCATGGACGGCATGGCGCTGTTCGACGCGATCCACCGGCAGGCACCAACGCTGCCAGTGGTGATCCTCACCGCGCACGGCACCATCCCGGAGGCGGTGGCCGCGACACGGCGCGGCGTGTTCAGTTTTCTGACCAAGCCGTTCGACAGCAATGTCCTCACCGATACCGTGGCCGACGCGCTGCGTCTGGCCTCCGGCGAGGCCGGCGCAGGCGGCGACTGGCGCGCCGAGATCGTCACCCGCTCGGCCGCGATGGAACACCTGCTCTCGCAGGCGCAGTTGGTTGCGCAATCGGATGCGAGTGTCTGCGTGTTCGGCCCGAGCGGCACCGGCAAGGAACTGATTGCGCGCGCCCTGCATGCCGCGAGCCGCCGGCACGCAAAGCCCTTTGTCGCGGTCAATTGCGGGGCGATTCCGGAAGGGCTGCTTGAGACCGAACTGTTCGGCCACAAGAAGGGGGCATTTACCGGAGCCACCCAGGACCGTCGCGGCCTGTTCCAGGCGGCCGAAGGCGGGACGCTGTTCCTCGACGAGGTCGGCGACATGCCGCCCGCGCTGCAGGTCAAGCTGCTGCGCACGCTCGAAGACCGCAGCGTGCGCGCGGTCGGGGCGAACGAATCGGTCCCCGTCGACGTACGCATCGTCTCGGCGACGCACCGCAAGCTCGAGGAGCGCATCGCGACGGGCGAGTTCCGCGAAGACCTCTACTACCGCCTGAACGTGGTCCGCCTCGTGGTGCCGCCGCTCGCCGAGCGGCGCGAAGACATCCCGTTGCTCGCGGGCCACTTTCTCAAGCGCCTGGCCGAGCGCTACCAGAAACGCGCGCGCGGGTTCTCGCCGGAAGCGCTCGAGCTCCTGATTTCCGCGCCCTGGCCGGGCAATGTGCGCCAGTTGCTCAACGTCATCGAGCAGTCGGTTGCGCTGGCGACTACCGAAATCGTGCCGGCCTCGCTGGTGTCGCAGGCGATAGACCATGCGGAGAGTTCGCTGACTCCGCTGGATGAGGCGCGCCGCGCGTTCGAGCGCGACTACCTCGTGCAGATGCTCAAGCTCACCGGCGGAAACGTGTCCCAGGCCGCGAAGCTCGCGGGCCGCAACCGGACCGAGTTCTACCGCCTGCTCGACCGGCACTCGCTCGAGCCCGGGCAGTTCAAGTCCGAGAGCTAGCACCGGCTGTCGTCGTTCGACGACAGGAAAAATCTCAGCAATTCAAGGCACTTGCCGGACCGGCGCGAAAGCTGTCGTGTCACGGCGACGGTTTGCACATTTTTACGGTCCGCGAAATTGTTCACGAACTGCGTCCAAGTCATTGCGCCTGAAGCTTTTTTTTTCCATGGCACGCCGCTTGCAGAAGGTAGGGCGTCGTCGTAAGTGCGAAAGGAACACGGGATGGACAACAACAGAACGCACCCCCTGGTCATCGCGGCAACCGTGGCGGTGTTGCTCAGCAGTGCGCTCGCAGCCGCCGTACTCACCGGTGTCATGCCGTCTGCGAATTCCGGTTTGGCGCCGGAGTCGAACCTCGCGACAGGCGCGACATCTCCGACGCGTCGAACCGAGCCGGCATCGGCATCGTCGCGGCCGCTGGCGCGCAAGCCGGCGTGTGCGAACTGCGGCGTCATCGAGTCGATACAGCCGGTGGAATCGAGCGCGCCCACCAGCGGCATCGGCGCCGTGGCCGGTGGCGTCACCGGCGCGGTGGTCGGCAACCAGTTCGGCCGCGGTTCGGGCCGCACGGCAATGACGCTGCTCGGCGCGGCCGGAGGCGCACTTGCCGGCAACGCGATCGAAAAGAACACCAGGAAGCAGACCTCCTACCGGGTGGTCCTGCGCATGGACGACGGCAGCCGGCGGGCGCTGATCCAGTCAGCCCTGCCGGCCGCCGCTGTCGGCGAGCGCGTGCGCGTGTCCGGCGACTTGACCCTGGAGCGGGTGTCATGAGTATGCGTGCGCATGCGTTGCTCAACGGCCCCTCGATCGAGGCGGTTCCCGCGGCAACCCGGCGCGAACAGTTCCTCTCTGAAATGGAGAGGGCGGTTCCGTGGGGCGAACTGCGGGACGAGATCGAGCGGCTGTTCGACATACCGCCCGGGCTGCGGTCCCATCCGCTGGCGCTCGATCGCTTGCTGCGGGTCTACTTCCTCCAGATCTGGTTCCGGCTTTCGGACGTCGGCGTGCGGGATGAGCTCTGCGATTCGAACGCGATGCGCGGATTCGCCTGCGTCGGGCTCAGGCGTGGGACGGTTCCCACCGAATGCGCGATCGCGTGGTTCCGGCGCTCTCTGGACGAATGCGGGATGCGCGGTTACCTGCTCGAAGTTGCAAACCGGCAGCTGATCGAACGCGGCTTGGCGGTTGCGGCAGGTGTGATCGTAGATGCAACGTTGATCGACGCGCGCACCGTTGGGCGCGCCGCCGGGGTGCCCGAGCGGGCGCTCGCATGAATCGGATTGACGGCCGACCGGCCGGAACATGAGCGGAGGAGTCTATGCAAAGCATCAAGCACAAGCACGATACGGGAACCTTGGCGCAGGCGGTCTGGGGTTTCGGGCTGGTCGTCATGGTTGTCATCGGTATCTGCGGCACGATCTACAAACTGCTATCGCCCAATGGCTGGCTTGCGGGTCTGCTCGGTTCCGGTTATTCGGGCGGCGTTGCGGCGGGCGGGCTGATGCTCATCTTCGGCGTGATCGGCTGGATCTCGCGCACCTTCAGTTCGGTGCGCCAGCAGTCGAGTTCGGCCGACCTGGTGGTCTATGTTTTTGCCGCTGCCGGACTGCTCTACGCCTTCCAGTACTGGAACAGGGGCGCCTTCTAGCCGCTGCTCTCGAATCCGGGCGCGTCCGCAGAGGCGCTCCCATCCGGGTTGTCACACCGGTTCTCCCCGCGGGCCCGCCGCCCCCCCGATAGGCGGGCCCGCTTTTTTTCAGGACAGATTCCTATACGGCGATCGGCGCCTTGATAGGCGGATGCGGATCGTAGCCCTCGAGCGTGAAATCCTCATAGCGGAACGCGAACACATCCTGCACGCCGGGTGCAAGCTTCATCTGCGGGAAAGGGCGTGTCTCGCGCGAGAGCTGGGTGCGCGCCTGTTCGAGGTGGTTCAGGTACAGGTGCGCGTCGCCCAGGGTGAGGATGAACTCGCCTGGCGCATGGCCGGTGGCCTGCGCAACCATGAGGGTGAGCAATGCATAGGAGGCAATGTTGAATGGCACGCCAAGGAAGAGATCCGCGCTGCGCTGGTACATCTGGCAGGACAGCTTTCCGTTGGCGACGTAGAACTGGAACAAGGCATGGCAGGGCGGCAGCGCCATCCGGTCGACGTCGGCCGGGTTCCATGCACTCACGATGTGGCGACGCGAATCGGGTTTTTTCCGGATCGATTCGACGACCTGCGCGATCTGGTCGATCTCGCGGCCGTCCGGCGTCCTCCAGTGCCGCCACTGGTAGCCGTAGACCGGTCCAAGTTCGCCGTTTTCGTCGGCCCATTCGTCCCAGATCGTGACGCCGCGTTCCTGCAGCCAGCGCACGTTGGTGTCGCCGCTGAGAAACCAGAGCAACTCGAGGATGATCGACTTCAGGTGCAGCTTCTTGGTCGTCAGCAGCGGAAAGCTCTGCGCGAGATCGAAGCGCATCTGGGCGCCGAATACCGACAGCGTACCGGTGCCGGTGCGGTCGGACTTCTCGGCGCCCTGAGCGAGGACGTGGTCAAGGAGGTCGAGGTACTGGCGTTCTGCCGAAGGGCGGGGATTCATCATATGGCGATATAGGCAAACAGTTCGCGGGCGCTCTGGAAGCGGTCGTCCGGCTTCTTCGCGAGGAGGCGGTTGACGATGGTCTGGTAGCCGGCAAGCTTGCCCGGCAGTTGCGGAATCGGTCCATGCACGTGCTGGTAGATCAGTCCCGCGGCGTTCTCCGCATCGAATACGCGCTGGCCGGTGAGCATTTCAACGAAGATCACCCCCAGGCTGTACAGGTCCGAGCGATGGTCGACCGGCAGGCCCATGCACTGTTCCGGGCTCATGTAACGCGGCGTTGCGATGATCTGGCCGTGGCGGGTCAGAGACGATTCGATGCTCATGTCCTTGGCGAGGCCGAAATCGACGATCGCAAGCCGTCCGTTCTCGCGGAACAGGATGTTCTGCGGTTTCAGGTCGCGATGGATGATGGCGTGCGAGTGGATGACGTCGAGCGCCTTGGCGATCTGCGAGGCGATCCGCAGCGCGCCCAGCGAGGTGACCTTCTGCTGCAGCCGTACCTTGAGGTCGCCGCCCGGAAAGTACTCCATCGCGATGAACGGGGTTTCGCCGGAAAATCCCTGGTCGTAGATCTTGGCCACGTGCTCGTTCTCGATCGAGATGATCAGCTTCGACTCCTGCTCGAAGCGGCGCAGGAATACCGTGTCCGAGCGCAGCGACGGGTCGAGTATCTTCAGCACCAGCTGAATTCCGTCGCTGATTCGTTCGGCAAGATAGACCTTGGCCATTCCGCCTTCGCCGATTTTTCGCAGCGCGCGGTAGCCGGGCACGCTCGTCACGTTTCTTACCGGCAGGCCGATCTTGTGCACCTCGAACTGCGTGGTGCGCATGAATGCCGGATCCGGACTGGTGCTGTCGATGCGCCGCGCCTCCTGTTCGCGCAGCGCCTCCTCGACCGAGCGCACGATCTGCTCGCCGTTCAGTCCGTCCTTTCGCAGGAAGTCGGCGGCTCCGGCCTTCATGGCGCGGACCGCGAGGTACTCGCCACCGTGTGCGGTGATCAGGATGACCGGCGGAGAGCGGGAATCCTTGCGGATCTGCGCGACCCACGCGATGCCATCCTCGCCCGCGGGTTCCGTGTCGAGCATCACTGCCGAATATCGCCCGCTCGCCACCGCTGCCAGCGGGCTGCCCTGGCGGCGTGGATCCCATTCATCAGTTCCCGCGTCCGGCCACTGCGCGCGCAGCATCCCTGAAACCGCGGCGCGGAAGTCACTGGATTCGTCGACGATCAGAAAGCGCATGGTTCGAAAAAGACGGAGGCCAAGAGGGGAAATTCTGCCACCGATTGTAGCCGTGGTTGCGCATCCGTACCCGGTCGATGCATTATCCCTTCGTCCGGCATGCCTGACGCCGCCGCTGGCTGCGCGGCAGTGGGCTGAAACGGAACCAAGGGGGAAAACGATATGCTCAAGCTGTTCGGCGCAGGCAAGCCGGACCATCCGATGGCCGATCCGAAGGAGGCGAAGCGCCTGCTCGAGGATCTGCCCGCGCAGGATCCGCTCAAGGCACTGGAGGAACTGTCCCACTGGTTCGAATCGGTTTCGACGGTCGAAGGCTTCCGGATCGAGCAGCGCGTCCAGCTGCTCCTCCTGATCGATGAGGCCGGACAGATCCGGGCGCGCAAGGTCGCGCGCGACTACTTCGCCACCGTGCGGCCCTCGAAATTCCAGGAGAACCGGCTCTGGAAGGGAATGCACGACTACTGGAGCCACGCCGGTCGCGCTTTCGGTCGCGCTGTCGACGGATTCGTCACCGGGGCGAAGGGGGCCGATGCCGCCAAGGCGCTGCTGCCGCTGCTCCTGGTACGCACACTGCGCAGCCTCTCTCAGCAGATCAAGTGGATGCACATGCGCTACGGCCCGGTGGATCTGGGCGTCTGGGGCATTTTCAACCGCGTGTACGGCTTTGCCGAATTCCGCGGTCTGGCAGGTGCGCGGGTGGAGGTCTATCCAGGCATGCCCGGTGATTCGACACCGCAGCAGGAATTCCTCAAGGGAGTCGTGTTCAGTGCGAGTTCCCCGGATGCGCTGCTGCCGCTCGAAGCGGAACTGGCCGAGCGGCTCATCGGCGATTTCACGCCGAAGTTTTCCCTGGGCACGGCGCCCGGATCCGAGATGGGCTACTGGGTCGATCTCAACCAGAACATGGCGCCGCAACGGTTGGTCCGGCCACCGCAGCAGACCCCGACCCTGCGTTGTTTTGGCGCGTCGGCCGCACTCGCTGAAGTCAGGGGCTTGCTGCAGAAGGTCGAATCGAGCGGTCTCGTTCCCTCCACACTCAATCTGGGCGACGCCTATGCGCCCGAAGTGGTTCAGGAAGTGCTCAGCCACCTTGCGCTGTACTGGTCGCCCGAGCCGCCCGAGAGGAAGCATCCACGCCATACCGTCAAATCGCGCCTCACGGTGGTTCATGGCTTCGAGGGGCTGTTGGGGGTGCTCGGCGCTTCCGCCTCGCTCGATTTCGACGGCAGCGGTGTCGAGAGCTGGATCGTCGAGAACGTGAGCGCAGGCGGGTTCGGTGCCGTGGTCCAGCAGTTGAAGGGGGACTGGCTCAAGGTCGACACGCTGATCGCGATGCAGCCCGAGGGCGGCAACAACTGGGTGGTCGGGATCGTCCGCCGCGTCAACAAGGTGGGCACGACCCAGGCGCGGGTCGGTATCCAGACGCTCTCCAAGGCGCCGGTGGCTGCGAAGTTCGAGGCGGGACACGCTGAACAGACCGGCGTGCTGTTGAAGAGTGGCGAACCCGACGGGGGCGAAGTCCGGATCGTGCTGCGCTTCGGCATGTTCGTTCCCGGGCAGAACCTCGAGTTCGAGCGCAGCGGGCGCTTCCATGTTTTCATGCCGCAGGGCGTGGACGACCGCGGGGAGGACTACGAGATTGCGCGCTTCCGGGAAATGATCAGGGAAACCTAGCGGGCTGCCTGGTTCAGGCCTTGAGGATGTTGACCAGCCATCTGGAGATGTCGGCGATTTCCTCGGGGCAGACGGAATGGGGCATGCGGTATGCATGCCACTCGATCGGATAGCCGAGCGTTTCGAGCATCTTTCGCGAAATTTCCGCGCGGCCGATGGAAATCATCGGATCCTCGGTCCCGTGCGCCATGAAAATCGGCAGGTCCGCGTTGGCGGGCGCGCGTTCGGCCTCCACGGTGCCCGCGATCGGCAGGTAGGTCGACAGCGCCATGATGCCGGCAAGGCGCTCCGGGTGGCGCAGGCCGGTCTGAAACGCCACCGCGCCACCCTGCGAGAATCCCGCAAGCACGATGCGCTCGGCGCGCACGCCGCGTGCGATTTCTGCCTCGATCAGCGCCTCGATCGCGGCCTGCGAGACACGCAGTCCCTCGCTGTCCTCCCTGCCGCCACCGAGTTCGAGAATGTCGTACCAGGCAGGCATCCGCATGCCCATGTTCAGCGTAACCGGGCGCTGCGGCGCGTGCGGGAAGATGAAGCGCACGGCCAACGTGGTGGGCAGGCGGAGTTCGGGCACGATGGGCTCGAAGTCGTGGCCGTCCGCACCAAGTCCGTGCATCCAGATCACCGTGGCGTCGGGCGACGTACCGGTCTCGATTTCAATCCGTTCAAGCAGGTCTGTTTTCATGGTGACGCGAATTCTAGCGCATGCACAATTGACTGATGACTGCGGGTCATTTAGACTTTTTCTGAAATGACCGCCGGTCATTAACCCTGCGCATCGAAGGCCTATTCAGGCATGCACGCCCCACGACCCGCCGCCCGCACTGCCACCCCGCGCCGCCGCGCCCGCACCCGCGCGGTTCTGCCGGAGGACAAGACCGAGCGCCGCGCGGCGATCCTGCGCGCCGCGGTTGCGCTTCTGAAGGACGCGCCGCAGGGAGCGTTTTCGGTCGAGGAACTCGCGCGCCGGGCCGGCCTCGCGAAGGGTACGGTGTACCTCTATTTCGGCACCCGCGAGGAGGTCCTGCTGGCGGTGCATGCCGAGCGCCAGCAGATCCTGTTCGACGCGCTGGAAAAGGCGCTGACTGCGCCACGTGCCGACATTCGCCTGATCGCACGCACCGTTGCGCGTTTTCTCCGCGCGCATCCGGAATTCCTTCCACTGGCTGCAAATTGCCGCGGAATGCTGGAGACCAAGGTCGGGACCGACGCGGCGCTCGCGTTCAAGGTGGGCATCGGCGCGCGGCTTGCGCAGCTCGGCGCCCGGTTCGAGGTGCTGTTTCCGGGTCTGGCCCGGGGCGAGGGCGTGGGGCTGCTGATGGCCAGCTATGGATTGATGATCGGCCTGTGGCAGATCGGCAGTCCGCCCGAGTGCCTGGTATCCGCCATGGAGCGGCCGGACATGCGGATTTTCAAGGTCGACCTGGAAAAGCAGCTCAACGCTGCGCTGACGAATCTTTGGGAAGGCGCCACGCGGCGCCACGACGGGAGCGGAACATGAAACGAACACTGCTGGCGATGGCGCTGGCGTTTTGCGCGCTTGCAGCCGGATGCGGCAAACCGCCCGAGGCGGGGACCGCCGAGCGTGCCGACGAAATCCGGCCGGTGCGCGTGCTGAAGGTCGATGCCGCCGCGCAGGCGCGCACGATCGAATTTGCGGGCGAGGTACGCCCGCGCTATGAAACGCGGCTCGGATTCCGGGTCGGCGGGAAGATGATCGAGCGCCTCGTCGATGTCGGTGCCACGGTGCGCGCGGGCCAGCCCATCGCGCGGCTTGACGCCCGCGACCTCGAACTGGCGGCGGCGAGCGCGCGTACCCAGATCGCGCAGCTCGAGGCAGAGCGCCGCTTCGCCGAGGGCGACCTCAAGCGCTACCGCGAACTGCGCGCGAAGAATTTCATCAGCCAGGCCGAGCTCGAGCGTCGTGCGAGCACGTTCGACGCCATCGATGCGCGGCTCCAGGCCGCCCGCGCCCAGTACAGCCAGACCGAGAATCAGGCCGGCTACGCAGTGCTGCACGCCGACACCGCAGGCGTAATCACGGGCATCGAGGCCGAGGCCGGGCAGGTGGTTTCTGCGGGCCAGACGATCGCACGACTGGCACGCAAGGACGCCAGGGGAATCGAGATGGAAGTCGCGGTCGCGGTGCCCGAGTCGCGGCGCGAGGAATTCGAGAAAGCGGGCGCTTACGCGCTTACGCTCAACGCGCTGCCCGGACGAAACTGGACGGGCCGGCTGCGGGAGCTCTCCCCGATGGCCGATCCGGTGGGCCGGACCTATGCCGCGAAAGTCACGATCCTGGACACCGGTCCGGATGTGGAACTGGGCATGAGCGCGCGGGTCGCTGCGCGCCTCAGCACGACGGAGAGTCGCATCGAGCTGCCGGTGGCCGCACTCTATGGAAAAGGCGATGCCATGCAGGTCTGGGTGGTCGACGCACTGAAGGACGGCATCGGGGCGGTCCGCCTGCAAGCCGTGAAGACGCGCGGACTGGCGGGAGATCATGTGCTCGTCGATTCCGGGCTAGGCGCGGGCGACCTCGTGGTGATCGCCGGGGCGCAGCTGCTTCGCGCCGGTCAGCGCGTGCGCGTCGTTTCGCCGAAGTAGGCCGGCATGAGTGCCGATCGCTCCAACCATCGCTTCAATCTGTCCGCGGCTGCGCTCAAGTACCGCGAGCTGACGCTGTTCTTCATCCTCGCGATTGCGATCGGCGGGGTGGCCGCATTCTTCAAGCTCGGCCAGCGCGAGGATCCGGATTTCGCATTCCGCGCGATGGTGGTCCGCACGCTCTGGCCCGGGGCGACCGCCGAGCAGGTCGACCGGCAGGTGACCGACCGGATCGAGAAGATCCTGCAGGAAACCCCTTCCTTTAAATGGACGCGAAGCTACTCCAAGCCGGGCGAGTCGCTGATCATCCTCGAACTGCTCGACACGGCGGCGCCGAAGGATGTGCCGGGCATCTGGTACCAGGTGAGAAAGAAGGTCGGGGACATCCGCCATACCCTGCCTGCGGAGGCGCTCGGACCGTTCTTCAACGACGAGTTCGGCGATGTGTTCGGTTCGATCTATGCGTTCACGGCCGACGGCTATACGCACTCCGAGCTGCGCGAGCGCGTCGAGCGCGTGCGCCAGGAACTGCTGCGCCTGCCGAACGTGGCAAAGATCGAGCTGATCGGCGTGCAGGAAGACAAGATCTACATCGAGCTCTCCACCAAGAAGCTCGCGAGCCTCGGCATCGATCCGGCAGCGATCGGACAGGCGCTGCAGGCGCAGAATGCGATCGTCAGTCCGGGCAGCGTAGAGACGAAGGAGAGTTCGGTCGCCCTGCGGGTGACCGGGCAGCTCGATTCGGTCAAGGCGGTGTCCGACCTGCTGTTACGGGTCAACGGGCAGAACAGCGCGCAGACCCTGCGCCTGGGTGACATCGCGACAGTCACCCGCGGCTACGCCGACCCGCCGATCTCCTTCATGCGCTCGCGCGGCAAACCCGGCATCGGCCTCGCGGTATCGATGATCGCCAGCGGCGACGTGCTGCAGCTGGGCGACCGACCTCAAGCGGACGATGGCGCGGCTGAAGTCCGACCTGCCTCTGGGCATCGAGTTCGAGCAGGTTTCCGACCAACCCGCCGTCGTGAAGGATTCGGTCGGCGAGTTCATGCGCTCGCTGCTGGAGGCCGTGGGGATCGTGCTGGTGGTCTCGTTCCTGTCCCTCGGTGCGCGCACCGGACTGGTCGTTGCGCTCACGATTCCACTGGTGCTCGCAGCGACTTTCCTTGCGATGCGCTTCTTTTCGATCGACCTGCACCGCATCTCCACGGGCGCGCTGATCATTTCGCTCGGCCTGCTGGTTGACGACGCCATGATCGCCGTCGAGATGATGGCGAGAAAACTGGAAGAGGGTTTTGACAAGGTGCGCGCAGCCACCTTTGCCTACACCTCGACCGCCTTCCCGATGCTTTCGGGCACGATCATCACGGCGGCCGGATTCCTGCCGATCGCCACGGCGAAGTCGACCACCGGGGAGTACACCTTCGCGATCTTCGCGGTCACCACGATCGCGCTGATCATCTCCTGGTTTGCGGCGGTAACGGTCACGCCTTTCCTCGGCGCCTGGCTGCTGAAGGAACGGCCTGCGCCGAGTGCGGCAGACGGCGAAGGCCACCACGATGTCTATTCGACGCCCTTCTACGCGCGGCTGCGACGACTGATCGACTGGTGCATCGCGCATCGCAAGACCGTGCTTGTCGCCACTGTGCTGACCTTCATGCTCGGGGTCGGCGGCATGGGTCTTACGGAAAAACAGTTCTTCCCGTCCTCGAACCGGGTCGAACTGATGATCGAGTTGTGGCTGCCCGAGGGCGCCTCGATCACGGCGAGCGGCAGGGAGGCCGCACGCATGGAGGCGAAGCTCGCCGCCGACAAGGATGTCGCCAGTTTCGTGACCTATGTGGGCAACGGCTCGCCAAGGTTCTTCCTGTCGCTGGACCAGCAGCTGTTTCGCACCAATTTCGCCCAGCTGATCGTGCTCACCCGCGACATCCCCGGCCGCGAGCGCGTCGTGGAACGCATACGCCAGTCGCTCGAGAAGGACTTCCCCGGCATCCGTGGCCGCGTGAACCGCGTTCCGCTCGGCCCGCCGGTCAATTACCCGATCCAGTTCCGCGTCATCGGCCCCGATGCGATGACCCTCAAGGCGATCGCCGAGGACGTCGGCAGGAAGGTCCGCGCGAACCCGAGCACGATGGACGTCAACGTCGACTGGGGCGACCGCGTGCTTGCGCTGAGGGTCGAGGTCGACCAGGAGAGGGCGCGCGCGCTGGGTGTGACTTCGCAGGCGGTTGCGCGTGCGACTGCGGCGGTCGTCTCCGGCGTGCCGCTGGGTACGTATCGCGAGAACGACCGCATCATCGAAGTGCTGCTGCGCGCCCCCGCCTCGGAGCGCGGCACGCTGGAGACGCTCGCCGAACTCTCGGTGCCCACCGCCGGCGGGCGCACGGTGCCGCTCGCGCAGGTGGCGACGATCAGCCAGGAACTCGAGGAGCCGATCATCTGGCGGCGCAGCCGCGAACTGACGCTCACCGTGCGCGCCGACATCGTCGACGGAGTGCAGGCGCCCGACGTGAGCGTCGAGATCCAGAAGACGCTGAAGGAACTCGAGGCGAAGCTGCCGGCGGGCTACCGCGTCGAGGCCGGCGGCGCCTTCGAGGAGAATTCGAAGGCGGAGAATTCGATCGCCGCCGGCATGCCCATGGTCGTCGCCGTGATCCTCGCGATGCTCATGATCCAGCTGAAGAGCTTCTCGCGTACCTTCATGGTGGTGCTGACCGCGCCGCTCGGCGTGGTCGGCATCGCGCTCGCGCTGCTCGTGTTCCGCCAGCCTTTCGGCTTCGTCGCGCTGCTCGGGGTGATCGCGCTGGCCGGCATGATCATGCGCAACTCCGTGATCCTGGTCGACCAGATCGAGCAGGACGTGCAGGCGGGGTTTCCGGTATGGACCGCCATCCGCGAATCGGCGGTGCGGCGTTTCCGCCCGATCGTGCTGACCGCGGCCGCGGCCGTGCTGGCGATGATCCCGCTCACGCGCAGCGTGCTGTGGGGGCCGATGGCCTACTCGATCATGGGCGGGCTGATCGTCGCCACCGTGCTGACGCTGCTGTTCGTGCCCGCGCTGTACGCGGCGTGGTTCCGGGTAAAGCGGCCGGCCGGGGAGTAGTTGAAAAGGCGGGTCAGAGTCGACTTTTGCTGATTAATGTATCGATATCGATACACAAGCTACCCTGCAGCCCGCGCCAGCGCTGGAGATTTTAAAGTATTTCTTTCACTTTCAATCCGACCTCAGCCCTTCTGCCGGATCGCGCTCTTCGGCCGGAACGCCTTGACCACCGATTCGACAGTCTCGATGTACGGCCCGCCGATCAGGTCGATGCAGTAGGGCACTGCGGCAAACACGCCGTCGAGCGTTTCCTTGATCGCCTTGGGCTGGCCGGGCAGGTTGATGATCAGCGCACCGGCAGGATCGGCGACCACCCCGCGCCGGTTGCGAATCACCGCGACCTGCCGGGAGAGGATCGCGGTCGGCACGTACTTCAGGCTCACGGCGCGCATCTGCTCGCCGAACCCCGGCATCACCTTGTCGGCGACCGCGAGCGTGGCCTCGGGCGTGACGTCGCGCGGCGCGGGACCGGTGCCGCCGGTGGTCAGCACGAGATGGCAGCCGGCCGTGTCGACGAGTTCCTTCAGCGTGGCCTCGATCGTCGGCTGCTCGTCCGGAATCAGGCGGTTCTCCATCCGCCAGGGCGAGGCCAGCGCGGCGCCGAACCACTCCTTCAGCGCGGGTATGCCTGCGTCCTCGTACACGCCGCTGGAGGCGCGGTCGCTGATCGAGACCAGACCTATGAGTAGTTCGTCGTTCATGCACTCACTCCGCGTCGCGGATGACCTTGAAGATTTCGCGGTAGGACTTTGGCGGCCGGTTCTCGGCGGCTTCCTTGCGCGCATTGCGGATCAGGTTGCGCAGCGTCTGCAGGTCCACGCCCGGGTGCTTCTGCGCGAACTCGGTCAGCGCGGCGTCGTCGGCGATCAGGCGGTCGCGCAGGCGCTCCATGCCGTGCTGGCGCGCGATCTCGGCCTTCGACTGGCCGCGCCAGGCGTCCAGCCGCTCCTGGATCGGCGCAGGGTCGATGTCGCGCATCAGGCGGCCGATGTACTGCATCTGCCGGCGGCGGCCTTCGTGCGCGGTGATGCGCTGCGCATCGCGGATCGCGTCGCGCAGGGCTCTCGGGCAGATCCATCGAGGCGAGCCGGTCGCGCGACAGTTCGACGAGTTCGACACCGAGCTTCTGCAGCGCGTGCATCTGCTCTTTCTTGCGGGTCTTGCTGAGCGGCAGATCGGGGGATTCGTCTTCCATAGCCCTGTATGATAGCGCGCCATGAAAACAGACGAACGATTCACCTACAGCGACGGCCAGCTGCGCGAATTCGCGCAGACCGTCCTCGACCATGCCCGCGCGCTCGGCGCCGCTGCCTGCGAGTGCGACGTGTCCGAAGGGTTCGGCCTGTCGGTGTCCGTGCGCAAGGGCGAGATCGACACCCTGGAACACAACCGCGACAAGGGCATCGGCGTCTCGGTGCACTTCGGCCGGCGCCCGCACGTCAAGCGCGGCCACGCCAGCACCTCGGATTTTTCGCCGGCGGCGCTGCGGCAGACGGTCGAGGCGGCCGTCGCCATCGCGCGCCATACCGCGGAGGACGATTGCGCCGGACTGCCCGACGCGGAACTGCTGGCGCACGACCTCCCCGACCTCGACCTCTTCCATCCGTGGCGGATCTCGCCGGAGGAGGCGATCGACATCGCGAAGCGCTGCGAATCGGCCGCGTTCGCGCTCTCGCCGAAGCTCAGGAACACCGAAGGCACCTCGCTGTCGGCACAGCATTCGCAGTTCATCTTCGCCAACAGCCTCGGGTTCATGGAGGGATTTCCGACCTCGCGGCATTCGCTTGGCTGCTCGATGATCGCCGAGGAAAAAGGCCAGATGCAGCGCGACGACTGGTACAGCTCGGCGCGCGTGCCCGGAACAGGTCGCCGATCCGGAGGCGCTCGGCCGCTATGCGGGCGAGCGCGCGCTGGCCCGGCTGCGGGCAAGGAAGATCCCCACCTGCCAGGTGCCGGTGCTGTTCGAAGCGCCGCTGGCCGGCGGCCTGATCGGGCATTTCGTGTCCGCGGTGAGCGGCGGCAGCCTGTATCGCAAGTCGACGTTCCTCACCGACAGCCTGGGCAAGCGAGGTGTTCTCGCCGCATCGTGTCGATCGAGGAGCGCCCGCACGAGCCGCGCGCGATGGCGAGCTCGCCGTTCGACGACGAGGGCGTGGCGACGCGAGAACCGCGCGATCGTGAACAACGGCGTGGTCGAGGGATATTTCCTCGGCACCTATTCGGCGAGAAAGCTCGGCATGCAGACCACCGGCCAGCGCCGGCGGCAACCACAACCTGATCGTGCGGCCGGGCACGCTGGACCTGCGCGGACTGCTGAAGAAGATGCACCGCGGCCTGCTGGTGACCGAATTGCTCGGCCAGGGCATCAACCTGATCACCGGCGACTATTCGCGCGGCGCGGCGGGTTACTGGGTCGAGAACGGCGAGATCCAGTATCCCGGTCGAGGAGATCACCATCGCCGGCAACCTCTCAGCGATGTTCAAGTCCATCGTCGCGGTGGGCAGCGACACGCTTGTGCGCGGTTCGCGCGATTCGGGCTCCATCCTCGTCGAGAACATGACCGTCGCGGGCGACTGAGCCCGCTTCCCGCCGGGTCGCCTGCGCAGGGCGGCCCCGCACCGACTCGAGAAACGCGGAGATCTGCTGCCAGTATGCGGCGCGCCATTCGACGCGGCGATGCCCGGTATCGGCCAGCGTGTAGAGGGACTTCGGTCCGCCCCAGGCGCGCATCAGCGCCACGCCATGCTGCGGGCGGGGTGACTTCATCCGTGGCCGCGATCACGAACAGTGCAGGCAGATGGATCGACGGCGCAAGCGCAGCCGCATCGTAACGGCCGCCGACGAGTGATCCCAGCGGCAGCCAGGGATAGCGATCGCCCGCAACCGCGGCGATGCTGTCGAACGGTGTGGCAAGAATCGCCGCCGCAAGCGGACGTGAGGCGGCGAGGGTTACCGCAACGTACGAACCCAGGCTGCGCCCGAGTACCACGATGCGTGTCGGATCCACGTCGGGCCGTGCTGCCGCATAGTCGAAGATCCGCCGGGCGTCCTCGACGACCGCGTGTTCGCCGGGCACGCCCTGCGAAAGACCATAGCCGCGGTAGTTGACCATCAGCCAGCCCCAGCCGGCCGGCTTGTCGCCCCAGTTGACCATCCACGAGGTTTCGCGCGCCACGCCGCCGAACACGATGACCAGCGGGAAGCGCTCTCCCGGGCGGGCCGCCGGTGGGCGTTTCAGCCAGCCATGCAGGACGATGCCGTCGGGTGCGGCGATGCGAACCTCTTCGACGCCGTCGATGCGCGCGACGCCGGCCATGCGCTCCGGGTCCGCGGGGCGCGCGCGGAAGAGGAAATTGGCATCAAGCGTATCGCCCAGGCTCGCGCAGCCGGCAATCAGCGCCGTGGCGAGCGCGGCAAGCGCGGTCGCGAGGCGCAGGCTCACGGGCTACGAATACAGCGCGAACAGCGCCACGATGAACACGACCAGGGCGCCCGCCGCAAGCCAGCGCAGCGTGGCGTTGTCGACCTTGGGCTTGTCCGGATCGTCGGCCACGGGCTCCGGGTGATGCTCTTCATGCGCGTCCGCATGCGCGTCGTCATGCGCGTCCGCATGCGCGTCGTCATGCGCGTGAGCCGTTGCGGCGGCCGCCTCCGGATGCAGGCTCGCCACCTTGGCATTGAACGCGTTGAAGAAATCCTCGGAGAGTTTTTTCGCCGCCGCATCGACCAGTCGCGAGCCGATCTGCGCGAGCTTCCCGCCGACGTTGGCCTTGACCTGGTAGGAGAGCTTGGTGGCGTTGGCGCCTTCGGGGACCAGCTGCACCTGCGCGCCGCCCTTGCCGAAACCGGCCACGCCGCCCTGGCCTTCGAATGCGATTGAATACGAGTTCGGCGGATCGAGGTCGGAAAGCCCGAGCTTGCCCTTGAATTTCGCCGAGACCGGGCCGATGCGCGCGGTCATCAGCACCTGGTACTGGTTTTCGCCCGTCAAGGTGATCGACTCGCAGCCGGGGACACAGGCCTTGAGGATCTCCGGATCGTTGAGCGCAGCCCAGGTGTCGGCCTGTGAGGCCGGAATGAGCTGTTCGCCGGACATTTCCATGCGGATTCCTTCTAATTTAGGTGGTGCACCGGCCGGCCGCGCGGGGGCGCGGCACGCGCCGGTTCCCCGAGGACCTTCGCCAGGTCGATCAGGCTTTTCAGATTATGCACCGGCAGGAAGCGGTCGACATACGGCAGCATAGCGCGCACACCGGCCGGCTTGGCCTCGAATTTCTCGTATCTCAGCAGCGGGTTCATCCAGATCAGGTGCTTGGTGGCCATGTGCAGCCGCGCCATTTCCTCCGACAGTCCTTCGCCGGCCTCGCGATCCAGGCCATCGGAGACCAGCAGCAGGCAGGCGTTCTGGCCGAGCACCCGGCGCGCCCAGCGCCAGTTGAACTCGTGCAGGCAGGTGCCGATGCGGGTGCCGCCTGACCAGTCCTTGATCGCGTCGGCCACGCGCGTCATCGCGACGTCGACGTCGCGATGCTTGAGTTGTCGGGTCACGTTGGTGAGACGTGTGCCGAACACGAACACCGAGACCCGGTCGCGATCGTTGGTGATCGCATGCAGGAAATGCAGGAACATGCGCGCATAGGGATTCATCGATCCGGAGATGTCGCACAGGACCACCAGCGGCGGATGCAGCGTCTTGGGCGCGGTGCGCACCAGCGGTATCAATGCGCCGCCCTCCCGGAGGCTCGCGCGCAGCGTGGCGCGCAGGTCGACGCGCGCGCCGCGCGCGTGCGGCGCGTGGCGACGGGTGCGGATCTCGGGCAGCGGCAGGCGCAGTTGCGCAAGCATCTTCTTGGCCTCGGCGAGCTCCGCCGCGGACATGGTGTCGAAGTCCATGCGCTGCAGGACTTCCTTGGAGGAGAACGTGAGCTTGGCATCCAGCTCGACCTTCTGCTCCTCGTTTTCCTGCTCCTCGCGCTTGGGCTGGTTGAAAAGCGAATCGGTGAGCCGCTGGCTCTGTTCCTTCTCGTCGGGCCCGACCTTGCCGTAGGTCTTGGGCAGCAGGGCCTGCATCATCTTCTCGAGCAGCTTCGGGTCGCGCCAGAAGATCTGGAAGGCCTGGTCGAAGATCGGGCGCTGCTCTTCGCGCGAGAGGAAGATCGCCGACATGGTCCAGTAGAAGTCGTCGCGCCGCGCGGTGCCCGCAAGCTCGATCGCCTTCATGCAGTCGATCACCCGGTCCGGCCCCACGCGCAGTCCCGCGCCGCGCAGGATGCGCGCGAAGTGCATCACGTTCTCGGCGAGTTTGCCTCGCCCGGGCGTGGCTTCGGGAACCAGCAGCATCGCCGTGGTGTCCTTGCGCGCCGGCTCAGGCCGCGCCGGCCGCAGCCTGGGCTTCCGCGGTCAGGCGTGCCGCTTCCTCGCCGGTGATGCGCTCGATGTCGTCCTGGTACTTGAGCAGCACGCCGAGGGTATCGTTGACCGTCTGCGGGTCGAGCGCGATCTTGTCGAGCGCCACCATCGCGTTGGCCCAGTCGATGGTCTCGGCCACGCCCGGCAGCTTGAACAGATCCACGCTGCGCAGGCGCTGCACGAAGGCGACGATCTCTCGCGTGAGGTTCTCCGCCGCGCGCGGCGCCTTGCGGCGCAGGATGTCGAGTTCGCGCACCGCGTCCGGGTAATCCACCCAGTGGTAGAGGCACCGGCGCTTGACCGCGTCGTGGATCTCGCGGGTGCGGTTGGAGGTGATCACCACGATCGGCGGCTCGACGGCCTTCAGCGTGCCCGTCTCCGGGATCGTGATCTGGAAATCCGACAGCACTTCGAGCAGGTAGGCTTCGAACGGCTCGTCGGTGCGGTCCAGTTCGTCGATCAGCAGCACGGGCGCCTTGCCCGCCTTGCCCTCCAGCGCCAGCGCCAGCGGCCGCTTGATCAGGAAGCGCTCGGAGAAGATGTCGGAGGCGAGCTTGTCCTTCGATTTCTCGCCCGAAGCTTCGGCCAGCCGGATCTCGATCATCTGGCGCGAGTAGTTCCATTCGTAGGCCGCCTGCGAGATGTCGAGGCCCTCGTAGCACTGCAGGCGGATCAGTTCGCGGCCCAGCGCCGCGGCGATCACCTTGGCGATCTCGGTTTTTCCGACCCCGGCCTCACCCTCGAGGAACAGCGGTCGCTTCATGGCGAGGGCGAGGAACACCGAGGTCGCGAGGCTGCGGTCGGCGACATAGTCGGCCGAGGTGAGGAGTTTCAGTGTGTCGTCGATCGTGGTCGGAAGCTTGGCGGTCATGGTGTGCGGATGTGGGAGAGGAGCAAAGAAGCGCTATTTTCCGGCATTTCAACCGGGGAGGCCAGAAGATCGCACCCGTCGCTATACTAGGATAATTAGTTTCTAGTATAGCGGTCGGATGCAAGCTATACTAGACGAGACAATTTCTAGTACAGCCGATGCCGAACTACCCTGAACTATCCCTTTCCGCCCAGACCGCCTATGCGCAGCTGCTGGAGGCTGCCTTGGCGGCGGATCATTTCCGGTCGGTGGCGGACCTGAAGGGGTCGTTCGCGGCCAAGATTTCGAAGGGCAAAACCTATTGGTATTTCCAGTACACGGAGCCCTCCGGAAAGTTGCGCCAGATCTACGTGGGACCGGACAACGACGCCGTTCGCGCCTTGCGCGAGAAAAAGGAAGCTCCGGCAACCTCGCAAAAACTCGGGCCGCTCGCGCGTTCCGCCGCTGCGCTCGGATGTGCGGAAATTTTCCCCAAGCATGCCCGTGTCCTGTCCAGGTTGTCCGAGTACGGGTTTTTTCGAGCCGGGGGCGTACTGATCGGAACCCACGCTTTCCTCGCCTTCGGCAACATGCTCGGCGCGCGGTGGGTGGATGCCGACCGGACCCAGGACGTGGACTTCGCCCACGCGGGCAAGAGCCTTTCGATCGCGTTGCCGAGCAACATCATCATCAATACCGATGCGGCAATCACGTCCCTTGAAATGGGATTCCTGCCGATCAGCAGCCTCAATACCGGAGCGGGAGCAACGTACCTGAATCCCCGCGAACCCGAATTCAGGCTCGACTTCCTGACCACGCGGCACCGGGAAGGGGAGAAGACCTACAGTCATCCCCAGCTCGGGGTCAACATGCAGCCGCTGCCCTTCATGGAGTATTCGCTGCAGGACGTCCAGCAGGCCGTGCTGTTTTCCGGCGAGACCGTGGTTCTCGTCAATGTCCCCAGTCCGGCGCGCTATGCCCTGCACAAACTCATCGTGTACGGTGAGCGCAAGGGCGCCTACGCAGCCAAATCCGCAAAGGACATCCGGCAGGCCGGGTTCCTGCTCTCCCGGCTCAAGGAATTGCGGCCTTCGGACATCGCCGAGGCGTGGCGGGATCTGATCGGCCGCGGCCCGGGGTGGCGCAGTCGCGCCAGGAACGGGGTGGAGGCGCTATCGAAGCAGTTCCCGGATTTGGGGGCGAAGCAGTTGCTGGCTGAAGGGCCCGCTGCGGGTGGAGGTGTAACGCGCAGGAAGAAGGTCGCTCCTGTTCGTCAGATCGGTGGGGTGCGGCCCGGGAAGAAAAAGCATCCGTGAGGCGGGTCATTTTCGGATGCGGCAATCCTGGAATCTCTATCGCCTGACGAAACGCCACTGCCCCAAGTGCTGCAATGCAGTGCATCATTGAGCCATGAAAGCCGCCCCCTTCGAATACACCCGCGCTGCCACGTTGAGCGAGGCCTGCGCGCTGCTGGCCGAGCACGGCGCAGACGCCAAGCTGATCGCCGGCGGCCAGAGCCTGGTGCCCATGATGGCCATGCGCCTCGCACGGCCCGCCTGGCTGGTCGACATCAACCGGCTCGAAGAGCTGAAACGCGTTTCCCTTGCCGGAGACGCGCTTACCGCAAGGGAGCTCACGATCGGCGCCACGGTGCGCCAGTGCGTGATCGAACGCGACCCTCTTGCCGTTGCGCACCTGCCACTGCTCCTGCGCGCGCTGAAGTGGGTCGGCCACGTGCAGACGCGCAACCGCGGCACCGTGGGCGGTTCGATCGTGCACGCCGACCCTTCGGCCGAGATCCCGCTGGTGGCGTGTGTGCTTGACGCGACGCTGGTGCTGCGCGATGCCGATCTTTCCGTGGACACGCCGGCGCGTGAGTTTTTCTTCGCGCCCATGGTGACCGCAATCGCGCCCGAGCAGTGCCTGGCCGAGGTTCGCTTTCCGGTGTGGAGCGAACCACGGGTCGGGTGCGCGTTCGAGGAAGTCAGCATCCGGCACGGCGATTTCGCGCTGGTCTCGGCCTGCGCACAGGTGGCGCTCGATCCCGACGGCAAAGTGTTGCGCGCCGCACTCGGCATCGGCGGCGCCTCCCCGTTCCCGCATGCCCTGCCCGAGGTCGGCGAGCAGCTCGTGGGCCGCCGCCTGGATGACAAGTGCATTGCCGAAGCCGCCGATGCAGCGGCCGGCCTGATCGACCCGGACGCCGACCTGCACGCCACCGCCGACTACCGCCGCCATCTGGCGCGGGTGATGGCCGCGCGGGTGCTCAGAGCGGCCGGCGAAGATGCAAAAAGCAAGGAAGCACGCAAGGAAACACAATGAGCGAACGCCTGTATCCCCTGTCGATCACGGTCAACGGCGTGCTGCGCGAGGCCGCAGGTTCCTTCGCGGCTGACGCTGGTCGATTTCCTGCGCGACACGTTGCGCCTCACGGGCACCCACGTCGGTTGCGAGCACGGCATCTGCGGGGCCTGTTCGATCCTGCTCGACGACGAACCGGTGCGCTCCTGCCTGATGTACGCGGTGCAGGCCGACGGCTGCGCGGTCACCACCATCGAAGGCCTGTCGCAGCCCGACGGTACGCCCGGTGCGCTGCAGGATGCCTTCTGCGAGGCGCACGCAATGCAGTGCGGCTATTGCACCCCCGGCATGATCATCGCTTCGCACGCGCTGCTGGCGGCGAACCCCGCACCAACGGAAGCCGAGATTCGCGATGCGATCGGCGGCAACCTGTGCCGCTGCACGGGTTACCAGCAGATCGTCGATGCGGTGCAGCTTGCGGCGCAGGCGCTGGCGAAGGACGCCAAATGAGTCAGGCTGCGGGTACCTACCGCTACATCGGCAAGAAGCGGCGCACCAAGGAGGATCCGCGCTTCGTCACCGGCCGCGGCCACTATGTGGCGGACATCGCGCTCGAAGGCATGAAGCATGTCGCCCTGGTCACCAGCCCGCACGCTTCGGCGAACATCAAGGCCATCCGCACCGACAAGGCCGCGGCTCTGCCGGGCGTGCGCTACATCCTCACCGGGGATGAGCTCTGCGCCGGCGTAGACGCACTCACGCCCGGGGTGGATACGCCCAAGGTGATGCGCTATCCGCTGGCGCGCGGCGTGGTGCGCTATGCCGGTGAATGGGTGGTGGCCGTGGTCGCCGATACGCGCGCACTGGCGGAGGATGCGGCCGAGCTCGTCGAAATCGACTACGAACCGACACCGTATGTCCTCGATCCGGAAAAGGCCCTCCTGCCGGATGCGGTGCTGGTGCACCCGGCGCACGGCAGCAACGTGCTCTACCGGCGCAAGTTCGTCTGGGGGCCGGTGGAGGAAGACTTCGCACGCGCGCAGCACACACTGAAATTCCGGGTGTACTGGGCGCGCAGCGCGACGGTGCCGATCGAAACCTTCGGCGTCGCGGCGCAGTGGGATCCGGGCACGGGAATCCTCGACGTCTGGGCTTCGATCCAGATGCCCAAGTATCCCGACCAGCTCGCGCGTGCGCTGCGGTTGCCGGGCAACGCGGTGCGGGTGCATTTCGATGTCGACGTCGGCGGCAGCTACGGCGTGAAGCGCGGCATCAAGCACACGGTGCTGGTCGGCTATCTGGCGAAAAAGCTGGGCATGCCGGTGCGCTTCATCGAGGACCGCCTCGAAAACATGCGCGGCGGCGACATGCACGGCCCGGACCGCAGCTTCGACATGCAGGTCGCGTTCGACGCCGACGGCACGATACGCTCGCTGAAGATCCGCGCGCTGGACGATGTCGGCGCCTATGCCGGCCGTTCGCCGCTGCAACTCGGCAAGCCGGTGGGCGCGATCGTCGGACCCTACAGGATCAACAGCGTCGAGTACGAGCCGATCTCGGTGCTCACCAACAAGACCGCGCAGGAAGCGGTGCGCGGCTTCGGCCAGGCGCCGACCAACTATGCGCTGGAAACCGCGATCGACCGGGTCGCGCGCCATCTGGGCATGGACCGCATCGAACTGCGCAGGAAGAACTTCATCACCAAGGACCAGTTCCCCTACCTGATCCCGAGCGGCTCGACCTACGACAGCGGCGACTACCACACGGTGCTCGACAAAGCCCTCGTGGCCGTGTCCTGGCCGGCGCTGGTGGCGGCGCGCGACGCGGCGCGCCTGGCCGGGCGCCATGCCGGCATCGGCATTGCGACCTGCCTCGAACCTTCGGGCGGAAACTCGGCCTTCGAGCCCCTGTTCAACCTGAAGAACGACACCACGACCTGGATGGACTCGTGCCTGGTGCGCATCGACCTCTCGGGGTCGATCACCGGCGTGATGAACACCTCGACCTCGGGCCAGGGCCACGAGACGCTGGTCTCCACGGTGCTGGGTGAAATCCTCGAGCGCGACCCCGCAGGGATCCGCGTGGTGCACGCCGATTCGCTCAATGCGCTGCCCTCCAACAGCCCGGTCGGCAGCCGCATGGCGATCATGCTCGGCGGTGCCGCGGCCGGTGCGGCGAAGAAGATCAAGGCGGCGCTGCTCGCGATCGGCGCGCACAACCTCGGCCTGGCGCCGGAGGCGGTCGAGTATCGCGAAGGCAGCGTGGTCGCGAAGGCCGATGCGAGGAAATTTCTCGGCTGGGACCAGCTGGTCGAGATCGCGCACCGCAAGTTCCACAAGCTGCCGCCGGGGCTGGAACCCGGGCTGCAGGCCAAGTTCGTCTGGGAGGTGCCCACCGGCGGCGGCCTGCCCACGGCCGACGGACGGGTGCAGATGTATCCCTGCTATTCGTTCGAGGCGCACGTGGTGCTGGTCGAGATCGACCCGGCCACCGCGCAGCCGAAGATCCTGCGTTATGTCTGCGGCCACGACTGCGGCACGATGATCAGCCCGGACATCGTGCACGGCATGACCTACGGCGGGATCGCGCACGGCATCGGCGCCGCGCTGTTCGAAAAGTTCGCGTTCAGCGACAACGGGCAGCTCTCCTCCCAGACCTTCATGGACTACCTGATGCCGAGCGCGATCGAAGTGCCGGCCATCGACATCGTCGATCACTGCACGCCCTCGCCGCTGACCGAGTTCGGCCAGAAGGGTTCGGGCGAAGCCGGCTACCTCGGCGCGCCGGCCGCAATCGCAAATGCAATCAACGACGCGCTATCGCCGCTGGGCGTGTCGTTAGACGAGCTACCCATGACGCCGCTGGCGATCTGGGGCCGGATACAGGCAGCGGCACACGACAACTGACAGGAAAACGGGAAATGAACATGTTTTCGAATCGCGTACTGGCGACCCTCGCGCTGTGCGCCGCATTCTCCACGGCGGCCGGACTCGCACACGCGCAGGCCTGGCCGACCAAGCCGGTGAAGGTCGTCGTCGGCCTGCCACCGGGCAGCGGCACCGACATCACGGCCCGTGTGGTGGCCGAGCGCCTCGGCGCGCAGCTGAACCAGACCTTTGTGGTCGAAAACCGTCCCGGCGCGTCCGGCAGCATCGCGATGAACCTGGTCGCCAAGGCCGAGCCGGACGGTTATACCATTCTTGTGATGTCCTCCTCCTGGACGGTGACGCCCTCGACCGTGCCGAATCTTCCCTACGACACGCTGAAGGATCTGTCCGGCGTCACGATGCTGGCCGATATCGCCAATGCGCTGGCGGTGCGCGCAGACCGGAACATCCACTCGGTGAAGGACCTGATCGCGCTCGCCAAGGCCAACCCGGGCAAGATGAACGCCGCCGTGATCGGTGCGGGCAGCGCCACCCACCTGACGACCGAGCGCTTCCGCCTGGGCGCCGGCATTGACGTGCTGTCGATTCCCTACAAGGGCACGCCCGAAGCGCTGGCCGACGTGCTCAGCGGCCGCGTCGACTACTGCTTCTGCCCGATCGGCAACGTGATGCCGATGGTCAAGGACGGCCGCCTGCGCGCGCTCGCGGTCAGCTCGCCGCAGCGCACGAGCGGCGTGCCGGACCTGCCCACCACGATCGAGGCAGGCGTGCCGAACTCCGCGCAACCCTTCTGGGTCGGCATGGGCGTGCCCTCGAAGACGCCGCGCGACATCGTGAACAAGCTGCACGCCGAGACAGTCAAGGCGCTCAATTCGCCCGAGCTCAGGGCACGCTGGGTGAGCCTGAACCAGGACGTGCGCATCTTCACGCCCGAGAAATTCGACGCCTTCCTGCGCGAGGACGCGGCAAGCAACGCGGCGCTGGTGAAGGCTGCGAACATCAAGCTCAACTGAGGGCGGCGGATCGGACGAGACGATGCAGGCAGACAACTACGATCTCGTCGTGGTCGGTCATGGTGCCGCGGGTCTTGCCGCGGCACTCGCTGCGGCAGAAGCCTCGCCACAGGCGCGGATCGCCGTGCTCGAGGCCGCAACCGAATCGCACAGCGGTGGCGGTACGCGCTGGAGTCCGTCGAACATGCGCCTGGCTTCCGTGTCGGAACTGGCCCCTGGCTTCGAAGTCGACATGATGGCGGCCACCGGGGGACGCGGGGATCCCGCCTATTTCGGCCGCCTTGCCGCCGAGGCGCCGGCTGCTGCCGCGTGGGTCCAGTCGCACGGCGTGCAATTCCACTCGCCGGGCTACTACCTGAGTGTCGGCCCACCGCGCATCCAGCCGGTCGGCCGCGGCGCGGCCATCGTCGAGTCGCTGGGTCGTGCGACGAAGGAGGCAGGCGTGGCGTTCCACTATGCCTGCCGCGCGGAGCGGCTGCTGCGCGCGCCGGATGGCGCGGTCGCAGGCATTTCCGCGAGACTCGCGGACGGCACGACACGCGAATTTCCGGCGCATGCAGTCGTGCTCGCAAGCGGCGGGTTTCAGGGTAATCCTTCCATGCTGCGCGAGCACTTCGGGCCCGGGGGCGAATTGCTGCGGCCGATTTCGCCGGGCTCGGGCGCGCAACGACGGCTCGGGCATCCGCATGGCGCTGGACGGCCGGTGCGCGCCGGTCCGGCGACTGGGACGGCATGCACAGCGAGCCGGTCGATGCGCGAAGCCAGGCTTCGGCGCCCGTGGTGTTCACCTACCCCTACGGCATCGTCGTCGATTGCGAGGGCCGGCGCTTCTTCGACGAAGGGGGCGGCCTGGTGCACGAGACCTGGGAGCGATTCTCGCGCGCGATCCACTTCAACGCATCCGGACGCACGGTCTGGGCGATATTCGACGCGCGCGTCGCCGCCATCGAAGGTTTCGAGCGCGCGATCCTGACCGACCTGCCGCCGCTGACCGCGGAAACGCCGGAGGGGCTTGCAGCGATTGCCGGCATCTCCGCAGACGGACTTGCGCGTACGCTTTCCGATTACAACGCCGCCTGCAGCGGGGATGCCTCGCGGTTCGACGCCACGCAGGCCGACGGCCTCGCTGCCGCGATAGGACTGGTGCCGCCGAAGTCCAACTGGGCGCGCGCGCTCGATGCGCCGCCCTACTTCGCCTATCCGCTGGCCGGTGCGATCGTCTATACCTTCGGCGGGGTGGCGACGAATGAGGATGCCGAAGTGCTGGGCGACAGCGGGCCGATCCCGGGTCTGTATGCGGCGGGAGAAATGACCGGGCACTTTTACGTCAGTGCGCCGAACGCGATCGCCGTCCTTCGAGCACTGGTGTTCGGCCGGATCGCAGGGCGCAACGCCGCCGCGCGGGCGATGCAGTTCAGGCAGAAATCGAATCAACCCATGACGGAGCAGTAGAGATGATCATCGACATCCATGCGCACTACATTCCGAAGCTGCTGTTCGAGCGCTTCGACGCAGCTCGCGCAAAATTTCCCTCCGTGACGCTCCTGCGCGACGAGAAGACGAACCGCATGCAGTTCCCGGGCGGCGAGCTCACGCGCCCGATCATGCCGCGCCTGTCCGACCTCGACGACCGGCGCGCCTGGATGGACAAGAACGGCATCGACCACCAGCTGGTGGGCGGCTGGCTGGACAGTTTTGGCTACGAGCTGCCTGCCGTGGAAGGCGCGGCCTGGAGCCGTTTCATCAATGCCTGCATGAAGGATGCGTTGAAGGATGAAACCCGCTTTACGCCGCTGGCCACCGTGCCGCTGCAGGACGGCGCACTCGCCGCGCAGGTCCTCGGGGAGGCGATGAGTGCAGGCTTCGGCGGGCTGATGATCGGCACGCTGCCCAAGGGGCAGGGCGGCAACCTCGACGATCCGAACCTCGATCCCTTCTGGAAGATGGCCTCTGACCTCAAGGTGGGGATCTTCCTGCACCCGATGTTCCTCTGTGGCGAGCCACGGCTTGCAGACTACGATCTCGTCAATGCAATCGGCCGCGTCGCCGACACCTCGATCGCGGTGGCGCGCCTGCTGCATTCGGGCCACCTGCTGAAGTACCCCGGCGTGAAACTGGTGATCTCGCACGGCGGCGCTGCGCTGCCCTACGTGCTCGGGCGCCTCGCGCGCAACTTCACCATTTCGCAGGGCAAATACGCCGATCCGAGGAAAGGGTTCGAGGCGCTGTACTTCGATTCGATCGTGTTCGACATCGATGCCTTCGAGTTCCTCGCCGGCAAGGCGGGCCCCGGCAAGGTCATGCTGGGTTCGGACATGCCGTTCCCGATCGGCGATCTCGAGCCGCAGAAGCTGATCCATGCCTCGCACGCGAGCGATGCCGAGAAGCAGGCGATGCTGGGCGGGACCGCGCAGGGCATCTTCCGCCTGCGTCCGGACTGCTGGTGCAGGGACTGAGATGGCGCTCGAACTGAAGGGCGAGCAAACGCTGCCCGTAAGTCAGGCCGAACTCTGGCGTCTGCTGAACGACCCCGACGTGCTGGCAAAGACCATCCCCGGTTGCAATTCGGTGCGTGCGCTCGGCGGGGACCGCTATGAAATGGGCTTGAAGCTCCAGGTTGCGAACGTCTCCGGCGAATACATGGGCAGCGTGGCGATCGAGGAGAAGCGCGAGCCCGAGCATTACGTGCTCGCCGTCGAGGGGCAGGGTTCGATCGGGTTCATGAAGGGCAGCGCGGCCTTCGACCTCGAACCGAAGGGGGAGAACGAAACCCTGCTGCGCTATGCGGGCAGTGCGGAGGTCGGCGGCGTGGTTGCAGGCGTCGGCCAGCGCGTATTATCCGGAGTTGCAAAATTCATGGTAGGACGTTTCTTCAAGGCCCTGGAAAAACACATCAACGACGCAAAAACGGAGAACCCATGAGCCAAGCCTTGCCTCCCACACGTGCCCCGAACCCGCTCACGCTCCAGTACCTCAAGGACATCGGCGCAGCCTTCAACAGCCGCGACGTGGAGCGCATCACGTCCTATTTCCACGACGACTGCATCTTCTGGCTGGCGCTCGGCCCGGAATACACGGGTCGCAGCGTTGTCGGCAAGCAGGCGGTTCGCGAGATGCTCGCCGCCCGCTTCAAGGTGATCCCCGACATGCATTGGGCGAGGCTCGACGAGTATCTTGCGGGCGAGAACCGCGGCGTGACCGTGTGGCGCGTGACGGGAAAATCCGCCGATGGGACGGTGCTCGACTACAAGGGCTGCGATCTGTACGAATTCAAGGACGGCCTGATCTGGCGCAAGGACACCTACTGGAAGATCGTGCGCCCCGAATGAGTAGCTGCGTGAGGTGCCGCGGCCTGTGAGGCACCGCGGCCTGCAGGCCGGGGCGGCTGATCCGCTTACTCGATCACGACGCCGGCACGTTTCACGACCGGTGCGAATTTCGCGATCTCGGATTTCATGAAGTTGAGGAAATCCTCCGGCGTGCCCTCGACAATGGTCGCGCCGCGCGACTCGAGTGCTTCGCGCAGCTTGGGATCCCTCGAGGCCATGTTCAGCGCCTGGTTCAGGCGCAGGATCGACTCGCGCGGCGTGCCGGCGCGCGCGGCCAGGCCGAAAAACGAGTTGACTTCGTAGCCCTTGAGTCCGATCTCGTCCATGGTCGGCACATCGGGCAGGACGCTGACGCGCTTCAGGCTGGTCACGGCGAGTGCGCGGACCTTGCCCGACTTGATCAGCGGCACCTGCGGCGGGATGTTGTCGATCATCATCTGTATCTCGCCGCCGAGCAGCGCGAGGATCGCCGGGCCGGCGCCGCGAAACGGGATGTGGACGATGAAGGTGCCCGACATCGACTTGAACAGTTCGCTCGACAGCTGCGGCGAGGTCCCGTAACCCGGCGAACCGTAGTTGAGCTTGCCGGGATTGGCTTTGGCGTAGGCAATGAGTTCCTGCGCGGTCTTCGACCGGAAGAGACGGCGTGACCACCAGGACGTTCGGCACCGAGCCATAGCGGCCGACGTAGGCGAGGTCTTCGATCGGCCGGTAGTTGAGTTTGCGGTAGATGCTCGGGCTGATCGCCAGCGAGGGATTGGCCAGCAGCAGGGTGTAGCCGTCGGGCGCCGAGCGCGCGACGACTTCGGCGCCGACGTTCCCGCCTGCGCCCGAGTGGTTCTCGATGACGACCGGTTGGCCGAGCTGGGCCTGCAGCGGCGGCTGCACCACGCGCGCGACCAGGTCGATCAGTCCGCCGGGGGGATAGGGGACGATGATGGTGATCGGTCGCGTGGGAAATTTCTGCGCGAAAACCGGGTGCGAGACGATCAGGCCGGCGGTTGCGATCAGCGCGGCGGCGAGCGATGCAAAGTGTTTGTTCATGTTTTTCCTCGTGGTCTTGGATCAGATGCTGAAACGCTGAAACCGGGGTCGTGTGGCGACGGAATCTACACGGAACATGCGCACTCGGGCGCTGTCTCCGTTGGAATTTTACCCGACAAATCTGTCAGGAACGGCGGCGATGCGGCACGTCCGCGGTAGACTTGAACTGCATCAGCCACAAACCCTGCGGAGACATCCCATGAGCGCCACCATCGCCTTCGAGCGCAGCCACAGCATCACGATTGCGGCGCCGCCGCGGGCGGTGTTCGACTACGTCAGCAACCCGCATTCCTGGCCCGAGTGGATCGCGGCCTCGCACCAGCTCGAGTGCCCGGACCGGCCGCTGCTGGCCGGCGAAACCTTCATGGAACAGTGGGGCACGCGCAAGGGCGAGGTACGGCTCGACTGGATCGTCCGGGTGTGCGAATCGCCGCGCCTGTGGATTGCGCACACCGCGACCGGCTTCACCGGGCCGATCATCGTCGAGTACACCTGCGAGGCCGTGGACGGCGGCACGCGCTACACGCGCCTTGTGCGCAATCCGGCCCGGCCGAAGGCGCCGACGGGGGAGATGATCGCACGCATCGATGCGGAAGCAGAACTGGGCCTGGCCAACATCAAGGCGAACGTGGAACGCTGCCTGCGCTGAGGCGGCAACAGACCGTGCGTATCGCGATCATCGGCGGCGGGCTGGGCGGACTGGCCGCAGCCTTGTTCCTGCGCCGCGCCGGGCTCGAGGCCACGGTCTTCGAGCAGTCGACCGAACTGCGCGAGGCCGGTGCGGGAATCGTCGTTGCGCCGAACATGGTGCGCCTGCTCGCACGGCTGGATCTCGTGAGCGTGCTCGAACGGTTTGCGGTGCGGCTCGAGGCGGCCTGGGAATTCCGCCGCTGGCAGGACGGACAGGTGCTCTTCGTCCAGCCCATGGGCGAGGCGTGCGGGCAACTGTACGGTGCGCATTGCTATGTCGCGCACCGGGCCGACCTGCTCGCAATGCTGCGGGCGGCGCTTCCCCCGGCGCAGCTGCGGCTCGATGCGCGCTGCGTTCGCCTGGCGCAGGACGATCACGCCGTGCACCTTGAGTTCGAGAACCGTGCCGGCGTCGCGTCGAGCGTCGAAGCCGACGTGGTGATCGGCGCCGATGGCATCCACTCCGTGGTGCGCCCGCATCTCGTTGAGGAAGTCGGCGCGCGCTTTTCAGGCTTGAGCGCGTTTCGTTGCCTCGTTCCAGGCGATGCCGCGCCGGAGATGGCGCGTCGTCCGGTGCAGACCCTGTGGCTCGGGCCGGGCCGCCACTTCGTGCACTACCCTGTGTCGTCGGGAAAGCTCGTCAATATCGTCGCGATCGCGCCGGCCGGCGAATGGCGCAGCGAATCCTGGACTGCCGAGGGCGAGGTGTCCGACCTGCTTGCCGAGTTCGGGACCTGGGACGAGCGCGTGCGCCAGCTGATCCTGGCGGCGCGTGAGACCCGGCGCTGGGCGATGGTCGACCGCCTGCCGCTCGAGCGCTGGACCGAAGGCCGGATCAGCCTGCTGGGCGATGCGGCGCACGCGATGCTGCCGTTCTTCGCGCAGGGCGCTGCACAGGCCCTCGAGGATGCGTACGTGCTTGCGCAATGCCTGCAACACGCCGATGCGGCGTCGGCGCCACAGGCTCTCGCACGCTACGAGGCGATCCGCCGGCCGCGCGCGAGCCGCGTGCAGCAGATGAGCCGCGGCCGGGAAGTGCAGAACCATCTGCCCGACGGACCGGAGCAGCAGCAACGCGATACCCGGTTCGCCGAGGGCGACCCCCTGCGGCAGAGCGCCTGGTTGTACGGCCACGACCTGGACGCCGACCTGCGCGCGCACCCGTAAGGGAAAGTCGGAAAGTCGGAAAGTCGGGTCAGAGTCGACTTCTGTCGTCCGATGTGTATCGATATCGATACACAAACTGCCTTGTGGACCGCTACAGAAGCCAATCCGGCAAATTAAAAGTTCAAGAATTGTCCCGGCAGGCGGTGCTTCCGACCGGTCAGGTCTGTCCCGCCCCGTTGCACGCGATCATCTGCCCGGAGATGTAGCCGCCTTCGCGCGAACACAGGTGGCCGCACAGGGCCGCAACCTCCTGCGGGGTGCCCAGCCTTCCCAGCGGAATGCGCCCGATCAGCGATGCGATGTGGCTTCGCCATCGCCGGGTCGTCGGGATGCTCGGTGGAAATCGGCCCCGGCGAGACGGCGTTGACGGTGATTCCCGAAGGGCCCAGTTCCTTCGCGAGCGCCTTGGTCAGGCCCCAGAGGGCGTGTTTGGAGGCCGACACGTGCGGCCGGCCCGAGTAGCCGTGCATCGCGTTCATCCCGGTGAAATACACCACGCGTCCCCAGCCTTTGCGCTTCATCTCCGGAACGAAGGCCTTTGTAAGCACGAAGGCGCTGTGCAGGTTGACCGAGAACACATGGTGCCAGTCCTCATCAGTGAGTTCCTCGAGCGGGGTCTCCGGGCGGATCGCGGCGTTGTTCACCAGCACGTCGATGCTGCCGAATGCCGCGAGCGCCTGCGCAGCCATTGCGCCCACGTCGGCGCGATTGCCGAGGTCGCCCATCACCACCAGGGCCTCGGTGCCGGCGGCACGCACCTGTGCGGCGGTTGCCTCGGCGCCTGCTCGGTTGCGGTGGCCGTGCACCACCACGCGCATGCCGCGTGCCGCGAGATCGAGCAGCGATGGCGCGCCCGATGTTGCGGCCGCTGCCGGTGACGAAGGCGGTGAGGGGGGCTGCATTCATGCAGTTGTCTCCAGTGAGAGTCGTTCGGGCGCCGCGCGCGTCCCCGAACCCCGCTGCGGCACCATGGGCAGCGCGAACCCCTGCTGGTGGCAGGCATGGGTGACGAGCACGAATTTCCAGAGTGCCCCGCCGGCCGCGGCCGCGATCCCGGCGACGGTACCCAGTGCGTTCGGTCCGAGCCAAGGCAGGAGGCAGAGGCCAAACAGCAGCGCGGGTGTCACGTGCCCGACCAGATGAAGCCGGGTTGAAACCAGTTTGAGGTCGCGCCGCGAGAGCGGGCCGATGCCGTTCGCCTTCGCACTCGCACGGTACTGCCACCAGAGTACGGCGTTCAACAGGGCAAGCGCGATGCCAGCCGCGGCGAGCGGCGCCACGGAACGTCCCGCCAACGTGAGCGCGAGCGCGAGCAGGCCGAGCCCCTCGAAGATGCCGCTTGCACCGAGCATCCACGGCACCAGCGGCGCCCGCCATGAAGGAATCCCCTTGGACGCAAACAGGATCCGCGCCTGGCAGGCGAGAAATCCCGCGGCGGCAAGGCCCGCCAGCGCAAACAGGGTCGGCGAGGGCCACAGGTAGCCGGCCGCCACGGCGGGATAGAACAGCGCGACGCACCAGGTCTCGCGGGTCATCCACGAGGTCTGCGGGCGGAACAGCACGTAGAGGAAGCGCTTCTTGCGTCCGATCTTCAGGAACACGAAGAACAGGCCCACGGCCATGATTGCTGCTGCCGCGACGTTGACCGAGCGCAATCCGTTCGCGCCGAGCACGCCGGCCAGATGCGCGATCCAGGCCACGATCGCCAGCCCCGAGGCCATGCCGCCCAGCACGAAGTTCATCGCGGCGCGGTGGTCCCAGAAGGTCTGGCGCTTGCCCACCAGCGGATTCGATTCGTCCAGCAGGGCCGCGTCGTCGCTGTCGGCGGCGTCGGCTGCGCGTCCCGGCGTGCTGTGCGGGATGTCGTACAGGTACTTGATCTGCGGGTCGGTGCCGAGCTGGGCGTGCATCTGGAACGAGCGGTGGTCCCTGGCGAGTCCGGCCACCTTGGAGGTTTCGTCGTTGAAATCGCCGAAGGTGATTGCCTGGGTGATGCACGACACGGCGCAGGCCGCGGTGACTTCGGGATCCTTGCCCGGCACGAGGCCCAGGGCTGCCGCGCTGTCGACGCGCTCGATGCAGAAGGTGCACTTGTTCGCCACGCCGTAGCGGTCATCGTGGGTGGTCGCCTTCTCCTGCACGGTCTGCTCGCCGTAGTAGCCCTCCTTCTCGTGCACGATGGTGCGCGCTTGATACGGGCAGGCCACGGCGCAAGAGGCACAGCCGATGCAGGTGTCGTAGTTCATCGTCACCAAGCCGTCCTCGCGCTGGCGGGTCGCGCCCGTGGGGCAGACCGGCACGCAAGGGGGCTCCGCGCAGTGCTGGCAGCCGGTGACCATGAAGAGGCGCGTGACGTCCGGGTAGCTGCCCTGCTCGACGTCGATCACCTTTCGCCACTGCACGCCGGGCGGCGTGTCGTTGGCGTGCTTGCAGGCGATCGTGCAGGTCTGGCACCCCACGCAGCGGTTGAGGTCGATGACCATGCCGTAACGCTTGGTCATGCTGCGCTCCTCTTCACGGCGTTCGTGCTCGTGTCCTTGCGTAGCGCAACGCGCATGATGTCGGCGCCGCTGCCCGTCGCGTCCGTCAGCGACAACGCGAGGTCGGTCAGCGAATTGAGGCTGCCGACACCGAAGTCCTTCGCCACCGGCGTGGCCCAGTGGTCGAACTGGCCGATCAGCAGCACGGTGTCCGGGCGGATGCCTTCGCGCAGGGTCGCGCGCCCGCGGGTGGTGCCGCTGGCCGACTCGAGGATCACCGGGTCGCCGTCGGCGATGCCGAGCTTCTTGCCGGTGGCACGGTTGATGACGATGCCGTCGTGGCCGGTCACGTTCATCGCGACCTCCCGTATCAGCGGCAGGCCGACGTTGGCGCCCCAGGCGTACTGCATGCTGCGCGCGGTCAGCGCCCAGAGCGGAAACTCCGCCGGGTCGCGGCCGAGTTCGCGCGCGTACTCGGTCCAGATGTCGGGAAACTTGAGGTAACCCGGCAGCGCCTCGTATTCCTTGAGCTGCTCGTTCCACCACTCGATGCCGACTTCGTGCAGGCGGCGGCCGAGCTGTTCGCCATGCCGCTGGATGCGCTCCTGATACGGCAGCTCGAAGCGCAATCCCAGTTCCTTCATGCGCGGATAGAGGTACCACTCGAGTTGCGAGAACGGCCGGATCATGTAGCCGTGCTCGGCGAACCAGTCGATGTCGTGGATCTCGGTGCCGCCTGAGACTTCATGGCTCGCGGCCTTGGCCACCGCGTTCCAGATCTCCTTCGACGTGTGCGCAACATCGGGGTCCAGCGAATAATCGTAGCCTTCGCCCTTGAGACGCATCGCAGCCGACCCGCGGTTGATCGCCTCGTTGTATTCGCGAAGCAGTCCCGTGCGTTTCGCGATTTCGGTCGTGATGTCGCTCATGTCGCGGACTTCGCCCGGCGGCTTCACCGCGGGCTGGCGCAGTGCCCAGCCCTGGTGGTGCCAGAACTGCTCGGCCGAGCCGGTGCCGCCGATGCGCGACATCTGCCAGCTCTCAATGTCGTTGGCCTCGGGCAGGATGATGTCGGCCATCCAGTTGGATTCGTCCTGCGTGTAGCCGAAGGCCAGCGTGAACGGAAACTCGGCGATGCGCTTGGCGACTTCCGGCGCGTTCCACGAGGAGATCGCCGGATTGGTGCGGTAGCAGATCCACAGGTCGGGCAGCGTCTGCCGCGGCCAGGGCTTGGGCGCCTTGTGCTGGAACAGCCAGGGCAGGTGGGCCGGCCCGAGCGCCGCCGACCAGGGCGAGTTCGCCGCCAGCGGCACCAGCATCTTGTAGGCATTCCGGATATGCGGCTTCGACTGCCAGTCGTCTTTCGCAGTCGAGTTGAACGGGTAGTGCATGAACCCGTCACCGCCATGCGTGACGCTCTTCAGGCGGTTGTCCGCCGGGCGGTTCAGGCGGACCTTGGTGCCCATGGTCGCGCCCGGCACTTCGAGCGCGCCCACGAGGCACGCGAGCATGGTGCGGCCCCACATCGCCTGGTAGCCGCCCCAGCCGTTGTTCACGCCCTTGCCGAGCATCACGCCCACGGGACGATGCGGCAGCAGCACGCCTTCGATGTCGATGGTGGCGCCGATCTTCGCGTGCGCGACGAATTCGTCGGCCACGCGGCGGATCGAGGCGGCCGGCACGTCGCATTCGGCCGCGGCCCATTCGGGTGTGTACTGGGCGATGTGCTCGCGAAGCAACTGGAACGAGGGGCGTGCGTCCACCGCGGCGTGCACCCAGCGCTCGCCGTCGGGGCCTTCCTCGTAGCCGGCGATCGTGTAGCTGCCTTCCATCGCGGCATCGGCGATCGCCGCGTCATACGGTTTGGCCTTGCCGTCGGCGAGGTCGAGGATCAGCGGCTTGCCGGAATCGTTTTCGCGCATGAAGTAGCCGTGCGGGCCGACCAGATAGGGCGAGTTCGTCGTCTCTTTCAGGAACTGCACATCGCAGACGGCCTTCCAGTCGACCTCGAGCAGAATGCGGTGGATCACTGCATAGAGAAAGGCCGCATCCGTTTTCGGCTTGATCGGCACCCATTCGGCCGAGAGTGCGCCGGTGACCGACAGGTGCGGCTCGACCTGCACGCGCTTGAGTCCGCGCGCGCGCGCATCCGCCTGGCGCCACACGCCCGACACTCCTCCGGAGGCCTCGAGGTTGCTGCCGAAGTTCACCACGTAGTCGCTGTTCGACGAATCGGTGACCACGGTGAACGCGCGGTGCCAGAACTCGCCGTAGAGATGCTCGGAGTGGAAGCACTTCGCGCCCTGGCCCGAGCCGTAGCCCTGGTCGAGCACGCCCCAGGCGGAAAGGAAGGCGGGGAAGGTGCCCATGTAGCGCGTCGGGGTGCCGCCGCCGCCGAAGCTCGCTGCGACGCGCGGGTAGCCCTCCTCGTCGCGCAGGCCCTTGGCGCGGATCTCGTTGAGTTTTCCGGCGACGATATCGAGCGCTTCGTCCCAGGAGACCGGCACGAAGCCCGGGTCGTGCTCGCGCCCCTTCAGCGGATTGGTGCGCTTGAGCGGGCGGGTGATGCGGTTGGGGTTGTAGGTCTTCTGCACCAGACCGTAGGCCTTCACGCAGACCCGCCCGCCGGCCGGATGCACGCCCTCCAGACCCAGGTTGGGCTCGATCCGCAGCGCGACGCCGTCCTTCACCTCGACCTTGAACAGGTCCGGTCCGCAGACGCACTGGTTGCAGTAGATCGGTACCTTCTTCGTCACGCCTGGGGGCGGCATGGATCCAGATTCAGTGGATTCCGCGGTCATGGTCGGCCTCGCCTGTGTCCGGGTTGCGGTGCCTTACTTCGGCAGCTGGGCCAGCTTCGCAGCTTTTGCCTCGAGCCGTTCCTTCTGTTTCGAAAGGTCGACGACGAAACGAACATGTTTCGCGCGGCCGACGGTGTCCAGCGCATCCTTGATCTCGACATCGAAGTTCACGCGCCGGCCGTCGACACCGGTCACGGTCGCGGTCACGTCGACCCACATGTTCAGCAGGGTCGGTCCGAGATGGTCGATCTCGACGCGCGCGCCCACCGAGTTTTCCTCCGGCGTGAGGTACTCGCCGAGGAAATCCTTGCAGGTCATTTCGATGTCGCGGACCATCATCGGCGTGGCGTAGACGCGCAGCGCGTCGCCCATGAAGCCGATCGTGCGGTCGGTGTCCACCGTGTAGCGTTTGGTCTGGGTCATGCCTGCTGTGAGTCCGGGTTTCATGCGTTCACCTCCGTCTGTTTTGGGTCGTTCGTTCGTACGTTTGCGCGCAGCGTGCCCGCAGTGTTTCCTTCAGGATCTTGCCCATCGCGCTCTTGGGCAGGGCCTCTACGAACAGGATGCGGCGCGGAATCTTGTAGCCGCCGATGTGCGCGCGGCAATGCGTGATGATGTCCTCGGCGCTGAGCGTGACGCCGGCAGCGGTGACGATCGCCGCACACAGCGCTTCCCCGAAACGCTCGTCCGGTGTGCCGAACACCGCGACTTCGCGCACGCCGGCATGGGTGTAGATCGCCGCTTCCACCTCCGAGGTATATACGTTTTCGCCCCCGGTCACCACCATGTCCTTCTTGCGGTCGAGGACGTAAAGGTAGCCCTCGGCGTCGACCCGTCCCACATCCCCCGTGTGGAACCAGCCGTTGCGGAAGACTTCGGCATTCTCGCGCGGCCGGTTGTGGTAGCCGTCTGCGAGCTGCGGTCCGCGCAGCACGATCTCGCCCGACTCGCCCAGCGGCACCTCACGGCCGGCGTCATCGACAATCCGCAGGTCCACTCCGGGCACCGGCCGGCCGGCCGCGGCGAGCAGGTCCTCGCGCCCGGCCAGCGCGCGTGCGTGGTCGTCCTCGTCGAGGATCGAAAGCACTGGCGAGGTCTCGGTGAGCCCGTACACCTGCTGCATGGCGACGCCGGGAAACGCCTCCATCGTGCGGCGGATCCAGGCGGCCGACATCGGCGAGGTGCCGTAGCTGATGATGCGAAGCGTGCGGATGTCGTGCCGACCGAACGCCGGGTCCTGCAGCATGCGCATGATCATCGTCGGCACCAGGCTGCCGATCGTGATCCCGTAGTGCTGCGATCGCCTCGAGCACGCCCCTCGGGTGTGAACTCGGGCAGGTACACGTGGCTGCCGCCGTGCATCGAGACCGAGGTTGCCTTGAGGTCGGTCGAATGGAACATCGGCGAGACATGCAGGTAGCTGTCCGATTCGCGCACCACCATGATGCGCGAGAGCTGCATCGCGTTGGCAAGGATGTTGGCGTGCGTGATGCGCACGCCCTTGCCCCGTCCGGTGGTGCCGCCGGTGTAGAGCAGGATCGCGTTGTCGGTCTCAAGAGGGTCGTGCGGGTCCAGCGCTGTTGCCGCGTCGCGCAACGCGTCGTAGCAGGGCAGGGCGTTTGGACCTGCGCCGAGGCAGAACGCGCGGCTGCGCCATGCGGAAAGCGGCGCCTGCTCGAGCAGCGGCGCGAAGCCCTCCTCCACCGCGAGCACGTGGCAGTCCGCGTCCTCCAGCAACTGCGCGATTTCGGCGGGCGCGAGACGGAAATTCACCGGCACCGGCACGGCGCCCATCCAGTACGCGGCGTACAGCAGTTCGCCGTAGCGCGCGGTATTGCGCGACAGGATCGCGAAGCGCTCGCCCGGCACCAGGCCGAGTGCGCGCAGCATCCCGGCCGCG
Source organism: uncultured beta proteobacterium (assembly GCA_963844255.1). Classification (GTDB taxonomy): domain Bacteria; phylum Pseudomonadota; class Gammaproteobacteria; order Burkholderiales; family SG8-39; genus SZAS-79. The sequence continues at coordinate 226,977 of CAWJNP010000087.1, forward strand.
CGCGCAATGCGTTCGATGTACTGCGCCCATGTGAGGTCGCCTTCCGGGTCGCGAATGGCGGGATTCGCGCCGTACAGGCGTGCGGTTCGCGCAAGGAGCGAGGGCAGGGTCAGCATGGGTCGTACTCTGAGGGAGGCGTCGAAAAGCGGTCGCTGAATCTTGCCACGATTACGCTCGCGGGGCGTCTGCGGACTGCGAACCAGACCGCCCTATGCCGCCATCGGTTCGATATCTTTCGCGATCTTTGCGGCGATGGTTTTCTGCGCAACCTTCAGATCGTAGGCAGTCTGCAGGTTCAGCCAGGTCTTGAACATCGCCGCCGAAGTAGCGCACCAGCCGCATGGCCGTATCTACACTCACGCCGCGGCGCTCCAGGACGATGTCATTGATGCGGGAGGCCGGTACCCGCAAGGCCTTGGCAAGCGCATTGGCGCTCATTCGGAGGGGTTTGAGATAGTCTTCACGCAGCACTTCTCCGGGGTGGACCGGCCGCATGCCGTTTTTGGGTGCTCGAGTGCTCATGGCTTCTCTCAGTGGTAGTCGACGATCTCTACGTCCAGGACACCATCGTCCTTCCAGACGAAGCACACACGGAATTGATCGCTTATCCGGATGCTGTGCTGTCCGCGCCGGTCGCCCTTCAGCGCCTCCAGCCGGTTCCCCGGCGGGGCGCGCAGCGATTGAAGCGTGACCGCGCTGTCGATCTGCTGCAGTTTTCGCGTCGCAACTGTTGTGATGTTCGAGAAGCGAGCCGCAGGTCCGCCTGCGAACAACGCCGCCGTCTCGCTGCAGCGGAACGACTTGATCATCCGAAAAGGATATACCGTTTAACGGTAAACGGCAAGGATCCGGCGCTGCCGGCAGCCTTCAACTTGGCGCCGAGAATCCGAACCCGCCTTCCGCGCCCAGGATGCGCCCACCAGGTCGACGTCCTCGAGTTTGACCAGTGCGGGTTGCAGCACCCGCGCAATTGCCAGGTAATCCGGGAGCAGGTCAGGTTTGGTACGTTCTCGAAGCGCCGCCGGAACTGGTGCTCCCGGCGAAGACCGAGGGCCTCTGGGAGCGCCTTGTGCAACGCGCAGGGTTGCACGCAAAGGCAATCTGGCAGCGGAGTGCGGGAAAGTCAGGACCGACCCCAGAGCTGGTCGAAATCGAACGAAAGCTGCCGGTGGTGCCGGATGCAGAGCAGGTAGACCGCCGCCCCCTCGTGCAGGTACAGCACCAGGTACTCCCTGAGAACGTACTCGCGCAGTTCGCCCTCGCCCAGCCGGGCACGCAGCTTCTCCAGGGCCTTGACGCCCTCGACGGAACCGCCCGGACGGGCCAGGAACAACCGCCCCATCGCGGGATAGCGTTCGAGATTGGGGATCACGGTATCGAGCAGTTCGTCGAGCAGGACCGCGTAAGCGGAGGGCGCTTCGGCCTGCGCCAGATACGCCTCGAGGTCGGCCAGGTTGTGCTCGAAGTTTGCGCTGAGCCTGATCCGCGCAGTGGAGTCGCCCCCGCCCCCGCCACGAGCCGCCATGCGCTTGCGGTTCAGGCCCGCGTCTTGGAAGAGCGGCGGCGCTTGAGCGAGGTGAGCGCGGTGCGCGCGTCCTTGACCCGGCCCGCGGCCACGTCGTCCAGCCCTTTCGACGCGTCGTCGATCAACAGGAGGTGGATGCGCTCGCGCTCGAGGCGGTGGTAGTAATCGAGCCGTCCCGCGTCGATCAGCGCGACATAGCTCTCCCCGTTCTTGGTAATGATCTTCTCCGCGCCGGCGCGGGCCTCGTCCGCCAGCTCGGAAAGCGTTGCGCGAGCCTGCGACAGGGGTATCACGTCGAGCGTCGAAATTGCCATGCGGCCTCCCGGGGGAGCGTTATAGTGCACTTTATTCTGTACAGAATACTTGACTGAGAAGCGAACGGCAAGGGGGAACCTGCGATGCGGTGCGCGACCTGCGCGCCTCCGGATGCGGTGCCCTACAGCGGAAACACCAGCAGCACGTCCACGCAGCGCGAGTCGAGGATCACGCGGCGCGACTTGAATTTCGGGACGCCGTTCTCGAGCACGATCCGGTCGAGGTATTTGCCGATGGCGAACAGTTCGGTGTCGCCGCGCTCCATGGTGCGGAACACGCTGAAGTTGGCGCGCGCGGCGTACACGCCCGGCGATTCTTCGACCACATCCGGCCGGCCGACGATGTGGCAGCAGGTCTGCGGTTCGTAGACGTTGGCGGTCTTCAGGGCCAGCACGCGGTCTTCCATCATGCCGCGGCCTTCGCAGAGCATGATGCCCAGCGGGTAGCCGGCCTCTTCATTCTCGCGCGTGGTGATCTGGTAGAGCGCGTCCGCCGCGAAAAAGCCGGGCCAGTCGTCGATCCGCCCGTCGTCCAGTCGGTGCGCGTAGTCGGCGAGGAAGCGGTCGATCGCGAAATACGTCTCGGCGGAAACGGAGGGCTTCATGCGAACCCCATGATGTCGCGGTACCCGTGCCAGAAGCCGCGCACCGAGGCCTCGGTCGCGCGCGAGGATTCGTTCGACTCCGCGGTCGTGCCGCCCATCTCGATGAAGGCCTCGGCCTCGGGGCTCGCGCGGGTGCCGCGCTGCACGAACTCGTTGATGCAGCCGTCTTCGAGCGAAACGAGGCCCGGCGGCGCCGGTCAGGTTGCCCTGCATCACGCGCATCTTCTCCTGGTCTGCGCTGTCGCGTTCATACCCGAGGAACACCCAGTAGAGCTCGGTCTTGTCCGGGCCGCGCGGCACGAAATACCGCACCGCAAGCGAGTTCAGCGTGAAGTGCACCACCAGGGTCGGGAACACGGTCTGGATGCTGTGGGTGATGCCGTCCTCGAATTCGTCCCAGGCGCGCAGCAGCTCGGGCCCCGCGAGCTGCGAGTTGTACTGTCCCGAATGCACGCTGTCGTATTCCTTCTCGGCCTGCAGGGTCGCGCGCTTGGTGTAGCTGATGTGGTGCCACTTCTTGTCGGAGAGGATGATCCCGCCGTCCATGTCCAGCCGATTCACCTTGAACGTGGTGTAGAAGGTGTGCAGCAGGGTGGCGTGGTACGAATCGCGCACGTTCTCGGCGTACAGCTTCCAGTTGTTGTGGATCATCTGGCTGTGCACGCCGAGGATCTTCAGCGGGCGGCCGAGGTTGCGGGTGAGGAACTTCCCCATTTCCGGGCCGAGGTAGTCCGCGATCGGCTCGGCGGCCTCCGAGAAGCTGCCGAACACGAGGCCGCAGTAGGTGGTGACGCGCAGCGGCTGCAGGCGGTGTTTGGCGGGGTCGAAATCCTCGGGCATGCCGCCCTTGCCCTTGAGGCCGTTCCTGAACGCCACGCTCTGCAGTTGCCCGTCGAGGCTGTAGTTCCAGGCGTGGTAGACGCAGGTCAGGGTCTCGCGGTTTTCCTTCGTCTTCAGGCACACCAGCGCGCCCTTGTGCGCGCAGCGGTTGACCATGGCGTGGAGTTCACCATTCTCGTCGCGCGTGACGATGACCGGCGTGTCGCCCGCCCAGGCCGTGCGCACGTCGCCCGGTTTGGCGACGTCGATTTCCATGCACAGGAAGTTCCACACCGGGCCGCGGAAGATGCGCTCCTGTTCGAGCGCATAGATCCCGGCATCCGAAAAAACGCGGAACGGCACGCGCGAAACGCCGTCGGCGGGCCAGACGAGGGGTTCGCTGAGTTTGTCTGCGGTGGCTGCGGTGGCGGTCATGGAGGGCCTGATCGGATCTGCATTCGGGCGGCCATCGTACAAGGTCGACACCCATCGTTCAATGCAATAGACTGGATATTCAATATCGCAATTCAAGATATGGGCGTTCACAAGCATGCACAACCTGGACCTGCGCCTGCTGCGCGTATTCGTCGCCGTGTTCGAGACCCGCAGCGTGGGCCAGTCGGCCCTGCGGCTGCAGATGAGCCAGCCGGGCCTGAGCACCGCGCTGGCGCGCCTGCGCAGCGCGCTCGGCGACCCGCTGTTCGTGCGCACGCCGCGCGGCATGGAGCCCACCGCGCGGGCGCGCGCGCTGGCCGATCCGGTGCGCGGGATCCTCGAGGCGGTCAAGGCCACGCTCTACAGCACGCCGGAGTTCGACCCCGCCAGCTCGCGGCGCGAATTCCGCCTGGCGCTGTCGGACATCGGCGAGGGCATCTACCTGCCGCTGGCCCTGCCCAGCATCGGCGCGGCGGCGCCGGGCGTGACGCTGCGTTCCGTATCGATGGCACCGAAACAGCTCGAGGAGGCGATGGCCGCGGGCGAGGTCGACCTCGCCGCGGGATACTTTCCGGACATCCGCGCGGGCGAGTTCCTGCACCGGCGGGTGGGCATGCATTCGTTCGCCTGCATCATGCGCAGCGACCATCCGCTCGCCGGCAGCCGGCTCTCCCTCAAGCAGTTCACCGCGCTCGGCCATGTGGTGATCGAGGCCGCGGGCCGCAGCCAGGAAGTGCTCGAAAAATTCTTCCGGCGCAAGCGCATCCAGCGCAGGATCGTGCTGCATACACCGCACTTCATGAGCGTGCCGGAGATCGTGGCGAGCACCGACGCAGTGGCCACCGTGCCGCAGGCGCTGGCGGACTTCATCACCACACAACGCGGCCTCGTGCAGGTGGCGCTGCCTTTCGTGCCGCCGACCTTCCAGGTCAACATCCACTGGCATCGCAGCCTTCAGGACGATCCCGGCAGCAAGTGGCTGCGCGACATGCTGTTCGCGCAGATCCACAAGCTGCAGGCGCGGGGCTACGATCGCAACGGCCGCACGGCGAGGCGGTCGCGCGCTCGCGCCTGAGGTGCATCGGGCGCGTGCGCATGTTTCGCAAGGCGCGACGATTGCCTCGCGAAACATGGTTATGATCGTCGCGAACTCACGGGGAGTCGAAACATGAGCAAGCGCAAGGACATCGCCATCATCGGCTATGGCGAGACCAAGGTGACGCTGAAGGGCGGGCGAAGTTCCTACGACCTCGCGGGCGAGGTGTTCGCCCAGATCATCGAGCAGACGGGGATCGACCCGAAGAAGATCGACGGCCTGTCGATTGCCGAGACCATGAGCGAGACCTCCAATCCGTTCTGGGGCGTCTACATGTGCGAGATGCTCGGCCTCTCGCCTTCATGGATGCAGTTGAACGGCCTGGGCGGCACCTCGGGCATCGGCGGGATTGCGCGCGCCGCCGCGGCGATCCGCGACGGCCTGTGCGAGACGGTGTTCGTCGTCGCCTCGGATGCCCAGTCCTCCGGGCGCAACCCGGAGCAGGGCGCGCAGCGCGGCGAGTTCCAGTACCCGATCGGACTGCGCGGACCGGTCGGCGCCTTCGGCCTGCTCACACAGCGCTACCGGCACCAGTACGGCCTGGATGATCGCGCGCTGGCCAAGCTCGCGGTCGTGCAGCGCGAGCACGCGCTGATGAACCCGAACGCGGTCGACAAGCTGCAAAAGCCGCTGACCGAGGCCGACTACCTGAATTCGAAGTACGTGTCCGAGCCCCTGCGCATGCTCGACTCGGTGATGGTCTGCGACGGCGCCAACGGCGTGCTGGTGACCTCCACCGAAAACGCGAAGAAGCTGGGCGCAAAGAAGATGATCCACCCGGTGGGCTACGGCGAGATCACCAACTTCAAGGGCGCCGAGCCGCTGGCCGACATCACGGTGTCGGGGTTCTCGGTGGCCGGGCCGAGGGCCTTGAAGCAGGCGGAGATGACGCCCGACGGACATCCGCATGATCATGCCCTACGACGATTTCCTGATCGCGCTCATCATCACCCTGGAAGACATCGGCTTCTGCGCGAAGGGCAAGGGCTGCGAGTTCGTGATGAACACCGACCTTTCATACAAGGGCACGCTGCCGCTGAACACCTCGGGCGGGCAGATCTCCGCCGGACAGCCGGGCCTGGCCGGCGGCGGGCTGAATCTGGTGGAGGGCGTGCGCCAGATGTTCGGCGAAGCCGGTGCGCGCCAGGTCTCCGACCCGCGCAACTGCATGGTCACCGGCATCGGTGTCATTCCCTACGGACGCAACTGGGGCGTCTCCGGCGTCCTCGTCATGGAGCAATCATGAGCGAACCCATCGAAGAGCGCGGCGAAGCCCGAGGCGAAGAAGATCCCGCGGCCCGTATCACGTCCCATCCCGCGGCCGAACACCTACATGGACACCCAGCCGTTCTGGACCGCGGCAAAAAGCGGCAAGCTGATGATCCAGTACTGCAAGGACACGGGCAAACCGCAGTTCTTTCCGCGCCCGGTGAGCATGGCCACTGGCCGCCGCAACCTCGAATGGCGCGAAGTCTCGGGGCGCGGCACGGTGTACAGCTTTACCAACACGTTCAGCGCGTGGCCGGGCCACGAGGACCGCGTGCCCTACCTGGTCGCGCTGGTCGAGCTGGAAGAGGGCGTGCGCATGCTGTGCAACCTCATGAACGTGAAAGCCGATGCGGTGAAGATCGGGATGCCGGTGAAGCTGTGCTGGGAAAAATTGAGCGACGACATCAACTATCCCGCTTTCGAACCCGTGTGAAATTTGCTTCGTTTCTTGCCAGCTTTGCGCGCCGGACGCCGGACAAGGATGCGGTGATCTGCGGCGCGGAGCGCCTGAGCTTCGCCGAGCTGCACGATTCCACCGACCGCCTTGCGCATGCGCTGCGCGCGCTGGGCGTGGGCGTCGGCGACCGGGTCGCGATCCTGCTGCACAACACGGTCGAGTTTCCGCGGGCGTTCCTTGCGATCAGCAAGGCCGGCGGCATCGCGGTGCCGGTCAACACGCGCCTCGCGCCCGCCGAGATCGCCTGGATCCTGGAGGACAGCGCACCAAAGGCGGTGTTCATCTCGGATGAAACGCGCGAGCTCTACGCGCGCGCGGCGGCCGGGGCGCAGGACGTGGTGCGCATCGCGGTCGGATCGGCAGGACCGGGCGAGCACGCCATCGCCGCGCTGATCGCCTCCGGTGCGCCGGGCCTGCTCGCCGTGCCGGCCGGGTTCGACGACAGCATGATCGTCTATACCTCGGGCACCACGGGCAAGCCCAAGGGCGCGATCCTGACCCAGGCCAATTCCATCATCCCCAACGGCTACCTCAACCAGCTGCAGCTCGGTGTCTCGGCCCGCGACCGCCAGCTGGTGACCACGCCGCTTGCGCACCGCACCGGGTTCGCGCGCATGACCAACATGATCCTGCATGGCTGCACGCTGGTGGTGATGCCGAAGTTCGATGCGGCCGAGGTCGCGCGCGTGGTGCGCGAGGAACGCATCACGGTGATCGGCATGGTGCCCACGGTCGGTCGCCTGCTGCTGGGCGAGATCGAACGCGCGCCGGAGAACTTCGCGACCCTCGAAGTCATCACCGTCACCGGCGAGGCCTTCCCGCTCGACGTGAAGCAGCGCATCCACGCCGCGCTGCCGCGCGTGCGCATGTATTCGTTTTTCGCGATGACCGAGGTTGGCTCCATGACCCTGCTCGGCCCGGAGGAGCAGTTCACGCATCCGGCTTCGCTCGGCCGGCTGAATCCCGGGGTCGAGCTGCGCATCGTCGATGCCGGCGGCAGGGACGTGGCGCCGGGCGAGGTCGGCGAGATGTGGGTGCGCACCGGCGAGCCCGGGCGCTACCTCACGATGCGCTGCTATTTCAACAAGCCCGAGGCCACCGCCGAGACGATACGCGATGGCTGGGTGGCCACCGGCGACATGGCCCGGATCGAACCCGATGGCCACATCTACATCATGGACCGCAAGAAGGACATGGTGCTTTCGGGCGGCTACAACATCTATTCGAAGGAAGTCGAGCTCGTGCTTCAGTCGCACCCGGCGGTGCTGGATGCGGCCGTGATCGGCGTGCCCGATGCGATCTACGGCGAGGCGGTCGCCGCGTTCATCGAACTGCGCGCCGGGGCCAGTGCCACAGGGGACGAGATCATTGCGCATTGCCGCGACCGCATCGCGGGGTACAAGAAGCCGAAGTACGTGCGCTTCCTTGCGCCCCTGCCGAGGAACAGCACGGGCAAGGTGCAGAAGTTCGAACTGCGCCGCGGGTTCGACCCGGCCGCGTAGGACAGGCCCGCTGGTCCGGCCCGGCCACGGTCGGGTTAACATGTGCCGATGAACAATTTCAGCGAATCCGTCACCGGCGCCGCTGTCGCGCTGGTCGAGCGCCTGGCGGCGAATCTTCCGAACCTGCTGGGCGCGGTCCTGCTGCTGGCCGTGGGCTGGGTGCTGGCGCGCCTGCTGCGCGTGCTGGCCGTGCGCGGCGCGCAGCTGGTCGAGACCTTCATCGCGCGGCTGGCCGGTTCTTCGCGGGTGCGCGTGGGCCGTTCGGCCAATGTGCTCGGCACGATCGTGTACTGGATGGTGCTGCTGTTCTTCGTCACCGCGGCCACCCAGGTGCTCGGGCTCGAGAACTTCACCGGCTGGCTCACGCGCCTGCTCGATTACCTGCCGACGCTCGCCGCGGGCCTGCTGATCATGGTCGCGGGCTATGTGCTCGCGAGCTTTGCCGCCGACCTCGTGCACGCCACGGCCACGCGCCTGCAGCCCGCGCAGCGCAACGCGCTGGCGCGCCTCGCGCAGGGCGCCACGCTGGTCGCCGCGATCCTGGTCGGCGCCGACCAGATCGGCATCAAGGTCACCTGGATCGCGATCCTTGTAGCGGTGGTCATTTCCGCGGTGCTCGGCGGCGTGACCATCGCCACCAGCCTCGGGGCGCGGTCGTATGTTGCCAACCTGATCGGCGCGCACTATCTGCGCCAGGCCTTCCAGGTGGGGCAGCGCGTGCGGGTATCGGGTTTCGAGGGGCGCATCGTCGACGTGAGCGCGACCTCGCTGGTGCTGGAAATCGCGGACGGCCGGGTGGTCCTGCCGGGACGCGTGTATCACGACGAGCCGATCGTGCTGGTGACGGGCAACGGTAACGGTAACGGAAACGGAAACCACGGCGCTCATGGCTGACGCGGAAAGCCTCAGCCTGGTATTCATGCGCGGCCATCCGGCCGAAGCGGCGCGGGTGCTGGAGAGCGTCGATACCGCCGAGGCCGGTGCGCTGCTGGCGCGCGTGCCGGCACGCATCGCCGCGCCGGTGCTCGCGGCAATGCTGCCGATTGCCGCAGCGCGCAGCCTCGGTGGCCTGACGGACGAAGAGGCGCTGGCCCTGCTCGGCGAACTGGGCACGCAGCCCGTGGTCGCGGTGCTGCGCAATGTGGCCGAGCCGCGCCGTACGCGGCTGATCGACGGCCTGCCCACGGTGGCGGCCCTGGCCTCCAAGCTGCTGATGGGCTATGTGGAAGATTCGGTGGGCGCCTGGACCGACCCCGACGTGCTGGCGCTGTCCGGTGCGACCCATGCGGCCGAAGCGCTCGAGCGCATGCGCCATGTCGAGGCCACCCTGCAGCGCGTGTTCGTGATCGGTTCGGACGGCGTGCTCGAAGGCTGGGTGCCGCTCTCGGTGGTGCTGCGCGCGCCGCCCGGTGCAAGCCTGGCCTCGCTCATGACGGTGCCCGAGGCGGTGTTGCCGGCGCAGACCCCGCTGGCGGGGGCGCTCTCCCACCCGGGCTGGTCGCGCGCCTCGATCCTGCCGGTGGTCGAGTCCGGCGGGCGGCTGGTCGGTGCCCTCTCTCGCGACGCACTTGCGCGCGCGCTGCACCGCTCGGCGCGCGTGTCGCGCATCGCACCGGTCAATACGCTGGTGGGCATCTTCTCGCTTGGCTACTGGGATGCGCTCTCGGGTGGCGTCGAAGCGATGGCGACCCTGCTGCCTCCGGTACAGCCGGTGTCGGGAAAGCGCGACGATGTCTGAGGCGCTGCCTGCGGTTGCAGCGCTCAACCAGCGCTTCCTGATCGATTTTCCGGGCGAGGCCGCGCGCACGCTCGAGGCCATGCCCGCCGAGGAAGCCGCCGAGTTGCTTGGCGCGTACGCGCCGCGCGCCGTGGTGCGCGCCTGGGAGGCGCTGGCCCCCGATGTCGCGCGCGAGGTGCTCGGCTACCTGCCCGAGTCGCTGTCGCGCCATGTGCTGGCCGAATCCGAACCCGCCTCGACCGTGGCGGTGCTCTCTCAGCTCGATGCGGAAGAGCGCGAGAAGCTGCTCGCGGGCCTGGACCGTGAAGTGGCCAACGAGCTGCGCCAGCACGCGGCCTATCCGGAGAACTCCGCAGGCCGGCTGATGGATGCGCGGGTCAGTCCGCTGCGCGCCGGGATGACGGTGGGCGAGGCGATCGAGCGCCTGCGCACGATCCGCCGCCGCGGACTGCGCGAACTGCTGGTGGTGGATGACGCCGGCCGCCTGGTCGGTCGCGTCGACATGCAGGACCTCGCGCTGGCCGATGCCGCGCAGCCGTTATCCGAGATCCAGCGCGGCGTGGTCGCCGCGGTGGGCGATCTCGAGCCGCGCGAGGAGGTGGTCGAGATCCTGCAGCGCGAAGCCATCACCGCGCTGCCGGTGGTCAACCACGAGGGGCGCTTCCTCGGCGTGATCCGCCAGGCCGAACTGATGGCCGCGGTCGAGGAGGAGAGCAGCATCGACATCCAGACCATGGTGGGTGCGAGCCCGGACGAGCGCGCGCTCTCGAAACCCTGGTTCGCGGTCAAGAAGCGCCTGCCGTGGCTGCAGATCAACCTGCTGACCGCGTTCCTCGCGGCCTCGGTGGTCGGGCTGTTCTCGGACACGATCGCCAAGATCACCGCGCTTGCGGTGCTGCTGCCGGTGGTCGCAGGCCAGTCTGGAAACGCCGGCGCACAGGCGCTTGCGGTCACCATGCGCGGTCTGGTGCTGCGCGAGATCAGCCTGCGCCACTGGCCTGCGGTGGTGTGGAAGGAGGCGGCCACCGGTCTCTTCAACGGCGTGGCGATTGCGGCGACCACGGCGATCGGGGTGTATTTCTGGAGCGGTTCCAGGGGCCTCGTGCTGGTGATCTCGGTGGCGATGGTGATTTCGATGGTGGTGGCGGGCCTCGCCGGTGCGCTGGTGCCGATCCTGCTGCGCCGCTTCGGCCAGGACCCGGCGACGGCCTCGTCGATCATCCTGACCACGGTGACCGACGTGGTGGGCTTCTTCTCGTTTCTCGGCACTGCGACGATCTTCATGGGAATGCTCTCCGACCTCACGCACTGAGCCTGATCGCGGGTTTTGGCTTAGGATGGCGAAAAGCAAACCCCTGTACCGGAGAGACCATGGCTGCCCCCATCACCTGCGTTGAGGACCTGCGCGTCCTGGCCGAAAGGCGCGTACCGCGCATGTTCTACGACTACGCCGATTCGGGCTCGTGGACCGAGACGACCTATCGCGAAAACACCTCCGACTTCGCGAAGATCAAGCTGCGCCAGCGCGTGGCGGTCAACATGGAAAACCGCAGCCTCAAGAGCACCATGGTCGGCGAGGAAATTGCGATGCCGGTGGCGCTCGCGCCGGTCGGGCTCACCGGGCATGCAGCACGCCGACGGCGAGATCCTCGCCGCGCGCGCCGCGGAGAAGTTCGGCGTGCCCTTCACGCTCTCGACCATGAGCATCTGCTCGATCGAGGACGTGGCCGAGAACGTCAGCAAACCCTTCTGGTTCCAGCTCTACGTGATGCGCGACCGCGACTTCATCAAGCGCCTGATCGAGCGCGCCAAGGCCGCCGGGTGTTCCGCGCTGGTGCTGACCCTCGACCTGCAGATCCTCGGCCAGCGCCACAAGGACATCATCAACGGCCTGTCGGCGCCGCCCAAGATCACGCTGCGCAACATGATCAACATGTCGACCAAGCCGCGCTGGGGGCTGGGCATGCTGGGCACGCAACGGCGCACCTTCGGCAACGTCGTCGGCCATGTGAAGACGGGCGGCGACATGAGCTCGCTCTCGTCCTGGAGTACCGGCCAGTTCGATCCGACGCTGAACTGGGACGACGTCAAGTGGATCAAGGACCTCTGGGGCGGCAAGCTGATCCTCAAGGGCATCATGGACGCCGAGGACGCGGAGCTCGCGGTGCAATCCGGCGCGGATGCGCTGATCGTGTCCAACCACGGCGGCCGCCAGCTCGACGGCGCGCCCTCGTCGATCGCCGCGTTGCCGCCGATCGTGAACGCGGTGGGCGATCGCATCGAGGTGCTACATGGACGGCGGCATCCGCTCGGGCCAGGACGTGATCAAGGCGCTGGCGCTCGGCGCCAAGGGCGTGTTCATCGGCCGCGCCTTCATCTACGGGCTGGGCGCGATGGGCGAGGCGGGCGTCACCACCTGCCTCAACATCATCCGGAAGGAACTCGACGTCACGCATGGCGTTCTGCGGCCTGCGCGATGTGCAGAAGGTCGACACCGGGATCCTGGTGCCGGGAACGTTCTGACATGCGCGCGGCCCTGGTTGCCGGTTTGCTCCTGCTGGCCACGGCGGCCGGCGCGCAGCCCATGCTCAAGGCCACCCAGCTCTCGGTCTACGAGGGCGGCCTCGCCGAGCCGCACGATGCGGCGTTCTCGCCCGACGGCACGCTGATCTATGTGACCGACATGGGCAACAGCCGGGTGCGCGTATTCGAGGCCATGACCCTGCGCCTGAAGGGCACGTTCGGCGAGGGTGAACTCTCGCATCCGCATGATGCAGTGTTCGACCGCGCGGGCCGGCTGCTGGTGGCCGACACCGGCAACGACCGCATCGCGATCTACGAGGTCAAGGGCGCCGAGGCCAGGCGCGTCGGCGAGCTCAAGGGACTCTCGGGTCCCGAGGGCGTGGCGGTCGCGCCCGACGGGCGGGTGGTCGTCAGCAACACGCGCGGCGCCACGCTCTCCGTGTTTCGCGACGGCAAGCTCGAGCGCACGGTCGGCAAGCGCGGCTCGCGCGACGGCGAATTCTCCAACCCGCACGATGTCGAGGTCGCATCCGACGGCAGCGTCTACGTCGTCGACTCGGGCAACAACCGCGTGCAGGTGTTCGACGCCGCGTTCAAGCACAAGGCCAGCTACGGCGCAGGGCTGAAGCTCGAGAGCCCCAAGTACCTGCACATCGACGGCGATCGCCTCTGGCTGGCCGACGAAGACCACCACCGCATCCTGGTGCTCGATCGCGCCGGCAGGCCGCTCGGCCAGCTCGGCACCGGCCGGCGCGGCCAGGGGGCCAACGAGTTCTTCAAGCCCGAGGCCGTACTCGCGCGCGCGCCCCACGTCTGGGTGATCGACACCTACAACCACCGCATCGTGCTGCTGAAAATAGAGTAGCGCACCGGAGGGCTGGCGATGCAGTCGTTCTTCTCGTTGATCGATTACCTCAACACCGCGCCGCCCGAAGAGCGGCCGGCGATCGAGAAACTGATCTGGAATACGTTCGGTGTCGAGCGCGCGGTGCTGTCGCTCGACATGAGCCAGTTTTCCCTCTCGGTGCGCCGCTCGGGGATCCTGCACTACCTCGGGATGATCCGGCGCATGCACCTGCTCACCGGCCCGCTGGTGCTCGCGCACAAGGGCGAAGTCATCAAGTACGTGGCCGACAACATGCTCGCGGTGTTCGGCGACGTGCGCGACGCGATCGCCGCGGCGGTGCACATCAACGAGGCGCTGCGGGCCGCGCCGGTGCCGCCGGGCACGGATCCGATCACGGTCAGCATCGGCATCGACCACGGGCGCTTCATCCTCGTGGGCGGGCAGGATTGCTACGGCGATGCGGTCAACGTGTCCTTCAAGCTGGGCGAGGACCTGGCACGGCCGGGGGAGATCCTGATCTCCTCAGCCGCGCATGAGCGGCTCGGCGCGGAATCGGGCTTCGCGCTCGAGGAACAGCGCGTCTCGGTGTCGGGCCTGGAGCTGGTGGTCTACGGCGTGAAGTACGGGCCCTGACGGGCCGTCTCATTCGCGCGACGGCCGGAAGGCCTCAGGGCAGCAGGCGGTTCGTGAAGAACGTGACGATCTTGTTGTAGACCGCGCGGGTCTCGGCGCGCTCGAAGCCGGACGGATCGTTGATCAGCCGCCCGAGCAGTCCGTCGGCGGGCGGCAGGGGCGAGAGCAGTGCGCCGTGCCCGCCCCGGGCGTAGTCCCAGAGGCGCTCGCAGCCCTTGCAGGCCAGCAGCACTGCATCGCTGTGAAAGCGCGGGATCAGCCATTTGTCGCGGCGCGCGCTCACGATCGCGAGCGGCACCCCGGGCTGCGTGAGCGAGGCCGGGTCGAAATCCGCGGCGAACGGGACGCCTGCGACGATCGCGGCGATGCGTGCATCGGTATGCGTGTACCACGCGGTGTCGCCGAGCCTGGCGTCGATCACCATGCGCGCGATGAATTTCTTCGGGCCGTCGAGCAGGTTGCCGTCCAGCTGGGTGGTCAGGCCCACGCAGCCCTGGAAGTCGATCGCGATGTAGGTGTCGCAGTGTTCCTTCAGGTGGGCCGGCGACCAGCGCCCGCCGGCGAGCGACAGCGCGGTGTGCCCGCCCGCCGACATGCCGTACATGCCGACCTTGGCGAGGTCGAGCAGCCGGGCAAAGCGCGGGTCCTGCGCCACCGCGTCGATCGCGCGCGAGACCTCGGCCGGCCTGCGCTTCCAGCTCTCCGGGCCGACCAGGCTTGCGTCCTTATAGTTGTCGCCCTTGTGCTCTGGCATGGCCACGATGAAGCCGGCCCCGGCGAGCATGCGCGCGAGGTCGGCGTTCGGCCAGGGCGAGCTGCCCGAGCCGTGCGAGATCACCACGAGCCGCCGGTTGCCCTGCGCGGGCGCGCCGTCGACGGCAAACTCGAACTTGAACGGCCCGCGGGTCACTGGCTTGGCGGTTGCGCCGGTGACGTAGAAGACCGTGACCGGCCCGTCGCCTTCGCGCCCGGGCAGTTCGGTCAGGCCGATGTCGGCATGTGCAGCGGCGGCGCAGAGGCCGAGGACGGCGGCGAAGAGGCGGTGGATGGGGCGCATGTTCATGCCTTTAATTGTAAACATTCTATCGACAAAAGCCAGTGCTGGAGCGGGTTTCCTGTCAGTTTGTGTATCGTTACCGATACATGCGGCGGTGTGCACCGTCAGGCCGCGTAGCGCAGCACCGCGAAAAAGTGGCAGATCGTGCCGGCGATCACGAACAGGTGCCAGACGAAATGAAAGTAGCGGATGTGCTCGGCCAGGAAGAACACGGCGCCCGCCGTGTAGGCGATGCCGCCCGCCAGCAGCAAGGCGATTCCCGGCCCGGGGATCAGGTGCAGTACCTCGGTCGGCACGATCATGATCAGCCAGCCCATCGCCACATACACCCCGGTCGAGGCCGCGTTGTAGCGGATGCCGCCGATCGATTTCAGCAGGATGCCCGCGAGGGCCATGCCCCATACCAGCCCGAACAGCGTCCAGCCCCAGGCGCCGTGCAGCACGCCGAGCGTGAACGGCGTGTAGGTCCCGGCGATCAGCAGGTAGATCGCCGAATGGTCGAGGACCTGGAACACCCGCTTCGAACGGCTGGCCGGGAGGGCATGGAACAGTGTCGAGGTCAGATACAGCAGCACCGCGCTGGTGGCGAACACGGCCGCGCCGACGATCGCCGTCGCGCTGCCCTGGCGGCTCGCACCGAGGATCAGCAGAGGAAACGCGACCAGCGCCGCGAGCAGGCCCACGCCGTGGCACACGCTGTTGGCAATCTCCTCGCCGCGTGACTGCAGGCGCTCGGCGGCCATGGCGCGTGGCCTAGGGGCGCAGGACCCCGGCGTCGGCCGCCTGCAGTCCCAGCGCCGCGTGGTCCCAGCGGCGCATGTGCGTGGCATCGAGGTGCACCCCGCCCAGCCACCGGTCGAGTTTGCTGATGGCGACCCAGTCGAGTTCGTTTCTCAGAGTGCGCTCGCCCGCCTCGGTGAGCCGGACGTCCTGCTGCGCGAACTGTGCCGGCGGGACATCCGGGCCCTGCAGCCTGAACGGCGTGCCGTCCGCGGTGCAGAGCAGCGGCGGTGAGGACTCGAACATCGCCTTCATGCAGAGGAAGAACGAGGCGTCGCCCATGAAGACGCGGTCCTCGGCCAGCTGCGAGGCATCGAAGATCTTCCACGGCGCGTGGATGCCGAGGCTCACCGCCTCGAGCAGCTGCGTTTCGGTGCGGTTAAGGCCGTTGGCGACCGAGGGAAACTGCTCGAGGTGGCGCAGCACGGCGTCGGCGAGGAAGGTCAGAGCCGAAGTGTCTTCGTCCATCAGCGCCTGCCAGTCCTCCGGTTCCGGGGCACGGAAGGCGCGCCACGCCTGTTGCGCGAGCTGCAGTTGCGCGACCGTGACCGGCTCGCGTGCCGGGAACAGCGCCGCCAGGCGCGCGGCCGATTGCCGGCCCAGGTATTCGTCGCTGCAGATCAGGCTGAGCCGCATCGTGCCCGGCGCCTGCACGGCAAACCAGTCGAGCAGTTGCAGCAGCTGCAGCTGGTCGTAGAGGTCGTGTTCGAACCAGAGCGTCACTTCGGTACGGTGGAGGGAGGATTCGAGCAGCGTGTCGCGCGCGTGAAAATCCGCAAGCACGTCCTCGAAGCCGGCCCAGCCGCAATCCGCGATGTAGCGGGCGCGCACCCGGCTCAGCTCGTGGAGCCCGAGGCCCGCCGGCACCGGGCCCTCATGCAGCACGTCGCGCCACGGCAGGACCTCGCCTTCGATGCGCGCCTCGCGCAGGAGGTCCGCGGCGACGTCGCCGTTGGTGATGTGCAGGCGGTTCATGGCGTTGTCGGACCCCTCAGCGCACCTGGTAGCGTTCGTCGACCGGCACCTGCATCGCCGTCATCATGCGGTTGCCCTCGGTGGCGAGGCCGATGATGTCGAGCATCTCGTTGTACTTCGCATCCGTCATCCCCTTCTGGCGGGCGAAGTAGGTGTGGGTGTGGATGCAGTATTCGCAGTCGTTCATGATCGACACGGTGAGGTAGATGAGTTCCTTCATCACCGGGTCGAGCGCGCCGGGGCCCATGACTTCCTTTGCCTTCTCCCAGTTGCGCTTGAGCATGGGCGGGTGGTTCGCCATCGCGCGCCAGGAGTTGTTCACGTAGTCGGTGTTGCGGGTCCTGCGGATGTCATCGAAGACTTTGCGGGCCTCGGGCGAGGCCTGTTCGTCGGTCAGCAATCGAACGGTGGTCATGGGGGCTCCTCGTGTCGTGGACGGTCCAGTGTGCCACGGCGGCGGCGCTCAGCCGCCGGCGAAGCTTCCGAGCGCGGCCAGCGCCGCCACCAGTCCCGCGCCCTTGCGCAGGTTGAACGGCTCCTTGAGGAACAGCGTGCCGATCAGGGCGGTGACCACGAAGCCCATCTGCGCGACCGGGACCACCGCGCTTGCGTCGCCGCGGGCGAGGGCTTCGAGCAGCAGCGAGAACGCGGCCGCCAGCGCCAGCGCGGCCCGCGGCGCGTGGCGCAGCGCGGCGGCGGCGGGGCGGATCCGGCCGTCGACCAGCACGACGAACAGGGTGGCGGCCGGGACCACCATCACGGCCTGCGCCACGATCATCGAGGCCGGGGTCGCGCCCGCCATCAGGCCGAACTTGTAGATGAAGTTTCCGAGGCCGACCATCGCGGTGGCGAACAGCACGCGCAGCGAGTGCGGCGCGGCTCTCGCGACGGGCATGCGCGTCCTTGGACGGGGCGCCGAGCAGCAGCCAGGCCGCGGCCAGCGCCAGTGCGATGCCCGCGATCTTGTACGCGGTGAGCGGCTCGCCGAGGAACAGCACCGCAAGAACGGCCGTCAGCACGAAGCTCAGCCGGAACACCGGCGCGTTGATGCTGATCGAGCCCGTCCTCAGGCTGCGCGCGAAATTGTAGAAGCCCGTCAGCATGAACAGGCCCGCGATCCCGCCCCAGAGCGCGCCCGGGTTCCAGACGAGGCCGTGGGTGAGGATGGCGTAGACCAGCACCAGCGGTCCGAAGAACCAGGTCTGGACCATCAGGAAGTGGTGTGCGGGTGCGCCTGCGGCGGCGCCCTGCTTGTAGATCAGGTCGCCGATGCCGAAGCAGAGCATTGCGCCGAGGGCGTAGGTGAGGGCGGGGGTCATGGGGCCTTGGACGAAGGCCAGGAAGTCTTGCTAAGCGACGTTCTGCATTTTGTTTGCAAAATCGCGGCCGGAGGTCGGTGGAGGAAGTGGTTTGCCGTCCAGGTGGTACAGCGCGATGGCTTCCTCAACGACATGGCACAACTCGTCAAACACGGCTTTTTCGTCGGATCCGTGGCAGCCACCGTACACGAGCCCCGGGGAACTGCCGACATAACACTGGTCTTCGTCGGACCATTCAACGATTTTTGCGTACCGCGCACTTTCTTTCATTTCTTCGACTCCTCAATCGCGCGGCCAACCGCGCGAATTTGGTAGTGTTTTGCGTCGTCACCCGGCCGTCCCGATATTGTGATCGGCTTCGTGAGTTTTGGGTGCACGAAGTTTCGATGACTGCCCTTTCCGCCTCGATCACGGAAGCCCGCTCCTTCGAGATTGACAATCAGTTCCCGAATCTTGGGCGGCACCGGATTATCGCTCTGTTGAGGTCGGGATGGTGCCGACCGCCTGTTCGATCTTCTCGCGCAGCGCCTCGATGTCCGTGCGCTCGCCGCGCACGCGTGAAGAACGTGCCGTCGTTGTCGGCGCGCTCTTCCAGCACCTCGCATTGGGCGAAGAGCGTCGCCGCGCAGCTGCCTGCGCCGACCAGGGCAGGAAGAGTTCGGCCTTGACGAGGCGTCGTGCGAAGAATGCGCGGATCGCCTTGTGCAGCTTGGCGACGTCGTCCTTGTCGACTGCGCTCATCACGATGCATTTCGGGATACTGCAGCGCGCAGTGCACTTGGCGCGTTCCTTCTGCGCCTTCGCATCGCCGACCCGGTCGATCTTGTTGAACACGCGGATGCGCGGCAGCTTGCCCGCGCCGATTTCCTCGATCACCTTCTCGGTCACCTCGATCTGGCGCTCGAAGCCGGGGTCGCTGGCGTCGATCACGTGGAGCAGCAGCGAGGCTTCGGCGGCTTCTTCGAGCGTGGACTTGAACGAGGCGACGAGGTCGTGCGGCAGGTTCTTGATGAAGCCCACCGTGTCGCTCACCAGCACGCGCGGCACGCCCTCGGGCAGCGAGCGTGCGCACCGTGGTGTCGAGCGTGGCGAAGAGCTTGTTGGCCACCAGCACCTCGCTGCCGGTCAGCGCGCGCATCAGGGTGGACTTGCCGGCGTTGGTGTAGCCGATCAGCGCGACGCGCGCGAGGCCCTGGCTTTCCTGGCGCCGGATGCGCTGGGTCTTTCGCTCGAGGTCCAGTGCGACGATCTCCTGCTTCAGTTCGGCGATCCGGTCGCGGATCTTGGCGCGGTCCGCTTCGCCTGCGCGCTTCGCCGGCGCCGCGGCCGCCCACGCCGCTGCGCTGCCGTCCCTGCGGCCCGGCGAGCTTGGCCGCTTCGCGCAGGCGCGGCGCGAGGTAGCGCAGGCGCGCGATCTCCACCTGCGCGCGCGCCGCGTTCGAGCGCGCGTGGCGGTGGAAGATTTCGAGGATCACCATGGTGCGGTCCATCACGTCGCAGCCGATCTCGTTTTCCAGGTTGCGCGCCTGCGAGGGGGAGATGTCGTGGTCGATCAGGACGAAATCGGCCCGGCCGGTTTTGGTGCCGGCGAGGGCCTTGGCCGCTTCGCGCGCGGCGACGGCGCCGTGGCGGGCGATGCGGCGGTCTTCGGTTTTGCCTTTGCTGTTTGGCGGCGGGCGCTTCCTCAGGGTCGTCGGCAGGGTCTTCCGGCTCACCCTGCACAAAGCGCCGCAACTCCTCGCGCTTGCCGGTGCCGAGGTAGGCCGTCGAATCGAAACTGGCGCGCTTTTGCGTGAACGTGGCCACCACCTCGAAGCCCAGCGTCTTGGCCAGTTCGCGCAGTTCGTCCAGCGATGCTTCGAGTTCGGCGTCGGTTACTTGCGGGAGTTGGACGGCGGCGACGACTGCGCGCTTCGGGGTGACTTTGACTTCTTTGGACATTCGGAGAGGATTTTACCTGCGGGGGCGAGGGCGAATAGTAAGGCCAATCCGACCAAGGAATCCTGGGCGGCACACCCAAGCGGCTCGACTCCCACCCCTTACTCGTTAGTTCTACACCCGAAGCACGTCTGGCTTGCTTTTTTGGTGTGACCAAGCGCTCAACGTCGGTGCTGACCGGCGACCGGTGGGAAGGTCGCCGCGAAGGTGGGGGCGGTGCGTCCGTGTTGAACAACTGGTTAGACCGCACCCTGCACAACATCAAGTTAGAAAACGAAGGCGAAGTCGTTGGAGATCTTGGCCGACTGTAGGACCCTTGTAGTAGTTCGTGTGCTCAAACGATCCGTTCACTTTGTAGTCTATGTTCCCTTTACGCTTTTCAGCCCAAATCTCGAACTTCTTCCACTGCGCGAGCACTTTCTGCAGCGCCACTTTCGGGGTCTCACCTGCGCCGAATCCCCGCGCAGTGCATACTGCAACGAGCGCGTACTGACCCAAACGCAAACCTTGGCCATACAGCAAGGTATTGAAGCGATCGCCTTTAGTGACGGGTTTCGCCTTACGTGCTGCTTCGACCAATTGAAGCACCTCATACCCATAGGCGTACGCTGCTACGAGCGATACATTGAAGAGAGACGGGAGAGAATCAGGTGCAAAATACTTTTTCACGCTCGACCGCGCCAGATGCGGCTTGTTGTCCGTGGCGAGAGCAACCCTTACCAATTTCACTCTGTCGATTAGCAACGCCGGATCGATGTAGCCGGAGCCTAGCCCGTCACTGAACTCGCCCTTCTTTCGCTCGTAAAAAGGCCAAACTCGTCAAAGAAATGAGCTTGCAAGCTCATCTGCACAGGATCATTCGAGCGCCGATCAGATTCATCGACGTTCGTTTGTGAATTGCTGGCTCGCGATATCGCTGCTATCAGGTTCGAGCGAGCCGCACGGTTCGTGGCCGTGCTCCGGGCTGTGAAGGTGATGACTCTTAAGAGGAACCTGCTTACCTTTGAAGGCATTGAAGTTATTCGTCTTTAGGCAGTCAGCGAATATTGTTGCAAGCGTGTACGCGGTTTGGCCGCCGTTTATCAACTGCGGATTGGTGAGGAAAATCTGCCCAATGCCGCGGCGCGCGGTGTCAGAACTACTTTAGTGCTGTCAGAGATGATTGTGACGCCATTGTTGAACAGGGCAAAATTGTTCCCGGAAGTAGAACGAATCGAAACTTCAATTTGTCTATTGACTTCGTTTTTGCTCAATTCTAGAAAACTGCGGGGGTTGTACTTCAGCAGTGAATTTTTATAAAGATTCATGATCCGCACCGATCTCTTTTGTCGGAACGAAGTACAGTGAGATCTTCGTTTCCTGCCCGTCGGCCTTTACGTAGTGCTCGACTTGCTGGAGATTCCCTTCATAGGTAATTTCGATCGTAAGGTCCGGGTCGGCGAAATATGTCCCGTTGACTACCGGGAACATCAGTTCGGAGTACAGGCGGTCGTGGGGAAGTTGATCCACAGGGTAGCCCTCGACCAGCCGTCCGATCTCTTTATCTGTAAAGAGCCTGTTGTTGCCTAGTAAGACTACTTTCGTGGTGTAGTTCGCGATGTCGGGGACTTGCTGGAAGTCTTTGACCAGATGGCGAAGGATTCTGTCGTTGTAGCGATTCCCTTGTTCGTCCTTTTTTTCTCCTCCTTTAAGGATTCGAGCGACGTCCATTTTTAGAAGGTCAGCTGCAGTTATGTCGCTACTAGCAAAGTTCTCCGCTGTCGCTCGAAATTTGGCCTGCAAGATGTGAATGTGCTTCGTTCGCTTGTCAATGAAGTAAGCGTCGATTCCACCATCGAACTTCCCATCGGTGACGTACCACTCTCGAGCAGCGAAGTTGATCAACCCAAACTTCGCCTTCAGATAGAGGTGGAGCAGGGCGCGTGACCTCGCCTGGATCTGAGCATCTGGATTTGTTGACGGGGGATGGTACTGGGTCAGTGACAGCGGCGCCTCGGCGCAGATTGAGTCCAAGACTCGGCATAGGGTTCCATATCGACGTTTGTAACCCGTCTTCTCCACTTGCCTTCTTGCCACGAGCGTCTTAGCGGCCTTCATTTCCATCGCCATTTTTCTCTCCTAATTTTTCGCACTTCTTGCGTTGGACGCCTATCCTCGCGACAACTCTTCCTATAGGTCGGCGGAGGCGGCGCTGCACCTTAGGAGCGCGGGCGGCAATCATAGGTTTTCGAGCGTCTAACGTCAAAATTTGCCGGGCTGCGTGCCTATAGGTGCAGCTCCGGATATATGAATTGTTAGAACTCAATTCGTGTCTTGATCGCGTAATCGAAATTTTCCGGGTGTCGTTCAATCACCGGTTGCCAATCTATGGACGGTGCTATGGAGCAAACTTTATCACTTCCGCTAGCAACAAGTTGCTTGGTGAGATTTGGATAGTGGTGGCGATACATCTCCCACGTGTTGACGTACTTCGCCCTGACATCTTTCGGATATGCACTGTTGGTTGATCCAGCGTACATGCTCGCTAAGTGCATTAGCTGGATATATAAACCATTTTGAATCCGTAGCTTCAATGTAGCCTTCATGCGCCGGGTATCCATCGGATCCCCAGAGTTCGATCTCGTCCAGAGATTGGGTGACGTCTACACGAAATTGCATTTCTCGTTGAACTTGCGATATTTGAAGATGTCGCAGTAGCGTCGGAAACTTCCTTATGGATAAATAGACCGATGGCTTTTAGCTCTTTCTCCGAGTTATAGGCTTCGACCAGTGCGTTGCCAAAGAAACGAGGGATATCTGGTTTGGCATGTCATTTTGTGAAGTCGCCATAAGTTATTACGGATCTGAAGTAAATATTGCGACCAGTTAGCCTGTGTATTAGGTCCCTAACGAATTCACAAAGGAACATGATGAGGTAGCTTGCGTCTCGCGGCGTGTCACCCCCGAGTCGACGTTGTAGACCACGACGGTGTCGGAGAACACTACGACCTTAAATGCGCTATGTTGGTTGGCATTGAGGACA